>CAYVHV010000088.1:0-2901 GCA_964451305.1 uncultured Acidimicrobiales bacterium | reverse complement strand
ACAGCTTGAAGAGGTCTCGCTCGACCAGATCTCAATCTCCGATAATTCAGTGCTCGCAGATGTGGGTGCACGCCTCGAGGCTCTTGCGTCGACGACTAGGTATCTCCAAGAGTCAACGAAGCTCGATCGTGCTGGCGCGTCGCCGATCGAACCCGCGGCACATGCGGGCGGCCCCGCTCACGCCGACGAAGATATCGACCTTCGAAGCATCGACAGCAGTGATGACGACGAAGAGCTGCCGCCGGTCACTATCGAGCTTCCCGAGGACTCGTCTGAAGTTCGAGCATCGACCAACGAGGCTCGCTTCGACCGGATGGTGCGCCAGACCGCCCACCACGAACGGTTGTTAGAACAGAGCGAACGTGTCCGTGAACTTCTTGCTCGTGCCTGCGGTGCAGCGATTAGCCGTCGAGGTTTCTCTGTCGATCGACGCAACGAGCTTCGCGGCCACTACTTCCTCGGCTTTGAAAGTGGTGTTGACACCCGCCGGATCCGCCTGGAGATCAGCCCAGCCGCATCGGTGTCGGGCGATAGCGAACAGAGCGTTCATGTGGTGATGTCGTGGGGCCGAATGGCGTTCGACATCACCGAAGCGCTTCGGATTGTTCAAGCACAGTTGCCCGTTGGGGATCGTCGCCCCGGAATGATCTCGAGCGATGCTGAGCTCGACACCGGATCGGTCTCGACGAGGGTCGAGCTCGTGTGGAATGTCGATGAGTATGTCGGCAACGACTACTCGATCGATCGTGAGAAGCTCGAGGGTGCGCTCGATGCGGCACTTCATGCGCTCGAACAGCGCTGGTACGAGCTCTTCATTCCAGCCGAGTAGGCGCTCGACGGCCTCGCGGTCTGTCGAGTCGGGGCCGCCTTCTCGGTCGGCTACCAGGTAGGTGCTTCGTCGATCTGCTTGAGGAGGGTTTCGAGCGGCTTGGGCTCAGCGAAGTAGTAGCCCTGCCCCCAGTCGACGTCGAGCGCTCGAAGGCCGGCGAGCTGCTCTGGCGTTTCGATGCCTTCGACAGTTGTCGACTTTCCGAGTGCGTGCGCCATGGCCACCGCCGCAGCAAGAACTGGAGCACCTGTTCCGTCGGCTTGGAGCCCGACGAGGAACGCCCGGTCGATTTTGACGATGCCAACCGGCAGTTGGCGCACGTAGGCGAGCGACGAGTAGCCGGTGCCAAAGTCGTCGATTGCGAGCTTTAAGCCGTTGTCTCGCAATACATAGAGGCGTTTGACGACGTCCTGGTTGGCGAGGAGCGATTCGGTGAGCTCGATGATGAGGCTTTCCGGCTTGAGCGAGTTGATGTCGAGAGCGGCGGCGATCACGTAGTCGATGTCCGCTCTGCTGAGTTGTGTCGCCGAAAGGTTGATCGCCGCGCTGAATCCGGGGCAGTGTTCGGTGAGATCGACCGCTTCGGCGACGGCCTGATGGAGAACCCAATCGCTGAGGTCATCGATGAGCGATGCTCGTTCGGCGGTTGGGATGAACTTGTCGGGGCCGAGAACGCCAAGGTCCGGGTGGCACCAGCGAACGAGCGCTTCGGCTCCAGCGATCTTGCCCGACGCGAGGTCGACCTTCGGCTGCCAGAAGACAGCGAGCTCGTCGTTGTCGATTGCCTGACGGAGTCGCTGTTCGCGGCCGAGCCGTTCGCCCGCACCGGTGTCTAGTGCTTTGTCATGTTCGGCGGTGGAGCCGCGGCCATCTTGCTTGGCACGAACGACGGCGGCGTGTCCTTCGTCGATGAGCTCGAGTGGCGAGGTTCCGGCCCATCCGATCGTGATGCCGATCGAGACGGTGGTGGTGAGGGTGGTGCCGGCGATTTCGTGTGGCTCGCGAATCGAGCTTCTGACGCGCTCGGCGACCGAGCGTGCGTCCTCGATCGAATGGATGCGTTCGAGTACGACGATGAACTCATCGCCGCCGAACCGGACAACGTGATCGGCGCGCATGAGTTGATCACGTATGCGGCTCGCAGTGGTCTGAATGATCGCGTCGCCTACCGCGTGGCCGAGCGAGTCGTTGACGAGGGTGAGGTCGTCGATGTCGATGAAGAGCAATCCGACACCGGGTCCGCCAGCCTGCGATCCGTGGAGCGCGACGCTCAGGTGGTTCTCGAGGCCGTCGCGATTTTCGAGGCCGGTGAGCGGATCGATACGGAGCCGATCGAGCATTTCTTGGCGACCTTGTTCCCGTCGTAACGCGAGGCTGGCGAGCGATGCCACAACTTGGAAGAGGTCGGCTTCTTCGTCGTTGAGTTCGCGGGCTTCGTTCAAGATGACGGCGAGGACACCGTCGGCCGCTTGGTGGCGTCCGGCGAGGGGAGTGGCTCGTGATGCGAGAAGGCCGTGGTCGACAAAGGTGGAGCGGTGTTCTCGGTAGAGGCTGCTCGACGCGATTTCGGGGACGATGATTTCGGTCTGGCGAGTGATTGCGGCGGCCCACGCGCCGAATTGGCGTCGATCGTCAACGCCGTGCATCAGATGGTTGATGTGGGGTTCGGCGGTTGTCGCCCGAATCTTTGGAACCCGGTCGCTTCCCAACGTGATGATGATGGCGACGCTGCCTGAAATGTGTTCGGTAATGACGTTTACGAGCTCTTCAAATACGACCTCGCTACGTCGGCCGTCAGCGATTTCGGTCGCTGTCTTTGCTCGTAGTTCGAGAAGCCACTCACGGTGGGTCAGGTCCGGTCCCCCCGCAAGGTCGACCGCTTCATTAGCCATACGGAGTCCATCGGCAGGTCGGGTGCTCGCAGTTAGGTATCAGCCCATCTGAGAAACAGTCGGTAACGGGCCATCAACCTGATACCGTTTTGGGTCCGCCCGGGTAGCTCAGTTGGTAGAGCAACTCATTCGTAATGAGTAGGTCAGCAGTTCGATTCTGCTCTCGGGCTCTTCTACCCG
>CAYVHV010000087.1:0-3592 GCA_964451305.1 uncultured Acidimicrobiales bacterium | reverse complement strand
GCGCCGTTCTGCGGAGCGAGGGCGCCGTTCTGCGGAGCGAGGGCGCCGTTCTGCGGAGCACCCTGGGCAGGGAAACCGTTGCTCTGTGGTGCCTGTGCCCCAAACGGGTTCACCGCACCGTTCTTGACATTGCCAGGAATTCCCGTTGGTACGGCCACCGTGGCGATGTCGCCGTGACCTGCTGGCAACAGGCTCAGGCGGCTCGTGCGGTTGAAGATTGCTCCGGCAAAGTACGCCTGCACGTTGTCGAGTTGTGTACGAAGCTCGCTCAACTCGCTGCGACGGGTGCGTCCCGCTGCTGCAACGACATAGACGGCGTCGACGATCGCTGCGATCTGAAGGCCGCCAGCGTGGGTGAGTGCCGGAGGTGTATCGAAGATCACGACCATGTCGCGCTCTTTGGCTGCGGCGATCAAGGACTGAAGCGCAGATGCGGAGAGCGAACTTTCTGAGCCATTGCCGGTCGAGAACAAGCGAATGCCGAGACGCTGGCTTGCAGTATCGATTGCGAGGTGTGCTGCTTGAAGGTCAGCGGACGAGCGAAGGAAGTCGTTGAGACCAGGCTCGCCGACGAGGCCAAAGATGCGGTCGATGACAATGTCACGACGGTCGGCGTTGACGACGATGACGTCACGACCGGCTTGAGCCATCGCGAGAGCGAGGTTGATCGTCGTTGTCGTACGACCTTCCTTTTCGTTCGCACCAACGATGGCGATCGAGTTGACGGTGCCACCGTTTCGAGAGGCCAAAGCGGCCGCAGCGACACGGCGGAACGCCTCAGCGCCAGGTGTATGAGCGCTGACCGCAGTGACGAGCGCTGGGCTGTCCTGAGTAATTCGAGGGATATCGCCAAAGACAGGTACACCGAGATCCTGCTCGAGTTCTTCGGAGTCACCAACCCGGCGATCGAGACGATCGAGACCGATTGCGACGACTGCGCCGAGCATGAGGCCGATAAGCGCTCCAGCCAAGATCGCGAGCACCCGAGGGACACCGGAGCTACCGGCTTCGGGAGCTGATGGATCACCGAGGAGTGAGCCCACCTCGCTCGAACGGCTGCGAAGTTCCGTGAGCTGGCTGACCACAGCAAAGCTCGTGTCTTCGATCTCGCGGAGACGGCGTTCGATCAGGCTGGCTTCAAGGGAGTCTTCTTCGGCAGCGAGGAAGGCTGCACGCTCCGTGTCACCTCGAACCTCAAGGTCAGCGAATTCTGCTTCGAGGTTGCCAATGGTCGTCGAGCGCAGCGCTAGCTCACGATCGCTACGGAACGCGAGGTAGGTCTCGGCAGTCGTTTTCACGATGGAGGACGCCTCGTCGGCTGTACCTCCCTGGTAGCTGAACTCGAGAATTCGAGTGCTGCAGTCATCGACGAGAACGATGATCGAGTCGCTGTTGCCCAGGCATGCCGAGATCGTGATGTTCTCGCGCCACTCGTCGAGGGTGAGATCGTCGAACTGGTCGACAACTCGGTCGCCGACGAGCTGCGAGACAGCAATACCAATCTCGGTATCTTCGTTGATTAGATCCGTGCCCTGGCCAATGTCAGAGTCGCCTGGAACCAAGAGTACCGAAACACGAGACTCAAAGAACTGGCTCGGGGTAGGGAGGAACAGGACGGCTAGAAGTACGCCAAAGACGGCTCCAACCACCAATACCCACCAGCTGCGGCGCGCAATGCGCCCGTAATTACCTAGTTCAATTTCTTCGTCGTTCATGCTGTTTCCTGCCAGCCGAGGCTGGAATGTCGTCGTGGGGAAATGGATTGCGCACCAACACCCTCGCGTCACTTTCGACGCTTTGAATGTCGGGGTTTAGCCTGAACCGACAGTCATTCGCCCTATATATGACGTTTGACTGGCCAAAAGGTCGCGCTGTGTCCAAGAAGACTGGGCCTGACAGGACATTGCACAATCGGTGTTACAGACTGGTAGTTCGTGTGTTGGTTTTTTAGGGATTTCTACTCGGGATAGCGATCCGCAGGCCGTACCGTGATCTTGACTCCCGCCGACCTATCCGGTCGACTAAGCCACTTAAAGTGAGTATTTCCTACGTGATTACTACGAAATTGTACTTCAGCCGAACTTGGCGAACCAGAGCAGTCCGTAGGTCGTTCGTGCCATTGTTGATCCTGCTCTCTGCGTGCACCTCGTCGGCTACAACGAGTGAGACCTCCTCGACCGACGCCCCTCCCGTTGAAGAATCCGTGGTGGAAGAAGGGCAGCAGGAACCTGCTCCTGTCGAGGAAATCGTGGGTGAAACGACCGAAACCACCGCAGCGACCGTTGCACCGACCGACGAATCTAGTATCTACCCCGCATCACCCCTCTCAAATGTGACAGCCGACCTCGACGGCGCTCTCCTCGGCGTCTCGACCGGACTGACCCGGGCAGAACGCGCACCCCGTTTCCGTTCCCTCGAAGCTGAGGCAGGCCGACAGTTTGATATTGGGCACGTCTTCCACGCATGGGATCAAGCAATCCCCACCGACGACGACCTCATGCATCTCGAAGACGGTCGCATCTTGATGATCTCGTGGAACGGCACCGACACGATCGAGATCCAAAACGGCCTGCACGACGACTGGATTCGCACGCAAGCGACGTCGGTCCGTGAGCTCGAGCAGCCGGTCATGTTGCGCTGGCTTTGGGAAATGGACGCGAACCGACGCCGTGACTGGGTCCACTCCGGCGAAGACTTCGTCGGCGCCTGGAACCACGTCCGCGGCATCTTCGATGAGGTCGGCGCCGACAACGCGCAGTTCGTCTGGTGCCCCAACGAATTCCTTTTCTGGGACGCGGATGAAGGCGGCGGCAATCCCGACGAGTGGTATCCCGGCGACGACAATGTCGACTGGCTCTGCGCAGACGGTTACAACTGGCAAACGTCGGTCGACCATCCGGATTGGATTTCCTTCGATCGCATCTTCGAAGACTTCGTTGCATGGGCAGAGCCTCGAAATCTCCCAATCGTGATCGGCGAGACCGGATCGAATGAAGCAGCAGATGATGCCGAGGGCAAAGGCGACTGGCTGCGCAGCCTTCCGGGCATCCTCGAGAACGATCTTCCAGCGATCGATGCCGTTGTGTATTTCGATAAGGACTTCACCTTCAACGACCAACCCGATTGGCGCTTGGACACGACCTCGGAGTCCTTCGCTGCGTGGAACGATGTGGCGAATGATCCGTACTTCAACCCACTTGCGCAGTAGCCGCGCGAGCCTCACCATCATCAGTGACGGGAAATACATTGACCCGCCTTGTCTTCTCTGATGAGCGATCAATAGCTTAGGGCAGTCATCTCAACACGAAGAGTGAGTTCCCATGGCTATCCCCTGCAGGCCTCTCGCCGCTGTAGGTAGTACGCGTCGACATCGACCCGCGGTGCTATTCGCCGCACTAGCGATCGCTCTCGCGGCATGTGGTACGGACTCGCAAGCCGCGAACACATCGAATGCAGCCACCGATGCTGTCGTCGAGTCGGTTGATGCGTCCTCCACAACAGCGGCACCAACAACAGCGGCACCAACGACGACCCTGGCGACAACGGCGACCACCGAACAACCCGACTCCACGACCTCACTCGCTCCAGCAAT
>CAYVHV010000086.1:0-3751 GCA_964451305.1 uncultured Acidimicrobiales bacterium | reverse complement strand
ACCAACGTCACCGGCCTGCTCGACGCCGGTCACTTGATTGGCACGTACACCAATGAGGACGATGTTGAGTTTGATCTGCTTGAGACGGTTACGTCGCTGACCGTTGAAGATCAAGAGTTCACGTTCACCCATGAGGATGGCAGCACGACGACGATCGATATCAGTGACCTTGAGACGCTGACAACGATCGATCAGGTCGTGACGGCTGGTCACCTCATCGGCGTGTACGAAAATGAGGCCGGGGCTCTCGTGAACCTTCGTGAGACAATCACGTCGCTCGAAGCGACGGGCCCAGCCCAATTGACGTTTACCGATGAGTTTGGCGATCCGACCGTGATCTCCCTGCCGAACCTCGAGTCGATCACGACGCTCGTTGGTGTTCTCGACAATGGCAATCTCATCGGGACGTACACGAACGAAGCGGGAGCAGTCATCAACCTGCGTGAGACCGTCACGACCATCGTCGACAACGGCGACGGAACCTACGAGTTCAATCATGAAGACGGGTCGACGAGCACCATCGATACGAACACCATCGAAACGCTCACCGCGGTGACGAACACGATCAACGGCAACCGCATCGGCACGTACCAGCCTGAAAGCGGTCCACCGGTCGACATTGACGAGACGATCACCGAGCTCGTTGCCAACGACGATGGTTCGCTCACGTACACCGATGAGGCTGGAGTCGAACACGACATTCAGGTTGTCGCCGACGTCGTCGAGACGGTCGCTGTCATCTACGAAGAGTTCTATGCAGGTGGTAGCGACGACGGCACGACCCAGGCGTGGGGCCGAAACCTGCGGATGGAGCGCATTGCGAATGGCCGTTGGAACGTGGTCTTTGGCAGCTCGCACCCCGACGGCACGGACTACGCCGCAAACATCTTGACCCAGGAAGGTCTGGCACAGTCGGACAGCGTTCTGGCCTGGATCATCGAGGGAACCAAGACAGAAGACGGGTTCACGATTCAGTTGGCCACCGGAGATAACGGTGGTACCCCTGACGTCGGCGTCAACAACGCCTTCACCGTGTCGGTGAACGCTCCTCGCCGAGTACTTATCGAGAACCCATAACTCGCAGCGCCGCTAATACCGAAGATCGAAGGTGAGCTCGTAGTCCGTAACTGTTCGGGCAAAGATGTTCGCCTCGATCTTCGGTGGTCCGGCTGGCGTCAGGTTGGTGATTCGTTCCGAAAGATACGAGAGCGCGCTCGCGAGTTCGGTTCGGGCGGTGTTCGCTCCGATGCAGTGGTGCGTGCCGTGGCCGAACCCGAGGTGACGATTTGGGCTGCGGGTGATGTCGAAGCGGTCGGGATCGTCAAAGACCGAAGCATCTCGGTTCGCCGACGGATAGAGCAGGATCACACGGTCCCCGCGGCGAATTGTGGTGTCATCGATCGATGTGTCGGTGAGGGCGGTGCGGAACATGTTGTTGAGCGGTGTCACCCAACGGATGACCTCCTCGACCGCTGAGGTGATGAGTTCTGGTTGTTCGTGCAGCTGCTCCCACTGCTCGGGGTTTTCCGCGAAGGCGTGCAGGCCATGGACGAGCGCGGTGCGGGTGGTCTCGGCTCCACCGACGATGAACAGAAGTGTCTCCCACAGCACGGTGTGGTAGCTCAGCGGTTGGCCGTCGACCTCGGCGGTCGCCCACGTGGGGATGAGTGCGTCCATCGGGCAGCCCGACGATTCGTTCTCCGGATTGCTAAACAGGTCGCTGAGCAGAACGCCGACCGCGGTGCTGAACTCGTGGACTGCGGAGCCGGCGGCCATATCCCGCGGGCCGCCGGGTTCGAGCATGTCGTGAAATGCCATGCGTTCGGACCATGACATCACCTCGGGCCAGCGATCGACACCGAACCCGAGGGCTTCGGCTATCCACATCGCCGGAAGCGGTCCGGCGAGGTCGCTCACCACTTCCATCCGTTTCGACGTGAGTGGCTCGGCACAGAGGCCTGCTACGAGCTCATCGATCCATTCGCGTTGGGCGCGTGCTGCGGTCGGGGTAAATCGCTTTGCGACGAGCGCTCGTTGAGCTCGGTGGCGGGGTTCGTCTATGGCGATGATGCTGTTCTCACCCTCGACTTCCGCAGAGCGGTATCCGTGCGCCGAGCTGAAGATGTCGCTGCGATGTTCGACGTCGACGATGTTGTGGTGGAGGGACAGGCCCCACAGCTGGTTCTTCTCATCCCAGAAGATCGGCTCGTGCTCTCGCATCCACGCATAGGACTGCCACGGGTCGACGTGGAAGTCCGGTGAGAGCAGATCGATCGAAGAACGCATTATCTAGTGACAGTATCCAAGCTTCGCGACGTGTGTGAGAAGAATGTGGGTCGCTGGTGGTGGTTACTCGTCGAGGGTGATGACGACAGCAGTGTCGCTGTCGCCACCCTTGCCGAAGAGCCCGCCGATCGTATTCATTGCGATGACGACGTTGACCATGAAGCCGTACTTCTCTTTGATCTTGGCTCGCACTCGATCGAAATCGGCGCCGGTCTGCAACTCGGCGGTGCCAGAAACGACTTCGCTTCCAGGCGTGATGTTGCCGCTTTGGTCGCACGGTTGGAGTAGCACTCGGTTGTCGTTGCGAATTCGTTTGCACTTCCAACTGTGGCCCTGGGTGGTGAATCCAGCGGTGCCGTCCCCGAGGTCGACGATCCAGACTGGGAGTTCCTTGGCCTCGCCGTCTTTTCGGTAGGTCGTGAGGGACACGTACTTCTCATCGCTAATCGCCATGCCGAAGTTCTAACAGGACTGGCAGGACGCATGCGACGGTTCCGATATAGACGCGGCACAACTGGCTGGTTTGAAGACAGGGGGAAGAACCGTCGAGTCCCGAAAATTGTGCGAAGGAATTGGTTGTCCGCGTGCGATTAGAGGGTGACGTAGGCGCGATGGGCGTCTCCACATCCTGGAGATGGGAAATGTTGACGATGAAGAATTTCCAAGCGGCGAGGCTGAAGCGAAAGCTCTGTGTGTTTTTGACCGTAGCGATGATGAGTGTGGGATTAGGCGTAGCGAGCGCGAGCGTCGCTGGAGCGCAAGTCTCAAACCCATGGTTTGTCGACCGGTTCCCGGTCGCCGACGGCTATGGGGACGACGCACGGATCCTCGAAGTGCGACCCAATGGTCGAGTCTCTTTCGAGATCCCGATTCAACACTTCTACGGCTTGCCGTTCCACGACTACGGCGTCGTCACTGGCGGAGACTTGCTGGACTTCTGCACCGGAGATGTGCCGGAACAAGAATTGATCACGTACCGCGAGGATGGACAGTTTGTTTCGCGCACCGGACCGGAGGCATCGAGCTACCGACGTACGTGTATGACAAACAAGGCTTGGACGTACTTAGTTTCATGATTGGCGCTTGCGAGGCATGGTTCACGAGTGGTGAGCCACTGCCTCAGCCAATTGCGTCAGGATTTGCGACACTGCGCGAGCGCAGCAACCCGGACATTCCAATGTGGGCGCAAGTTGGTCAACCAACCGGCTTCCACCGCAATGGCGTGACTGGAATCGTGGCCGATGCTGATGGGAACCAGTTCGACTTATCGACCTTTGTGAGTTTCCCACTTACCGGCCAAGAACAAGGTCCTCCCGACTTTGTGCGTCACGAGGTGTCGTTGACGCCGGTCGGATAGCAAGGAGGGTGGGGCTGAGCGCTGCGCTCGTATTGCGCAACGACCCGCCCAAAACACAAAGAAACCCTCGAACCTTAGGGTTCGAGGGTTTCCGATGTCTCGCGACAT
>CAYVHV010000085.1:0-4841 GCA_964451305.1 uncultured Acidimicrobiales bacterium | reverse complement strand
GACGCAGATCTTGCCTTACTTGGCTCGCTTTACTCGGATCCGTTCGCCGTCTACCTCGTAACCGTTGAGGTGGTGGACCGCGGCCTTGGCTTCGCCCGCCTTTGGCATCTCGACAAAACCGGAGCCCTTCGACTGGCCGGTCTCGGCATCGTTGACGATCACGCAGGATTGCACCGCGCCGAACGACTCGAAGAGGTCTCGCAATTCTTCTCGACTGGTTGTTCGAGACATGTTCCGAATAAGCAGGCGCATCCGTTGAACCTTACGAGCAGGATCGGCTAGCGGGAGCAGCGGGGCCAACACATGAGGCCGACCGGGCACCGCACGCTGATCGGCGTACACTTTCAGGCCATGACCTCCCGGCCTTCCTCTCGTCTAATCGCCGCGCTGATCGCGCTGATGTTCATCGTTGCAGCGTGCGGCGGATCTGACTCCACCGCTTCGGTCGAAGCTGATGCTGAGGTAGCCGAAACTACCGACTCGACGACGGTAGAAGAACCCGAACCCGAATCCGAATCTGAAACCGATGATGATGAACCGGAGCCGGTCATCGAGGAATCAGCGATCCCGATCGACGATCGCACCGACCGCGAGATCGCTATCGACCAGCTCGACCTGATGCTGTTGCAGCTGCGGACCGTCGATCTTGTCGCCGTTGCCGACTGCGTCGTTGCTCGCCTCGACGCCGAAGGGATCGAGATCGTCGGACAGGGAGCCCCCGAGCTTGCCGCAGCCCTGAGCTGCGACCCGACGATCAGCGACCAGCTCTTCAGCGCGGCGAGCTTTAACGTCACCGAGACCCAGGGTGCGTGCATCGTCGACGGCCTCGCAAACGCTGCTGCGAATACGCCACTCGATGAAGCCGAAGCGTTCTTCAGCGCGGCAACTCCGCCGAACGAAGTGCTGATTATCATCGCCGGCCAGTGCGACGTCACCCTCGAAGAGCTCGCCTCGGGCTTTGGCTAAGCGGCGAACTGCATCCACCACACCTGTCGCATTACTCACTAAATCGATGTAGGGCGGCTACCGCAGACCGCTTGGGTCGCATGGCCTAGGAGTATTCCTCAATCACACGAGATCTCCTGCCGACAGTGAGGGTATGGAGAAATTTGATGACGATCTCATAGCGACCGAAATCAAATATGGCGAGTTCGACGATAAGTCGGTCGAGCTCGGTGATTTTGGTATGGCGGAAGAGGCCAAAATCGAAGCGGAGCGAGACCGTGAGGTCGCTCGGGAGAAGGCCAAGGGGTCTTCGAGGCGGATCTTCACCATTTTGGTTGTGTTACTCGCGATGCCGGTTGCCCTCTTCGGTCTCGGCATCGTCGATACCGATTCGTTTGCGAGCGCAGGCACCCCTGAGGTTCCGACCTACACAGCAGAATTCCTTGCGTCTGCGATCGGACCAAACTCACCCGAGTCGCCACCAGGTATCTCGTTTAACCAGCACATCGTCTACAGAGAGGGCGAGCTCTTCATTCGCGGTGTCGCATCGAGTCAAGCGCGGGTCGACGAGACAGTCGATGAGCTCGCACAACTCTTTGGGGTAGAAAATGTGTTTGCCGAGATCGTGATCGATCCAGCATTCCCAGACGAGGTCAACTCCGGAACCGCAGTCTTCTTCGATGACACCATCCTCTTCGAAAGTGGAAGCGCAATCGTTGCTCCCGAGTTCTCTGAGGTTCTCGGCGCGAGCGTTTCCTTCCTCGAGCTCTCTCCGGAGACGACCATTGAGATCAGCGGCCATACCGACAGCGATGGTGACGCCGAGTCGAACCTCGAACTGTCTCAGCAACGAGTGGATGCTGCTCGTCAAGTCATGATCGAGTGGGGTGGTGATTCCGAGCGAATCACCGCAGTCGGTCTCGGCGAAGCCGCTCCGATCGCCGACAACTCCACCGCCGAAGGTCGTGCCCTGAACCGTCGTGTCGAGTTGCAGATCGAAAACAACGACGGCTAACAACCTCGACGAATACACCTCGACACCGGCCGTTGTGAGCGATCGATGCACGACGCGTGAATCACGAGATATCGATCGGTTCGTCCGGCAAGACGCCCTGAATAACGGGTGCAAGAAACTCTCGAAGTCGTGGTGGTAAGACCGGTTCGTCACTTGCGAGCAGCTCGTCGACGTCCCACCATTTCGCTCCCTTGAACGCGAGCGCTTCGAAATACTCAAGCCCTTGAGGGTTGTATTCACCACCGTCGCTCCACGCAACGTAAATCCACTCTTCGCTGTCGAAGAAGTAGCCAGCGAAGGTGAATTCGCATTGCTGAGTCCAGATACACGGGCCCAGCTCAAACTCGGTAATCCCGGTCTCCTCGACGATCTCTCGGCGCGCTGCCTGTTCGGCGGTTTCACCGGCGTCGATGCCGCCACCGGGGATCTCCCACCACGCTGGCTTGGATGCATCGCCGGGATCGTAAGAATTGATCATGAAGATCCGGTTGTCTCGATCGAGTAGGACAACTCGTGCCGCAGGCCGTTTCTGTTTCATGGCGAAACCGTATCCGTGCCGACATGTTTCGGTCCGGATCGAGCATCCCCCGATGTGTCAGGTCGCCGGTTCGGCATCGATGCGCAGACGCTTCAGGAAGAGCTGAACCCAGAAGCCGACGGTCAACCCCATGTACAAGGTCCCCAAGCCGACCTTGCCGCCGAGAAGAAAGCCCGTCGTCAGAGCCGACAGTTCGACGATTGTGCGGGCGATCGAGACCGACAGTCCGCGCCGTGAGAGGGCGGTCATCAAACCGTCGCGGGGCCCAGGCCCAAGGCCTGCGCCGATATAGAGGCCAGACGCCAAACCAATGCAGATAGGAGCGACCCCAAGGGCGAGAATGCGTGGGAACAAGCCGGTGAGGTCGGGAAGGATGAAGAGCATCACATCGACCACCGGGCCGATGACGAGCACGTTTAGGACCGTCCCGAGGCCCAGCGATTCCTTGAACGGGATGAAACCGAGCACCAATACGAGCCCCGTGACGACCACCATCGTTCCGACGGAAATTCCGAGACGATCGGCGGCACCGGTGTGAAAGACCGTCCATGGGTTGGTTCCAAGGTCGGCTTCGATCGAAAGCGCAAGTCCGACACCGAAGAGCACGAGTCCGGGGAGGAGTTGGAGAAGACGTCGCGGGATCGGGTTGCGGAGTGGCAAGACCTGAAAGCCGAGGAGCGTTCGGTCATCCTGCGATACAGCCACGGACCGGTCCTTTCGCTCGTCGGGCATGCCGCCCGAGCGGAGCACACAACCACCCTATTGATCTCCAGCGCGATTGATCTTCTGGCCGGTTCAGGTCCAGTCGATCGCATCGAAGAGCGACCACAGCTTCCGCGCTTTCGCAGGATTGGTAGCTTGTACGAACCCCAGCCGACCTTGCAGGTGAGATCGATACTGTCGATGGCCATTGCGGTTTGCGTGCGCAGGCCCTTTGGTCACCGCCTCATGAAGTTCGGCGCGGAGTCGGTCGATATCGCGCCGGTGCACGTTCAGGTGCTCGTTGATGACCAGTCCCGTCAGCACCTGGCGTTGATGCGAACGCCGAACCGACGTCTTTGTGGGGTTCACCGCGAACCCTTCTTCGGTGATGATCGTCCGGACGATATCGATCAGGCGATCGACTTCAGAACGGCCAGCCCCATTTCCTGAGAAGGCGAGATCATCTGCATACCTCGTGTAGCGGGCGTCGAATCGTTCGGCGAGAGCGGTCAGTCTCACATCGAGACCGAACGCGGCGAGGTTCGCAAGAGCTGGTGATGTCGGTGCGCCTTGGGGAAGGTGCGGTGCGCGAAGTCGAGCGTCGCGAGCAACGCTGCGGTCATGTTCCCTCGAGGCGAGAACCATCCGCGGGGTCGCGTTCGTGACGAGGCCACTCAGCAACCGCGCCACCTCACGTCGATATCCCGCGGAGTGAAATATCCCGAACACTCGATCCGCGGAGACCGACGAGAAGAAGTCGGCAAGGTCGATGCGGAGCACCCAATCACGTCCGGTGTGGGGAGTGGCGAAGGTCTGAATCGATCGGTCGACGACAAAGCCATGAGCAGCATCGTGAGCGGGGATCTTGCTCACGATGTCTCGAAGCAGCTCGCGTTGAATGTGCTTGAGATTCTGTTTCGGGGCTTCCAACAAGCGTGCTCCACCGCTGCGTTTGGGGATCCAGTGGTAGTCGTAGTGACGGAGGTTCTCATCTCCTGCGGTTCGCTCGAACGACCCGGTGTCTGCGAACCATCGCAACGACCCCGGATCGAGGTTGAGCCTCTCGCCCAGCGCGCCGGCATGCACGATCTCTGGCAGACCCCACCGGTTGCTCGTTTGAGACCTCTCAGGCTCCGACGACGGCGGTCCATTCCACGGCGTGTATGTGCTCGGCGGTCCGAAGCTCCGCTCGATCTCGAAGATCCACGCCTCGATCTCGGCCGCCTGCCGCCGGGCCATGGCCTCGTCCAGCATCGCGGCGATGAACTCGACACATACGTGGTGAGCGCTGAGAGGCGGTCCCGCTGCAGAGGCAACCGGTCGTTCCGGGAACCGTTCGATCACACGTCGTGCGATGACGAACAGCCACTCATCAGCAGCGATCTCCAGATCGTATGCTGCCCGGAGCGTCATCCAATGAACAGCCCACGGCCCGTCCACGAACGACGACGCAAGCGCGCTAACGACGGCCATTCGCCGGTCCGCAGCCCGCCGATAGCGCGCTGACGATGGACGCCAGCCGCTAACGCCTCCACCGGCAGTGAGCGAGTCAGACAACAGGGTGCTTCGACTTTGCTCGTCTGTGGTGCGGACACGCAGGCGCAGCCTGCTCCACCGCATCGGGTGCGATGTGTATGCACC
>CAYVHV010000084.1:0-5116 GCA_964451305.1 uncultured Acidimicrobiales bacterium | reverse complement strand
CTCCCGGACCATTGCCGACCTCGAAGGTGGCGGCGATGAAGTCACCGTTGAACAACTGTGCCTTGCAATGTCGTTGCGAGTCGATCCGTTTGGGTTTGGCGGATGAGCGGGACAGATCATCCCGAAGCTGCGTGGCTTCTCGCGTTGTTGACCCTGCCGCGCATTGGTCCGAGTCGACTCGCAGCGTTGTTGGACGGCCGTTCACCGCAAGCGGCCTGGGATGTACTCGTGAACGGGGGAGACGTGGTGATCGACGGGGTGACAGGCGATCAGGTGCGCACGTGGCGTGCGGCTGCGAGATCGACCTCGGTCGACCAACACTGGGCCGCAACCAAAGAACTCGGTATGTGGCTTCGACAGCACGGCACCGACGGCTACCCCGAGCGGCTCAGCGAAGACATCGAACCACCGCAGCTGTTGTTCGGGCTGGGCCGAGAGATAGGGCGACAGCCGACGGTGGGCATCATCGGCACGCGCAACTGCACCTCGTATGGCAAGCGTTGCGCCTTCGAGTTCGGTGCTGCGCTCGCGGCCGCTGGCGTCTCCGTCGTGTCCGGACTGGCGCTCGGTATCGATGCTGCGGCCCATCAGGGCGTACTGAGCGTTCGTGACGTCGATCGGGCACCTCCAATCGGCGTCGTCGGTAGTGGGCTCGACATCGTCTACCCGAAGAGAAATACGTCGTTGTGGAACGAGGTGATTGCACATGGCACCGTGGTGAGCGAGACCGCTCCTGGAGTTGGGCCGATGAAGTGGCGCTTTCCCGCCCGAAATCGGATCATCGCTGGGCTCTCCGACGCGGTCATCGTGATCGAGTCGCACGAGTCGGGCGGGTCACTCTCGACCGTCGACGCTGCTCAAGAGCGAGACAAACCGGTCGGCGTCGTTCCCGGCCCGATCACCTCGAATTCGTCGATTGGCACGAATCGTCTACTCGCCGAGGGCGCGACACCGATTCTGGGAGTCGAGGACATTTTGTGTTTGATTGGACACTCCGCCCCGCTCGAGGTCGCCGACGCAACCGACGTCGATGCGACCGCATCGACAATTCTCGACGCATTGGGATGGAATCCGCTCTTGTTCGATGAGCTCTGTTCGAGAGTCGCGCTTAGCCCGAGTGCCTCCGCTGTCGAAGTCGAACGGTTGATTGGGTTGGGTCTGTGTCGACGAAGCGGGCCGTGGATCGAACGTGTGCGATAGCCGTCTCAATCAAGCGAACGCGCCGAGGTAAGTTGGCCAGCCTTCCCTGACTTGGGTCGGTCTGCCGATTACCCTTCGGTGCGTGCGAGAACTTGTCCCGAGCTTTGTTGACTCCCTCAGCGGAGTCCAAGCATCGACGATCGATGTATACGCACGTGACCTTCTCGCCTTTGGTGAGTGGTCGGACGAGATCGTTGGTCCCGATATCGAGTCGATCGACAGACGCGTCATCCGTAACTATTTGGCGCACCTCGATGCGTCTGGTTATGCGCGCCGAACCATCGCTCGCAAGATGAGCTCGCTGCGACGCTTTTTTGGTTGGGCGCGGGTCGAGGGGCTCGTCGAAGATGATCCGACGGTTGGGATCTCGAGTCCTCCAGCGTCGTCGCGTTTGCCGAATGTGCTCGGAGATTCGGACCTCGCCGAGCTTCTCGGAGACGACCCATCGCCCCGGGCGGAGGTCGACGATGACTCGCCACGGCGCATCCGCGATGACGCCATCCTCGAGCTGCTCTACGGCTCCGGGCTACGAGTTAGCGAAGTTTGTGACCTGCAAACGGACAGCGCGGATCTGCAACTCGGCGTCATTCGAGTGTGGGGTAAGGGCGAGAAAGAGCGGATTGTCCCGTTGAGTGCGCCCGCCAAGGACGCACTGCGCGCACATTTGAAAGAAATTTCTGCCACACAGAGTGATGAAGTGGTCGATGCGGGCACCGGTGGCGACAACGCTCGAATACTGTTCAAAAATCAACGTGGAAACCGGATAGGGCCACGAGATGTCCGTCGCATTATTGATCGGCGAGCATCAAAACCGACCTATCCACATGCACTACGACACACGTTTGCGACTCATCTTTTAGACGGTGGTGCCGATTTACGCACTGTGCAGGAGTTATTGGGCCATTCAGATCTCTCGACAACCCAGATCTACACGCATGTAAGCAAAGAACGCTTGCAGCGTGTTCATCGGTCGAGTCATCCGCGGGCATAGCCAAGTACGGTCGTAAGGGAAGAGAACGTGGACGAACAAGAAAAGGCACGCGCCGATACGTTGTGGGAGCGGTACACCGCCGAACCCACGCGTGAGCTGAGAGATCAGCTCATCGTGCATTACTCGCCGCTGGTCAAGTACGTCGGTAGCCGTGTTGCTGCAGGACTTCCTCAGAACGTCGAGCAAGCCGACCTTGTGAGTTACGGCATCTTTGGGTTGATCGATGCGATCGACAAGTTCGACCCGGGTCGTGGCTACAAGTTCGAAACGTATGCAATCTCGCGAATCAAGGGTGCAATGCTCGACGAGCTGCGTTCGATGGATTGGGTTCCCCGTTCGGTGCGGACCAAGGCCAAGCGAATTGAACAAGCGAACGCAAAGCTCGAAGCCAAGTTGGGTCGTGCTCCAAGCGACGAAGAACTCGCCAGAGCACTCGACATCACCACCACCGAACTCGAAGCGACCCTCGCGAAGATCTCGTTCGTTGGTGTTGTAGCGCTCGACGAAATGCTCTCCGGCGGTGACCGCGGTGATTCCATGACGCTCGGCGACACCATTCCTGACTCCGGTGCTGGACCTGTTGGTTCCTTCGAGGTCGAAGAGATGCGCCAGCTGCTCGCCGAGTCGATCAACAACATGACCGAGCGAGAGAAGATCGTCCTCACCCTCTACTACTACGAGGGATTGACCTTGGCCGATATCGGCAACGTTCTCGGCGTCACCGAGAGCCGTGTTTGTCAGATTCACACCAAGTCGGTGCTGCGTCTCCGTTCACGCCTTGCCGCATCTGAGTACAGCCCGGCATAACCCCGCCGCCTTGGCCTACCTAGCGTGGTCCTGAAATTCTAGACATATCGATCCAATCGATCGGCTGATCGCTTCCCCCTCGATCATCGAGAACTAGGACTCCTGTCGTGAGATCCCCGTTACGTGTAGAGCGACGGCACATGCCGGTCGCGCTCGCACTTTCTATCTTTGCCGTCACCGTCTTGGGCCGTCCCATCGATGTTGGTGCCCAACGTTCAGCGTTGAGTGCGGTTCGCGCCCAGGTAGCGCCCGAGGTGCATACTCCACCTGTCGAGGCCCGAGTCATCGACCCGTTCCGGCCACCCGAGCACGCATTTGGACCGGGGAACCTCGGCCTCGAATACGACACTGCACCGGGCCAGATCGTCAGTGCCTCAGCTGGCGGGGTAGTCAGCTTTTCGGGTCAGGTCGGAGGCACGTTGTTCGTCACCGTCGATCACGGGGGCGGGCTCCGGACCACGGTAGGCATGCTCGCCCAGGTGGACGTGTCCTCCGGTGAATCTGTGGGACGGGGTGATCGGTTGGGGATCGCTGGCGACAACACCCACTTCAGCGCGCGCCAAGACGGTGAACACTTCGACCCGGAGCTGCTCTTCGGGTCCGTCGAGATCGTGGTCCGCCTCGTCTCGGGGCCCGGCTGACGCCCGGCAAAAAAGCGTTCCCGCACAGATGCAGTGAGTGAATTCGCCGCTAGCGTTGACGTGGGCAAAATCTGCCCGACGGTCAAGCCCGCTCGTGAGGGGGAATCTGACCGGTTAGCGAATTCAGCTGCTCCCTCCTGCGGTCGCCTCCGGCGCCTGGGTGCAGCTCCATCGAAACCGCAGGGAAGGTCTCACCATGGCAGTTATTACGATGAAGCAGTTGCTGGACGCGGGCGTGCACTTCGGTCACCAAACCCGCCGCTGGAACCCGAAGATGAAGCGTTTCATTCACGGCGAGCGCAACGGCATCTACATCATCGACCTGAACCAGACGCTGAACCGTCTCGAAGAGGCCTACACCTACGTGCGCGACCTCGTCGCAGGTGGTGGCACGATCCTCTTCGTCGGAACAAAGCGCCAGGCTCAAGACTCGATCCAGTTCTACGCCGACAAGGCAGGGATGCCGTACGTCAACCAGCGTTGGCTCGGCGGCATGCTCACCAACTTCCAGACGATCCAAAAGCGCGTCGACAAGATGAAGGAATACGAGCGCATGCGCGATTCGGGTGAGTTCGACGCAATGCCAAAGAAGGAAGCGCTGTTGATTCAGCGTGAACTCACCAAGCTGGAGCGCAACCTCGGCGGTATCCGCGGCCTGACCAAGGCGCCCGATGCCGTGTTCATCCTCGACACCAAGCTCGAGAACACCGCAGTGACCGAAGCAAACAAGCTCGGCCTGCCGCTCGTCGCCGTGGTCGATACCAACTGCGATCCCGATCTCGTCGACTACGTCATTCCAGGCAACGACGACGCCATCCGCAGTGGCGACCTCATGTCTCGAGTTATTGCTGATGCGGTACTCGAGGGCCACTTCATTCGTTCAAAGCGCGCCGAGATGGCAGGCGTTCCGAAGGAAGCAGCCGCCGACGCAAAGCCAGCGGAACGCACTGCTGAAGAGCAAGCAGCACACGACCAGGCTCAGGCCGAGGCTCGTGCAGCAGCAACCGCAGCTGCCCAAGAACGTGAAGCTCGCATCGCAGCCGAGAAGGACGCGGCGGAGGCCGCAGCTGACGAGGCGCCAGCCGAAGAAGCAGCCGCTGACGAAGCCGAAAAGGAAGCAGCGGCCGCTCCAGCCGAAGAAGCCGCAGCTCCCGCAGCGGAGAGCGCTGGCCCAGACGGCTCGCACGCACCGCTCGATGATGGATCGATGCCAGAAGGCTTCGAAATCAAGGGCAACTCCGACTCGATGAAGTTCCACCAGCCGGGCGGCCGCTGGTACGACCAGACCGTGGCCGAAATCTGGTTCAACACACCAGAGGCAGCAACCGCTGCTGGCTACAAGGAAGCTGGCAAGTCCTAACGGGCGCTAGATCCGACTCTGTCCTCGAGATGCTTCGGCGTCTCACTACACCAACTACGACGAAAGAAACACCATGGCTGACTTCACTGTTCAGGACATCAAGGCGCTGCGCGATGC
>CAYVHV010000083.1:0-5523 GCA_964451305.1 uncultured Acidimicrobiales bacterium | reverse complement strand
GTTCAAGTCCCCCCTCCGACACTTTTGGTAAGTGAGCGCCGCTGGATACCATCGGGAGCCTTTGTTCACCGCTCTTTGGCTCTGGACGACATGGCGAAGGTTTTGCGTGTCGGACCGGTGACCGCTCCGATTCCACTCGCTTCGGGGTAGTTCTCGTAAGATTCCAGCGTGGGATTTCTTCAGACCGGCGAGGTGCACTCGCCCTTCTTTCTCTTCATCCGTCACTCGCCGAACCCGTCAGACCAAGACATCCTCGACGCGCTCGGGTTGGACGCGTACGGGTTGATCGAACCTGATGACATCCACCATCGACCTCACCTCGTCATCGGGCACACAGACAATTGGACTGTGGTGGCGGATGACTGGTTCTACACGTTGTGGCACTCGGAACGAACTACTCACGCGATCGCGACATATGCAGCGCGTGTCGACGGTGCGTTCATCTGTCGATGGCCCGACGTGGATGAGACCTTCGCGTTCTCGGTCTGGCGAAGAGGCGAATGCGTGCGATCTTTCGATCTCGTCAAACCGGGGTGGAGTGAACCGGTCACGCTTGAGGAATCGGGGCAAAAGCTGGAGATCGAGACCGAGGAGCTCGCGTCGCAGAGCGCAGAAGACCGGCTGAAGACGATCTCGGGCGAGCTCGGGTTCGTGGCGAGCGATGCCATCGGGACGTTCAGGGTCTACGCCGGTCCCGAAATCGTGAGGGACATCGGTCCCTACGAGAGCGCACTCACGAACATTCCGCGCGAGGAGTGGGAACGCCGTCGTGAAGAGTCGATCAGGGAGCAGCTCGAACGCGGCGCGGTATTCGAGTAGTTCGCTGCGCGCAACCTCCGGTGTGGTTGACAGATGGTGCCGAACTGCAGAATTTAAGGCACATCCACGCCGCCGTAGTGGGTTCGAGCGGGGGATTTTGTAGTTGTTGACGGTTGCTCGTTACTGCTCTTCACGAGAGCTGTCGGCCGGCGGGCCTCAACACTGACTTTGATCGACCTTTTGCTTGGGCGTGTAGCCGACAGGTCTGGTGCCCTTGGGCGTCACCCGTCCGCCGCCCCTCTTTCGCTTAGCCATGGCACGAGTATAGGTACGACCCATGTGGAGCGCTCAACCTGAGGCGTATATGAAAACCGCTATGAGTGCGCAACTGAGCACAGCGGCGATGTCGACATCGGGGCCGACGGGACGGGACCGCGTTATGCCGACACTCTCTTGGCCCTCACAACGACATCGTGTGTGTGCGGTGAGGCGTGGTGATGGTCGCCGGGACGCAGTCGAGTTTCGTGGGCTTCGACAAGCCACCCACTAAACCATCCGATTACATGAACCTTCTGGCGTGGCGAGAGGAACGGCTCGTCGCCACGCTGGGAGCCCGCTTGCGTCACCGCATCGGAAACGGCATCGATTCTGCGGTGGCGTTTGGCGAGGTGCAGAACCATGCGATCCGAGCCGCGAGGGCACACGTCGAGCATTTGGTCGCCGACCGTTTCGTCTCTGTGGTGAACGACATGGCAGCGGGGCCCGAACGCGATGCCCTATCTACCCTGCGCGATCTCCACGCGCTCACAACCTTGGAAGCCGACCTCGGCTGGTTCATGGAGCACTCCAAGTTGTCGGCAACCGCAGCTAAACAACTTCGACAGATCATCGGCGAACTTTGTGCCGATGCCCGGGCCGTGGCTCGACCACTGGTCGATGCATTCGCAATCCCAGATGCAATCCTGGGCGCCGAGGAACTGATTGGGGAGACCCCCGGCGGCTAGTGCGAGGGGTGCGAGACCGGTAGGCGCTGTGGCCGTTGTCTGAACGGGAAAACTATCCGCCCTCGACGTACTCGATGGACGCCACGAGATCCTCGGCGATCGCCAACACCTCGGGAAGCGTGGAGTCAACTGCGCCCCGCGACTTCGCCGAGATGGCTTGTAGTCCTCGTTCGGGGTGTTCGATCACCCAGAGCCGGCCGGCGCTGCCAGGCTCCCATCCAAACCCGGCGCTTTCGAGATCGAGTTCTGAGTTTTTGAAGAGGATGGCGTCTGGTTCCGTTGCGGTGTAGTCGAACGTTCGCGCAGCGACGCCATCGACAGAAGCAGGCTCTCCCTCGGTCAACTCGATATCTCCCTCACTGATTAACGCAATGAGCTCATCGGTTGACGTGAGACGCTCACCGTCGAAGGAGCGGGGCTCACCAGCGATGTCGATAGCGCTGATGCCCGAGGAAAATTCGGTTGACCAATAGGGGCGATCAAGCCAGGCCTGAAACACGGTCTGATCGCTTTCGAAAGAGAGCTCGATTCCGCCCAGGGCACCAATTTGGGAGCTGCCAGCCGGCAAACGTCGTACGGGGTTCTCGGCGGTCTCGCCAAAGGCAAGGGTGGCGAGAATCTCGTCGGCGCGGTCGAACCACTCGATATCAGCTTCGCTAAGAACGGCCGCGGTCACGAATATCGGATCCTCATCACCCTGGTCGACAGCCCATACGCGATACAAGGACCCGGGATTGAGACCCTTGATATCACGGTCCTGGTTCTGGGCGAACCCGATGCACACGCCCTGCTCGTACCCGCACTGTGCATCCTCAGCTAAGGCCAGTTCGGTATAGATGGCGGCCCGTCCACCGAGCGTCGTTTCAACGGGTTGGGTCGCGATGACGTCATCGGCAAGGTTCTCGACCCAGCCGACAAGGTCGTTGGCGGGCCAAAGATCCTGGTCGGCTCGGGCCTGCCAGGGTTGGGTTGGGTCCGAGAGACTCGACGTGCGCAAGACAACGATGTCGGAGTCGTCTGGGCCTCTTGAAGCGAAGTCGGTGAGAACGAAATGCCCGAAGAAGTTCGGCTGCACCGCAAGTGTTTCTGTAGCGGTGAACGAAAGTTCGGTACCTGTCGTGATCACTCGATGATCACCTTCGTCGACCACGTCGAAGGGAGCGATGAGCACCGGGGCATCGGTGAGAAAGTCCACCTCGCCGAACTGCGGTGGTTCCGCCTCGCCACGCTCTTGGGAAGTCTCAGCTTCAACGGCCTCGTCGGGCTCGTCTGCAACAGGAGGCTCGTCGGTAGAACCTTCGCTCGCCGCCGGAGAAGTGGTCGACGAAGTGGTCGCCTCCGACTCGATCACTTCTGCGCTCTCATCACCAACACTGGTGCACGCTGCCAAAACAATCGCCAACGCAACTGCACCTACTCGCCCCACTCTTACCATCGAACTCGGTTTCCTCTCCTGATCACTTTCGGACATGCATGGTTTGTCGAACGGGGGAGTCGAACCCCCTCACGAAATCTGAAATTGTTCACCGCTCACCTCGGAATTCGAGCGAAGCGAGTAGTGAATCGACGAAGTCCAACTCGTCGCCCAAAAGCGACCCGTTGGCGCCAAGGGCTTCGACGATGAACACCCCAAAGTCTGGGTCGACGGCGACAAACCACGATCCCCCCGGATTCCAGCCTGGGCTATCCTGTGCGAGTTCGCTCTGCTCAAGCACCAGCAGGGGAGTCGAGAATTGACCACCCAGCTGAAACGCCGAAAAGGTAACGCCATCGGCCGACACGGTGGTCCGTTCTGTGAGATCGATTGCCTGCTGGGCAAAGAGGGCATCGAGCTGCTCGATCGTCGTGATTTGCTGACCGTCGACAGACAACGGCGAGGTGATGAATGAAAGCGACACCCTCTCGGTGGGAAAGTTCACAAACGCAAAGCCGTCGGTTGACTCGTCGACGAACACCGCCTCGGATGCAGTCAGCGAGATCCCGCCGAATGCCCGCAACATAGTTTGTTGACCGGCATCAACCGATCGAACCGGATTTGGGAGTGATTCGCCCAGTTCGACCGACTCGAGGAGCGCGTCGACCTCGTCGAACCAGCTCTCATCGCTCGCGTCATTTATGCCGGCCGACACCAGCAACGCGTCCTCTGCTCCCTGATTGACGATCCAGACGCGGTATCGAGCGCCCTCATCGAAGACACTCCGCTCCCCAAGACTTCCATCGAACTCGACGGGACACCCCGCCGCTCGGCCGCAACCAAACTCCGAAACCTGAAGCTCAATGCGAGTCGCAGCGGCTCCGCCAACTGCGGTTTCTTGTGGGCTATCGCTGAGCACGCCGGCGTCGAGCGCCTCAACCCAACCCGACACGTCGTCGACTGGCCATTCGAAAGCTGATTCGACTTGCGTGAGCTCGCTGGGGGATGGAAGTGCCGATATCCGTCGAAAGTTCAACACCCGGCCACCGAACGTGCTGCCGCCGATGGCCTGAAGCTCGAAGCCACCACCACCGACTGATAAGGCCAGCTCAGAAGAGGTCGAGAACGAAAGCGAAGTTCCAATCAGCGATGTCTGATAGGTCGCTGGCTCAAGGAAAGGGCTCGACGTCATTGTGAGTGCAGTTGGCTCACCGTCGAGTCCCAATGAGTTGACGTCGGGCGGCGGGCTGTCCTCGATCGTCTCATCGGGGATATCGACCGTGTCGAGCTCGGAGTCGCTGCGATTGAGGCTGACCAGCACCCACGCAATGACAAGTGCTCCGATCATGGCCGCAGCGATCTGCGTCCACCACACAGAGGACCGTGTGTTGGTGGCCCCTGATTCAACTTGTACGCGGGTGGGCGTCAGTACGATCTCGAAATCTCGATCATCCACTTCCTCGGGGTGCTCGTTCAAGACGGCAGTACTCGTACGTGCGAGCGCCATCTCTTCGCCAAGGAGACGACGAAGATCGGCGACGAACTCCGCGGATGCTCCCTCGGTGGTCGTGGTGTGTACAAGGTCAGACAGTTCGTCGCTCATGACATACCCCCTTCGTTCTCAGCACGTACGGCCTGAAGTTCAGCTTCGAGTGAACGCCTCGCTCGAGTCATTAGGCCCTCGATCGATTTCGGTGAGCGCTCCAGTTCCCGAGCAATTGCAGCAATGGTCATACCGTTGAGGTAGTGCAACGTGATCACCAATCGATAGTGCACGGGAAGACTCTCAAGGGCCTGTTCGATAATTAGCCGTTCGACGGTATCTACGACCGGTGAAGAGCTGAGAGAGTTAGCGATGATCTGCAACTTCTCCTCGTAGCGGATCTGACGCCGAAGGATGTCTACGAGCTTGTTGCGGGCGACCGTGAGTAGCCAGGCGACGGTAACCGTCGAAGGTTCCACTTCGCTGCGAACGACATCCACAAAGGTCTCTTGGGTGACATCTTCAGCCAGGGCGTGGTCGCGGCAGCGTCGATAGACGTAGCGGTACACCGTGTCCACATGCGCGTCATAGAGCGCGAATAGCTGCTGTTCTCGATCGTGCTGCGCCGCTTTCACATTTCCGCTCTTTCGGGCCATCACACATCTGTCGATTACCTGAGGGAAAACCCCTCAAAAGACCCCGAAATTTTCCGTCCGTGCAACCTTTGAGGGCCGTCCGGTCGTGGGCTAAGCGTAGTTTCGAAGAGGGAAGTTCGCAGAAGCGGTCGCATCTCCTCTGGTATCGGTCTTGCGATTCAAAGACGACGTGGTCGAGCGCATCGACCGAGATCGTTGCAACTGCAA
>CAYVHV010000082.1:0-5568 GCA_964451305.1 uncultured Acidimicrobiales bacterium | reverse complement strand
CCCCATGAACGCCGAAAACGCCCCACTCAAGACCAGCTGGGAAAGGCCGTACCGGCGGCCTTTGAGCGAATCATTGAGCACCACGGCCGACTCGAACGCCTTCATCTGTTGTTCGGACGATGTTACGCCGACCATGCTGTTGATGTGCTCAGCGAACTCTGCAGGAGAGTTGGATGTGTGTTCGTAGATCACAAGAGCAAGAGGCTTGTAGAAAGGGTCATTCAGAATGAGCGAGAGTGAGCTATCACGGCCTTCAAGACGCTCTTCGAGAGCGGTGTACCACTTGCACCGGTCTCTGATGCCGACGCCTCGCACTACACCGGGTTCACACCGGTCTATGACTTGGCGCTCGAAAAGACACTTGCAGCAGGGCAACCAACGAGTGGTCTTGCGATTGGCGACGATGCCACCTTCACGATCACGGTGTTCAACCAGGGCAACGTCGACGCATCAAATGTTGAAGTCATTGATTACCTCCCAACCGGGCTGGAACTCAACGACTCGGCATGGGCTGACCAAGGTGACGGCACAGCAACAGCCACCATTCCAGGTGTCATCGCAGCCGGCGCTTCGGCATCGATTGATGTGACCATGACGATCACTGCTGCGGGTGATCTCTCAAATAACGCAGAGATCACTGGATCCACTGCAGTTGATGCAAACGGCCAACCGTTCCTCGACCCTGCCGGAAACCCTCTGGCAGATGTCGATTCGGTCTCGGACACACTGAACACCGACGTGCTGGCCGATGGCGAACTCAACGGCAACGGAGGCGATGAAGACGACCACGATGTCGCATCCATCACTGTTGCCGCCGTGACAGCAACGCCACCAACGCTTGCCTTCACCGGACGAGAGAGCTGGATGATCGCAGGAATTGCATTCCTCATGCTCATTGCTGGACTCGGCTTCGTGATGCTCCTTGGGCGCCGTGAAGACGACGAAGCAATCAACTAGCCAAAACGGGCAAGACCCGACCCGCTACTAGACAAGGAGTGCCACTGCCCAAACAGGCAGTGGCACTCCCGCGTTTTGGCACACCCGTAGTCCGTCACGTCCACCTCGAAACCCGTGACAGGCGAACGACCCGGCGACCTGCTCCATTCGCTCGGTGCGGATCGAGCGGCAGAACGATAGCTCGGTTCGTCACCTGAGGCCACGCTTGGCTTCGTCTGCCTCACGTAACCCAACTATCAATCAACTGCGATTCACACTGACAGTGTTTTGACGAACACATTGCGTTTCGTTACCTTTCATGTTATGCCAGTTGTTCGCATGCACATTGATAGCGCAGAGGCGTTGGCCGATGGTTATGGCCGTGTGGCTGGTCAGGTCCGTGATGCGATGGCCGAGTTGTCGCCGTTGTTGACCGAAGCGTTGGCGTTGCTCGATATGGCCGGTCAGCACCCGGTGTATGGCCCAATGCCGGCGCTCACCGAAACGGCGAACGGTCTCACCGACGACAAGGCAGACCTTGCCTGGCGTGTCGATCTGTTGCGGTCGAACGATGAGTTGCGCCTCGACGCAATCCGCCTCGGCGAACTGAACGACGCAATCGCGAACTGGAACGGCACCGACAATGATGCGCTCCTCGACGCGCTCTTGCGTGAGCGTCGTGAGTTGCTCGAGGAGATCGGTGATCGTGATCCGTCGGCTACCGACGTCGATCCGGACATCCTCGAACTCGCTGCGCTCCATGGCGTTTCTTATGCCGAGGCGTTCTACTCGGTGACGACGGCAACGATCGATGAGCTGACAAATCAGATCGATAGCTGGGACCGCGGCGACAATGCCCTAGAACTCGACGCACTCATCGCTGAACGGGACGCTCAGATTGCGCTGCTCACCGAGGGCGACGACGACCTGTCGGCGATGTTCTTGGCGAGCCTGTTCGCCGGCAAGACCGCAAACGAGGCAGCGACCGATCTTTTGACCTTCATCTCCGAAGAGACTCGCATCGAAGCGGTCATGGGCGATCACGATGTCAGCCGTGAGCACGCCGAAGCGCTCCTCGCTCAGATCGATGCCGGCTTCGACGTGCTGGCCGCTTCGGGTATCGAAGGCGCCGAACTCGAAACAGCGACCCACGTTCTGTATTGGGCCGTGACCGAGGGACATGATTTCGACGAGATCACCAACCTGGTCGAAACCCGAGGCATCGATCACGAGACCGCTGCTGGCATCGTTGCCAACGCCGAGGTCTACGGCTTGACCGGCGAAGAGTTTCTCGCTCTGAAGGGTTTCGGCGAGCACTTCGACACGTTCGACAATGCTCAGGATCCCAATGCCGCTGCCGGCAGCTTCGGCTATAACGCGAGCTACATGTCGACCTCTGACACCGTCGGGACCAACGGCCAGGTCAACATTCACAACCTTCGTTACGTCGTCGACAACCCCAACCAATACAGCGCCGACGAAGTCTCGGCCGCCCAAGCGCTCCTCGACCAGCCACAGCTTTTGGCCCGTATCGACACGGCGAGCCACACCGACCTCTTCCCTAACGATGGCGGATTCGGGTCGACAACCGCAGACGATCAGAACTACTCGATCGAAGATCTCATCAACTTCGAGAACAAGCAGTTCGCGTTCGCTCAGCTCGACGATCACCGATTCGATATCGACGTTGCCCATCAGGGTGGAGCGGTCGATGGTCATCTTTCCAAGAGCGATTACCAAGCGTTCCTCGACGACAATTTCGACGATCTCACCGCCGCCGAGGTTGAGGCGCTCGAGATCGTGATCGGCGGAGATCTCTTCGATCAAACCTGGTGGGAAGAGAACAAGAACAGCCTCGCAATGGCAAGCGCCCTCGTTGCCGCCGGGGCGTTCACCGCGGCGACCGGCGGTTTCGGTGGCGTCGTTGTCGCTGGCCTTGTCGGCGGCACAGCCGCTGCTGGTACGACCGTTGCAATCAACGCTACGTCAGACAACCTCGACCTCACCGACGATCTTGCGTCCAACAGTTTCAATGGTGCGCTCGTGGGCGTTGGCACTGCAACAGCACCGGCGTCGTTCACCGCTCTTCGCGCCGGCGCAACACCTGGTGCTCGCATCCTCGGCGCGACCGAGCTCACCGCCGAAGTAACCGGCACCATCGCTCTCGGCACTCTCGACCCAGTTCTCCGCCCGATCCTCGGCCAAGAAAACCTCGACGGTGTGAAGGATGGAACGGGTGCAGTATCGGCCATCACCGGTATCGGTTCTGTAGGGGCGCACGGTGTCAGGTGGGTCAACACTCGTGCAAGGGTGACGGCTTACCCCGCCGACCTGCAGGCCCCCGTTCAACGTGTCGTCAATCGCAACTGGCGTGCGGCCGACCAATTTCTCGATGGGTTCGAGGGGCTGAACGACGGCCTAACACAACGCATCGTGCTCAACAATCTTGATGATGACACGTTCGCAGCTCTTGCCTACGAGAGTCGGGTTCCTCGTATCGCGGAACAACAGGGAATTGACCCACATAGCGCAGCGCACTTGATCGACGGTGAGGTCAAGCAAGCGAAGAATGGCAACCTCCGAGCTGTCGGGGGCCACTTTGAAGACAGCCCGAACTTCCGGATTGTTGGAGAAACTTGGCTCGACGAAACGAGTGGTCTGCCAACGGCAATGATCGAGGTCTTCGATCCTGGGGCCGGGCAATGGGTACCTAAGAAGGCTCCAAGCACACTCTTCCCCTCCACGTGGGATGAGGAACGAGTGCTTTCGAATGTTCAAGAAGCCTTCGATAACTCCGTCGAAGGAGCAAAGCCCAATCAGTGGGTAGGAGAGACGAGTTCGGGCCACACGATCAGTGGCTACTATCTGAACAACACCAGTTCGCCAACTGCCGGTTGGTCGACCGCTTGGTTCTCAGGAGGCCCCAAATAGTGAAGTGCGCACTTTCGGCCGTTTGGCCCAACAACGACTTCCAAAATCGTTTCGACGTGACGCTGGCACCTGGACATGATCCTGAACCGGATGGATGGGGGGTCGTTGCGACCCTTATCGGAATCGACAAAGACTCCATGATCGCGAAGATGCGCGCTGATTTCGCGATTGCGATTGCAGAGGGCAACCAGGGATTGTGTGATGGACTGAACGATGTTTCAGCGACTCTCGAAGATGGTTTCGTGGAGATCGAGAACGTCTATCTCGATGAGTTCATCGTGCACATGGACCCAACCGAGTTCTTGCGCATGTTGGATTGGAGGATTTCGATCATCGAGTCCGACGACTACACGAACCCTGATGGAAAGTTCGAGTCGATCGTGCTTGAGTACGAGACGATCCCCTTCGAATGATCACTGGTGTCGAACGATGGCTTCGACATAGAGCGATCTATTTGAGACAACTGCAGAGGTGTCCGTGGTCTGCCATCAGTAATCGCGATCCGGGACCGAGAGGTAGCCATGACTGCACGAACATGCCAGTGCGAAGAACCGTCGGTTGAATCATCGGTTGTAGGCGGCTCATCGGTTTCGCACTGTTCGAAATGTGGAGCACAGCTCTTCGTGACGACCCAGCTATCGCCGATCGAGACCGACAACACGAACTACACGATCTTCTTGGTCGCAGAGTCCGAGCAGACTGCTGATCAGCTGAAGGTGATCGCCAGCGTTGCCGGGGTGAACGTGGTGCGCGTGGTACACGCAGGTACCCGATCCGGAGAACAACATTGTTCTGATCGGCGACCTCGCTAACGCCCGGCCCGAAGAGTTTTTGAAGGCAATGAGGTTCTCTTCGCCAGAGATCGCTAGCCAATTGAGCCGAGTTGGTGCCAACGTCTATTCAGCTCCGCGGAGACTCTTGCGGAAGCATGCATCCCCAAACTTGGCAAAGAGAATCGGCTCGGGAATGTGGCCAGATGCATTCGTATTCGCCGACGAAACAACGAACGAGAAAGATCTCAAACGCCTCTTTCGTGCACTCGACGCCCACCCCTGCGTACGTGACACTGCCCTGATGGGGATGGGCGGGCTAGCGACGCTCGGCGCACTTGGAGTACAAGCTCCCTTCGTACATGCCCCAGCAGCGCAAGGTGTCTGCCTGCGCACGTCGGAGCAGCGAATCGATCGTCACCGGCGGCTCACCATTGGTCTCCGATGATTGGCCGTCCATGTCGATGAACTGCTCGCTCAACAGATTGTCTTCGGCGTCAAACTCGAAAATGCGCATTGGTACGTCGTTGAAACCAATCTCGGAGACGGTGAGCGTGTATGCGAACGGCTCGCGTGAGTCCCAAGTCGATTCGACACTCAAATAGACTTTCGGTAATGCTCGGGCCTTGTCGGTCGAGGTCACCCTTATCGAGATGCGACTTCGCCAGACGAAGATTCCGCGCCGGTTGATGGGTAAGTCAATGAAGCGTGCTCGTGTTCGGAGGAGAGGCGCGCCTCGCTCGATGAACGAGTACTTCGTCACCAACAACGGTGACCCTATAGCGATGAACCTTCGTGTACTCGCCGAGCTCTGTATCGAACTTCAAGGCTCAATACGTTCCCAGTAGCTCCGGGGAGCACCGATCTCGACAACCTGAGCGTGTTTGTTCGATCCCCGGCGAGTGAAGACCACGTCGACGTCTGATCTACC
>CAYVHV010000081.1:0-6251 GCA_964451305.1 uncultured Acidimicrobiales bacterium | reverse complement strand
GCCATGGAAGATGAAGAGGACGAGGAAGCGATGGAAGACGAGGCCGACGTCCCCGCTACCGTCGTTGACATTGCAGCGTCAAGCGATGATTTCTCTACCCTCGTGGCCGCAGTGACCGCAGCCGATCTCGTCGAAACGCTTCAAGGCGAGGGACCGTTCACGGTATTCGCACCGACGAACGCAGCGTTCGAGCAGGCTCTCGCAGATCTCGGGCTTACCGCTGAAGAACTACTCGCCTCTGACGATCTTGCCGGAATCCTCACGTACCACGTGGTGCCTGGCCAGATCCTTGCCGCAGACGCCATCGCTGCTGATGGGACCGAAATCCCAACGGTGAACGGCGACACGATCGCCGTGAGCGTTGTCGACGGAAACGTCATGGTCGATGGCGCAACTGTCACCACTGCCGACCTGGTTGCGGGCAACGGCGTCGTACATGTCATCGACGCAGTCATCCTCCCAGGCTGAGTCGAACATTCTTGGCCCTAAGGGGCCTGAGAACTCTTGCTCCATGCAAGACTGCTGCTCCTTGCAGGCCTGCTTCGCGAAAACCGGATTGTGCCGGCCCGATTCTCGGGCCGGCACGTTCGCGTCCGTGACGTGTCGAATGCGCTGGCTTAATGAATTGGTAACTTCGCGAGATCAGCGGCGCCAGAGTCCGAAAGTGGCCGTACGATCTGCCGCAGCGATTCAATATCGCACCCGTTGAACAAGGACTCAAGGAACTACGGACCATGGACGCAACAGAACTTCGCTCGATGCAAGCTCCGCTCAAGCAGCAATACACCGACGACCCGGATTCGGCGATTATCACGCTGAACTCGAGCGGCAAGATTGGCGAGGGCCTCACATGCAAGGTCGAGACCGGCGGCAAGATCGCTGAAGCTGGCTTGCACCCGGCCACCGGTGGAGATGGCCTGTCGTTGTGCTCGGGCGACATGTTGCTCGAAGCGCTTGTCGCGTGCGCTGGTGTGACGCTGAACGCTGTCGCTACGGCGATCGAGGTTGACCTTCGTGACGCGACGATCACCGCCGAGGGTGATCTGGACTTCCGTGGCACGCTCGGCGTCAGCAAAGAGGCACCCGTTGGGTTCAAGAACATCCGACTCAACTTCGATCTCGATACCGACGCAGATCAAGAACAGATCGACACCCTTATCAAGCTCACCGAGCGCTACTGCGTGGTGTTCCAGTCGATCTCGAACACGCCAGAGATGGACGTTTCCTACTAGCAGTCACTGAAGGGTTCGCTCCCGCCTGTGTTATCAAAGGGGGAGTGGGAATTCTCGATGACAACAACTTTCTCGTCGGCACCTTCGATAGAGACGCGCCGAAGCGGACCGAAGACCAATGGGAGCGCTCCGCAAGGCGGTGGGCTATTGCGGGGCTTGTGCTGTCCATCGTGTGGCTCTTGGGTATTGGATCGCTTCTCGGGATCCTCGCTGGAGCCACGGCTCGCGGCGATGCGCAGTCTGTAGCGTCGAAACGCCTTGCGTTGGCTGCGATCATTCTCGGTGTCATCGGTCTTGCGGTGCCGGTTCTCTTGAGGGTGTTCAGCTGACCGTGGCTGAAGAACCCGAAGACGTCGATCCGAACAACTTGCTCGAGATTGCGTATTCGGTCGAGACGCCCGACGACAGCCGAAACTTGTACCGGCGTTGGGCTTCGACGTACGACGAGGACTTCATCGACGCGACCGGCTACGTCTATCACGACAACGTGGTTGCGGCGTTTCTCGATGCCGGGGGAGCGGCGGGTGGCGCTATTGCCGACGTTGGTTGCGGAACTGGTGTGGTCGGAGTGGCGCTCGCTGATCTCGGCGTAGACAACGTCGACGGTCTGGACATCTCCCCGGAGATGTTGAAGGTTGCGGGCACGAAACGCAGCGTCCACGGAACGCCCGCCTACCGGAACTTGGTGGAGGTTGATCTCACCGTTGGAGTGCCGATCGAAGATGACGCGTACAACGGCATCATCAGCACCGGGGTGTTTACTCACGGGCACCTCGGTCCAAGTGCGTTGGGTGAGATCATTCGTATTGCCGCACCTACTGCGCTCTGTGCGATTGGGATCAACGAGCACTTCTACGAAGAGCATCGGTTCGACGCGTGGTTTGCGAAGGCTGCGAGGAATGGGCTGATAAACGTTCCCGAGCTCATCAGCGTGCGTATCTATGACGAGCTCGATGGCGAACACGGAGGCACACGGGCTGCCGTTGCGCTCTTCACCGTGATGGCCTGAGGGCGAGGTCGGGGCTGTCCGCCTCGGTTGTTAGCTGTCTCGCAAGCCGAGTTTTTCGACGAGGCGCGCCCGTTTGGCGAGCCACCAGCCCGATTCCACCGGCCACGAGTCGAAGCCGTTTGCTTGCCCCAGGGTTGCTTCTGCGTGGAGCGCCCACTGCGGGTCTTCGAGGAGCTCGCGAGCGAGAGCGACCATGTCCGCTTGGCCTTCAGCGATGACCCGTTCGCAGTTCTCCGCGTCCCAAAGGAAGCCGACCCCCATCGTTGCGATGTCGGCCTCTCGGCGAATCTGTGCTGCGAAGGGAATCTGAAAGCCCTGCTCGATGACCATTCGGCGAGGTCGTTCGCGGCCGCCGATGCCGCCGGTAGAGCAATCGATCATGTCGACGCCGACCTCTTTCAAGGCCTTGGCTGTCCCCACGGTGTCTTCGACCTCGACACCTCCGTCGAGCCAGTCGGTTGCTGAGAGTCGAAAGACGAGCGGTAGTTCTTCGGGCCAGTGCGCTCGGATTGCTTTTGCTACTTCGATCGCGAACCGGCGTCGGCCATCTGGCGAACCGCCCCATGAGTCTTCTCGCTGGTTGGCGATCGGTGAGAGAAATTGGTGGACGAGAAAGCCGTGGGCGGCGTAGACCTCGATGATCTTGGCGCCCGCTTCGTGCGATCGCCGGGCGGCTTGGCCAAAGGCGTCGATCGTTTCGGAAATGACAGCGTCGGTCATTTCTGTGGGAGACGGCCAACCATCTGCATATGGCAGGGGAGAGGGCGCAATGGCTTCCCAGGGGTGCTCGTTGCGGAGCTCGATGTCCTCGTGATCGATCGGTGTTTCGCCGTGCCATGGGCGTCGTTCGGATGACTTGCGTCCGGCATGGCCGAGTTGAATACCAGGCACTGCGCCTTCGGCGGAGATAAACGACAGAGCGCGGGCGAGCGGTTCGATCTGGTCGTCGTTCCACAGTCCGAGGTCGCCGGCGGTTCGCCGGCCGTCTTTGGTGACCGCTGTGGCTTCGGCATAGACCAAACCAGCGCCACCCAACGCGAAACGTCCGAGGTGAACAAGGTGCCAGTCGTTGGCCAGGCCGTCCACGGCCCGGTATTGACTCATCGGTGAGACGACGATCCGATTCTTGAATGTGACGCTTCGCAGTTGGTAGGGAGAGAAGAGCTGAGCCATGGCGATGAGACTATGGCTCGGTGGAGATTATGGAGCGTCAATCGGTGACAGGAATGCGCTGCCGTAGTGGACGTCGAAGGCAGCGTCACGAATCTGGACTTCGTTGAAGGTCGCCAAGTTGAATTCGCCGGGGATGAGGAACTCTTGAGCGCCACTGACGGCTTGGATGTCGCCGAGGGAAACGAACTGGCCACTGTTGGACCGGAGGAAGACTTCGAGGTCTTGGCCGCGGTTGGTTTGGAAATCGTTGGTGAGAACGAGTTGGCGTTGGCCGACACCGTCGGAGAATGCGAGCACTCCACCGTTGACAGTGAATGGGCCGTTGCCGGTGAAGTCGCCAGCGAAGACGGTCTCGTCAAACACCGAGTCGAGAAGCGAGATCTCCGTAGGCGGTGCTTCGGCGGGAGCCTCGCTCACCTCAGGGGCGACGAGCTCGACCGTTGGTCCGTCAACCGATGTTGGTAGCTCTGCGGCTCCCATTTGTGCGCCGGAAAAGCCGATCAGGACCGCCGCAAAGATGGCGATCTGTGCGATACCGGCGGCTGCGATGCGCTTGAGGTGTTTCATGAAAGGGAAACGGTTCGGGCCGTCGTACCCATTCCAGAAGGATCTTAAGTTGTTGATACGCGCCGTGAGTTAGAAGAGGCTCGCGAAGACCACGATGACGACGAGGACGCCGATCGCAATGAATAGGCCCCATTGCTCCCAGGCGCTGAGCTTTGGGAGGTTGGCGCCGTACGATTTCGGCGAGCAGGTCGACGCAGAGGCTATCGACCGCCCGGTTGAGTTGTTCGAACTCCGCGATGCAACGAATCGAGTCACGGCTGTTTTCGGGGCGAGTTCCCGCAGCGCTCAACGCGACAAGACCTCGCGCGATCTGATCGATAGCGGCTGCCATCTCTTGGTTCTCCACCCGTGAGGCCATACGAACAAGTGTACGACTAGGGTGTGGCAGTCAACTTGGATTGTCTGGCGGGGGATAGACGCTGACGTCCCGAGCGGTTCGTGATTTCACCCTGCTGATTGATATCGTTCGAGGGCGAGAAAGTGGAGTGATGAGAGCGAAGCAGGCGAGACGAGCACGGTTCATCATGCTGTTGGTGCTCGTGATTTCGGGAGCATGGTCATTCTTCGGTGACACCGATGCGCCAATCCGTACTCTTCCGTTGACGTTCGCGTTCCTCACGCTCACGGGATTCGGGCTCATTCGGAGAAGCCCACCTTGGACCCTCCTTGGATTGTTCTTCGGAGCGATCGGTGTGAATGTTGCCTCCCGAACCGTGATCGACTTCGTCGCCCAGGCAGAGGCAATCGCTCAAGTGTCGCTCGTTGCTTCAGTCTTCTTCGGAGCGATTGCGCTTTTGATCTCCGCCCGCCCGTACCTCTCTGAACCAACCCTGCGCACGAGGGCCCGCGTCCTTCTCTCGAGCACCTTCATCTTCATTCTCACTGCAGTGTTGCTGGACGCGCTCTTGGTGACGATGTCCTCGCAGCCCGCTCTGGTTCTCGCCGCCCAACTTCTCGGTCTCACGAGCGTCCTACTTCTTCTTGTTGCCGCGGCAAACACCATCGCTGCACTGGTCGAACGAGAACGCACAAGCGATGCGATTTTGCTGGCCGGACTCGGCCTCTACCTGTGCGTGCATATTCCAGCGATGCTCTTAGGGTCAGTGCCGCTGATCTCGACTGCCTTCACCATATTCTTGACGTTCGCGCTCGTAGCGATGACCGTTCCTGGAGCGGGTCGGCTCGGCCTACCCCTTGACGATGAAGCGCCGTTCTTCGCAGTTCGACTGTGGCCCATTGTCTCTGGAGCGGTCGCAATGGGTCTTGCTCACACCGCGGTTATTGCAGATCTTTCAGATCAAGAGCTCAATGGCCGAACGGTTCTTCTAGGCGTCATCGTAGTTATTGCAGTCCTGTTTGCCCTTCGTGAAGCGGGTGGCCCGAAGAAGCCGCTAGTCATACCGTTCAGCTCGCGTGATCGGGCATTGCAGAGGCTGCCAAAGGTTCTCGTAAATGGCGAAGTCCGACTTCTCGGACAGCCAGTCCACCGAACGGCCGATGCGAACGTCGTAGGAATCGAAGCGAGTCCTGCGTGGCCGATGAACTCCGATTCTGAGCGATCGATCGAAGAAACGGCGGCAGACGCAGGTCTCGAACCCGAACTCGACTCGGTGACGCTTCGTCTTGCCCAGGAACATCTACCTGCGGTCCTCTCGGTCATCGACGCTGATGAGCCGTGGCTGAGCGTTCCGCTCCGTGAGAACACCGAAGCGGCAAACCGGCTCACGGAGTTTGGTGAGGTTGATGGTCTCGTCCTGCGGGTGCCAAATGCCGAAGTGGGCAAAGCGGTCGAGGCCGTGAGGGACCACGGGGCTCAACTGCAAGTTCCGACGCATCACGAGGGCGACTGCGACCCTGAAATTGTGGCCGATCATTATCGGAAAGCTGGCCCTGAGAGGAGAAACGCAACATCGGCGCTCCTTATTGGTCGGGTGTCGCAGAACAGCAACAAGACCGAGGTCAACCTCGTGGTCGATGACTCGACTCCGCCGACGAACCTTGGTTCAATTCTCGGAACCGTCGACTCATTCGGCGATATTGCAGACGTGGTTCGTGTTTCACAGCAGGACGACGACGAAGACTGAGACCGAGCGTTCGTGGAGGCAGAAATGGACATCAAACGCATCAAGTCAGGCGGGATCTACGAAGAGGCAACAGCGTTGGCTGGATAGATAGCCTCGATTGTTCAATAGAACGCCGGAAATATACGTTATGTAAAGTGGAGCAGGCAACTGAATGGGGACGGCTCAGGGCGCAAGGAGCCTCAAATT
>CAYVHV010000080.1:0-6261 GCA_964451305.1 uncultured Acidimicrobiales bacterium | reverse complement strand
ACATAATTAGAGCGTCAAAACACGATTTTGGCGTACGCGTACGTTCAGCGGCTCCTAGGCGGTTGGTTCGAGTTCGTGGTGCTCTTCGGAGAGGCCGATCTCGTCGAGGGTGATCAGCTCGACGTCTGCATCTCGGGTTATCACGACGAGCACGCTCGGCAACACGACGAGTGTGGCGGTGAGGGCCATGATGATCATGAGTGCGGTGAGTAACCCGTATGCGGCGAACAATGGCATTGGGGCGAAGGCCAAGATGCCGAACCCGATCGACGAGCTGACCGCAGAGGCAACCAGCGCAAGGCCGGTCCCTTCCCCCGCGATGCGCACCGCGGTGTCACGAACGCCATGGCGCTCGAGCTCTTCTCGATAGCGGGCGATGAAGTGGATCGCGAAGTCGATGCCAATACCGATGGACACCGCAGCGATTGTCGCTGTCACCAGGTTGATGGCGAACCCGGCGAGGAACATGAAGCCGTAGAGCCACGACACGACCATCACGATCGGCAGCACACTCGCAAGCCCGTATCGGAACGAGCGGAGGAAGATCGTCGAGATGACAAGACAGGCAATGAGCGCGACGGGCAACGAGAGGCCGAGCGCCCGGTTGGTGGCGTTGAGCGCTGCTTCTCGGATGAACGCACTTCCAGTCACTTGCACGAACGACTCGTCGAGGCCAGCATCGAGGTTGACTGCGATGGGTTCGAGAATCTCGCGGGCTTCGGTCACGACGGTTTGCTCTTCACTGCCCGGAACCTCGAGGTCGACCACGGTTTGGTCGGGTGCGCCGTCTCGAAGCTGCACGCGGGTGCCGACGTCGTCAGGGGTGAAGAGCAGACGCTCTGCGTCGAGCGGTATGCCGATCTGCGAAGCAACATCGATGAGCGCAACAACTTGCTCGGCTGTGTCGGGGATGAGGTCATTGTTCGTGTCGGTGAGTGTCACGCCGGTTTGCTCGGCGACGATGCTGGCCATGACCGGCGACTCGAACGCCGTGTCGAACACGCTCAGTACGCCGCGGGTGATTGCGACATCGCCATCGGGCGTGCGAGCCAGCGGTGCTTCGGCGGGAAGCTCGGCAATGTCGTCGAGGCTTGAGGCGATCAGCGCAAGGTTGGCCGGGTCGGTGAGGTCGGCCTCGATGTAGAGCCGTGCTCGTTCGCCACCGAGCTCGCCGACATGGATGGCAACTTGGTCGAGGCCTTGCACAAAGTCGGTGTCGCTCGAGAAGAAGTCTTCGACGTCGAAGCGAGCGGGCACCTGAAGCGCGTACACCCCAGCGACCACACTTACGACAACCGCTGCAGGGATGATGATGAACGGGCGCCGGGCGAGCGCCGCAATTCCTCGGCCCACCGGTGCGGCGAGTGAACCGCCGGGGACTGCGATGGCGACATCGCCCGCACGATCGCCATCTCGACGTCGCCTCACCATGACCGGCGCGACGAGAATGAGAAGCGTTGTCACCGCAGCGAGAACTGCGCCAGCCCACGGCAGCACAAAGACCATCAGTAGGACCGACGCCATGGTCATCGACGCTGCCCCTGTGCTGGCGAGCACTCGAAGGATGGTCGAGCGGTGGCCGGGAGTTGGGGCCGGCACGATCTCCTCGACCCACGACACTGCCAGCGGCGAGGCAATGCCGAGCAACAAGTACGCCGAGGCCAAAGCGATCGCTGCACCCAAGCCGAACTGGTTGATCGACTCGATGCCCGAGGTGAGGTTCGACAAGAACGCAGTTGCGTCCGATGCCAGCGCAAGCGCAAGCGCGCCCGACACGGCGGTGAGTCCGGTGACGAACGCTGGCGTTGCGCTGCGCCCCTCGGCCCGTTCTTCGCGGTAACGGCCGATCGCGTGGAACGCAAAGTCGACACCAAAGCTGATCATCGCAACCGGCACGATTAGCGACAGAACCAGGTCGTCTTTCAAGCCGATCAGATTGGTGATGCCCTTGAGCCACACGATGAGTGCCATGAATGCGACGCTCACGACCGATAGCACCCAGTAGCTGCGGAACGTGAGGCCGACGAGGACGATCACGGCGAGAATGGTGAATCCGATGAACGGTCCGGCGATAGCTCCTTGTTCTTGGGAGGTCAGGTTCACGTCGATGGCGACGCCGTTCGAGATCCAACCATTGGCACGAAAGGCTTCTTGGATCTCCCGGTCGAACTCTTCGACTTCGGTGCCGCCACCGAGGTTGATCGACGCATTGGGGAACCCGAGGATGTCGTTGTCGGAAAGCACGATGATGCGCACTGCAGGAGAGACCCACTCGCCCGCTGAGTTCTGCGTGGTCTGTGCCGACAAGCCGAGCACGTCTAAGTCGAGACCAAACTGATCGATCAGTGCTGCGGCCGTTGCCTTCACATCGGCAGTCGTGGCTTGTGGAAGCGAGGACCCTTGCGCCTGAAGTTGTGTATCGATGAGGTCGGCGATGGTGAGGAAGCCAACGATGTCAGTCTCTGACTGATCGTCGAAGAACGAGAAGAGCGTTGCGCCAAGGTCGGGATCGGAGCGAAGTGCATTGCCCATGTCGAACAGTTCGTTCAACACCTCGGCGGTGAGGACATCGCCGCTCTCGTGTTCGGCGATGATGAACGTGGGGTGTGCCGAGGAAACGAAGGTTTCATCGATGCGGTCGCGGGCGGTGAAGATATCACCGCCCGGTTCGTTCGATGCCGAGACCTCCGGTGCCAACGTGAGAAACGGCGCTGCGAGGGTTCCGGTCAACAGCCCGAGCACGATGAATACCGCTGCTCGTCGCTGCTGCAATTGATCGAATATTGACGCAAGTTTTGCTGTCATTTGGGTCTCCTGCCTAGCCCGTTGATCACGTTTCCAACGGAAAGTTGACGATGGAAAGTTTGCACTGTCAAGATGACGGTACGGATTCCGCTTGACAATGTCAAGACCTAACGTCAATATTTCTGTTGTGACTTCACCAGCGACTGAAAAATCAACAGAAGGCGCCGCTAGCGACACGCCCGACGATGACGGGAAGACCTACCACCATGGCGATCTTCCCAGCGCGTTGCGAGCAGCAACAGCCGAACTAATCACCGAAAAGGGCCCCACCGGTTTCAGCCTGCGAGAGGTCGCACGGCGTGCCGGAGTGAGTCACTCAGCACCTGCGCACCATTTCGGCGACAGCAAGGGATTGCTCACCTCGGTCGCGGCCGAAGGTTACGCAACCCTCGTCGCTGCTTTTGAAGAAGCCAAAGCAATCCCAGATGTGATCGAGCGACTCAACTCGATGGGAAAGGCCTACGTTCGAACAGCAGTCACGAAACCCGGACACTTCGGCGTTATGTGTTCACACGAACTCATCAATCACGAAGACCCAGAGTTCTTCGACCGCGCAGAGCGGGCCTTCGAGCTCTTGGCCGAAACCATCACCGAGGTCGCAGAAAAGCACAACCCGAAACTAAACGTCGACGCCGCCTCCATATGGGTCTGGTCGACAGTGCACGGCCTCGCCAGCCTGCAGATCGGGCTTGAGGCGTTGGACGAAAAATCCGGCACCACCGGCGCGGACCAACTCATCGACCAGTACACCGACCTCATGGTTCACGGCCTATTCAAGGGCACCGGAAACTAGATCACGACTTCGGCTGCGCGTTCTCTGTCATCGCTGCCGCGAGCTTGGCCACACGGAAAAGTCGATCCGCGCGATCGTCACGGCCGTCGAGTCGGTTGCGGAGCTCGACCCCGACAACGATCGAGAAGACGAGGTCGGCAATATCGTCGGCCGGAAGTAGTGCTCCGAAGTCGACGTGCTCGCTGGCGTGGCGTACGCGTGCCTCGACGAAGTCGATCCACGGTTCGGTTGTGGCCTCAATGCCGGAGCGAATGTTGGGGCTAGCGGTAATGCCTCCAACGAGTTCGGTCAGCAGCGCCATGTGGCCCGACGCAACATCATCTTTGTAGAGCCGTTCGATCGTCTCCACGACTTCGACCAGGGTGTGGTCATCATCGACCGCCGCTTCATATCGCTCGAGTCGTTCTGCGCTGCTTCTGGTGAGAGCCGCGATCAGCAGATCTTCAATGCCGCCGAAGTGGTAGTAGATCGCAGCCTGGTTGCAGTCGGCTCGATTCGCGATCGACCGCGCGGTCGTTCCGCGGAAACCATCTTCGATCAGTGACCTGGTGGCGGCTTCGATCAGCTCTGACTTGGTTTGTTCTGGATCGGCACCCCGGCCTCGCTTGCGGGGCTTCTGAGGTGCAGTTGCATCGGCGGTTTCTGTGGCCATAAATGGCAGGGTAGCACTTAAAACAACATTTGTTTGAAACAAATGTTGACAAATGCGTAACTCGTCCGTATCGTCATTAATAACAGGTTATTGAAACGAACGTTTACAATGTAGGTCGGAGAGTCATGAACACCCAAACCCAAACAAACCACGGCACATCATCGCAGCCGGAATGGGCAGTGCGCGGACATCGAGCAGTCCCAGCAATCAACACACCAAGGCTCTCCACCCTCGACATGGACATCACCACCAACCTGCGGCCAACCGTCCTGCTACTCATCGCCCGGCCACTCCTCGGCTTCGTCGCCTTCTGCATCGTTGCAAGCCAAGGCTGGTGGGCAGCGACACCAGTCCTCCTCTGGTTGCTCTACGGCTCCGCCTGCTCAGCAACCCATCACCTCATCCACGGCGGCCTAGGCCTCAGCCCAAAGGCACGACACTTCTGGCTCACCACACTCGGCCTGCTCATCGCCGAAAGCGGACACGCATGGCAAGCAACCCACGTTATGCACCACCGCGACGGCACCGACCTCCCCGACCCAGAGGGCTACCTCGAATACCTCACCTGGACACAGCTTCCCCTCGGCGCACTCAAATGGCGCTTCCGCATGATGGCCTGGGGCTACAAATTCGGTGCCCGCCAAACCCGCACCCGACACGAACTCATCACCATCGCCGCCGCCCATCTAGTTGCGCTTATGCTCATTCCACTGACCGTTCTTCCGATCATGTACCTAGCGCTGATGCAGGTGGGCTCGTTCTTGTTCGCCGTGATGTTGGCCAAAGGGCCGCAAACAAACTTCGGGCGAGAGGCGAACACCCCACTGATCATGGTCACCGCAAAGCTCACCGGGTTGTTCCTCTTCAACCATCACCACCACCTCGAACATCACCTATACCCCAAGGTGCCGATGGCCCGACTCGGCCAACTCAGCACCGTCATCGAAGACGCCCTCGACGGCGCCGACATCCACCACGTCGACCTGGCGGTCTGAACAACCATGATCTTCAGCTTCCACTTGCTCAAAACCCCAGCGCTCACACACCTGCGCCACCTCACACTCAAAAACGACTCCTCACACACATTCCCAGGGCTCACCTACGCCGAATCGATGCTCGTCATGGAGCTCGGCTCGCCGGTCTTTTCGCCCAAGCGATTCCAACTCGGCAAACTCGCAATGTTCGCCGCGTGGGAAGACGAAGACGCGCTCGACGACTACCTCGCAACCGACCCACTCGGAACAAAGCTCGCCGACGGCTGGCACGTTCGAATGAACTTCGCACGACGATGGGGGAGCATCGCAGCGCTCCCCGAACTGCCAACACAAGTCGGCGACCAAGACCCCGACCGCCCTGTCGTCGCCGTGACCCTCGCCCGCATGAAGCACACGCAAGTCCCACGATTCATCCACTGGGGAAGACCAGTCGAACGACTCGTCCGAGACCACCCCGGACAAACACTGGCGCTCGCAGGCATGCACCCCGTGCGCACCGTCTCGACCTTCTCGGTATGGAAATCCCAACGAGAAATGACCGACATGGTCCGCGGGCACAGCGACATCCCCGAACCCGCACGACACGCCGACGCAATGAGCGAACGCAACCGCAAAGACTTCCACTTCGAGTTCACGACACTGCGCTTCGACGCAATCAGCGAACACGGAAGCTGGATGGGACGAACGAACATCGTCCCCGGCCTCGCACAGAACTAAACAGCGAACCTTGCATGTTCCCGAAGCTTCCCGTCCGGCTGGAGGGGAGTGACCGAACGGAAAGCCCCGAGAAGCTCCTAGCTGCCAGCTACCTCAATGCTGCTGACGATCTCGTCGAACACGCCCATCCATCGATCAGAAGCTTCAGGGTTGACCGTTATCCAGCCGGCGAGGTAGAAACCGCCGTCCTCGGCATCGGCGACGTACTCGGTGCCAGCACCGGTGAACCCGGCAATCACATCGCGGGTGGGGTCATCGCCAGCCGCAGCGCAGGACGACGAGCTCATGTTCTGACCCGT
>CAYVHV010000079.1:0-6408 GCA_964451305.1 uncultured Acidimicrobiales bacterium | reverse complement strand
TTGAGTCGAACAACACAAGCGCTGAATCAGCCTCCGGGCCAGCCGGAGACGACGAAGCGCACCTTGAGTCGAACAACACAAGCGCTGAATCAGCCTCCGGGCCAGCCGGAGACGACGAGACAGACCCAGACAACAGCAGTGAAACGGAGACATCGTGACCGAGACCGTGATCAGTTCAGCGACCAAAGAGGTCGTCATCGGCTTCGGCCGACCCTTCGTCATGATCGGGGAGCGAATCAACCCAACCGGACGCAAGTTGCTCGCCGAAGAAATGAAGAACGGCGATTTCACTAGGGTCGTCGCCGACGCCATTGCCCAGGTTGAGGCAGGAGCACAAATGCTCGATGTCAACGCCGGCATCCCGCTCGCCGACGAACCCGCCTTGCTCGTTCGAGCGATCAAAGAAGTGCAGTCCGTTACCGATGTGCCGATCAGCATCGATAGTTCGATCGTCGAAGCGCTCGAAGCAGCGATCGAGATCTACGAGGGCAAGCCACTCATCAACTCGGTCACAGGAGAAGAAGAGGTCCTCGAACGGGTCCTTCCGTTCGTCGCCAAACATGGCGCGGCCGTCGTTGCGATCTCAAACGACGAGACCGGTATCTCCGAAGACCCCGACGTCCGTTTTGAGGTAGCGAAAAAGATTGTCAATCGCGCAGCAGACTTCGACATTCCTAAAGAAGACGTCGTCGTCGACCCGCTCGTGATGCCGATCGGAGCAATGGGCACTGCGGGACGCCAAGTCTTCGAACTCGTTGGCCGCCTCCGAAGCGAACTGGGAGTGAACACGACCTGCGGAGCGTCGAATGTGAGCTTTGGCCTCCCCGCCCGAAACCACATAACCGGCAACTTTCTGTCGATGGCGATCGGTGCCGGAATGACATCGGCGATCATGAGTCCGCTTCACGAAGAGGTGAAAAACTGTGTGATGGCAGCTGACGTCCTGAACGGTCACGATCTCAATTGCGCCGCGTGGATCGCTGCCAAACGCGACCCCGATGCTGGTGGAGGCGCTGGCGGCGCACGTCGCCGCGGCGGCCGACGCCGTAGCTGAGGCGACCGAGAAATGTCCGATTCTGTTCGCATCGTCTTTACGCCATCTGGGCGCCAAGGCAATGTCGAACGCGGAACGTCGATCCTCGACGCTGCCCGAGAACTGGGCGTCGACCTCGACACTGTCTGCGGCGGCCGCGGCATTTGCGGGCGATGTCAGATCGTTCCCGAGGTCGGCGAGTTCGCGAAACACGCCATCACTTCAGATGAAACCAGCATTAGCGACCCCGGGCCGAGCGAGACCACCGAGTATCGAGGCCGGCGCCCCCTCGGCTCGGACCGCCATCGCCTCGGCTGCCACGCACACATATGCGGAGACCTCGTCGTGGACGTTCCGGCGGAAAGCCAGGTGCACCGACAAGTCGTCCGGAAACGCCTCGAAGTCGACGCCATCGAGATCGACCCCGTCACCCGCCTGTACTTCACCACCGTCGCGCCTCAAGCGCTCGAAACACCGCGAAGCGAGCTCGACCTGCTCCGCGACGCACTTCGAGCAGATTGGGAACTCGACGAACTGACCGCATCGCTCAGCGTCGTCAAACAGATCCAAGCGGTCCTCACGAAAGACCGGGAGATCACCGTTGCTATCCGGGACGGGAACGAGATCGTCGCTGCGTGGAGCGGCTTCCACGACGCCATCTACGGCATCGCCGTCGACATTGGATCGACCACGATTGCTGGACACCTGCTCGATCTCACCACGGGCGAGGCGTTGGCCACGTATGGGTTGATGAACCCACAGATCAAGTTCGGCGAAGACCTCATGAGCCGCGTCAGCTACGTGATGATGAACCCCGGCGGCGAAACCGAACTCACCACCTCGATGCACGAAGCCCTCGACGACCTCGTCGGACACCTCGTCGGCGAAGCCAACCACCACCCGAAATTTGAAGAGCATCGGTCCTCCGAAGACCAGGACTCTTCAAATTTCGCTCTCGGGAGGGACGATGTGTTGGAGATGGTGCTCGTCGGGAATCCGATCATGCACCACCTCCTACTCGGGCTCGATTCGGTGCCGCTCGGCGGCGCCCCATTCGCTCTCGCCACCGACCAGGCGGTCGAGACTCCCGCGTCCACCCTTGGTATCAACTGCCGGGATACGACCCGCGTCTACGTACTCCCCTGCATTGCCGGTCACGTCGGTGCCGATACCGCGGGCGCAATCCTGTCGGAACGCCCAGACCGGTCAGACGAGTACCAGCTACTCGTCGATGTCGGTACGAACGCCGAGATCGTGCTCGGCAATCGGGACCATCTGCTCGCAGCGTCCTCGCCCACCGGACCGGCGTTCGAAGGGGCGCAGATCTCGTCGGGCCAGCGTGCGACGGTCGGCGCAATCGAGCGTGTGCGCATCGATCCCGAAACGCTCGAACCACGCTTCCGCGTGATCGGTGCCGACGCATGGAGTGACGAACCCGACTTCGCCGAGCAAACCAAGAAGATCGCGATCACCGGCATCTGTGGATCGGGCATCATCGAAGTCGTCGCCGAGATGATGCTCGCTGGTGTGATCTCCGCAGACGGGGTCATCGACGGGGCGCGGACATCGACAAGCCCACGCATCGTCGAGAACGGGCGCACCTTCTCCTACCTTCTCCACGAAGGCGAACCCAGTATTTACATCGAGCAGAACGACATTCGAGCCATCCAGCTTGCAAAGGCAGCGCTCTACGCTGGCATCAAGCTCCTCATGGAACATCGGGGTATCGACCACGTCGACCAGATCCGACTCGCCGGTGCCTTCGGGAGCCACATCGAACCGAAGTACGCCGTAGCGCTCGGCCTGGTGCCGGATTGTAATATCGACAAGGTTTCCGCCGCAGGCAACGCTGCGGGCACCGGTGCGGTCATCGCCTTGCTCTCGGCGAAGGCCCGCCGCACGATCGAGGACTTGGTTCCGACCATCACCAAGATCGAAACCGCCACTGAAGCGAGTTTCCAACAACACTTCGTCGAGGCGATGGCAATCCCACACGCCGTTGCCGAGTACCCGCACCTCAACAACGTCATGAAGCTACCCGAACGCCGATTCGCCAATGCCGCTGCCGCAGGCGGAGAATCAACCGGACGACGGCGGCGCAGACGCAACCCCAAATCAGGAGAGTCCAATGAGTGAACAAGCCCCACGCCGTGGACGCCGAGGAGGCGGAGGTCGCGCTGGCCGCCAGGCGGCACGCGCTGCTGCCGGCTCGGTGACGAAGCCGTACCTCACTCGCACGCTCGAACCGGTGAGCGTCCTCGATGACGCCGCTCTGCAACAGATCGAAGAGAACGCCGAGATCATCCTCTCCGAGGTCGGCATCCAGTTCAACGAGTATCCATCGGCGCTCGCGCTCTTCGAAGACGCAGGCTGTCGAATCGATGGCGAGATGGTGTATTTCCCAAAGGGACTCGCCCGCAAGATCGTCCAAGACAACGCTCCTGCGGAGTACACCCAGCACGCACGCAACCCCGAACGCAATGTGCAGATCGGCGGCAAGCACACGGTGTTCGTCCCGAACTACGGATCACCGTTCATCACCGATCTGGACAAGGGCCGGCGCTACGCCACGATCGAGGACTTCCAGAACGTCGTGAAGCTCACGTACATGCTCCCCCACCTCCATCACAGCGGTGGCACCGTCTGCGAGCCGGTCGATGTCCCGGTAAACAAACGCCATCTCGACATGGTGTATTCACACATCAAGTACTCCGATAAGCCGTATATGGGCTCGGTGACGGCACCGGCGAACGCTGCGGACTCGGTCGAACTTAGTCGAATCGCGTTCGGTGGGGATCTCGCTGGCCGCACGGTCATGACGAGTCTGATCAACGCCAACTCCCCCCTCGCATGGGACGCCACGATGCTTGGCGCCGCGGAGGTGTACGCCAAGGCCAACCAAGCAACGGTCATATCACCGTTCATCCTCATGGGCGCGATGTCTCCAGTCAGCGTTGCGGGTCTTGCCGCTCAAGCCCTCGCCGAAGCGCTTGCAGGAATGGCGTTCGTTCAACTGGCCGCTCCGGGAGCACCGGTCATCTTTGGAACGTTCGCCACGTCGATGTCGATGGCAACTGGAGCTCCGACGTTCGGCACTGCCGAAGGCGGCCTCGCTATCTACATCATGGCCGAGCTCGCACGTCGCGTCGGCGTACCGTTCCGTTCGGGAGGCCAGTTCACATCGTCAAAGGCACCGGATGCCCAGGCCGCCTACGAATCGGCTCATACGATCTTGCCCACGGTCCAAGCGGGCGTGAACTTCGTTCTCCACGCGGCCGGATGGATCGAAGGTGGGTTGGCGATCAGCTTAGAGAAGCTGATGATGGACGCCGATCAGCTCGGCGCCATGGACGTGTACGCGAAGGGCGTCGACATGACAGAGAACGGCCAGGCAATGGATGCCTTCCGTACCAACGAACACGGCCAACACTTCCTCGGAAACGCGCACACCCTCGCAAACTTTGAGACCGCGTTCTATCGCAACACGCTCTCGGATAACAACAGTTATGAGCAATGGTCTGACGAGGGTTCACGGACCGCCGCCGAGCGAGCGAACGACCAGTGGAAGCAAATGCTCAACGACTACCAAGCGCCAGAGCTCAACGACGCAGCCGACGCCGAAATGCTCGCGTACATCGAGAAGCGCAAGGCAGAAATGCCAGACGCCATCGGTTAGGACACTCGCTTGCCCCCGTGGCTCGACCGCGCCAGGCCCGGGTGGGCTAGACGTCTGTTTGTAGTGCTTCGAGATCGTCGCCTGGTTCAGTTACGTTCGGCTTGTTCTTGCCCGTGCTGGTGAGGACTCGGTAGGCATCACGGAACGGCACCCAGTACAGGCCCAGCACACTGTCGAGACCTTCATCATCGCCTTCGGTCACGCCGAACTCGACATCACGGTTGTCTTCGGGCATCACGTAGGTCCCAAAAATCACGTCCCACACAGGGGACATGAACGCGAAGTTCTTATCGATGTGATCGGGATGGCGCGAGTGATGAACGTGATGGTGAGCGGGCGAGGGAAACGCGATCGACCATGCACCCGGCCACCGAAGCCAGACATGACTATGCCGCAGGTTGTAGGCAACGAAATTGAACATGAACGCAAATACGGATACGCCGATAAGCGTTGGCAGCGGTGGGACAGTGCCGAAGCTCCGAACAGCGAGCGCGATCACCGCTCCCGAGCTGACGCCTCCGAAGAAGCTGTACGTCAGGTTGTCGACAGGATGCTCTCGGTAGTTCGAGATCGGGTGCATCACCTCGGCGGAATGATGCACTTTGTGGAACTGCCACAGAACGGGAATCTTGTGTTGCAAGTAGTGGATCACCCACGCGGTGAAGTCAGCCACAACGAAGAGGACGAGCATGAAGCCAACGACGGCCATCCACTCCCCAATGGTCGTCGAATCTTCTCGTGAGACGATGTCAGCCGCTGATCGTCCACCGGCGAGAAAGTCATACCCCACGGCAACCCCGACTACCGAGCTCGTCAGGAGGACCGAGCTGAAGACGATCCTGTGGACGAAGACGTATCGCAGATCTAACCAGGCCGATGGTTGGGTCCACACCCGTTTCGGGAAGAGGAACCGTAGAAAACTGCCATCTGCGTCCTCTGCGTCTTGTCCCATCGGATGGGCGGTCGTCGATATCGCCGCCCGGAACACGAGGTACGCAACAGCGACTGAAGAAACCAGGTAGAGCCAAAAGAGCCGCCCTCGTGGGTTGACGGGCTCGAGCAGAACGGGTCTGATATGGTCGTATATCGTCTCGCTAAGTTGAACGATCCAGTTCATCGGTCTACGGCACCAATCCGTCACATTCCCGAAACGATGGGGTCCGTTCCAGTTAACCCATCGGCATTATCGGCGAAAGCCTGAGGCGGCCTCTACCTCCGGAGACACCTCGCGCCTTCTTGCTGTGCCACTCGATGGCTTTCCATGCGTAGATCGCTCAACGAGGAATCAGCCGCGATTGTCCGAATCGCAGCGCAGTTCTAGAACCCCACTGCACGGGCGCCCGTGAGGAGAGCGAAGAACGCAACGGAAAACCACACCGGGGAGAGAAGGAGGTTTCTCATCCCCCGCTTGATGAGGAGAGTACGTGCATCGTCGTCTCGTTTCTGGCTCATCGAGCGCACAACATTCACCAGCCCGCTCACGCCAAATCCCATCGACGCGACGAGGAAGATGATCGCACTGACAACGGAAATCCCTACGATGGCGTCTTCAAAAACGAAGTCTTCGCAACCGATACCGCATGCCAGCACTACCCAAGCAAACAGCGCGAGTTAAAGGACTGCTAGTGCACAGAGAATAGTGATACCGGTGCGCTTGACTAGTCGCTCGTAGGGATTGGTTCGACCACCAAGACGGGTC
>CAYVHV010000078.1:4151-6821 GCA_964451305.1 uncultured Acidimicrobiales bacterium | reverse complement strand
CGGCGGTTGCTCAGGGCCGGATGGCACCACAACTTCGCCAAGCTCGCCGGGGAAAGAAAGACAACGGGAGCAACTTCTCGGTTCGTTGGCTCCCGGGGTTGATCGACTCGGACCATCTCGCACAACTCGTGAAGTCGGTTCCGGGCGCTGCGATGGTTGGCCAGCAGCGCCAAGAGGCCCTGGCCTTCACAACTGCGGTCATGGGCGATGTCACGAACCAGGTCGTTTCGATGGCAGCGTCCCAGGTCGAGGTGCCGGCGCCACCCCCGGAAGTCCGAGATCGCAACGACATCTCCGAAGCCTTCCTCGGTCGCCTCGATGGTTCACCGTTCCACGCTCCCGATTCTGCCGGCGCGGAGATCGCTCGACGCATCGACCGGTGGTCCGCCCCTGTCGTCGGTACAAAGAACCCGAAGTTGATCGTCTCGCTCAGCCCACCCGATGAATCAAATGCATGGCATGCCCGCGTGCTCGGTACGTCGTCTACGGGTGCATTGGAACCGTTCGAAGTTGTCCTCGCCGAAGCGTCGAAGGACCGCTCTCGTTTGTTCGAACATCAGGCATCTCGTCTCGAGCGCCTCTTCCCTGCCCTGCTGCGCCCGGGCGGTCGCCGCCGTGGCGAGGTCATCTTGAGCCAGGACGAGGCGTGGCAGTTGATGACCGAAGTCGGTCCGGTTCTCACCGCTGCTGGCTTCGACGTTCGTGTGCCTCCACTATCTCGAAAGAAGTCGACGCCGTCACTTCGCCTCACCGCCGAAGAAGCAGAGGAAAGCGTCGTCGGCGCCCAGCAGCTCGCCAACGTTCGGTGGTCGGCAATGTTCGACGATGTCGAACTCACCGCTGCCGAAATCGCGAAGCTCGCGCAACAGGCCCGACCGCTCGTCGAGAGCAGGGGCCAATGGATCGAACTTGATCAAGCGGACCTCGCCGAAGCAGCCGCAGCCCTCGCGGAACGAGCGGACCAGACCAAGCTCACCGGCGCCGACATGTTGCGCCATGCAATGGGGCTCGAGGGCGACCCACTCGGTGGCGGCATCTCGATCGCCGGCGACGGTTGGGCAGCCGACCTGTTCGCCAGCCTTGGTGACCTACCCGAAGATCCCGACACGACTCCCGATGGTTTCGATGGCGAGCTCCGCAGCTATCAGGCTGACGCGTTGTCGTGGCTCAACTTCCTCGACGATGCGGGCCTCGGTGGCTGCCTCGCGCTCGATATGGGACTCGGCAAGACACCGACGTCGCTCGCTGCTCTATACCAATCTCGTGTTCACGGCACCGGCCTCGTCATCGCTCCCCCCGCGGTCGTTGGCAACTGGGCTGCCGAAGCAAAGAAGTTCATCCCCGACATGACCGTGCATGTGCATCACGGGGCGAACCGCATCAAGAAGGGCTTCCGGTCGACGTTCGAGAAGGTCGACCTCGTCATTACGACCTACGGCACAGCGGTGCGCGACATGGATGAGCTGTCGAAGCTCACGTGGGGCAAGGTCGTTATCGATGAAGCTCAGGCGATCAAGAATCCTGCGGCCGAAACATCTCAGCAGCTGCGTCGCCTCGACGCCCGGACTCGTGTTGCGTTGACGGGTACGCCGATCGAGAACGGCCTCGGTGACCTCTGGGCGATCATGGACTGGGCCAACGCTGGTCTCGTCGGCGCCCGGCCACAGTTCATCTCGCAACTCACCCCGGCCAAGAAGAACGGTTCGAAAGGCGGTGAAGAAGCACTCAAGGCACTGAACGGCATCCTCGTCTACCGTCGCACGAAGATGGAGCCAGAGATCGCAGCCGAGCTTCCAGATCGCATCGACGAACTCGACCATTGCGCGATGACTCCCGAGCAGGTGGGCCTGTACCAAGCTGTCGTCGACACGCTGGTGGCCGAGACATCCGAACGCCCTGCTGGCACTCCGGAACGCAAGGGGGCGGTGCTCGCAGCGATTACAGCGCTCAAACAGATCTGCAACCACCCCGTCAACTATCAAGACGACGACCAGCCGCTCGATGGCCGGTCCGGCAAGTTGGCCCGCCTGAACGAGATCATGGAATCGGTGTTTGCCGCCGACGAGAAGATGCTGATCTTCACGCACTTCGCGTCGTGGGGTGAACGTCTCGCCGGCTACCTGAGCGAACGAACCGACAAGAAGATCGAGTGCTACCACGGCGGCCTCTCTCGAGGGGCACGCGACCGCATGATCGAAGACTTCCAGAACTCTGAAGGTTCAGGGGCACTCGTGCTCTCGCTGAAAGCTGGAGGCACCGGCCTCAACCTGACCGCAGCGAACCACGTCGTGCTCTACGACCGCTGGTGGAACCCTGCGGTCGAGGATCAGGCTCGAGATCGCGCATGGCGAATCGGCCAAACAAAGACCGTCATTGCGCACCGTCTTGTGTGCCCGGGAACCGTCGACGAGCGTGTCGAGGAAGTGGTTGCTGGCAAGCGCGAAATCGCAAACATGGTGCTACCGAAGTCGAGCTCGGTCGGCGACCTCGATGCCCAACAACTACAGGTAGCGCTCGGCATCGATCCCGAACTGCTAATGACGGCCGATGCCTCAACCGAGCTCGCACCCGAACCTGACGCTCCCGACGACGAAATCAACGAACCCATAGGAGCGCCAGCATGAGCGGTCGAAACCAACGCAAACGCGGCCCCAAGAAACAGAACAACCA
>CAYVHV010000078.1:0-4051 GCA_964451305.1 uncultured Acidimicrobiales bacterium | reverse complement strand
ACGCTCGCTGAGGACGATTCCACGCTCGCTGAGGACGATTCCACGCTCGCTGAGGACGATTCCACGCTCGCTGAGGCGAGTGCCGACGAAGAGGAATAGTCAAAACTCGCTCGCGTAAAACGGACTCGGTCCGGCCCCCGTTGGGAGCCGGACCAACCCGTACCTAGAAACCTCGACGCACTTAGCCGTCGATCAGCGTTGCCTCATCTTCACGCCTGCGTGCAAAGATCACGAACGCAACACCGAGCAATGCGACCATCAGAGACACCGCGGCCAGCGCGATCGTCCGGTTACTACCGGTGAAGGCAAGCAACGGTGTGTCCTCAGTGACCGCAATGACGATTCCGGCGTCGGCCGTTGGATCGAACTCGCCTGCCGAAAGGCTGTACACCGTCGTCGTTCCGTCGCTTGCAACGTCGGAATCGAGCGCATCATCGCTACCAGAATTACGAGAGGTGAACGAACGTCCTTCCGGATCGGTGAACGTCACCGTGTAATCACCAGGTGGAAGTCCTGTGACTTCCCACTCGCCATCGGCATTGGTGACCGTCCGACCGACCAGCTCTCCGGTCACTGCATCGAACACCTCTACCGTCACGCCCGGCACTCCAGGCTCGTTTGCATCCTGAATACCGTCTCGGTCTTGGTCAACCCAAACCAGCGTGCCGATTCCAGCCGCTGGGGTGAAGCCGAAGTCCACGGTGAAGTTGTCGTTACCATCTGGCTCACCACCGACGGTCAGCTCGATCGGATTGCTGATCGCTCCCCCACCGAGAACGAAGGTGCCGTTGTCGTCCGAGTCGAAATCGTCATCGGGGTCTGGCGCTGTGCCAGAGATAGTGTTGTTACCAGTCGACGTTGCGACTCCATCCAACGGACCACCCGATACGAAGTTCGATTCGAGAACTGCAACGATGTAGGTGCCTTCGACGAGAGCGTCGAACAGGTAATTGCCATTGGCGTCGGTCGTCTCGGTTCGAGGGTTGCCGAACTCGTCGAGCACGGGGTTGCCGTTGCCGTCGAGCAAGGCAAGGACCACGCCAGCGACCGGCAGCTCGTCCGCATCAAAGATGCCGTCGTTGTCATCGTCGAACCAGACGACGTTGCCGAGCGACAGCAACAGTTCCTCTGGCTCGGGTTCCTCTGCGACGACGAACGGTGCAGGATCGTGATCGTCCTCGTCGCCCCCAGCGTTGTCAACCTCGTCGTCGGTGACCGGACCATCGTCATCAACATCGGTGTTCGGTATCGAGTCGATGTCATTGCCATCATCGTTTGAGATCTCGGCGATGTTGGTCTGAGCACCGATCACTGGGTTGACCGCGGTCAACGTGATCGTCAACTCCGCCGAACCACCAGCGACGATTGCATCAACCGTTGCGGTTGCGGTGTCGTCGCCGTTATCGGTCCAGATCGCACTGTCAGCAGAGGTTGTACTCAACACGAAACCGGATGGGAAGTAGTCGGTGACGTCGATGTTTGCAGCATCGACCGTTCCTTGGTTCAAGACGGTGATCGTGAAGGTCACGTCATCACCAGCGGCGATCGTTCCGTCTGTTGGGTCGCCGCCTGTGTCGGAGCTGTAGACCTTCGTCAGTGCAAGGTCGAAAGCGTCGACGGTGAGCGGAGCGTCGTCGATGTCGTCCTCGCTCGGAGGCGTGCCATCGTCATCTGGGTTCGTATTCGGCGTCGAGTCGATGTCGTCACCATCGTCGGCGCTGATCTCGGCCCAGTTCACGAGGGGACCAGCTCCTGTGTTCGCTGCCGTCATGGTGATCGTCACGTCTACCGAACCGCCGGCGGGGATCGCTCCGACGCTGATGGTCGCAGTGCCGTCGCCGTTGTCCGTCCACGCCACATCGTTCAACACGAAACCAACGGGCAGATAGTCAGTGACTTCCACGTTGCTTGCATCGACCGTTCCCTCGTTGGTGACGGTGATGGTGAACGTTGCGTCATCACCCTGTTGGATGACACCGTCTGTGGCGTTGCCGTCGTCACTCGTGTCGGACGTGTAGTCCTTCTCGATCGCCAGGTCGTATACATCGATGACGAGGCCAGCAATATCGTGGTCGTCTTCGTCGCCATCGGTGTTGTCGATGACATCATCGGTCGCGTCACCGGGTGCCGCAGGCTGAGCATCGTCAGCCGGGTCCGTGTCAGGAGTCGAATCGATGTCGTTCGCAGGGTCCGAGCTGATCTCTGCAGTGTTGACGACTACACCAGCGGTGACCGTCTGTGCGGTCAACGTGATGTCGATATCGACACTCTCGCCAGCAGCCAACGGACCACCGCTAATCGTGGCCGTGCCATCGCCATTGTCGGTCCACGCCACATCGTTCAACACGAAACCAGCAGGGAAATAGTCGGTGACATCGAACGTGTCGGCGTCGATCGTTCCTTGGTTGGTCACGGTGATCGTGAAGGTGACGTCATCGCCAGCCTGCACAGCGCCGTCGGCTGATTGACCGTCTGCACTGGTATCGGAGGTGTACACCTTCTGGAGTGCCAGATCGAACTCACCAATCGTTACGCCAGCGATGTCATGATCGTCGGAATCGCCGCCTTCACCGTTGGTGACACCATCGGTTGGATCTCCTGGTGCTGCAGGCTGAGCATCGTCAGCAGGATCGGTATCAGGGGTCGAGTCGATGTCGTTGCCATCGTCTGCGCTGATCTCTGCGATATTGACCGAGGTTCCTGGAGCGACGGTTTGTGCGGTCAACGTGATGTCGATATCGACACTGTCGCCAGCGGCCAACGGACCACCGGTAATCGTGGCCGTGCCATCGCCATTGTCGGTCCACGCCACATCGTTCAACACGAAACCAGCAGGGAAATAGTCGGTGACATCGAACGTGGTTGCGTCAATCGTGCCCTGGTTGATCACGGTGATCGTGAACGTCACGTCCGAGCCAGCTTCGGTCACGCCGTCGACCGGATCTCCAAGACCGTCGTCCGCCAAAGCCTTGATCAGTGCGAGGTCGAAGTTCTCCACTCCAACTCCAGCAATGTCGTGATCGTCTTCATCACCATCGGTGTTGTCGACGACATCATCGGTTGGATCGCCTGGGCTCGACGGTTGATCATCGTTGTCCGGATCGATATCGGGTGTCGAGTCTGCGTCGTTTCCATCGTCGGACGTGATCTCCGCACCGTTCACGTAGGTTCCAGGCGCAACAACGCCTGCTACCAACGTGATCTCGATGTCGACACTGTCGCCAGCGGCCAACGGACCACCGGTGAACGTGGCCGTACCATCGCCATTGTTTGTCCATCCAGCGTTCTCAGGCGCCGTCCCGCTCAGGACAAAGCCAGCGGGAAGATAGTCGGTGACATCGAATGTGGTTGCATCGACGGTGCCCTGGTTGAACACGGTGATCGTGAACGTCACCTCGGCGCCGAAGTCGATAACTGCATCGCTTGTGCCTCCGAATGTGTCGGAGGTGTACACCTTGGTCAACGCAAGGTCGAAGACCTCCACGCTGACACCTGCAATGTCATGGTCGTCTTCATCACCATCGGCGTTGTTGATCTCGTTGTTGGTCGGTGCTGCCGGAGTTGCTGGCTGATCGTCGTTGTCCGGATCGTCGTCAGGGGTCGAGTCGATGTCGTTGCCGTCATCGGCGCTGATCTCTGCGATATTGACGAAGTCACCAGCATCCACGTTGACCGCAGTGAGGGTGATCGTTACGTCTACCGAACCGCCTGCGGTGATCGGACCGGTGAGCGTCGAGGCTGTGCCATCGCCGTTGTCGGTCCATGCCGCACTGTCGGGCGACGCTGCACTCAGGACAAAGCCAGAGGGCAGGTAGTCCGTCACGGTAACGCCCGTCGAGTTGGTGGTTCCTTGGTTGAACACCGTGATCGTAAACGTCACGTCCGCACCGTCTTCGATGATCGCATCGCCAGTGTCCTCGAACGTGTCCGAGGTATAGACCTTCGTCAACGCAAGGTCGAAGTTCGCAACCGAAACACCAGCTGGGTCGTGATCGTCTTCATCACCATCGGTGTTATCGGTAACATCATCGGTCGCATCACCAGGAGCATC
>CAYVHV010000077.1:0-7756 GCA_964451305.1 uncultured Acidimicrobiales bacterium | reverse complement strand
TGCGCAGCCTTACGGCTGTGGATCGGTTGTCCGTGGGCTCTCTACTGGCGACGAAGGCGCAATCGCGATGACCTGTGCCTCAGGCGACGGCATCTCACTCACGAAGTCTGCGGTGTGGTTATCGGCCAAGTAGAACAACGCTCGATCCTCGACGTTGAGATCAGAACCGTTCACGACCCGGAAGCCGTTGCTCTGCGCTCCTGCGATCAACCCCGAATAGGTCAACGCTCCGAACGCGTTGCGACCCCGCAACTCAAAGTCGTCATCATCGAGGTCAGGCTTCACCTGAAACAGGTTGGCTCGGCCCAAATGGTCGGTCAGGTGATGGGCAGCGAGAGCAGCGAAGTTCTCGTCATCGGTGATCAGCACCGCCTTCTTGATACCGACACCATCGAGCGTGAGGTCAAAATCGAGGCTGTCGAGCGGACGGTCATAGGCGAGCAACCCCTTGCTGAATGCATACCGCTGGACACTATGAGAGGTCGACACCACAAGAACCGGCACCTCGGCGGCGGCCAATTGGTCAGCCAAGTCGACGACGAAGCGATTATTCGACACCAGCGCGACACCGTTCGGTTCGATCTTTGCCACCCTCGTCTTGACCGCAACCCATGTTGCGGTGAGTCCGTAAAGCGCCACCGTGACGATCACCGTTGCAAACACGATCGGGACCAACTCCGGGACTGGTTCAGCGCCCTCTTCGATGAGTTGGTTCGAGAACACGGTGGCGACCGATGCAGCAACGATGCCTCTCGGCGCCATCCACGAAAGGAATTGGCGGTCCTTCAACGGCATTCCTGCACCCAACGTCGACAACCACACCGCAATCGGCCGGGCGACAAACACCAGCACAGCAATGAGGATTAACGCTTCGGGCAATACCCCGAGAAGATCATCGAGGTTCACGAGAGCGCCCAATACGATAAACAACGTGCCGAGGATCAGATGCCCGACATCCTCGCTGAAGGCCGTCAGCCCCTGGCTCGGAACGAGGTGCTGGTTCGCAAGGATCAGTCCGAGCATCGTCGTTGCCATCAGGCCTGCTTCGGGAGCGATGAGATTCGCCGCAGCGTACGAGACGACCGCGGCAGCCAGCATCGCCGGGTTGAGAAGATGGTCGGGAACCCAATGGTTGTGAATTGCCCACATGGCGAGCGCGGCAACGATGGCGCCCGCAACAGCACCGGCGCCGAGCGTTAACCCGATCTGGAATGCTGCAGCCCCCGGGCTCGAGTCGTGAAGCGTGGCGTCGAGGACGACGATTGCCAACGTGGCGCCAACCGGATCAATGACGATGCCTTCCCAACGCAAGATCGACCCCGTTGGTTCTCGAGGCCGCGCCAAGTGCAACAGCGGGATCACAACCGTTGGCCCCGACACCACCAAGATCGCGCCGATCAAGGCAGCTGCACTCGTGCTTACATCGAAGAGCAGTGCTGTCGTACCCCAGCCGATCAGCCAGGTGACGAGCGCCCCGACCGTGACGAGGCGCAAAATAACCGAACGGCCCTCGGTGAGTCGGTCGAGCTTGAGGCCGAGCCCACCCTCATAAAGGAGCAACCCGACGGCCAAACCAACGACGGGGAACAAGACCTCGCTTCCGAAGTCCTCCTCAGGATTCACGACATTAAAGACGGGACCGACAAGGATTCCAGCGGTGAGCAAGAGCAGCACACCGGGAATGCGGAGTCGGTTCGCCAGCCACTGGCCGCCCACGCCAAGGCTCAAAATGATGCCGATCGTCAGCGGCAGCTGACTCTCGTCGGCGAGAAGCCAAACGCCTGGAACCTCAAAAAACGCTTGACTCATCAGGTAAGGCTAACGAAGGTCGGCCACGACCGGGGCATGGTCGCTCGGTTGTTTTCCCTTGCGGGCGTTCCGGTCGACGAAAACGCGGTGGGTTCGCGCCGCCACGCTCTCCGACCCGAGATGTAGGTCGATGCGCATTCCGCGACGTTTGTGGAAATCGCCATTGCGGTAGTCCCACCACGAGTACAGGCCAGCCTCATCGTGGTGCTGACGGAAGAGGTCGGTGATACCCCATTGCGCAAGATGTGCCAGCTTGTCGCGCTCGGGCTGCGATGTGTGGGTCGTCCCCACCATTGCTTTCGGGTCGTGTACATCACGATCGTCTGGGGCGATGTTGAAATCGCCGACGATGCAGATGTCGTCCGATGGGGAAGTGTTCGTATCGAGGTCGGCTGCGAGACGATCGAGCCAGTCGAGCTTGTAGGTATAATGGTCGTCATCGAGAGACCGACCATTCGGTACGTAACAGCTGGCAATTCGGACGCCATCACAGGTTGCCCAGATGATGCGAGCGTCGGGGTCGGGCTCACCGCGGCCATCGTCGAAGTCCGACCGGACATCTTCGAGACCGACCTTTGAGATGATCGCAACGCCGTTCCACTGACCTTGGCCATGATGAACGCTCTCGTAGCCAAGAGCAGTGAACGCCTCGTGGGGAAACGCGTCGTTTCCGAGCTTGGTCTCTTGGAGACAAAGGACGTCGGGTGAGAAAAACTCGAGCCACTCGGTGACACGTTCCAGACGGATACCGAGCGAGTTCACGTTCCACGTCACGATGCGCATCGGGCAAAGCTATCGGGCTGGGCCATGATCTTCCTACGCGGCCTCACTACGTGGTAGCTCAGCTACCGGTGGCAACAACTTGTGGCGGAGAACGCAAACGGGCTTAACAAGTGAGGCAGATGCCGGTGACCAGAGTTGCTGGTCGTTAGGCTGTTCCACGTGACTTCAACTTCGCGCGCCGATCTTGGCGCAAATTCATGGATCGTCGATGAGATGTACCGGGAGTTCCTCGAGAATCCCGAAAATGTCTCTGCAAGCTGGCGTGAGTTCTTTGTTGGGTACCGTCCTGGGTCCGGCGTGGCCATGACGACACTCGATGCGACACCAGCCCACGCTGCTCAAGAGGTGGCTGCGGTCAACGGCCAATCGGCTTCGGACGCGCCTGCTCCGGCCGCACCACCGGTCCACGCTGCGCCTGCCGCAGCGCAGGATTCCACGGCGCCCGAAACCACACTTCCGGAAGGAAGCGAGCCGCTTCGAGGGGTCTCGGCGAAGATCGTCGAGAACATGGAAGCCAGTCTCGATGTGCCAACGGCGACGAGTTTCCGCGATATCCCTGCTCGCCTTCTCGAAGTCAACCGCAAGATTGTCAACGGTCACCTGGGTCGTACCCGTGGCGGCAAGGTGAGCTTCACTCACATCATCGGCTACGCCGTCGTCCGGGCAATCGCAGACTTTGTTCCCGCAATGAACAACGGCTTCGTCGAAGGTGAAGACGGCAAGCCGAACATCATTCGTCGCGAATCGATCGGCCTTGGAATCGCGATCGATGTCGAGAAGCGAGATGGCTCGCGCACACTCATGGTGCCAGCTATCCAAAACGCTCAAGCGCTCGATTTCGCTGGCTTTGTCGATGTTTACGACGACCTCGTTCGCCGTGGTCGTACCGGCAAGCTCACGCTCGAAGACTTCAGCGGGGTCACGGTCAGCCTGACCAACCCCGGCGGCATCGGCACCGTGCAGTCGGTTCCTCGACTCATGCCCGGTCAAGGAGCGATCGTTGGTCTCGGTTCGATCGCGTACCCGACAGCGTTCGTCGCAGCCGATCCAGCCAAGCTCGCCGAGATTGGCGTCTCCAAGGTCGTGACCGTCACCTCGACCTATGACCATCGCATCATCCAAGGTGCCGAGAGCGGCATGTTCTTGAAGGCCATCAACGAGTTGCTCGTCGGCGAGCACGACTTCTACGAAGAAGTCCTCGAAACGATGGGCGTTCCGTACGACGCCGTGCGATGGCGCCGTGATATCAACCCCGTCGACGACGCCGACTCGCTCGTCGAGCGTCAGGTCAAGGTCAACGCACTCGTAAATGCGTACCGCGTTCGCGGACACCTCATTGCTAACCTCGACCCGCTCGGTCTCATGGATCGGTCGATGCATCCCGAGCTGGATCCCGCGAGCTACGGGCTAACGATCTGGGATCTCGAGCGAGAATTCAACGTCGATGCGCTGCTCGGCCCGCAGGCGTCAAACGGCCGTAGCCGGATGAAGCTGAGTGACATTCTCGGCATCATGCGCGATGCCTACGCTCGGACGACCGGTGTCGAGTACACCCACATTGCTGATCCCGAAGAAAAGCGATGGATCCAAGAGCAGGTCGAAGGCCAGACAACCGAGATCGACAAAGACGCGCAGCGTCACATTCTTGGGCGACTCAACGCTGCCGAAGCTCTCGAGAAGTTCCTCGGCACGAAGTACATCGGTCAGAAGCGTTTCGGGATCGAGGGAGCAGAGAGCACAATTCCGGTTCTCGACCGCCTTCTTAGCGATGCTGCAGATGCCAAGATGACCGACGCGGTTATCGGCATGGCGCACCGCGGTCGACTCAACGTCCTCGTCAACATCGTCGGCAAGGACTACAGCCAGCTCTTTGAAGAGTTCGAAGGCGCAATCACCGCTGACGCCGTCCAGGGCTCCGGCGATGTGAAGTACCACCTCGGCCAGACGGGAACCTTCACCTCGACCAGTGGCAGCTCTATTCCTGTCACGCTCGCTGCGAACCCATCTCATCTCGAAGCTGTTGATCCGGTCGTGATCGGCATGACGCGAGCGAAGATGGACATGAAGGAAATCGATCCCGACCGCAAGTACCCGGTGCTCTCGCTACTCATTCATGGCGATGCCGCATTCGCGGGCCAAGGCGTCGTGACCGAGACTCTGAACCTCAGCCAGATTCGCGGCTACAAAGTCGGTGGCACGATCCACCTGATCATCAACAATCAGCTGGGCTTCACGACCGCTCCGCATGCCGCACGTTCAAGCGAGTACTCAACCGACGTCGCGAAGCTCATCCAAGCACCGATCTTCCACGTGAACGCAGATGACCCTGAAGCGTGTGTTCGCGTTGCAGAGCTCGCGTTCCAGTACCGAGAGAAGTTCAAGAAGGATGTCGTTATCGACCTGATTGGCTACCGCCGTCACGGGCACAACGAGGGCGACGACCCGAGCTACACCCAACCACTTATGTACAAGGCCATCGAGGCTCGCCGTTCGGTGCGAATGCTCTACACCGAAGCGCTCATCAAGCGTGGTGATCTCACCGTCGAAGAAGCAGAGCAAGCGCTCGACGACTTCCGGGCAACGCTCCAAGAGGCACTCGACGACACCCGTTCGGTCGAACGAGACCCAAACATCGTCGCTGCTCATCCCGAAGGTGCGACCGGTGTTCTGCCACCGGCCGACACAAGGGTCGACAAGGCAACGCTCGACGCCGTGTACGCAAAGCTCGGCGAGACGCCGGACGGCTTTACCGTCCACCCAAAGCTCGCCAACCAGTTCGCTGCTCGTGACGCGATGTTCGCAGGCGGCGAAGTCGATTGGGCGCTCGGCGAGGCTTTCGCCTACGGAACGCTGCTCAACGAGGGCATTTCTGTGCGCTTGGCTGGGCAGGACTCACGACGCGGCACGTTCTCGCACCGCCACTCCACGCTCGTCGACTACGAGAACGGCAACGAGTTCGTTCCGCTTTCGAGCACTGCACGAGACTCAAAACTGTGGATCTACGATTCGCTGCTCTCGGAGTACGCGGGCCTTGGATTCGAGTACGGCTACTCGGTCGAACGCCCAGAGGTCCTGACGCTATGGGAAGCACAGTTCGGTGACTTCGTAAACGGTGCCCAGATCGTGATCGATCAGTTCATCATGGCGTCGAAAGACAAGTGGGACGAACACTCCGGCCTTGTCCTGCTGCTTCCGCATGGGTACGAGGGACAGGGACCTGAGCATTCATCAGCGCGAGTCGAACGTTTCTTGCTGCTCGCCGCTGAAGACAATGTGCAGATCGCCAACGTCACGACCGCTGGACAGTTCTTCCACCTGCTTCGTCGACAAATGAAGCGTGATGTGCGGAGCCCTCTCGTCGTGTTCACTCCGAAGTCGCTGCTTCGTGCAAAGACGACTCGCTCCCCGGTCTCCTCGCTCACCGATGGCCGTTTCCACGAGACGCTCGAGGATCCAAACCCTCCAGCTTCAGACGAGGTCACCGACCTCGTCTTTGCAACGGGCAAGGTCGCCGTCGATGCGTTTGCACGACGCGATCAGACCGGAGCTCACGCGGTCATTACTCGGGTGGAGCAGCTCTACCCGTGGCCAGCTGAACAGATCGCCGATGTCGTGTCCTCGTTCCCGAACGCTCGTCGCATCGTCTGGCTTCAGGAAGAGCCAGAGAACATGGGCGCATGGAACTTCGTCAAGGGTCGTTTCTACGAACGGCACGGAGACACCCACAAGATTCAGCGCATCTCACGACCAGAGTCCGGAAGTCCATCGACGGGCTCGGCGCGTATCCACGCACAAGAACAAGATCAGCTACTCGGCAGCCTCTTCGGCTAGTCCGACGCCTCGGCTACGAGGCGCAGTACGTCTTCGCCGTACTGTTCTGCTTTGGCTGGTCCGACGCCGGTGACATCGAGCAGGCTGCGCTTGTCGTCTGGGCGATCGTGGGCAATGGCATGCAGCGTCTTGTCGTTGAACACGACGAATGCAGGGACGTCGTGGGCACGCGCAATCGATAGACGCCACTTCTTCAGCGCTTGAAAAACTGGGTCTGATTCGTCCTGGGTTGCCTTCATCCGAGGGCCACCGTTGCGCGCCGACATGCCTTTGCGGAGGTCGGACGCGTTACGAGCGCTCTTCGATCGGGAGCGACGAGGATCATCACCGCGGGCCGCAGCACCGATGTCATCGAGCATCGGCGACGGCTTGCGAGTCGACTTGCGATCCCCGAACCGGCGCTCGTTCGCCCAGTGGAGATGAAGATGTCGGCGTGCTCGCGTGAGCGCCACATAGATCAGGCGGTGCTCTTCGGCAACGGCATCAGGGGTTTTCGCATGGCCGATTGGGGACAGGCCCCGTTCCATGCCCGCAACGTGCACAACATCCCATTCAAGGCCCTTGGCCTGGTGGAAGGTCGTGACATCGACGCGATCGCCACCGGCGGTCGCAGCTTCATTCGCCCCGGACTTCAACGCGTCGATAAACGACTGCAGCGTCGCGTTTGCGTCGACGGCCAAATGATCTCGTCCGAGCCTCACGAACGCGTTCAGCAACTGGCGCCGTTCGCTTTCGCGGCCGCCCTCGTCCTCATCGGCATCGTCGGAGTGCATCGCGGCGTCGTCTTCATCGAATGACACATCATCGGGGTCGGAATCACCCATCGCGATGCGAGCGCTCAGATCGTCGAGCGCCTCGCTCAAGGGTTGCCCCGAGCGTCGGATGGCATCGATCGCATCGAGAACTTCCGGACGTTCGATGAGCTTGCCTTCGCCGCGGGCAGCTACGGGAACGTCGGCATCGGAAAGAGCCTCGGCGAGGAGCGCGACCTGCGCGTTCGTTCGGACGAGCACCGCCATATTGCGCCACCGTGTACGCCCGCTGTGTTTATTGCGGAGCGCACGGGCAATGGCCCGCGCCTCGGCCTTATCGTCGCTATGGCTGGCAATCGACGGGGCAGGCCCCGACGGCAACGTCGGCTCGAGCGAGTCGTGCGCAGGCAGCACGGCAGAAGCGCAGCGAAGAATTTCCGGAGTCGAGCGATAGTTCTGACGCAACGACACAACCTGTGCATTCGGGAAGTGTTCGTTGAAGTCGTCGAGGTAGGAACTATCGGCACCGTTCCACGCATAGATGGCTTGGCGCGAATCGCCGACGACGCACAGGTTCGGAT
>CAYVHV010000076.1:6112-8417 GCA_964451305.1 uncultured Acidimicrobiales bacterium | reverse complement strand
GCCAGCTCGGTCACGTCACCATCGGCCGAGGCACTAGCGGACCGAACTAACGAGCGCTCCGGCGTCGAATGCCTTCCAACGTCTTGACCATGTTCTCCTGGAGCATGGCGAGTCGACCTTCGATGAACTTGGACTCATCACCGGGGTGCGCTTCGATCCGATCGCGCAGCCCCGACGGACCTGGACCGTGCACAAATCCATAGCTCACTTCGGTTCCCCCAGGCACCGAGCGCATCTGCATCGTCCATGTTGCGGTCGGGTTGGCAACATCGCCCACCACCCATGAAAACTCTCGGCCGGGCTTGGCGGTAAGAACCGTCGAAACGGTTTCCCACTCGCTATCGCCAAGACGCTGGCGGCCACGAAACGTCGAACCGACTTCGCCCGGTCGACCGGTCGCCCACTCACCGGCTTGAAACTCGGTGCCGAAGCTGGCCATCGCATCGAGGTCGCTCGCAATTTCGTAGACGCGATCGTTGTCCGCCTGAATGACGGTTTCGACGCTCACCGATGGGGTGTCTGACATCTTCATCTCGTCATCATGGCAGCAGTCTTGACCAACGCCACCACCCGTTGCCCGCCACCGCCGCCCTCAACAGCCCCGGATGCGAGGGCCGCTATCGCAGGGTGCGTCCGGCGAGATGCTTGCGTCGTTCTTCTTCACACGGCGACCACGCCGCACACGACTCATCGTGATCGTTCGTGAGACCCTCAGACTGCATGAACGCATAGGCGGTGGTAGGACCAAAGAAGCGCCACCCGCGACGCTTCAGCTCCTTTGCGAGAGCCGCTGAGCGCTCCGTCTTGGCCGGGATCGCTCCATCTTCTCGTTCGGGGACCTCAACAGCCCACTCCCACACCCAATCGACGATCGACCCGACCTCATCTTTAAGCTCGATCGCCCGCCGGGCGTTGTTGATGGTCGCTTCGATCTTGCCTCGATGACGAATAATGCCCTCGTCGGTGAGCAACCGTTCGACATCGGCCTCTGAGTACCCCGCCACGACCGTGAAATCGAAGCCGGAGAAGACCTCACGAAAGCGGTCTCTTTTGCGCAAAATCGTGAGCCAAGACAACCCGCTTTGAAAACCCTCAAGACAAATCTTCTCGTAGAGGCCGTGTTCTGAAACCGTCGGACGCCCCCACTCGTGATCGTGGTAGGCAAGGTAGTCATCGTGACCAATTGGCCACTGACATCGCGGGATATCCAACTCCATCCCCCGACTCTACTCATAGGTCGAACGAACTCAGTTGTGCGAAAAGCGCTACAGAACCATGGTGTTTCTGCCGATTACCTTCTCATGGCTCGTCATCTTCACCTCGTACCTACCGCCCCTGACCTCGTCGACGAACAGGCTCCCGCGGCAACAATTGAAGAGACCAACGTCATCGACCTCGACACCGAGCGCATGCGTCGCCGCTACCGATTCCACCCGTCCGCTGGACCGGGTTGGCTCGACGATCTCTTCGACGACGATCTCGATCCCGTCTGCTGACAGACCTGTTCCCGCCCGCTAGCCCCTCATCAACTCGCGCATGAGGGATAGGTCTGCCGACGTCGGCTGAGAACCAACCGTCGAACGACTTTGGATACCCGCTTCGAGCACGGCGAATGCTTCAGCAAAGTCGCCCGCCCCGGTCGCGAAGTCCGGTGACTCCGCAGACGGCCACCATGGGGTGTCATCGGACAGTCCTCGCTGTTCTGCCCAACGACGACGATCGTCGTTGCTGTTGAGCTCGACGTCGATCACGTGGCCCACCTCATGGGCGAGCACACGGTGGATGCTCGCTGCGGTGTCATCGGCACGAATGAAGATCTCAACACGCTTCTCCCCCGGGTAGGTCAAGCCGCGGATTCCAGCGCGTTCGCCGTGAAACTCAAGGTCCCAATCCGGGAAGGCTGTTTGCCAATCGAAGGACATTCTCGCGACAGCTTGATCCGCGAGCGACACGGGACTCGCAGGTGCGACGGGAGCGACCGTCGTTGGAGCAACCGTTGTTGAACGAATCGTTGTCGGTGGCGCAATTGACGTTGTCGGTGGCGCGGTCACCGGTGCAACCGGGGTCGGAGCGACCAGCGCCGGAGCGCTTGTCGTTGCAGCGTCCGTCGTTGGCGCGCTCGTCGTTGGAGCGTCCGTCGTTGACGTCGGAACGTTCGTCGTTGGAGCGTTCGTCGTTGGAGCGATGTCGAGATTCTCGACGGGGGTAGAGAATGCAGAGACCGAAAGAACTTCGGTCACCACAGAATTGCCCTGCTCCGCAGAATCACCCTGCTCCGCAGAATCACCCTGCTCCGCAGAATCAC
>CAYVHV010000076.1:0-6012 GCA_964451305.1 uncultured Acidimicrobiales bacterium | reverse complement strand
CCCTGCTCCGCAGAATCACCCTGCTCCGCAGAATCACCCTGCTCCGCAGAATCACCCTGCTCCGCAGAATCACGCTGCTCCGCAGAATCACGCTGCTCCGCAGTTCGAACATTCAGGAAAAGCTCGTCAATATTGAGCGCTTCGGAGTTGCCATCAGCGGGGTTGTCGACGTTGGCCAACGTCTCCGATTCCGGACCCGCCGCAGCCACTTGTTGACCACCCTCAGCGCTCGGTAGTAGAGCGAAAATCACTCCAAGAACCAACAGCAGGTAGACCCGCGCTCTGAACTTCACTCCCCCATGGATATTAGGTCCGACCGCGATACGCCAATACGGCACCACGGTGAGCGCACACGCGCTAGCTCAAGAGCTCGCGAATCCGTTCCTTCGGACGCCCGATAATCGCAGCCGTTTCGGTTACGACAACCGGCCGCTGAAGCAGCGCCTTGCGTTCGACCAACAGATCGATCACCGCGTCAGGGTTGCCCACGTAATCGTCAGGATCGAGTTCCAGCTTTTTGAACTGGCTGTCCTTGCGGACTAAATCCTCGACCGGATCCTCCAGCAAAGAAACGATTCTTTCCAATGCCTCCCGATCGGGCGGCGTCTTCATATAAAGAACGACGTCAGCGTCGACTCCCAAGTCCTCGGCGACCGCCAAGGCATTCTTCGAAGAACCTCAATGAGGGTTGTGATAGATCGTTACGTTAGCCATGGCGCCACCCTAGCGACGCTGCGCACACGACGGCAAAGCCTTGAGCGGACTTAGACGGCGTCGGAGCCGAACTCACCCGTGCGGATACGTGCCACCGTCTCGATAGAGGTCACCCACACCTTCCCGTCACCAATCTTGTCGGTACGAGCACCCTCGATAATCGCATCGACGGCAGCATCGGCATGGTCGTCATCAACGATTACCTCGATACGAGTCTTTGGCGTAAAGAGCACCCGATACTCCGTACCTCGATACGTCTCGGAGTGGCCGCCCTGACGGCCGAACCCCTGCACCTCAGCGACGGTCATCCCTTGGATGCCAGCTGCAGCGAGCGCATCCTTTACGTCATCGAGCTTGAACGGCTTGATTACTGCGGTCACGAGCTTCATATGTCGAGCTTAGGGGCTAAGCGAGTTAAGAAACGACAATGGCCGCCAGCGAGTCTCCGCACGTCTACGAACTCGGCGCCCGAACAATGCGCGCATCGAAGGTCGTTGCGCCGTGAACGGCCTCGGCTGGCCAATCGATCGTCAGTTCAATCGCCCCAAAGTCACTCTTTGGCCAGACCCACCAATCGCTGGTGATGACATGCTGACGCGAGAGACGGCGATCATTTAGATGAATCTGTTCATCTCGCTGACCCAGACACAGGAGCCGGGGGTCAGCTGGTTGCGAGAGTTCGAACCGATTGACGATCTTGCGATTGTCGAGAGCACTGCCATCGGGCATCGCTAACGAGATCAACATGAAATCCGGACCTGGCTTGTACTGGGCTCCCTGGCCTGGCACGAGATCCTCTTCTGGAGAAAAAACCGGAGGCAGGACCCAGTCGCGAAGCGAACGGACCGTCATCGTAAAACCAAAGCCGAAGTCATCGCTACCAAACGCGGTGAGTTCAACCTGTGCAGATTCGCTGTTGGCGACCGCGATCGGGACAACACCAGGGGTACGAACTGCTTCGAGGCGACGCTGCGGGTCTGGCCCCCACCATGCACGGTGCCCTCCACCTCGTCGATCGAGCGTGGTCAAAAGATCATCGATCTGATCCCGACTGAGGTGACGCAAGCCGTACGACACGAGCCGCCGGGCTTCATGCGGCTGAACACCGAGCTGACGCAACACCTGACATGCACCAGAGTTCTCGTCGAGCAGCATCCCGTGAAGAAGTTCGAACAACCCGGTCGGACCATCGCCATCGATTCGTGGCGTCCCGAGTGCGAGCTGTGCCCGTTCAGTCAGGACTGGTTCGATCGCCGGAGACGGCACCACTCCCCGAGCTTCCATCATCTGCTCTATTGCGCGATCGATGCGCAACGTATTGAGCGCAAACAACTCGACGAGTTCTGAAATCTCGTCACGCGCTGTCGCCACGATCCCATAGAGCAAGTATTCGGTTCCGCAACGTTCGTCTCCGTTAGCCAGAGCAGCGTGGCGAGCGACCTGCAACGCAAGCGCTGCGTGGTCATCGAGAGTGAATTCTTCGTGCATCAATCTCCGACCATAGAAGTCGGTTCCCCATGTGGAAAGGGCCTTTTAGGCATTCGAGACCGAATGCCCACAACGTAGGTCCTGACGACCTCACCGCGCAGGTCCAGACGGCTGCACAACGTAGGTCCAGACGACCTACCGACAACGATCCTTTGGCGTGCCGTGCACGTACCGCGCCACAGCGTCCACCACCAGAGAAAACGCAGTGAGTAGCGTGTGGTTATGTCTATCTACCCGCCAGATGACGTCGACATCATCGATCTTGAGAACCTTGATCGCAATCCCGGAGCCGCTCGGCGCCGACCACGCCAGGGCACACCTCCGCCTCCACTTCGGGACAACAACTCTCCGGTCATGGACCCACGGTTCCTCGTGCCGCTCCTCCTTTTCTTGCTTGCGGTCCTAGTGATCGGCCTTGCGTGGCGCTCACGAGGCGGCGACGAGCAGGCCACGACATCGGCCATCACCGCCGGTAGCGAACTGGCTCAGTCCGTGATCGAAGCCGAGCAACGCGCCGGTTTTGAAGGATTGACGATCACAGAGGTCGATGGTGTCCTGATCATCGAGGGACAAGCCGCGAACGCGACCGATGTCGCTGCCATTGGCGCCGTGGCAAATTCGGTCGAAGGCCGTCAACGAGTCGATAACCGCGTCACGATCGAAGGCGGATCGCTCGATACATCATTCCCGAGCGCCGAATCCGCACTCGCCAACGGTGGAGCCGATCTCGCGAACCAGCTCAACAACCTCGGTCGGATCACCTTTGAGGCAGGCAGCTCAGATCTCACGAGCGCTGGAACGGTGGTAGTGGACAACGTTGCTCGCTTGCTCGAACAATCACCGGGCATCCAGATCGAAGTCCACGGACACACCGATTCCGATGGCGACGAATCGGCAAATCAGGTTCTCAGTCAGCAGCGAGCACAAGCGGTTGCCTCCGCGCTGTCTCTTCGCGGCATTGATATTGGCCGGCTCACCGCAGTCGGGTTCGGCGAATTGAATCCAATCGCCCCCAACATCACCCCCGACGGGCGCGCAACGAACCGACGCATCGAATTCGTCGTCAACCCATAACGGCGAGCCCACTTGTCTCGACGTTCAACTTCGCGCTGAAATACCACACAGAGAGAACGCACCCATACTTTGTGTCGATATTCAGCTTCTCGCGGCCACCTACAGACATATAGGTCGTTTGAATCGCGACAAAAGACCTATTAGAAACGTCTACGGGTCAGTGCGGGGGCTGCCAGGTTGCTGGCATGGCCACGGCTATACATAGGAGGCGTAATGGCGAACATCCGACCTGAGAACTCTGGTCGACTTGGTTCCACCTCCCTCGCAAGCGCGAAATCAGCGAAAGACATCGAAGTCTTTGAAACGGTCAGCTGGTCCAGATCTGCGCTGATGCGAGGGAACAAAAATGGCAAGGAACCATGGGGCAAGACCAACTGGGCGGTCTGGTGGTGGCTCGCCCCTCTGCTCTTTCTCATCTTTGCGGCCATCGCATTGTTCTGGGGAATCAACCACATCGAAGGCGAAATCGAATCAGCAGCTCCAGAGATCCTCACTGAGGCAGGGATCGACCCTGCTGGCCTCGAGTTCGACGCCACGTATCGAAACGTCGAAGTCTCCGGGGACCTCCCCGCTAATGTGACCGCCGCCGAGATCGAACAAGCACTCGAAAACGACGACTCGTCGGCGTTCAATGTGCGCAACGCAACCGTCGCAGCCGCAGCGATCGTTGCTCCCGATCTCGCCAACATCGATGTCGATGCTGACTCAGATGGAGAATCCATCACCTTGGTCGGAACCGTTCCCTCACAAGTTCACGCCGACTCGATCGTCGAGGCTGCCGAGGCAACGGGGCTAGATGTCACCAACAACTTGACCGTCTCCGGCCTCGATGCAGAGGCCGACGATCCTGACGGGCAGATCGCGAGCTACAGCGCAGCTGTTGGTGCACTCGCCGTTGACAGCTTCACATCTGCCAACCTGTCTATCGGCGACGATGGGCCGGTCACCGGCGAGATCTTCGCAGCTGACCAAAACGTTGCCCAAGAATTCGAGGCCGCGGTTGGTGATGGAGTCAATGTCACCGCTCCAGCTCCGCTTGGTTCACTCGATGTCGCAGCCAACTTTGACGGTGAACGCATCGTTCTCGATGGAACGGTCCTCACCCAAGGCCACTCCGACACGTTGGAATCAGCCGCAGTCGATGTCGTCGGTGCGGAGAACGTCGTAAACAACTTGGAGCTTTCCGGACTCGACGAAGCGGTCGAAGGTTCAGACGATCGTGTCGATGCCCTCGCTGCGTCGCTCGGAACCTTTGACGGACTCATCTCTGCTGAAGCCACGATGAACGACACCGACCTCACGGTGAATGGAATCGCAGCAGGTGCAGCCGGCCAGAGCGCAGCACAAGCGGCTATCGCAGCGAGCGAGAACGTCGGGCTTCGACCAGGAGGCGATATCTCTGTTCCCGATGCTCCACCAATCGCTGAGCAGATCGATCTGCTCCAAGCCGAACTCGACGCGCTCCAAGATGAGATCCGAGAGAACGTCGTGTTCGACACGAACGTCAACGAACTCACACCTGTAGCCACGGCCACGCTTGACAAGGTTGTCGCAGCGATGAACCGCTACCCGCTACCGGTTGTCGAAGTTGGCGGCCACACCGACGACCGAGGTTCTGACGAACTCAACAACGCATTGTCACAATCCCGTGCCGATGCCGTTGCTGCCTACGTCGGAGCAAACGTCGACCCAGGACGTCTCGAAGCCGTTGGCTTCGGAGAGTCCCAACCCATTGCTGACAACGGAACCCCTGAGGGTCAGCAAGAGAACCGCAGAGTTGAATTCATCGCCAAAGAAAGCTTCTAATCATCATGTCATTTGCACTTCTTGAAATTCTTATCCCCCTCATTATCTCCTTCATCCTCGGCCTGATCATTGGCTGGTTGGTCTGGCGCTGGCGCAGAAGACTCGTAAGCTCGACCGAGTGGAACAGCTTGTCCTCCGCTGCGAACCGGTCGAAGTCTGACCTTGCCAGCCTCGAGGCAGCGAACGCTGAACTCACCATCGAGCGAAAGACCCTCACCGGTGAGGTTTCGACGCTCACTGGTCAGTACGAGTCGTCTCGCACTGAGCTCGACTCTGCGTCTCGTTCGGTAGAGGCGCTCAAGTCCGACATTGGTTCTCGCGATGAGGAGCTGGCGACGCTCCGTTCATCGCTCGAACAACGAGATCAGAAGCTCTCGGGACTTGAAGGCGACCTCAGCAAGGCAAATGCAACGATTTCGGGCTTCAAGAAGCTCGAGGGCGAATCGACCAAGCTTCGCGGCCAGGTCGATGCGTCCGGTAAGCGAATCAACGAACTCGAGGGATCGCTGGAGAAGTCGCTGACGGACGTACAAGCAGCACAGAGCCAGGCAACAAAGGCGGAGAGCCGCGCAGACGCCGCCGATGCTGAGCTCGAAAAGCTCCGCGGCGAGCTCGATGCTGCCCGCAGCGAGGTATCCGGTCGAGATGGCCGGATTGGAGAGCTCGAAGCTGCAGTCGCCGGTTCGGCCGCAACGGCAGTCGCTCTTCGCGACAACGAGAAGGCAAACGAGGACCTCGCTCAACAGCTCGCCGCCGCACGTTCGGAGCTCGACTCTGGACAAGCACGGATCGCAGATCTCGATAGCACGGTCGCTTCCACTCGTGGAGAGCTCGACAGCGCCAATGCTCGCATTGGCGAATTGAAAGGCCAGCTCGACGGGGCGAACCAAGCGCTCGCTGCCAAAGACGGCGAAATCGAATCAGCCCAAA
>CAYVHV010000075.1:3820-9036 GCA_964451305.1 uncultured Acidimicrobiales bacterium | reverse complement strand
GAAACGTCGGGAGAGTGTTGCGGGCTGGCTTGTTTCTCGCCTGGCGGCTCGAAACTTCGCTGGCTCGCAGGTTCGGGTCTGCTTGCCCGATGTTGCTTAAGCGGGGCTTCCTTTTTACCGATCCTTCGGTTATGAATTTGTTTGGGACCTACCACAGCCGGGCGGGCATGCGCGCTGCGCAGTCGGCTACCCGTTTCGCAGCAAACGAAGTATCCAACCGGGTGCACAAGACAGGACGAGAATTCTCGTCCGTCGATGACCGCATCGACCGGCTCGCTATGTTGTGCGAAGCCATGTGGGAGCTGATCTCCGAAAACACCGACCTCGACGAACAAGACCTCCAGGCCAAGTTCACCGAAATCGACGAACGAGACGGACGCCAAAATCACCGCCGTCAACGAGTCGCGCACGAATGCGGCGAATGCGGCGCAAAGGTCCCGCCGGTACGCGTCCACTGCCAATTCTGTGGCGCACCTGCAAAACCGGCCACCCTGTTCGACCTCATCTGACGAGCCATGATGACCCAACCGCCTTCTGGCGTTTCGCTGCGGCCAGGGGAGAGCGTCCTGTGGACCGGACAGCCATACCAAGGGGTAATCGCCCTCCAGCCGTTGGATGCAGTGCTCATTCCGTTCTCACTGTTCTGGGCCGGTTTTGCGTTCGTCTGGAACGCCGCTGTGTGGTTCGCAGACAGCCCCATCTTCTTCAGATTGTTCGGCATACCGTTTCTCGCAATGGGCATCTACATCACCATTGGCAGATTCATTCATAACAAAATCATTCGCTCGAAGATGTCGTACGTTCTGACGAACCACCGCGCGTTCATCGTGAAGAACGGTTCAACGACGACGGTGCGAGAGGTGCCGCTCACACCGCAGCTCAGATTCGCAAAAGCGATTCGCAAAGACGGCAGCGGCTCGATCGACTTCGATTCAGCAGGCGGCAACGTACTTGGAAGAGCTTTTAGTGACCCAAAGCAGGCCATGCAGTTCTGGTCTGGGCCAGGGTCGGGCGGCGACACGTTCTATCGGATCGAAAACGTCGAACATGTCGCCAGCCTGATCGAAAGTGTCATCTACCCACCCCAAGACGCAACTCGCTAACACTCCGGATTGGGCGTTCCAGAGAAAAATGCCGAAACCCTGACCGAGGTCAGGGTTTCGTCACATCGGTGCCCGGAGTGGGACTTGAACCCACACGCCCTTTCGGACAACGGATTTTGAATCCGTCGCGTCTGCCAATTCCGCCATCCGGGCTGGATAGCTCCACAGATGTTATCGGTCGTTGGTTGCGGTTATCGCGATTTTGTCAGACGTTCTATGATGACTTGCTGGAGGACGAGGTGCCGAAGCAATCGATGATCGAACGAAAGCTGCGCGAGAACGGAGACGAACTCAAGCGCGCTCGAGAACAATTGCGGATCGCCATCGAACAACTCGAGCATCTCCAGAGCGACGCCGAGCAAGCACGTTTGCGGGCAATGGTGTCCGAAACCCCTCTCGCCGAGCAGGAACACATCGAAACCGCACGGCACGCCGAAAAAATGCAGCGTCACCACGACGAACTCAACGAACGGATCTCAGGCTTGGAAACTCGACAGGACGAACTCCTCGACGAAATGATGGGCTCATGACCGCACCACGCATTCTCGTTGCCGAGGATGAGGCGATTATTCGCCTCGATCTGGTCGAGACCCTTCGCGAAGAGGGCTACGACGTCGTTGCGGAGGTCGGTAGAGGAGACGAGGCGTTGCGCCTCATCTCTGAGGTCAAACCAGATCTCGCGATCCTGGACGTTCGCATGCCCGGCCTCGACGGGATTGAAGTCGCCCGCGAAGTTGTCGAGCAGAGGTCGGCCGCAGTGCTGATCCTGACGGCATTCGGCCAGCGTGACCTTGTCACCCGTGCAGCCGAAGCCGGAGCGATGGCGTACCTCGTCAAACCATGGCAACGAAGCGACCTCGTTCCCGCCATCGAAATGGCCTTGGCGCGCCACCGCGACGTACTCGAACTTGCCGAAGGCAAAAAGACTCTCGAAGGACAACTCGAGACTCGCAAAGTCATTGACCGCGCCAAGGGTCGGCTGATGGACGATCACGGTCTCACCGAGCAGGAATCGTTTCGCTATCTCCAGTCGTCGGCGATGAGCGAGCGCTCGTCCATGCGCGCCGTCGCCGAAGAAATTCTCGACGGCACTCGCGTGTACGAGAGCGGAGATGTAGGGACTAAAGACACACGGGCTGAAGACGGTGAATAAAGACAGTGAATAGAGATATATGACACCGCAGTGAGCGGCTTGGCGTCGGCGAGGTGAAAGTAACCCGCCTGACCGAATACCGGACCGAATAGTTGTCTGTCATTGCGTCCAGATAGGTTCTGGACGTGTCAAAACCTCTGCTCCTCATCGACGGCAATTCGCTCACCTACCGAGCGTTCTTCGCGCTCCCCACCGACATGGCCACCGCCTCGGGGCAGGTCACCAACGCGGTGTTCGGGTTTACCTCGATGCTCATCAACCTGATGCGAGATCACGACCCGAGTGGTGTCGCAATCGCCTTCGACCTTCCGAAGCCAACCTTTCGCCACGAGCGCAACCCGGAATACAAGGCCGGCCGCGAGGCAGCACCGGACATTCTTCGACAGCAGATGGGCCTCGTGCGCGAAGTCGTCGATGCACTGGCCTTTCCCGTGATCGAGATCGAGGGGTACGAAGCCGATGACATCATCGCCACAGTCGCAACCTGGTCCCGTGATGCAAACCAAGACGTCATCATCGTCACTGGAGATCGCGACAGCTACCAGCTCGTAGAAGATCCGCACATCAAAGTTCTCTACAACAAACGCGGCGTCTCGGACTACGCGCTCTATGACGAGGCAGGGATCTTCGAGCGCACCGGCGTGAAACCCGTCGACTACGTCCAGTACGCATCGATGCGAGGCGACAAGTCCGACAACCTCCCCGGCGTACCGGGTGTGGGGGAGAAGACCGCAGCCAAGCTCATCAACAAATATGGCGGAATCGATGGCATCTACGAGGCGCTCGATGAGCAGACCCCCAAGCTCAAAGAGAACCTCGCGGCCAATGAAGAGAACGTTCGGCTGAACCTGGAGCTCATGGACCTCGTTCGAGATGTTCCGCTTCCGGTCACCATCGACGACCTCAAACCGGGTGAACCAGACCACGAAGAGATCAAGCGACTCTTCGACTTCCTCGAGTTTCGTACGTTGCACGATCGCCTCAACGACGTGTGGGGCGCCGCCGGTGTAGGCACCGGTGGACCAGCGGGTGGTCGCACCGTGCTCGAGGCCGAAGTCACGAGTGGCGAATCGGCCGCTGATGTCGTCACATCCCTTCACGCGATTCCCGCCGACCACACGGTTGCGGTCGGGCTCGATCCGGACCTTCCCGATGCGGGAGTAGCGATCGTCTCGGACCCGGATGCTGCTGAGGTGCTGTGGATCAGCGCACAGCAGCTCACCGACGACATCGTCATGGAAGCACTATCGGCTCTGGGCGGAGAGAACGGTGTTGCATTGCACGACGGCAAAGCTGCGCTTCGCAGCTGGCAGGCTCGAACAGGCTCGACGCCGACCATCGCCCTCGACACCGCAATCGCGAGTTACCTCATCGACCCAAGCGATTCGTCATACGAGCTCGGCGATATGTTGCTCCGCTATACCGACTTTGAGATGCCCGCAAACGGCGCGGCCGCGGAAGGGCAACTCGACTTCGGCGGGGACGCCGTCGACACGTCGCTCGTCGCGGCACGGCACGCACTCGCCGTCGATCGCCTAATCGAACCGCTTCGGGCTGCCATGGACGCCCAAGGGCTAACCGATCTAAACAACACGATCGAAGTGCCACTCGTGGCCGTGCTCGCTCGGATGGAAGCGGTGGGTGTTGGCGTCGACGTCGCTGAACTCCAGCGCCTCCGAGACCACCTGACGAGCGAAGTGGCACGACTGCGCGAGGTCATCCACGCCGACGCTGGTGAGGAGTTCAACGTGAACTCGACAAAGCAGCTCCGCGAGATCCTCTTTGAACGGCTCGAACTCACCCCGCAGAAGAAGACCAAGACCGGCTACTCCACCGACGCTGCGTCACTGGAGAAGTTGCGCGGTGACCATCCCATCATCGAGCACCTCCTCGACTACCGAGAGGTCGAAAAGCTCCGCTCGACCTACGGCGAAGGGCTGCTGGCCGAAGTTGGGGAAGGCGATCGGATACGGGCGACCTTCAACCAGACCGTTGCACGAACCGGCCGTCTTAGCTCGGACGCACCCAACCTCCACAACATTCCTGTTCGTAGCGAGATGGGACGGTCGTTCCGCAAAGCGTTTGTTCCCGCCGACGGCTACGAGCTGCTCGTTGCCGACTACAACCAGATCGAGCTTCGATGCATTGCCCACCTCGCCGAGGACCCCGGCCTCATTGGGGCATTTGAAGCTGGTGACGACATTCATGCCGCCACGGCCTCGCGAATTTTCGATGTCGAACCAGACGACGTCAGCATCGAGCAACGGTCGAAATCCAAGATGGTCAGCTACGGCCTCGCATACGGGATGGAGGCCTACGGGCTCAGCCAGCGGCTCGACATCCCAGTCTCGGAAGCTTCCGAGATCCTCGATGCCTACTTCGAAGCCTTCCCAGCGGTGCGCAAGTACATGGACGAAACCGTCAACGATGCGCGAGAACGCGGATACACCGAAACGCTCTTCGGTCGCCGCCGCAAGATTCCCGAGCTTGCATCGTCGAACTTCCGCATCAGGCAAGCGGGGGAGCGACAAGCAATGAATGCAGGGATCCAAGGCCTCGCCGCCGACATCTTCAAGGTCGCCCTCGTCAACCTCGATGCCGAGCTGCGCGAAGCAAAAACCTCGTCTCGGCTGATCCTTCAAGTTCACGATGAGGTCATCCTCGAAGTCACCCCCGATGAACGAGATGACATGGCCACGCTCACCACCGACGTGATGGGCGCTGCGTTTGATCTTCGAGTGCCACTCGAAGTCAACCTCGCCTTCGGGCCGAGCTGGGCGGACGCCAAGGCGTAGTTCGGCGCTCGCTGGATATAACGAGAAGAGCCGGCCCTTTGGGCCGGCTCTTCGGGTTGTCCGTTATTTCGGGTCACGCGAGCTGAGCTCGCTCGCCGTTAGTTCGTACGGGTGATGGTTACTCGTGCGATGGCTTCGTTGTTGTCCCAGTCGAGGTTTGGGGCG
>CAYVHV010000075.1:0-3720 GCA_964451305.1 uncultured Acidimicrobiales bacterium | reverse complement strand
GTTTGGTGGTGTGAAGTACTGGGCTTCGGTGAGGTTCTCAAACGTCACCGTGTAGGTATTGGTGGTTTGTGCACCCGCAATAGTGCTCGTGGCGGCTGCCGGCAGTAGGACTGCCACCAAGCCAGCGATAATAAATAATGTTCGCCTCAACATAAACAGGTCTCCTTTGTGGCCCGAGTGGGCCCTCCCCCCGACACGCAGCGTGGCGGTACACCCAGTAGTAGAAAACGGACAGCGGTCGAACCAAATCCTTAAATCCAGTTCTTCAGATGTTAAGAAGTCGTTTATATGCTTCTGAGTTGCTCCCTATCGATCGCGAACGGACCGTTGACCCCCGTCGATCTGAGACCGTTGCGCCCACCCTGCGAGGTTGTTCGAACGCGGCCTCTCGGGCGGATTGGGTGGGTTCTGGCCAGAAGCGATTAGCCTCTAGTGGTTGCCCAACGTGGGCGGCGATGCGAACGATTTTCGCATTCCTACTTCCTATCCCCGAGCTGAGCTATCCGTGACTGACACTTCAACAACATCCGAATTCGGTACCTTCGACGCCGAAGGTAACTACATCCCACGAGCCATCACCGAAAACGACGTGGCCGATGCAGACCTCGACGCTGCGTACTCCACATCGATGATCACCGTCGAGGACGGCCAGCTCGTATCTGGCACCGTTGTCAAGATCGACCGTGACGAGGTACTCCTCGACATTGGCTATAAGGCTGAAGGTGTCATCCCGAGCCGCGAGCTTTCGATCCGCAACGACGCCGATCCGTTCGAGATCGTTGCAATGGGAGAGCCAATCGAGGCACTCGTCCTCCAGAAGGAAGACAAGGAAGGACGCCTCGTCCTGTCCAAGAAGCGTGCACAGTACGAACGTGCGTGGGGCAAGATCGAAGAGGTCAAGGAAGCAGATGGCATTGTCAAGGGCAACGTCATCGAGGTCGTCAAGGGCGGCCTGATCGTCGATATTGGTCTGCGCGGCTTCCTCCCAGCATCGCTGGTCGAGCTTCGCCGTGTCCGCGATCTTCAGCCATATGTCGGCAAGGAGATCGAAGCCAAGATCATCGAACTCGACAAGAACCGCAACAACGTTGTGCTTTCCCGACGTGGATGGCTCGAAGAGACCCAGCGTGAACAGCGCGAGGAGTTCCTCGACAACCTCAAGCCTGGCGAAGTTCGCACCGGTGTTGTCTCGTCGGTCGTTAACTTCGGTGCGTTCGTCGATCTCGGCGGCATGGACGGCCTCGTTCACGTCTCCGAGCTGTCGTGGAAGCACGTCGATCATCCAGGTTCGGTCGTTGCGGTCGGTGACGAGATCGAAGTTCAGGTCCTCGAAGTCGACCTCAGCCGTGAGCGCATCAGCTTGTCGCTCAAGGCAACTCAGCAAGATCCGTGGCAGCAGTTCGCAAGCGAACATCGTCCGGGCGAGTTGGTCTACGGTCGTGTCACCAAGCTCGTGCCGTTCGGTTCGTTTGTTCAGGTCGGCGACGGAATCGAAGGTCTTGTTCATATCTCCGAGATGTCGGCGCACCACGTCGACCTTCCCGAGCAAGTCGTTACCCCTGCAGAGGAGCTGTGGGTCAAGATCATCGATCTCGACCTTCAGCGTCGTCGCATCAGCTTGTCGATCAAGCAGGCTGCCGAAGGTGGCGTTGTGGCTGCCGAGTACCAAGAGCACTTCGGTGAGCACGCCTATGACGATCAGGGCAACTACATTGGCTCGGACTACTCCGAAGGCCAAGAGGCATGGGAAGAGTACTTTGCGGAGCACGGTGGCGAGGCCCCAGTGCCAAATGCTGAAGGCGAGACAGACGCGGTAGCAGAAGCACCCGCAGAAGCAGCAGCGGAAGTAGTCGCAGAAGCACCTGGTGAGGCAGAACCAGCTGCGGAGCCTGAGGCATAGCCCAAAAAATGGGGTCGTGATACCTATGTGTAGGTATCACGACCTAGGAACGCCAAAAGCTCCTTGAAAAACCACGACTTTACGATGCCCCACCGCATAAGAGCGGTGGGGCATCGTCGCTTTTTGACGCCGATTTGGCCGGACTATCTCTCTATTCCCGAAGTTCTTCTCAACATGGCTCTCGCGAAGCCGACAACTTCAATACACACAAATCTGGGCCAACTCGGCCAATACAAGTGAGGTAGTTGTGGGAAATAAGAAGATCATCATGCTGGTCGGCTCGATTCTTCTTGGAGCTCTTGCCGGTTTCGCCCTTCTGGGTTATGTCCGTGGAGTCCGAGACGAAGTCCTCGACGATGTCAGTCGTGTCCCTGTTTGGGTCGTCAGCGGCCCAATCGCAGAAGGCACGACCGCCGCATCTGCCCAGAGCACGGCTCGCCTCGAACTCTCCGAGATCGAGAGCAGCTTCCGTCCGGCAAACGCCATCACGGACCTCACCCAGATCGAAGGACAGGTCGCAGCGTCTGACCTCGTGGAGAACCAGATTCTCCTCGCAGGCTCGTTCGCCGATCCGAGCGTTGTTGAGACAACGTTCGCAAGCCAAATTGCACCTAATCACGTGGCCATCAACATCTCGGTTCCACTCACACGTGCAGTCAACGGAAACCTGTCCCCAGGAGACTTCGTCGACATCATCGTGCTCGGTGACGCCCCAGTGCAGCTCGGCGAAGGTGATGTCTTTGAGACCAGCCTCCAAGCAAGCCCGTACGAACGACCAGCCCGTACCCTTTTCCGTGGTATCCGTATCGAGAGCATCAACGATGACGTTCTCGGAGTGCCTGTCGATGAGACCGCCGCCGCCGCAGTTGAAGAAGAGATTGAGGTCCTCGAAATTGGACTTGCGGTCCCATCATCTGCTGTGCAGCGAATTCTCTCGGTCAGCCCAGACGACATCGTTCTTGGTCTCCTCCCACCTGATTGGGTACCCGAGCAGCAGATCAACGAGGTCACCGAAGCAATCATCGTGAACGAAGACCTCCCAGGCGAGAACCCGCTCATCGTTACGCCATACGGTCCCGACGGCTTTGTCGACAGCGCCGAGGAACTCGGCGCTGACGGCGCACCAGCTACCGACGATGTCGCAGTAACCGACGCCGACCTCTTCCCAGAGACCGACCCGGTCGAAGAAGACACCGAGGAAGCAGACGAAGATGGCGACGAAGAAGCGGCAACTGACGAAGAAGGTCAGTAACCATGGCCGCATTTGATTTCCACGCAGCAGAGGAGCCAGGAATGCCTCAGGGCCAACTGGCCGTCGCTGTCGTCGAGCCAGTCGCCGGTGTGCGCCTGAACCTCGAGGACCGTCTCGGCCCAAGCGTGACCGGATACGAAACGATCGAACACGTACTGCCTCGCCTCAACGGCACGGCAACCGTGGTCGTCCTCGGGCCGTCATGTTCTGATGCGTCAGTCCTTTCGACAGTCGAACGAACGCTGAGCAACCGCTCAGATGTCGGAGTCGTACTCGTCGCAGACGAACTGTCGACGACAATTCTCCAGCTCGCTCTTCGCTCAGGCGTCAAGGATGTGCTCACCCTCCAAGGTGACACGCTCCAGATCGTCGAAGCGATCGAGCGTGTAAGCGTCGGGCTCACCTCCGGCGGAGCACCTACGGCAGCCGGTCAGCCGGTCGGTGGGATCCCAGCCGGTGGCGACAACGGCGACGGAAGCGCACGAGTTACCACGGTCTTTTCGACCAAGGGTGGGTCAGGCAAGTCGGTCATTGCGACAAATCTCGCTGTTGTCCTCGCTGAACAGTC
>CAYVHV010000074.1:0-9359 GCA_964451305.1 uncultured Acidimicrobiales bacterium | reverse complement strand
GGCCTGTCCCCATTGCGAGAGGGGACCGGGTGAAGCCTTCTGCGCTGAACCGGGCGCTGTAACCTGCAGATATGGACTTTGACGGAGCATTTCCTCGCAAGCCGACCAAACAGATCATGGTTGGCAATGTGCCGGTCGGGGGAGGGGCGCCGATCACTGTCCAGTCGATGACGATCACAAAGACGGCCGACCACGAAGCAACCCTTCAGCAGATCTACGCCCTCGCCGGCGCCGGCGCCGACATTGTTCGATCGACCTGCAACAAGCAAGAGGCCGCCGAGGGCCTCGCACGTATCGTGCCACGCTCCCCGGTTCCGATTATCGCCGACATCCACAACAACTACCGCATGGCACTCGCGGCGCTCGATGCTGGTGTGCACGGCCTTCGCCTCAACCCGGGCAACATCACCGACCCGACCAAGATCAAGAAGATCGCGGTTGAGGCAAAGGCCCGCGAGGTCCCAATTCGTATCGGGGTCAATGGTGGTTCGCTCGACTCGTCGCTCTATGACGAAGAGAAAGGCGTGACGCCAGAAGCCATGGTCGAGTCAGCGTTGCGCGAGATCAGCTACTTCGACGAGGTCGGATTCGATCTCGTGAAGATCTCGGTGAAGGCCTCGAGCGTTCCGCTGATGATCGAGGCGTACAGGCAACTGTCCGAGGTCACCGACTATCCACTGCACCTCGGCGTTACCGAAGCCGGACCGCCTCCAGCGGGCACCATCAAGGCAACAGCGGGCATCGGTGCGCTACTGGCAGAGGGCATCGGTGACACCATCCGCTACTCGCTCACCGCCGATCCTGTCCTCGAAGCAAAAGCCGGGCGAACCCTGCTCGAAGCGTTGGGTCTGCGAGAGCGCAAGAACGTCGACCTCATTGCGTGCCCGAGCTGCGGACGTGCAGAAATTGACGTGTACAAGGTCGCCGAGGACGCGATGCATGCATTCGAAGATCGCGAAATCCCGCTTCAGGTCGCTGTGATGGGCTGTGTTGTCAATGGCCCGGGTGAGGCTCGCGATGCCGATCTTGGCATTGCGGCAGGAAACAAGCGAGGGCACCTGTTCGTCAAGGGTGTCAACGTCGCGGTCGTTCCCGAAGACGAGATGGTCGCCCAACTCGTTGACTGGGCGGTGTACCTGCATGAGGAAGGCGAAGAAGCCACAATGCAACGCGCTGCATCCACCCGAGACGCCGCCCGCAAAGCAGCCGAAGAGGACCGGGCCCGCAACCTCGACGAGCGCGGTGAAGATGCGAACGCCGCGGAGACGGCGATCGATCTAATCCGCAAGCGTTAAGAGTCCAGCACAGCGTGAGTAGAGATGGCTGAAGTAACCGTCCCGTTAAAGCATGCACAAGAGGGTTTTCCGGCGATCTGTGCGATGACAGGTGAAGTCGCAGACGGCGCAATCTCGCTGCCCGTCGGCCGTTCATGGACCCGCTGGCGATCGCCGAGCATTCGAATTCCGTTGAGCCGGCCAATCTTCGTTCGGTGGTCGAGGCGCCAGAATATTCACATCAAGGCCCGAGGGATCGCGTCGATCTTGACCGCCGTCGGCGTCGTGATCGCCTTTCGAAACGCGGGTCTTGCGATCGGCGTGCTGGTCGCTGCGATTGCGATCCACCTGCTCGATCTATGGGCTGAACGAGGTGCGGCGCAGTCACGGCCGGTGATCGAGCGGGACGGATCGAACGTTCGAATTGTGGGCGTCCACGATGCGTTCGCGGTTGCGGTGGACGAAACCGTCGTCTAGTTCCAGCACCACGCCTTGGTCTGAGTCCAGCGAGGTGCGGTCAATGAATCAAGATTCGCTCTGCCCGTTGGTGCCCCTCACGGTGCAGATGTAGGGTCCTACGCGCTAGTATCAGATCGCACGCATGAAGATATCCGTAAGGATTGAACGCAGCGAGCGTGGGCTTTGGCCCACGCTTTTGCTATTTATGCGGCGATTCAGCCCCGCAGGTTTCGGTCATGCGGGCGCCGATCAACGCAGTGCCCAACGAGCGACGAACAACGATGAGGAGGGAGATCATGAGTACGAGCGAGTCACGACAGGTCACCCGCGCCACTGCGCTCATCGAACCAATCGCCGATGACTTCGGCTGCGAAATTGTCGACATCGATTTCAACAACGGTGTGCTTAAGGTCATCATCGACGAACCGGGCGGTCTGAACAGCCAGACGCTCGTCGACGTCACCAAGGCGGTATCTCGAATGGTTGATGCTGAGGACCCAATCCCCGGTCGATTCACCTTGGAAGTTACGAGCCCGGGCGTTGAACGGCCATTAAAGAAGCCACACCATTTTCAGCGTTCAGTGGGAGAGACGATCCTCGTCAAGACACTCCCCGATGTCGAGATTGCCGGGGCACGCCGCGCCGAAGGAACGCTCGCCAACGCGGATGAATACGGAATCACCCTCGACATCGGCGGCGACGAGCACGCGTTGAAGTACGGCGAGATCCGCTCTGCTCGCACCGTCTTTGCTTGGGGCCCAACCCCGAAAAAGGGCGGTAAGCAAAACCAGAACAAGAACACGAACGACACCCCAAAAAAGAAGGCTTCAACGAACGCCGAGACACAGGCGAAGAAGCAGCCCCAAGACGCGGGCACAACGAATACACCGGACCAGGGAACTGAGTCCTCAAGAAAGGCCAGCTTGCATGAATAACGAGATGCTCGAAGCCCTCCAGGCCCTCGCACGCGAAAAGGGAATCTCGGTCGACGCGCTGTTCGCTGCGCTCGCGGATGCTCTGGAATCTGCATACAAGCGGATGCCAGACGCATACGAGTACTCCTGGGTCACCATCGATCCAGAAAGCATGGACATTCGCGTCATGGCCCAAGAACTCGATGAGGAAGGCGAGATCGTCGGCGACGAATTCGATGTTACGCCCGACAACTTCGGACGTATCGCTGCGCAGACCGCTCGTCAGGTTATGACCCAGCGAATTCGTGAAGCCGAGCGCGAGCTCAAGTACGAAGAGTACGCAGGTCGCGAAGGCGACATCGTCACGGGCATGATTCAACAGACCGACGCCCGTTACACCTTGCTGGATCTCGGTCGAGTCGAGGCGCTGCTTCCGCAGTCCGAGCAGGTCATGTTCGAACGCCCCGAACCAAACGCACGTTTGAAGGCGTACATCGTTGAGGTTCGCAAGACCGCTAAGGGCCCACAGATCGTCGTCAGTCGAACGCACCCAGGTCTCGTTCGTCGTCTCTTCGAACTCGAAGTACCCGAGATTGCAGATGGAATCGTCGAGATCCGCGCATGTGCTCGCGAACCGGGACACCGCACCAAGATCGCAGTCTACTCGAACGACCCGAACGTCGATCCAGTCGGCGCATGTGTTGGTGCCCGAGGTGCCCGCGTTCGCCAAGTGGTCACCGAGCTGCGTGGCGAGAAGATCGACATCGTTCCGTTCTCCGACGATCTCCCTGACTTCGTGATGAAGGCGCTTTCGCCAGCCAAGGTCAAGGAAGTTCGCATCATCGAAGAGACCGGAACCGCAGAAGTAATCGTGCCGGACTTTCAGCTTTCACTTGCGATTGGCAAGGAAGGCCAGAACGCTCGCCTCGCCGCCCGCCTCACCGGTTGGCGCGTCGATATCAAGAGCGAATCGCAGCTGGCACAAGAAGAGGCGTACGGCGACGTCGAATGGGCGGAAGGCGAATGGGTTGTTGACCCTGAGTCTGGTGAGCAGGTGTGGAAGCCCGCAGACGGAGGCGATGCAATTTCGGCCGACGACTGGAGCGACGCAGCTGACGGCGAAGAAGGTAGTGAAAAGGGCGATGAATTAACTGAAGTCAGTGCGGACAGCGAACCCGTCACAGATGCGACTTCTGAAGAGGAATAGGAATAGGCTGGAGAGCCGGACGCTGTAGCGTCCAAAATAAAGGACTGAGAACACCCCATTGGCAGCAAAGATCCGCGTTTACGAACTCGCACGAGAGCTCGGGCTCAGCAACGCTGAGACCCTCGAACTCTGTGACGCGCTCGGAATTGGCGCGAAAAGTCACTCCTCGAGCATCGTTGATGCACAGGCCGACCGCGTGCGACGCAAGGCCGACCGTGAGGGGCTGATCCGCGAGGTACCGGCCGAAGAAGAGGAGGAGAAGGTAGAGGAGAAGGACGCTCCGAAGCCTTCCAAAGCAGTCTCCACAAAGAAGCCGCCTCCAAAGAAAGCCGCGGCCAAGAAAGAAGAAGCACCCGCCCCTGCCCCAGTCGAGGCCGCTCCTGAACCAGCGCCCGCCACAGAAGCAGCCGCGCCACCAGCTCCAGCAGAAGCCGAAGTACCTGAAGCTCCAACGCCAACCGAAGTCGTTGCATCAGACGACGACACACCTCCAGAGCCAAGCCAGGAGATGCCAAAGGGCATCGTCTCATCGAAAGATTCCCGCCGTCCGGTAGTCGAAGGCACGATCGCGCCTCCTCCAACGGCGACGCCAAAGCCAGCGCCGAAGCCCCCAGAGGACGGTGCTCCGAAGAGCGAAGGCGCAGGACCTGGCGCCATTGGCGATGATCCGAAGAAGGGCGGCGCGTCAACGCCGCCCGCTGGACCACGTTCTCAGTCAGGCAAGCCAATTCCACCACCCCCTGGGCCTCCGCGGTCTCAGTCGGGGAAGCCAATCCCACCTCCTCCAGGAGCCCCTCGCGGGGGACGTCCGGGAGCAGGCGCAGGCGCCGGAGCGCGTCCTGGCGGGTATGGCGGTGGCCCACCTCGATCCGGCGGCGGTGCACGTCCCGGGGGCGGCGGTGGCGCTGGTGCCCCAGGGGGCGGAGGCGCTCCTGGTGGCGGTGGCCGTCCTGGTGGCGGTGGCCGTCCTGGTGGCGGTGGCCGTCCAGGTGGTGGCGCAGGACGTCGCCCACCAAAGCGCAAAGGTCGTCGTCGTCGCAACCGCGAAGAACTTCAGCCAATGAACGTTCCGAGCTACAGCTCTGACGATGCTCCAGTTCCGACCGGAACCGTCGTGATCGAACGTTCGATCACGCCGCTCGATCTCGGTCCAAAGTTCAACCGAACCGCAGCCGATGTCGTCCGCTTCATGATGCAGCAGGGCGAGATGGTGACTGCGACTCAATCGCTCAGCGACGAGCTGATCTCAGCGTTTGCTGAGGATCTCGGTGCTGAAGTCAAGCTCGTTGATCCGGGCGAAGAGCACGAAGAAGAGCTTCGCAAGATGCTCGGCCTCGACGACGAAGAAGAAGAGGTCGTCGACGACGACACTCCAGTTCGCCCACCGGTGATCACCGTTATGGGCCACGTCGACCACGGTAAGACCAAGCTCCTCGATCAGATCCGTCACGCCGACGTGGCAGACGGTGAAGCCGGCGGCATTACTCAGCACATCGGTGCGTACCAAACCGTGCGCAACGGCGAAACGCTGACCTTTATCGATACACCCGGCCACGAAGCGTTCACCGCAATGCGTTCCCGAGGTGCAAAGGCGACCGACATCGTCATCCTCGTCGTCGCAGCCGATGACGGCATGATGCCGCAGACCATCGAAGCGTTGAACCACGCAAAGGCCGCTGAAGTCCCGATCATTGTCGCGATCAACAAGATCGACCGAGAGAACGCAAACCCTCAGCGAGTCCTTTCGCAGCTCACCGAACATGATCTCATCCCCGAGTCCTTCGGTGGTGATGTCATCGTGCAGGAGATTTCGGCGCTGCAGAACATCGGCATCGATGAACTCCTCGATCAGATCATTCTGGTCGCTGAGGTCGAAGAGCTCCGCGCCGACCCCGAAGACAAGGCCAAGGGCGTCGTGCTCGAAGCCAACCTCGATATCGGTCGTGGTCCTGTGGCCACGGTCCTCGTCCAAGAAGGGACGCTGCGGGTCGGCGACCCAATGGTCTCCGGTGCAGCATGGGGCCGTGTTCGTGCCCTCATCAACGACAAGGGTGAGAACGTCAAAGTTGCGGGACCATCGACACCGGTACAGGTGCTCGGTCTCAGCGACGTCGCCGAAGCTGGGCGTGACTTCAACATAGCGCCGAGTGAGAAGGTGGCATCCAAGGTCGCGGATACTCGCGAGCACTTCCATCGCCAGTCCAGCCTCGGCCGCGACGCTTCGGCGACGAGCGGCGGCGCTCGCCTCGAGGACATCTTCGAGCAGATCCAGCGTGGCGAAGCAGCCAACCTGAACCTGATCATCAAGACCGATGTCAACGGAACGCTCGAAGCGTTGACCGAATCGCTGAAGAAACTGGAGACCCCAGAGGTCAAGCCATCTTTTGTTCATCGTGGCGTTGGTGGAATCACCGAGAACGACATTGCGCTGGCCGCAGCGTCGAACGCAACGATCATTGGCTTCAACGTTCGTCCGGACCGTAAGGCTCGTACCTTGGCCGACGCCGAGGGCGTCGAGATCCGAACGTACGAGATCATCTACAAGCTGCTCGAAGATATCGAGTCGGCGATGATCGGCATGCTCGCACCCGAGTACGAAGAGGTCATCACCGGTGACGCTGAGGTTCGAGAGATCTTCTCGGTGCCAAAGATCGGCAAGATCGCTGGTTGCTACGTGACCAACGGTGTCATCACCCGCAACTCAAAGGTTCGCTTCATCCGCGAAGGCAATATTCTTTGGAAGGGCGAGATCAAGTCGCTTCGCCGATTCAAAGATGATGCCAAGGAAGTTGCAGCCGGATACGAGTGCGGCATTGGTTTGTCGGACTTCCAAGACCTGCGCGATGGCGACATCATCGAGACCTACGACGAGCGCGAGATCGCCCGCACGATCACCGGCTCGTAAGGGTACGTGCACGTCCTTGCACTCGACCTACGCCTGCGATTACCGCAGGTGCAGTCATTGAAACAGAAACGGTCGGTTATTCGTCCGGTTCTCGATCGCCTGCCCAAGCTCGGTGTCAGCATTGCCGAGACGGGGGACAACGATTCATGGCAGAACGCTCGGTTGGGCGTTGCCATCGTGTCGAGCACCGCTCGACAGGCCACCGAGATCATGGACGAAGCCGAACGAATCGTTTGGAGCCGACCCGACCTTGCGGTTGTCTCCGCAGATCGAACGTGGATGGAGATCGACACATGAGTTCACGCCGTAAACACGTCCAAAATTCGGGACGCACCCAAGCATCACAACGAAGTTCTCGTCTCAATGAACTCTTGCGAGAGATCATTGCCGAAGAGCTGAAGCGCATCGACGATGAACGTCTCGACTGGGTGAGCGTCACCCACGTGCGAACCGATCGCAGTCTCGATCGTGCCGTGGTGTCCTTTACTGCAGCACTTGGTGACATCGATGACGAGTTTGCGCTCGTTCCGGTCTTTGAAGAGCACCGCAAGCGGCTTCAGAGTGCAATTGGTCGACAGACCAGCCTTCGCCGTACTCCGCCGCTGTCGTTCGAACCGGACTTGCATCTTCGCAACGCCACCCGCATCGAAGATCTCATCGCTGAAGAAAAGCAGCGACCAGGAAACAGCGAAGAAGAGTAGCCGTGGGCAAAAAGCAGCGAGACCCAGGCCCCACCGGCTTTGCGATCGTCGACAAGCCTCGAGGTTGGACGAGCCACGATGTGGTCGCCAAGGCCCGCGGTGTGTTCAAAACACGAAAAGTTGGCCATTCGGGCACGCTCGACCCTGATGCGACGGGTGTGCTGCTCCTCGGTGTCGGGAAGGCCACCCGAGTGCTTCGCTTTCTCGATGGGGTGCCAAAGTCCTACACCGGCGAGATTCGGTTTGGCTCAGAGACAGACTCTCTCGACTCGACCGGTGTGATCACTCGCACGTACGAGATGGCTCCGATCGATATCGGTGCTGCTCTCGATGCTGCACGAGCGCTCACCGGCGAGATCGAGCAGGTTCCGCCCATGGTGAGTGCAAAGAAGGTCGATGGCAAGCGACTGCACGAGTTGGCTCGCGAGGGCATCGAGATCGAACGCAAGCCAGTGCCCGTAACGGTGTATTCATTCGAACTCGAAGCCACCGACGATCCAATGACGCTGCGGTGTTCAGTCACCTGCTCGGCTGGCACCTATATTCGTTCGCTTGCCGCCGATCTGGGCACAGCGCTCGGTGGAGGTGCACACCTCCACGGTCTGCGCCGCACAGCGATTGGTTCGTTTACCGAGGCAATGTCGGCACCCCTCGACACGGTCGAGTTGCGGCCAGCCGCCGAGTTCGTATCCGACCTTGGGCTCATCGAGGTCGACGAGCAGACCGCTCTCGACGTTTGCTATGGGCGAGTCTTCGACGCTGCTCGAATTGGGGCTACGGGCGCAGGCCCGTACCCTTTGGTCGATGCCACTGGCGAACTGCTAGCGGTGTACGAGACCCACCGTGGAGGAACGGTCAAGCCTGCAGTCGTGCTCGCAGACCCTCCTCCCAAATCGATCACCGACGAGGCCGACTAGTGAAGATCTTTCGAGATAGCGACGACCAGCGCATAGCGCAGTCCGTCGTGACGATTGGTGCCTTCGATGGCGTACACCTCGGGCACCAAACCGTGATATCTGACGTCATTGGACGAGCGCAGAACCGCGAGGTCAGCTCCGTGGTCGTGACGTTCGATGTTCACCCAGCGACCGTTGTCCGTCCGGAGTCAGCACCGAAACTTCTGACCCGCCTGCCACGCAAACTGGAGTTGCTCGAAGAGCTCGGAGTGGACGTCGTGTACGTGGTCGAATTCGATCTTGAACGCTCGAGTGCTACGGCTGAAGAGTTCGTTGATGAGGTATTTGTCGACCGCCTTGGCGCCAAAGAGATCCTTGTCGGTAGCGACTTCAACTTCGGAAAGGGTCGGGAGGGCACCGTCGAGACTCTGACCGCTCAGGGGAGAATCAAAGGCTTTAGCGTCGACGGACTCGAGCTGATACGGAGCAATGAGGCGGCCACCGAGCCGGTCTCAAGCACTGCGATTCGACGGGCATTGGTCGGTGGCGATGTCTCGGCGGCAGGACAGATGCTCGGGCGGCGGTTCACCATTCGCGGAACGGTCGTGCAGGGAGATCAACGCGGCCGAACGATCGGCTTTCCAACAGCGAACGTCATGTTGCCCGACGACATGGCACGTCCAGCCAACGGCGTCTACGCCTGCGTCTACGTAACCCCCGACGGGCTGCAACGACCTGCGGCGGTCAACGTGGGTGTTCGGCCAACGTTCTACGAGTCAGCCGATGCAGCGGTTCTCGAGGCGCACCTCCTCGACTTCGACGGCGACCTGTACGGGCAGGACGCGCAGGTGGAGTTCGTATCGTTCTTACGAAGCGAACGCCGGTTCAATGGGATTGACGAGCTCAAGGCACAGCTGCAACGAGACACTGCCGACACCCGAGAGATGCTTTCGAATTAGGTGGGGCCTGTCCCCATGACGAAAAGTTCATGGGGCCTGTCCCC
>CAYVHV010000073.1:0-9642 GCA_964451305.1 uncultured Acidimicrobiales bacterium | reverse complement strand
GACCCAATAGAGTCCATACAGGGCTTTATCGAAACGGAAGCGATCGACCTCGCCGTTGACCTTGATTCCGGCGAAGAAGTGGTGATTACCGTCGAAGCAAGGAATGATTCGGGCGTTGACCCAATCGTGAGCCTCTTGCTCGATGGACGGGAGATCGGCCGCAACGACGATGCTGACGATTCCACTGCTGTAAACAGTGTCTTTGATAGCCAACTCATCGTTACCGCCGACACTACTGGCAGGCACACGATTCGAATCGAGAGATTCGGTGTTGGCCAGGGTGACTTCGAGCTGACCGTCGAACGCCGCTAGGCTCCCGGGCCTCGGCCACGGTGCGTGCTTGGTCGGAGAGCTTGAGTGAATGCTCCAGGGTGTCCAAGGTCGGCGGGGTCAGTTGCTGAGTCGCTGCACAGCACCCATCCAAGTTCGTCGTCAGCTTCGAAGAGCCACCACAGTCCATCTTCGTCAAGGCGCAGCTGAGATCGCCCTGCGCTCACTCGATTTGAGCGAACGCGCGAGTCTGGGCCGAGGGCCTCGACGCCAGGCTGCATGATGTCACCGGGCGCATCCCAAGTTCTGCGTGAGGCACGCAAGCCGGCTTGCCCACCGAATTGCCAGGCTTGTGCTGCGCTGGCGAGTTCTTCGAACGGCACCTTCGTTGCTTCGCTGATCGTCGCGACGTCGCCGCTCGCAGCACGACGCACAACGTCCGATCCAGCACCGAGTTCGAGACCAGTTTGGCCGTCGCCGGTAAGGACGCCGTGCGCCCGGGTAGCGGCGTCCTCCACGAGGGCTCGTAACTCGGCCACGTCGATTCCTGAATCGCTTGGAGGGGCAGCGGCCAGCGTGATTAGCGAGCCAGGTCGCAAAGGCGTGCGGGGCGCTGATTCGAGCGGTATTGGTTGCCTACGCCATGCATCGGCAGCCGACGTTTCGGGGTCGCTGCCGCGTGGAAGGTCGGACCCTTCGGGTTGGGTGATGCCCATGGATTCGGCGCGACGAGAACGAAGCTCGGTGATCAGATCGTTTCGGCCACGTCCTCGCAGCAGAACGAGCGCGAAGGGCTCGGTGGCGAACAGTTCACCGACGGCATGCAAGAGCGACGCAGCGTGAACGCATGGCTCGCCTCCATCGGAACACGTGCAATCACAGTGCACGTCGCCGCGGTCGGGCAAAAGCCGCTCGGCGAATTCCATCGGTACATCTCCAGAGAGCAACGCTGCGGACAACGACGCTTCGCGCGTTGCCTGATTGACCAACCCGAGCCACTGGCTAAGCGGCAACTCCTTGACCCCGATGCTCGGCGTCGCCTCGGTCGAGCCGTCGACGCTGGCACGCACGAATCCCGGCTCTATCTCGATCTGGCCGACGCTCGCGATCTTGGCAGGTGTTCGGCCCCGATCGACTCGGGCTTGGTCCAAGCCCACACGCTCCACGAGGGCATCAACCCAAAGCTGACCCCACTCAACACTGCTCACGACACCGTCTCCTTCAGCATGACGCTGTCTCCAAGCTGACGAGATCGCTCAACTCGTCGTCGGATAGCTCGCCTATCCAACCCTCTCCCCCGCCGACCACACGGTCGGCAAGCTGGCGCTTGTTCCGCAGTAGCTCGGCGACCCGATCCTCGATCGTGCCTTCGGTGATGATTCGGTGAACCGTGACGGTCTGCTTCTGGCCAATTCGGTACGCACGATCAGTGGCCTGGTCCTCCACAGCCGGGTTCCACCAGCGGTCATAGTGCACCACGTTGGTTGCAGCCGTCAGGTTCAGGCCGGTACCGCCCGCTTTGAGTGACAACACCAGAACATCGAGCTCGCCCGTCTGAAACCGATCGACCAGCTTCTGTCGTGCCTTGACCGACTGGCCACCGTGGAGCATGTCGATCGAATGGCCGCGTTCAGCGAGGTGTCGAACGACGAGCTCGCCCATCTTGACGTACTGGGTAAAGACCAGAGTTGCTTCACCGGCTTGTCGAGCGGACTCGAGGAGCTGATCGAGCGCTTCGAGCTTCCCGGAACGCTCGGCGAGCGGCCCCGGTTCGCCCAAAAACTGTGCGGGATGGTTCGCGATCTGTTTGAGGCCGGTCAGCAACTTGAGTACGAGACCGCGACGCGCAATGCCTTCGGCTTGACCAACCTCGACGAGCGAATGCTCTACCGTTGCCTTGTACAACGTGACCTGTTCGGGAGTGAGGGGCACGATGACGTCGCGTTCGAGCTTTGGTGGGAGCTCGGGTGCAATTCCGGGATCCGTTTTGCGGCGCCGCAACATGAACGGCTTGACGAGCTGGCTGAGCTCGCGGGCTGCCCGCTTGTCATCGTCGCGTTCGATCGGAGTTGCAATCTCCCGCTTGAATCGCTGAAGCGGGCCGAGAAGGCCGGGGACAACCCAGTCGATGATGGCCCACAGTTCGCTGAGCCGGTTCTCGACCGGTGTACCCGTGAGGGCAATGCGCGCTCCCCCAGGGATCTCCCGCAGTACTTTGGCCGAACGCGAACGAGGATTCTTGATGTGTTGAGCTTCGTCAGCAACGACGAGATCCCACGTTTGTGATGCCAAGGTTTCGGTGTCGCTACGAACAACGCCATAGGTGGTCAACACGATGTCTCCATCGCCCACACCATCGAGGGAACGGTGAGGCCCATGAAAGGCGTGCACCGATGTGTCGGGCAAGAACTTCTCAGCTTCGCGTGCCCAGTTGTTCAGCAACGATGTTGGGCAAACCACCAGTGTCGCCGAACCGCTGCGATCGTGCTCGAGCCCGGGTCGCTGCTGACCCTGTCGATGAGCGTGTAACGCAAGCAGCTGAATCGTCTTACCGAGACCCATATCGTCGGCGAGCACGCCACCGAGTCCGAGCGAACACAGGTCAGACATCCACGCGAGGCCCCGCTTTTGGTACGGACGCAGTTCGGCCTTCAGGGTCGGCGGTTCATTCTGTTCTCTTTCGGTCGCGAGTGCTGCGAGACGGGCGGAAAGATCCTCTACGGCACCTTCGAAGCGAACATCGATCAGTTCTCCGTTGTCGGTGACGAGCGTCCCGCGCATGGCCGCTTGGAGCAGGTCGCCAGGGGTGAGCTTCGGCGGTGGGTTCTTCAGACGTTCGCGTGCCGCACGGTCGAGCTGCACCCACTTGCCCCGCAACGGGACGACAGCGCGCTTCGCGTTGCCGAGCACCTCGAGTTCGACCTTGGTGAGCGCGACGCCTTCGATGAGGAACTCCCAGTCGACATCGACGAGGTTCTCGAGGCTGAGCACGCTCGCCATTGCGCCGGTTGGGGCTGCGTCGGCCGCGATGACCAGCTTCCGTTCGATCCGCGGCGAAATGAGCTCGGACGGAAACCGAACTTCGATGTCGGCATCGGTGAGGTCATCGATCGAGTCGAGCAGCAGGTCGAGATCGTCATCGTGGAGTGCGGCCACCGTCGGCGCATTCTCATCGAGTACTCGGCCGAGTGGCGGAACCAGCTGTCCAGCGCGACGAAGACCAGCGAGCAAGGTGATCTCGGCTTGTTGGCCGAGGCGCTCCATAACCGCAGCCGGAGTCTTCCAGAAATCGGCGGCGTCGATCACCAGCGACGGGTCGACCCGGCTTTGCAGCTGAAAGCGAATCGTCCAGTGCCGGTCTGCGTTCTCGAAGTCTCCATCGCTCTCGGCCTCGTCGGGGTCAGCGGGTGGATGCGCTCGCAGAATGAGTCGCGAACTGGCGCAGTGTGCAGTGGCGAGTTCGTTGACCCACGGTCGCAGATGATCGACCCGCGTCGGTCGAGGGTCGGCAAAGAGCTTGAGCGAGCTAACTCGGTGAGCGGCAGGAGTGCGCAAAAACGTGTCTGCAACCGCATCGAATACTGCACGAACCGTGAACTCGGCGTCCGCAATGGTCCCCCGCCGTGAGCCGGGGGTGCAGTGCGCTTCGGCCGGCAGCGATTGGGAGCACGCGGCGACGAGCTCGACCTGTGATGGCGTCAGAGGGTCGACGCGCCACGTGTCGAAACCTAACGGACTGATCCACGGCAACACACGCCCCTCGGCAATGAACGTCAGCGCAGTACGAACAACTCCGGCCCAGGCATGTGTCGAACGACCCGCCTCGGCCGACTTCGGCAGGTGCGCAACCGCATCGATGAGTGCTGCCATCGGAACGCGACGGGCGCCGACCTGTTCGACAGTTGTTCCTCGCTTGGCGGGAACGGTCAAGCTGACCTGCACCGACTCGAAATCGTCGGCTCCACTCGATGCGCCGTCGTGGCCTTGTCGTGCCTCGTCAAACAACCCGCCTTGGTCGAGTGGATCCCAAAGGGCAAACCACGAATCCCTCGGAACATCGCCGGGAATGAAGGTGAGGTTGGCATCGAGACGCACCGGATGAGCATAGCCGACGTTACGAACACCTGTTCCCTGATGGGTGTAGGGCAAGGGCGTTCTTCGCTTCGGTTGGCCAAGATCAGCCAGACGAAAGATACGTCGCTTGGAGTTCGTCCAGGTTTTCGCGCAGATCGTTCGCAGATCCCTCGATCGCAACCTCGCCTCGCTGCAACACATAGGCACGGTCGGCGACCTCCAGCGCTTGGCTGGCACGCTGCTCGACCAAGAGCACACGATCCTCTTCGCAGTTTCAAAGAAGACCTGCTCGGCCGGACTTAGCGGGTTTTGAGCGTCGTGAACCGCCCGAGATTGTCGATATCCACCAGGGCCGAGACAGACGAGTTCTAGTCCGAGTCGCTCGGCAATCAAAAGGTCGCTCCTACGTCCTAGTCTCGGGGCCATGTCTGAGCCCAGAAACGTCCTTGGAACGCCGTTAGAAGTCTGCAGTCGCGAGCCAATGACCGGGTGGTACCGCGACGGTTGCTGCAACACCGACCCGAGCGATGCGGGCAGCCATACCATCTGCGCGGTGGTCACAGCCGACTTTCTCGAACACCAGGCATCGATCGGAAACAACTTGGCGACGCCGGCCCCGCAGTTCGGATTTCCGGGACTGAAGCCCGGCGACCGGTGGTGTGTCACGGCAGCGAACTGGTTGCGTGCGCATTTGGATGGCGTCGCCGCCCCCGTCGTGCTCGCGAGTACTCATGAATTGGCAACCCAGATCGTCCCATTGGACACACTCAAAGAGCACGCAGTCGACGTCCCAGCGGACGCAACGTCCCTGCTCGACGAACCAGAACAGTAGGTAGCTGGCAGGCGCCGAGTTCGGGTTGGTCGTTTCGTTCAGCGTGATGCTGGACGGTTGAGTTGCCCGAAGCGTTGATCCATGGCAACACCCGGCCCTCGGCAATGAACGTCAGCGCAGGCGTGGATCGTATTACGGCAGGATGCGGTCTTGGGGTACGGACTTGATCCTGTCCTGTGGTGTTGTCTCGGTGCTCTCGGCAATGACGAAGCCTGCGGGCCACTCGATTGATTGGGAAAAATCGTTGGGGTCGACGAGTAACCAGATCGGGTCGCCGACACGTAGGTGGGCAACCTTCTGTGAGTCGACGTTGGTCGAGCTTGTGAAGCGCTGGCCGCCAACAGAGAGAGACCACAGAACCTCGTGGACGATGTGCGTGGTCGTCGTGTGCGAGCCTCTTGTTGTCGTGTCGGTCATCACCGGGCGAATCTGTTCAATGGTCCCAGTCCCAATTAGCCCTTCGCGATAGATGCACTGGCGCCGCTGGTAAGACCGGCGATAACGGCGTGCAGCAACGACAAAGACTGACCAGAGCATGAGACAGATCACGAGAAGAGTGATGCCTCCCCCGACCGAGCCTGAAAACATCGCCACGAAGCTTATGGAGGTTACCCCGGTCATAGTCGCGACACCCAGTGCGAATCGACGTATCTCTCTCCCCCATGACTGCGCGAGCAGATCGTGCGGGACAGTGCGCGGTGCTGCTGGAGGAGTTGGTCCGGGAGGCGCAATGCCGTCGCCCAACTGACTGGCAGAATCACCAAACCGTTTCAGTCTCATAGCCGTTTTTCGGCGGGTTCGATCTCCGCCTTGAGGCCGACCGATTCGACGGGCGTGCGTGATCGGGCTAGATGTGGCGGAAGGTTCGTGCGAGTGCGACTTGATCTCTGTCGGGCACGCCGGCTGTGCTCGCGTACTTGGGCCAGTCGGCCACGGTGCCTTGCACCTCGTTGATGATTGCATCGCTCTTGCGTCCATCGATGTCGGCTGTCTCAGCCAAGCGGTGAAGGTCGCTTCGCTCAAAGTCGTCGGCCTTGAGGTTGATCGTCATCTGGTGCTGCGAGACCCAAGGGCTGTCGGGCCGATACGCGTAGGTGACGTCAAAGGCTGGACTCAGCTGCCACTCCCCCGCTTTGTTCATCAGGAAGCCAATGTTTTTCGTGTGGTCGTCCTGGTTGCGGGCAATCACGTTGAACACCGCTCGCCGAAACTGTTGCTCGATGTCGTTGCGAGGCACACCGAGCTGACGAAGTACTCGGAACGCCACCTCATAGGAGGTTGACCTCGGGGTGTTGTAGTCGTGATGTCCAATTGCGTTGAGCGACTGATAGTGAAAGCGGCCAGCACCAGCCGTGCGATCGAATCGCTCGATCATGAAGTGCGCCCGACCTCCTTCTTCCAAGAGCCGTGTGCGCGGCATCGCAATCTGGGCAGCCTTGGCCATTAACGAGTAGGCGTATTCGATCCGGCCATAGCCAACAGGATCGGCCAAACGGTCCTTGTCCTTGTTGTTCTCGACCCCATCGAACTTGAGAAGCCAGTGGTCGAATCCGTTGGGGAGGTCGAGCTGGCCGGAGCGAACCTCATTGGTCGCTTCGTTCCACCCAATCACCGCCTTGGCTCGAGCACCGCCTGCGGAGGTGCCGACAGAGATGATGTCGGTGAGGTCTTCTCGGCTGAAGTTGGCAGACGCTCGCAGTGACTTCTTTGGTTCGAGCGCTGCCGACGCAAGATCTACCAGACGCTCGATATCGACGAGCTCGCTCTCCTCGAGCCCGGCTCTTCTCGTCTGGGGTTGGTATTCGAGCGCGCCCATTCCACGCGACCCGACATAACAAAGTTGCTCGATGGCGCTGAAGTCGCTGAGCGTGCGGCCTTGGGTTGCTAGCCACTGCTCGATAAGGGCTTGGCCGAACTTGTCGGGAAGCGAGTCGGCTAGGAGCCCTGGTAGTCCGTGGAACGTATCTGGATTGAGGCGTTCGAAGTCTGCATAGATGGCAGGTCCCAGCGGAAGCGTGAGGGGTGCAACCTCAATGCCGCTCAGCTGAAAATCCGGCGTGTACTGAAATGTGGTTTTGCCGTCGACTGTCGCGACCGAGGCAATGTGGGTTCCCCACAGCCAGACCTCGGCGACCTCGACGCTCACGCGTCCTCACCCCACACCCAGCCGGTGGAAGGCTGTTGTGCATTTGGTCGAGAGCGTTGTCGTTGGGGCTTCGCAGTGTCTGCGGCGTCGAGCGGGCTTGTCAGCGGTGTTGGCAAGATGGCGTCGAGTGCGTCGATTCCGCCGAGCACACGAAGCACCGCCACTATCGTGCTGAGCGACACGTCGTTGCCATCTTCCAAACGCTTCAGCGTGGCCGTTCCAATCCCCGCGCGCTCTGCCACTGTTGCCTGCGTGAGGTTTCGTCGGAGACGCTCTTGGCGGGCCCGTCCTCCGAGTTCGCGAATGACTGAAGTGTCTGTCTTATCACGCATAGGCATCTCGTTAATATATCAGATATGAGCTATTAATCCTCTATAGGCATTATAAAGGCTCATATATGATGCCGTACTGTAGTAGGATCCTGCTGCTGGTCAAGAGTTCGGCTTGGTGAGTCGATACCTCCTTCATGTCAAACACGCGTCTGACCTTCGCTGCCATCAGCATGGCTGTTTTACTTGCAGCATGCGGTCGCTCGGAGGCTGTGGTCGAGATCGGGTCTGCCCAGGACGCCGGAACCACCGCCGAGTCCAGCGAGGACACCGAAGCTAGCCCCGCCACAGACGACACAGGCGTAACCGAACTCACTCCTCCCCCGCTTAACAATCTCGTCCGAGTAGGGAGCCCGTATTACAGCGAGCTCGAACCGGGGTTGGACGAGGATGGCGATGGCGTCGTGAACGCTCTCGATCTCATGCCTCTCGACCCCGCTATTGGTTGGGACACCGATGGTGACCTCATTGGCGACGTTGTCGACCCCGATGCCGACAACGACGGTGTTTTTAACGACGACGATGCGTTTCCGCTCGACCCTTCGGGCTGGTCCGATATCAACGCTGACGGCGTCCCTGATTCGCGTCAGTGGGACATCACCGGGGATTGGGAGATCGACCGGGTCGTCAGCGAACGGGCACAATGGGGGTTCGTCACCGACCTCGACGACATAGAGGGCCACGTCGATGCTGCGCTCACTTCGGGGATCTCAGGCGTTCTCTCGAAAGAAGAAGCAGAACAGCTCGAGTTCGCACGATTTCGCGTGCAAGACGAGGGAGCCCAAGAACTCGTGCGATGGCTCGAGGACCATCCGTCATATGTGAGTACGCGAACCCAAATTCGAGGGGGCGGCTTCGTCGTGCTCGAATCGTCGTGGACACAGGAAGAACTCGTGGCGGGAGGACTGCCGCTCGACATACTTGAAGACCCCTCGATCGTGCGATTCGAGACCCGCCCGTACTCGCTGGGCGAAATTCGCGCCGGAATACTCAACGATCTCGAGCGCCTCGCCGCGATAGAAGAGGAAACTGGGCTGACCTTTGTCCATGAGGACTACGACAACACCTATGGCCTGACGTTCTACGCAGTGACTCACGACCCGGAGCAGCCGCGCTTGGGCGAAGCGGTCGAGCTGCTTACCGAATGGCGCGCTTCGATAGCCGAGCCATTCCGCTCGATCATCTATATCGATGAGCCCGACATCTCGAACGACTGGTTGCCGCAAGATGTGGTCGATGAACTTACAGAAGGCGAGGTCGCTGAGGTCCCAGAAGATGTGGTGGACGAGCCTGTCGGCGACGAGCTAACTGAGGTTCTCGAAGGCGAGGCGGATGAGCCGATAGACGGTGAGGTCGCTGAAGACTCGGTCGATCAATCTGTCGGCGAGGAGTTTGACGAGGTTCTGCAGGGCGAGGTGGACGAGCCGATAGAGGGCGAGATCGACGATCTTCCTGAAGGAGAAGCGGATGATTTCGTCGAGGGTGAGATCGATCAGCTTCCAGAAGGCTGAGCAACCGGCCTGACTCGGTTGCCTTATCGAGGTCCATGGCCCAGACCGCGATCGATTGCGGGCGTCAACCGATCACCCGTAACGATCGACATCTTGTGTCGTTGGAGAATGAACAAAGGCGGTAGCTAACGACCTGGGCATCTGCAGGAATGGCCACCGTCACCGGGCTATCCCATCCTGCGTCTTCGGTGTTCACCGCGCCCCCGAGCGGGATACTAAATGCGTTGCCGTTCACCTCAGCTATCACGAGATTCGTTCATTCCCATGTTCATGTTCGCCATCTTGTTCGGCCTCTCGATGGACTATGAGGTCTTCCTGCTCAGCCGCGTGCGCGAGGAATACCTGCGCACGGGCGACAACGAACGTTCGGTCATTCATGGCCTCGCCAGCACTGGCCGAGTTATCACTTCGGCAGCCCTCATCATGATCTCGGTCTTCGGTGGATTCGTCTTGGGTTCCGATCCCACCATCAAGATGTTT
>CAYVHV010000072.1:0-9721 GCA_964451305.1 uncultured Acidimicrobiales bacterium | reverse complement strand
TGGCCATCCGATGCGAGCGCTGTAATCGTCTCCAACAGATCGACTGTTGCACCACCTTCGTTCTCGTAGGTTCCAATCACGTTGCCGTTCGCCAAGACGTTTGAGATTGTCGTCAACGTCTCGAGACTGCTGACGGAGATCGTCGACATCGAGCCGTCCTCGTGCGTGAACGAGAAGGTGCCGTTGCCGTTGTCGATCAACGTGGTCACGGATTCATTGAGATCGAAGGTCGCACCGTTCTCATCGGTGTACGTGCCGATCGGGTTGCCGGTCACGGTGTTTGTGAGCGTGGTGAGCGATTCCAACGCGTTCACGTCAAGAACCGTCTCGAGTCCGCTCTCGTTTGTGTAGGTGAAGGTCTGATCGCCGTTGTCGACGAGAGAGGTCACGGTTTCGACGAGTTCGAAGCTCGTCCCATCCTCATTCGTGTACGTACCGATCAGGTTGCCAACAGCAAGGGTGTCCTGGACGAACGTCGTGGTCTCAAGCGCAGTGATCGGAATACTGGTCGTCACACCGTCCTCATCTACGTAGGTGATGGTCTGGTTCGCCGCGTCAAAGCCGATCGTCGTCAACGTTTCGCTCGCGGTCGGGTCGAGACAGCTCCACTGGGAACCGTCGAGCGCAAGCACGCTGAGCGATCCCGCCTCGCATTGCACTGCTGCGAAGGAGTCGGTGTTGTCCAGGTACGGGCTGAGGTCGACCGACGAATCAGATGCGTTGCCGTTTCGGAGGGTCAATACATCACCGGTGAGGCCAATGACCTGGTTATCGCTGTCCTGTGTGAGCGACGAAAGATCGATGCTGGCAGAGCCGCCGTTTTCAAGCGTGATTTGCAGAGTGGTTCCAGAGAGCGATGCGCCGATCACCTGGTCATCGCCTGTCGGAGCTGGTGAGAAAAGCCCGGAAAGATCGATGGTGTTGCCGTTGGAGATAGAGAGTCGGCCGCCGTCGATCGATAGCGTCTGATCATCTTCATGTGATGGGCCCTGAACAGTGATTACACCCTGATCAACAACGAGCTCATTCGTCTCATCGTCGATGAGTTCGGGATGGTCGATGATGTGGCGGTTGATGCGTTCACTGAGATCGTTGATCTCTCCTTCGAGCAGGTCGAGCCGCTCTCCATCGAACTCGACGGAGGTCGCATCGGTGAATGCGAGCGCGAACGGCGACGACACCTCCGAGCAGCGAAGATCCACATGGGTGGGGTCCGTCGTCGAAAGTCCGAATCTGTCGGGCGAGAACTCGGTTCGGCTGCACGTCACCCAGTCATCGAATCGATCGGTCGTGTCCGATGCTCCAACGCAGGCGCCATGGCCGTCACCCTCAGCATCGACACAAATCTGCAGATACGTTCCGCGCTCGAGAGTGCGCGTTCGTGCGTCAGTCGTGAAACGCACAACGTCACCTTCAATGGTGAGGTCGCTCGCCGGAACCGTCAGGGCATCGACGCGCTCGCCGCCGACAGGTGCGTCATAGAACTCGATCGTTACTTCCGAGTCGTCGTCACTGATCGCCTCTTCCAACGACGGCGATGATATGCCGTAGACGTCGATCGTCGTGGTGTGAAAGAAGTAGGACACCACGATAGCGCCGATAGCGAGAAGGCCGAACAGCAACGCTGTTCCCGTTATCAATCGACCGATGCCAAAACCCATGCCGCTCAGCTTTTTTGCCATCTAGTCCTATCGACTAAATCGCGAAATTCAGGAGGTTCTCTAGCGGATTGATTAGTCGTTTGGCCTACTAATGATTCGTTCGGCCTACAGGCTCTAGGTCCAACGGTTCAGAAAACCTTGCCGAGATGGCAGCAAATCACTCAACTACGAATGGACCCTGCCGACGAGCAAGTCGTGGGTTCAAAAATCAAAGTCACCTGTACATCATGCGGGGACCAAGAGGTCTCCTCGCTTCGAGTTCAAGCACGCTTCTGCGTCGAAACGAACGAAGCCGAATATGAGTTCATCTGCCCCGACTGCGCCGACCCTGTCGTCAAAGCCTGCGATGACCGCGTGCTCGACGCTCTCGAATCGGTCGGGGTCGCAATCGACTTCTGGTCGGTTACTCCAAAGGGATCGATCGACGACGACGGCGTCGTAATCTCGCTCGACGAGGTAAACGAATTCATCGAAAAGCTCGAGGATGACTCGCTGTTCGAACAAGCCCTCAACGACCTCGCCGCCTAACCACACCGCGGGATCTCGCTGCTACGCGATACCCCGCTGCTACGCAATACCCCGCTCCTACGCAGTGTCCGAAACGTGGCCTTGTAGCCCCAAATCCGCAATCGACTTCTCGCGCATCTCCGCCTTGCGGACCTTGCCAGTAACCGTCATCGGAAAATCGTTCACAAACGAGATGTAGCGCGGCACTTTGAAATGGGCGATCTTCCCATCACAAAACGCCAACACATCATCCTCGGTGAGCTCAACCCCATCAGCCACCTGGATCCACGCCATAATCTCCTCGCCATACTTCAGGTCAGGAACTCCAATGACCTGAGCGTCCGCGATCTCTGGATGGGTATAGAGAAACTCCTCGATCTCCCGCGGATAGACATTCTCACCGCCCCGAATGATCAAATCCTTGATTCGCCCAACGATGTTGACATAGCCGTCCTCATCCATCGTCGCGAGATCACCCGAGTGCATCCAGCCCTCATCATCGATTGCCTCGGCCGTCTTTTCTGGGTCGCCCCAATACCCATTCATAAGATGGAATCCACGAGTGCAGTACTCGCCTTCGACCCCACGCTCGACCGTATCTCCAGTCAGCGGGTCGATGATCTTGGCCTCGACGTGGGGAAGCACTTGACCAACCGTGGTGACACGAGCTTCGACCGAATCGGTCGTCCGGGTCTGTGTTGACACCGGCGACGTTTCCGTCTGGCCATACGCGATAGTGACCTCGCTCATGTTCATGTCCGTGATGACACTGCGCATCACTTCGATCGGACACGGAGACCCGGCCATGATGCCCGTCCGCATCGACGACAGATCTCGAGTCGACAAATCGGGATGACCGAGCTGAGCAATGAACATCGTCGGCACGCCATACAACGACGTACACCGTTCCTGTTCCAGAACGCGGAGAACGTCACCTGGATCGAACGTCGGAGACGGAATCACCATCGTCGAACCAAAGACGGCGCAAGACAGATTCCCCATCACCATGCCGAAGCAGTGGTAGAAGGGCACGGGGATACACACTCGATCGCTCTCGTCATAGTCACACATCAACCCGACGAACTTCGCGTCGTTCAAGATCGAACGGTGACTGAGCGTCGCGCCCTTCGGAAAGCCCGTCGTGCCCGACGTGTACTGGATATTGATGTCCTCGGACGGATCGAGAGACGCCATACAAGCACGCAGGTCGTCGTCACTAACCGACGCGCCAGCGGCGATCATCTCAGCCCAATCGTCGGTGTCGAAATAGATGACTCGATCAAGGTCAGCACAGTTCGGATGAACGGCCTCGACCATGTCGCGATACATCGACGTCAGGTACTCGGTTCGGGTCACGAGCAGCTTGGCACCCGACTGATTGAGCGCATACTCGAGCTCGTTCGTTCGATAGGCGGGGTTGACGTTTACCTGTATCGCTCCGATCTTTGCCGTTGCGAACTGCACGTAGATCCACTCGGCATAGTTGGGGCTCCACATCCCAACCCGATCGCCTTGTTCGATCCCGTACGCCATGAGACCTTTGGCCACGTCGTCGACCGACGCGTTGAACTCGGCCCAGCTCTGACGGATGCCTTGATGGTCGACGACGAGCGCCAGCTGATCTCCGAACCGTTGGACTGTTTCCTCGAGCTGGTCGCCGATCGTCGATTCGATCAACGGAACGTCAGTCGCTCCTGCATCAATGGACAGAGCCACAGCGAAATCCCCCTAGTCGTCTCCCCTTCGGAGATAGTAGGACACGCCGGAGTTCGCGTTACTCCTGGAGCATCCAGTCGCGCGATCTGTCGGGTTCGAACGTGCTCTCGAGGTATTTGTCCAGTCGCTCGTCGAGAGCTGGGTCCGGATTGTCCAGTGCCTCAGCGAGAGCGTTGCTAGCAACCGCCGTCGGCTCGGGTGTTGCGGGCGTCTGCTGTGCTACCTCGTGGGCAATCATTGCTTGCGCCTGTTGCTGCACCTGCGCTCGAAACTGGGCTTCCGCTGCCAATTGCTCGGCTTCCGCGCGCTCAGCGCGGGCCCTGCGGGCGCGGGCGACCTGCTCTTGTTTCTCTTTGAAGGAGCGAACCGCTAGGTGAACTTGAGCGAGCTGTTGCTCGGCTTCATCCGCCCGCGTTCGTTCACTAGCCAGTTCGGCTTCAAGACGTATGATCTTCGAGTCCGGGGACTCGATTTCGTCTGCTGGTACCACGTTGAACGTATCGGCAGCAGTTGGTGTGAATTGATGCGATCCCACGGCGAATTCGCCATACGGTACCTTGAGCTCAGCAACTCAGGTTCATCCCTGGAAAGCCGATAAGGATACGTGCGGTCTTTTTCGGTCGCGCTCAACCCGATCTGGAGCTACTGGAAGTCCATCGATGTCACACGAGGAGCAGACTGAATGGCCGTCCTTCGAGGCGATCCTTCGCGAAGTCGCGCCCGACAGTCCAACGCTTCAAGACCGCGAATCCAACGCGCCTCACGAGTCGATCCACGAGACCGTCGAAGTTAACGACCTGCCCGAAGCCGCAGCAGACCCTGACGTGGTCCCCATCGATGCAGCGACTCCCGGCAGCGATCTCGAAATCGAACCAGAGCCAGCTCTCGTTCCCGTCGACGCACTCGAAGACGAGACGGCGATTGAGGACGCGGAAGGCGAGGTCGATGAAGAGGTCGACGAGGTTGAGATCGAGGTAGATCGAGAACTCCAGGACGTCGACGAAGAGGTCCAGGGCGAGCTCCAAGACCAGATCGAGTACGAAGACGAAACAGAGCTGGCCGAAGACCTCGAGGCTGAAGACAACGTCGCTTCCAAACACGATGTTGCGTTCACCGAAGACACAACGAAAGAACCGGCAGATCCGCAAAAGCCGCAACGGCACGACGCGGGCTCAATCCTCGCAATGCTCCAGCGGCGGAACGCGAGCCAAGCCAAAGAGATAGACGAGGTAGACGACCAAGAGGGCGAAGAAGTCGAAGAAGCCCCTCACGTCACCGCTCAGGACCTTGCATCAGCACCACCTCCACCGATCCTCGCTACACCTGCGCTCGAAGAACGAACGGTTGACCCCGTCGCCGAACTCCCTCTCAAAGCGGTGACCGCCGAAGAGGCACCTGTCGAAGCGGTGACCGTCGACGAGATTCCGGACGAAGCACTCAACCCATTCGCACCAGACTTCAAAGGCATTGCCGAAGAGGTCGTGGACGACGATGACAATGGCTGGATCACCCATTCGCTCCACAACATCGGGCAGGTCACTACGGCCGGAGAAGAGCCACTGAGCAGCGAATCGGAGGAGCCCTCACTCGTCGAAAGCGCATCCTTCGACAGCTCAGGTCTGCATAGCCCTTTCGTATCTGCAACGACCCCCGAAGTGACCGCCATCGAACCAACCATGGTCGAGGCCGACGAGACGGCGCCGATCCAATTTGAGCCACTCGCCCATGACGACCCAGAGATGGTCACTGCGGATTCTCCAGCATCGGTCGATGAGAGCGATGAGATGGACCTGTGGAACCTCGATGATGACCCCGACATTCACGATGCGGACATCATCGAGTTTCGCCCACCAAACGAAACCGCGTCCACTACAGATTCAACGCCGGTCCCACAACAACCCTTCAATCCAACCGGCAGCCTGTACCCGGCCAACCTCACATTCCCAGACCACAACGCCGTTTCAACAGATGCCTACGTCGACGACACGACCGAACCCCTCCAGAGCACTGGTGATGGCGTCGACGATCCTTGGGCCTACATGCGCCCGAAGGCTGAACCGGAGAAGATCACCTTCTGGGCAAATCGTCCGAAGTTTTTCGGTGGCGATGAACGGCGCAAAGCTCGAGCTCGCCGTGAAGCCCGAAGCCAGTTCGAGGTAACCGGTCGTGCGCTATCGTCGGCTCACTCTTGTCCGAATTGCGGGCAACCGAACCGGGCAGATGCCAGCGACCCAGAGACCGGCCGCGACCACATCAGCTGCAGCTCATGTCAACATGCGTGGTTCGCCGACAACCAATAGACCTACCGGCCAAACATCGATACCCATTGTTCGGCCGACTTCGGCGCGAACACGAAATTCTCCGCCCGGGTCTGGCCCATCGTTGCCGATGGCGCTGGCGAGTACTGATGACCAGGAAACAGCACCGCGTCGTCGGGCACCTTTGAGAGCACCGATGTGAGGCTGTGGTACAGCTGTTCGGGGTCGCCACCGGGCAGGTCGGTTCGTCCGCATCCTTCGAGGAAGAGCGTGTCACCGGCGACGAGCTTGTTATCTACGAGGAAGCACTGCGAACCCGGTGTGTGGCCTGGCGTGTGCAGCAATTCGATCGAGATCGCTCCGACCTCGATCGTGTCGCTCCCGTTGTGCAGGGTGAGATCGGCGTCGGTGAGGCCGGTCACCTTCTTGACGAACTCGGCTTCGCTGGTTTGCACATGCAACGGAACGCTCTGGTTGTTCAGCAGCTCCGCCGCGCCCGAAACCTCAAGGCCCATCATTGAGCCACCGACATGGTCAGCGTGATAGTGGGTCCCGAGCATGCCGACACAGTTCATCCCATCCTTCTCGAGTTCTTCGAGAATGCCCTGCGGGTCATAGGCCGGGTCGACGATGATCGCCTCGTTCGTTTCCCGATCGCCGATCAGGTAGACGAAGTTGACCATCTGTTGCGCGAACGGATCGTCCTGAGCAAAGTCACGGCCGGAGAGAAGTTGTTTGAAATACAGTCGATCGTCAGTCACGGCCTCAGCCTAGGAGCTATGCCACCGGCGTTCGGCTTCGGCAGCGACTTGTCGTGCTGGACGACCGAGCGCCCGCGCCGCCTCGACCGCGTCGACAAACTCGGCCTTCGCGCTGGACTCGGTGACCTTCACACGAATCTCGTGCCCGTCCACCGCGACGGTTTCGATACGTCGGTCGAGCGCTGACCGGGCGACCCCGTGCACTCGATAACCGAGCGATCCACTCTCACTGAGAAGAACATCTCCGAGCGACTCGATCATCGTAGGTTCCGTCAATACCGACACGGTGACCGCGGGCCTGCCGTGCTTCATCTCGATAGGCGTGAGCCAGGCGTCGAGGGCGCCAGCATCCAGCAACCGTGTCACCGTATGGGCCAGGTACTCACCACTGAGGTCGTCGACATTGGTCTCGAGAACGACGAGCTGATGAACGTCGAGCGCTGCTCCTTCACCGAGGACAACATGCAAAAGGTTCGGGTGCTTTTCGAGCTCGTTGTCGCCTGCTCCGAAGCCCGAACTCGTGATCGTCATCTCGGGCATCGGGCCAAAGTCATCGGCGAGAGCAGCAACGATGGCAGCGCCGGTTGGAGTGGTGAGCTCGACTCGAACGTCGAGTCCTTTCACCGGAACGCCTTCGAGCAACTTCACTGTGGCCGGCGCCGGGTTTGGGATGATGCCGTGAGCACTCTTGGCCATACCTTGGCCTATCGCTACCGGCGCGACGACGATGCGATCGACATCGAGCGCCTCCAACGCCAAACACGAGCCAACGACATCGATGATCGCGTCGATACCTCCGACTTCATGGAAGTGCACTGACGCTGGGTCGGCTTGGTGGATGTGGCCTTCGGCTTCTGCCAGTGCGGTGAACACCGCTGTGGCGCGCCGCGTGACGCGGTCGGAGAAGCCGGCGTTCTGAACGAGCGAGATGATGTCGCCCGCTGTCCGATGCGAGTGCCCCTCGTTTGTTTCAACGGTGACATTGACCGCGCCGATACCGTTGCGAGAAATCGTCTCGGCGTGCAACTGCCAGCCGTCGACATCGAGCGCCGCTAGTTCGGACAGAATCGCGTCGACATCGGCACCCGCCGCGATGAGCGCTCCGAGGGTCATGTCACCTGCGATGCCGTTGAACGGGTGGAGCCAAAGGGTGTTCACGAGGGTTCGTCCGCGAGTTGAAGGATCCGCATCGCACTAACCGCAGCGCCGTATCCGTTGTCGATACCGACCACGTTTACACCCGCAGCGCATGAGGCCAGCATGCCGAGCAGCGCCGTCACTCCTTCGAGTCCAGCGCCGTATCCAACACTCGTCGGAACCGCGATGACCGGCCGGGCGCAGAGGCCACCGACGACCGATGCGAGCGCACCTTCCATCCCGGCAATGACGATCACGACATCGGCTTCGGTGATGCGATCGATCTCGGCGAGTAGGCGATGAAGACCGGCGACACCGACATCGCTAATGCGGTCGACCTGGGCACCGTACGCCCGCAGGGTCGCCTCGCATTCGTCAGCGACCGGCGTATCCGCAGTACCTGCGCTGACGACAGCAACGCATCGTGCTGTTGGCTCTTCAGGCAACCGCCAGGTGAGCACTCTCCCGAGCTCGACCCCATCAGGATGGGCAGCGTTCAACCCCGTCCGTTGATCGTCGGACACTCGCGTGAGTACGACAGCGCCCGTGCCATTTTCGAGAAGCTCACCGACGATCGCCACGCACTGCTCAGGGCTCTTGCCGGGTCCGTAGATGGCCTCAGGCAAACCTTGGCGCAAGGCCCGGTGATGGTCGATGCGGGCATGAGCATCGACAGGTAGATCGGCGAACGGCAGACGCCGAAGCTCTGCCACCGCGTCGTCGGCCGAGGTTTCGCCGGTCTGAATTCGTTCGATCAATGCACGCAATGCGTCTTCATTCACCGCCCCATCGTGGCAAAAATCCGGAAGATTTCCTCCGTGGGTAGAATCCCGGGGTGACTTCTCGAAACCGTATTGCATTCCAAGGCGTCCAGGGGGCGTATTCGCACATGGCCTGCTCGGCCGCATACCCGGATATGGAGCCGGTTGGATTCGACACATTCGCGCAGGCCTTCGCAGCGGTGGAGTCGGGCGATTGCGATCTTGCCATGATCCCGATCGAGAACACACTCGGCGGACGAGTCGCCGATATCCATCATCTGCTTCCCGAGTCCAGCCTCTTTATCATCGGTGAGCACTACCAGCCGGTGCGCCACCAGCTGCTCGCCCCTGAAGGTGCGTCCCTCGAGTCGCTCAAGACGATCGCCTCGCACGAACAGGGCCTGGCGCAGTGTCGCGACCTCATCAAAGAACTCGGCGTCGAGCCGATGGACTTTGGCGACACCGCTGGCGCGGCCAAAGAAGCCGCCGAACGCAACGACCCGTCCTTCGGGGCGATTGCGAGCGAACTCGCAGCCGAAATCTATGGGCTCCAAATCTTGCGCAGCCGAATCGAAGACCGGCTCGGCAACACCACTCGGTTCGTCGTCATGTCTCGTTCAGCGGTCGAACCCGACCCGCTCGCTGGCCCATCGATGACCAGCCTCGTCTTCCAGACTCGCAGTGTCCCCGGCGCGCTCTACAAGGCTCTCGGCGGATTCGCCACGAACGGCGTGAACATCACCAAGCTCGAGAGCTACATCATCGACCAGAGCTTCACCGCTGCACAGTTCTATGCAGAGGTCGAAGGTCATCCATCGGACCCAGCGCTCAAGAACGCACTCGAAGAGCTTCAGTTCTTTTGCAGCACGATGAAGCGACTCGGAACGTACGCGAAGTCGGATTGGCGCGAGCAGAACTAA
>CAYVHV010000071.1:0-10157 GCA_964451305.1 uncultured Acidimicrobiales bacterium | reverse complement strand
AGGTCGAACGCTCCGCTGGTCACACCGATGTCCATTGTGTGGTCGGTATCGACTGCGGTGAACGAGATGGTTGGAAGACCATTCACATCGACGGCGTCAGAGTCGTTGCCATCGTCGGAGCCAGCATCGTTCACGGTGAGGAACGGCGTGTCCGCATGGGTTCCGCCAGGAGCGAAGACGCCACCAGCGTCGTAGTTGTCTTGCGCAAGACGGATCTGATAGTCGCCGCCATGGCGATCGAAGCCTGCGATGTCGTCGCTGTGGAAGTAGTAGAGACCATCGGCGTCGGTCGTGGTCGTAGCGATAACGTCGCCGTTCGAGTCGAGAAGTTCAACGACCGCTCCGGCCACTGGAATCTCGTCAGGGTCCGCAATGCCATCACCGTCAGCGTCCACCCAAATTCGGTTTCCGACTTCGATCGGTGCCGTGCCACAAAGGGCCTGGACGTCGCCAATACCGGCGGCCTTCTCCAAGCTTCCGAGGTCGTACGGGCTGCCAGGGCCGCCATCATAGACGCGGTACCCGCGGACATGTTCGCCCGCGTCGTGGTTCGGCGTGGTTTCATTCGCGAACCATTCGATACCGCCGGACTGCCACGTGTTGTTCGGGTTGACCGGGTCGAAGGCGTTCGAGATCAGGTATGGACGACCAGGGATCTGCAGGGGCGATCCCAGAGTGGTCTCACCGTGGGACTCGCGATAGTTGTCGCCGGTGTAGAAGAAGTCTTCGCCATCGGTTGGGAAGGTGTAGTTGCCGCCGCCTGTCGATACGGCACGGACCGTATCGGCAGAACTGATTGGCTCGGAGAGCTGATATTCGTCGCCATCTCGTTCGAAGAACGCTGCGGGTGCCATCTGGTGTCCCCAGATGTCCATGATGCCGATGACGATGTCATCGCCATCGAAGGTGATGTCAGAAACCAATGGTTGGGCGTATGCAACGCCACCGTTCGGGTAGCCGAGAAGCGTTTGCCCAAGTGGAGGCTCACTCACCCATGCTCGCCAATCGGATTGGCCGCGGAAGGCATTGACGCCGGTGTTCTGACCGTTCTGGGTTCCACGAGTCGTGGTCGGGAGCGGAACATCGACAACCCTGGTGAAGCTGTTGCCAGAGAGTTCGTAAATTGCGGCTGAAAGCTGGCTTGCATCGCCGAGCGCTGGGCCGTTGACGATGTCGATTGGGCCTTCGCCGGCCGTGGTCGACTCGGCAGTACACGTGGCGGAGATGAAGAGGCTTCCGGAAGCGTTGATTCCGAGACCGAATGGACGGAGGTCATCTTCGATACACGGATTGCCAAGTGCTGCTGCGTTGATGTCGGTGCGGACGACGTCTGCCGCAGCGCCCGCGCTGCCGTCGGGGTTGATCGGAATTGCTACGAGTTGCTTCTGCCCGAGGTCGATGACGTACAGCGTGTTCCCATCTTGGGAGATTGCGACGTCGCCGAGGCCGGTCTTACCCACATCGTCGAATGCTTCGAAGTCTCTGAACCAGCCGTCGTCTTGTCCGGAGTGCGGATCGTCCGCAAACTCGTCGGTGGTGAAAAACTCGACGATGTTGTTCGACGGGTCGATGTGGTAAATCGTGGTTGGGTTTCCGGATGGGCCGAGTTCGGTGTGGCGCTTTACAAAGGCAGCGGCGTAGACCGAATCGTCTTGTGGACGTTCGGCGATTCCGTAGACCGAACCGACATCGCCCAAGGTTGCCCGAACTTCGAGGGGGTCCTGTTGGAAGCCGGTTCCCTCTGTGCTGAGGTTGTCGACTGCCCCGTCGATCAGGGATACGACGGCTGGCTGATCATCGTGATCGGCGACTCCGCCGACGAGGAAACAGGTGGTGACGATTTCGGGACGGTTCTCGCAGAACGTTCCGGGTGCCACGATGGCAGCGCTACCGACGCCGCCGACGCCACAGCTGGCAGCATCATCCACAAATTGTGTGAGCGGACCGTTGTCCGGCCCGATCGGTGCAGAGGCCCAGTCGGTCGGCAGGCCGCTGAAGTCGATTCGGATCGGGAAGTCGGTGGTGTCGAGGTCGATCGACCATTCGCCGGCTGCATCGGTCACGTCGGTGAACGTCGTGCCCGATTGGCTGGTGATGGTGACATCGATTCCTTGAACAGGGTCGTCGAGCCAGTTGGCGTAGTCGGGCGAGATGTGGCTGTAGTCCTCGCGTCGTTCGCCATCGGCGTCGTAGTCCTGGAAGACCAAACCTGAACAGGTTGTCGCTGCAGCCCGCAGGGGGATCGCTTGGTAGCCGAGCCCAGCGACGCCGACCGCAAGGATCAGCAGGCTAAGCGCAACATTGCGAAGAACACGTGCGTTTACGCCGAACGTGGACCGATTCATCATTTTCCAACCTCGAAATTTCAACTTGAGCCGTGGAGCAGATCTGTCACCAGAACTGTGCATACCCGGCCATATGCACCTGCTCGCACTGAACCAGTCGACCTAGAGGGTGTAGATGTAAGGGCCTAGACGAGAATTCAGGAGTTTCGTCCGAGCCCTACCCGTGTTGTGTCGGGGTGCTGCCGCCAGCTGCGTCGGAAAGGCAGCCAAAAGGAACACGAAAAAGCAAATGTGCCCTGACCCGCAATGCGTTGCAGATCAGGGCACATTTTCGTTGGGTTCGACCAATCCTCGACGATTGGAAGGGTTTCGCCTAGGAGGCCGCGGTAAGCATCAGCTCACGTCTTGCCCATACATCGTGCCTAGATCATCGGCGATCAACTCGATCCGTTCACTATCGGGCCCACTGATATAGACAGAAGTATCGAAGTCGAAGTCGATTTCTATGCCTTGGCTCGCAAATCCTGCCTTCAGTTCGGCGTGACGCTCCGGGTTTACCGACAGCGCAACGTGATGGAAGCCGCCGAGTACTTCGGCATATTCTCCGAGACCGAGCCCCGGGAAGTCGAAGAATCCGAGGAGGTTACCGTTTCCAATGTCGAAGAAGAAGTGTGTGGAACCGGGATAGTCTCGGTTCTCAAAGATCTCTGTCAACGGGAAGCCAAGCACGCCTTGGTAGAACTTGATGGTCTCCTCGACGTCGCTGCACATAAGCACCATGTGGTGCACACCGCGAGCGTTTGATGCGGGGCGTTCCTCGGCTGGAAGCAAGTACTTTGCGCGAAGCGCAGCCCACTCTTCGGTGCGGTCTATCCCGGCGTTCACCGTTGCATCCTGAGCTTCTTCGTTGTCGGATTCATTCTCGGACATGATTCTCCTCAGGTGGAATGAAGTACTAGGCAGGCACTGCGTGTCGCAGGCAGTACCGATCCATGTAGGCCACTGTGAGTGGTTAAGATTTGAACTACTTTAGTTGCACAATCCTTTTCGTACAACCTCCACTAAGATTTCGGTGATGAGTGGAACGAAATGGCTGTCCGATGACGAGATGCGTCTATGGCGAGCGTTCATCGCTGCGTCATCGGGGATGAGCACCGCAGTCGATGCGTCTCTGAAGAAGTCCAATTCGATGAACCTCGACGACTATGAGGTCCTCGTTCTCCTCAGCGAGTCAGACGGCAACCGCATCCGCATGAACGAACTGTCAGCGCGCCTGCTTCACTCGCGTAGCCGACTCACCCAGCGCGTCGACCGCTTAGAGAAGCGCGGGTTCGTGAGCCGAGAGAAGGTCCTCGACGACGCCCGCGGCACATGGGCCGTGCTGACCAGCAATGGAAAGGCCGCCCTTGTGGAAGCTGCTCCCTCACACCTTGAACACGTGCGCGAGTTCTTCTTCGACCATGTGAACGCCGAAGACATTCCCGCAATGACGCGGTCGCTCGAGAAGGTCGCTCACGAACTTCGGAGCTAGCGAGCACCGCGCTCGCGCCCAACGACCGCCCTATGACGGGTCAGAAACCGAGTCGTCTCTGCTCGGCTGGATCAGCTTTCGTCGACGTGGTCGACGCTTGGGAATCATGCCGCGCATCTCCTCGAGATTGCCGAAGCACAAGAGCTGATCGTTCACTTCGAGGACGAGGCTTCGCTTCGGCGACGGAATCACCTCGATCCCCCGCTGCACTGTCAGGACGGTGATGTCTCGCTCTTCGAGACCGCTCTCACCCAGCGGTCGTCCTACGAACGCGCCATCTTCCCGCACCGAAAGTTCTGCCACACCGAAACCGCGGGACACCGATAGCCGTTGGCGTACATCGAGTTCGGGGAACGCGACCTGATTGTCGATGTAATCCACGATCATGCGTGCAATGTTCTGACCAGTCGCCCGTTCGATCCCCTGCAGGCCAGGCGACGAGTTGACTTCCATGACGAGAGGGCCTCGATCGCTCTCCAACATGTCGACTCCGGCAACGCGCAATCCCATGATCTGTGCGGATCGTACGGCGGCTCGCTCGTATGCGGGGTCGAGCATGATGCCCTGAGAGCTACCACCTCGGTGCAGGTTCGACCGAAAATCGTCGCCGCCCGACGAGCGGCGCATCGCTCCGACGACCTGATCACCAACGACGAAGGCGCGTACGTCGGTACCCGAGCTCTCTTGCACAAACTCTTGGATGAGCACGTTCTGCCGGGTGGCCTGAAGTGTTTCGATCATCGCTTGGGCAACGATCAGATCCGGGGCCAGCATCACACCGATCCCCTGCGTGCCTTCGAGCAGTTTGATGACGACCGGAGCACCACCGACCCGCTCGATGGCGGGAAGGATGTCGGCGTTGTCTCGCACGAAGGTCGTTGCGGGCATCCCAATGTGGTGACGCCCGAGAATCTGGTGCGCATGCAACTTGTCCCGGCTGTTTCGGATACCGGCCGATGTATTGGGCGTGTAGACATCCATCTGTTCGAACTGACGGACGACCGCCGTACCGAAATAGGTGACCGACGCGCCAACGCGTGGCAGAACGGCATCATAGTCCGAAAGCTGGTTGCCCGAATAGTAGAGGTCGGGTTCGTCTTCGCTCAGATCGATGGCGAATCGGAACGTGTCGAGAATGCGAACCTGATGGCCAGCTTCGATGGCGGCCGTCTTTAACCGTTGAGTCGAATAACTCCTCGGTTCTCGGGAAAGGATCGCTAACCTCACTACACTCCTGAACGGCCAGCCAGCCCACCACAACGTTTGGGCGGATCTTGCAGCGCTAGCCTCTCGAAGATAACGCGAGCACGCTGCTCGCGAGAAATAGCGAAACCATGACTTCCCGAGAACCCTTCGCAATCGGCGACACCGAGGTAAAGCCGGGCCGTTCAGCACAGGTTGAACTGCCGGTGTCGCGACTCATCACGGGCGCGCCAATATCGATGCCCGTCACCGTAATGCACGGCAAGTTCGACGGACCGACGATGTGGATCAACGCTGCGGTTCACGGCGACGAGCTCAACGGCGTCGAGGTCGTGAATCGCATCCTCGCCGACCTCGACCCAAAACAAATGAACGGCACGCTGCTCGCCGTGCCCGTCGTAAACGTGCACGGCTTCATGACCGGCGATCGGTACCTCCCCGACCGTCGCGACCTCAACCGGTCATTCCCGGGCAGTGCAAAAGGCTCGCTCGCGTCTCGGCTCGCCCACATCTTCATGACCGAGATCGTGAACCGCTGTGAGATCGGCATCGACCTACACACGGCGAGCGACAACCGCACGAACCTCCCCCAGATCCGCGCCGACCTCGACGACCTCAAGACCCGCGAGCTGGCAGAGGTCTTCGGCGTCCCGCTCATGATGCACTCCAAAGCTGGCGCTGGGACCCTTCGACGTGCTGCGGCGAAATCGGGCTCGACGATCTTGCTCTATGAGGCGGGCGAACCGCTGCGCTTCAACAAGCCGGCGATCAGCAATGGTGTGGATGGTGTGCGTCGAGTACTGCGCCATTTAGAGATCGCCGATTGGGAGGGCCCGGCGCGTTCGACGACCGAGGTTTCTCGTTCGTCGCGCTGGATGCGCGCAGCGCAAAGTGGCGTGCTCCGATTGGATGTCGATCTCGGCGATGTGGTCGAAGAACGACAGGTTCTGGGGACGATTATCGACGCGTTCGGGAAGCGCTTGAGCACCGTCCGATCGACACGTGCTGGCCTGGTTATTGGGCGGACGCTGTACCCGTTGTCGAACAAGGGTGACGCCCTTGTACACATCGCAAGCCTCGATTCCGCGGATGAGAGTTCGAAGTAGATTCTGCGGCAAGACATCAGCTAGCCGCAGTATGTCGGGAAGGGCTTAAGAACCCCATCGCTGCGGCCGATCTACAAGTTATGACTGATGGCCCTTCCAACTACACCGCAGCCGCAGGCGGATGCGACGAACCAGGCGCAGCGCGCGGACTCGACGTGATTGGTGACGGCGATCCATCACTCAACGGTGTACAGGTCCTTCACGACCGGTTGATCCCCGGATCAGATTGCAGCCTCGAACATGTCGTCGTTGCGAACCACGCGATCATTGTGATTCGCTCGTCGGCCAAGAAGGGACGCGTCAAGATCCACAAAGACACGATCCGCGTCGGTGGCGAGAGTCTTGAGATCATCATCGCCGGACTCAAAGCACGCGTCGAGACGGTTCGCTACCGCGTCAGCGGCGACATGCCCGTCTTTGGGGCGATCTTCCTTAGCCGTCAACCCAAAGCAGGGTTGAAGCACTTCGGCGCGATGCCGATCGGTTCGGAAACAGCGATCACCCAGCACATTGCTGAAGAGCACAGCCGAACACAGACCGACATCGATCTCCGAGCTGTGGCCTATGAGCTCAGCGGCATCTTCCTGAGTCCGAAGTCCTTCGGAGAAGACGCCGCGTAGCGCTGCCGTTCTAGACGCTCTCGGCTCTATGGAGCGAGAACGTTCATTGCCTCGAGCGCACGCACGTGGCATGTTGGCCACTGCGTGTTCGGACGCGTTGCGGCCCACCAGTCCTTGGTGACTTCGTCCTGCACGTCAGCGGGAACCAAATGCGGCAGCACGCCGACGTACTGGTCGAAGCCGGCGCGAGCAGCAGCTGCGTTCCATGTTGCGGGCAGCCACTGAACGCCACCATAGAAACCGTTGCCGGTGTTGATGGCGTGGTTGTTCGTCGACTCGCAAAAGAGCATGGCTTCAAGACCGGCATCGGTGAGTAGCGGCCAACCGAATTGGTTGACGCCTTGTGGTGCCTGGCTCGCTGGCACGGGCGCACCGGTTGGAGGCGCAACATCTGCTGGCTCTTCAGCTATTGGCGCTTCTTCGACGTCGTCGGGAGTGTCGTCCGCCGCTGGCGCGAACTCGGATTCGCACGACGATGCTTGATCACCGTCGGCAAGATCGCAGCGGTCAAAGCCGTTGCCAGCGTTGAGCCGGTCGCTGCCCGCGTCGCCGTCGAGTGCGTCGGTGCCTGGGCCGCCGAAGATGACATCGTCGCCATCGTCTCCGGAGATGATGTCATTGCCCGCTCCGCCTTCGATTCGATCGTTGCCTGGGCCACCGGCCAAACGGTCATGGCCTCGGAGGCCACGCACGACGTCGACGCCGTCGCCACCGAAGATGACGTCGGCACCGAGGTTGCCTTCGATATAGTCGTTGCCCGCTTCGCCTGAGATTCGGTCGTTGCCGCCTTGGCCGAGGAGGCGGTCGTTGCCGGTGCCGCCGATGATGCGGTCGAGTCCCCATCCGCCGCGGCCTCGGTCGTTGCCGCTGCCGAGGCTGAGTTCGTCATCTCCTGGACCACCAGCGACCCGGTCGTTGCCCGCTCCGGAGTTGATGATGTCGTTGCCTGCACCACCGCAGATCACGTCGCCAGCACCTGCGCCGGTGAGCACGTCGTCTCCGCCGAGCCCGACGATGAAGTCGCGGGTGGTGTTGCCACCGACGAGGACATCGACGCCGTCGGTGCCGATCTGAACGGTAAAGCCAGCGGCTTCGGCCGTTTCAGCGGTCAGTCCGAGGCAGAACGTCTCGGGGACTTGAGCCGCAACGCTACCGGCCGTTACTAGCACGCTTGCCGAGAGCGACAGCCCGAGGAAGGCGGCGAAGCCTTTCCTCTTGGGCGAGCGGAAGGAGGTGCGATGACGCGACATGGTGGTGAGATCCTTGTGTCGTTGATCGGGATAAGCGGAACGACGCACTGTAACAGTTTGTAACGGAAATGAAACAAATCGAACGCGAGTGCTCCGCTTAGACAACTGTCGGTGTCGGGCGTCAGTCATTCTTAGAAACGTCAACGCAACTTAGAAGTACCTTCGAAATTTCGAACTTGTATTGACGGGAGAAGCTCCGCGATCAAGGCTCGCGGATTGTGGTCGATACTGGTTACATGATCCACACGGGCACAGCTCGGCATCTCGACTTTCCGTTTACTCCTTCTCCGTCCGGTCCGTTCATGGAGCTGTACGCACAGGAGGAAGCGCCGGACGCGTACGTCACGATGTACGGCTATTCCCCGAGTCTGAAATCGGCGGAGAGTCGTGAGTGCATCGCTTTGGTGGCTGTCCGTCATGTGTTGCAACTCAAGTTTGGGTATCCAAACGAGGTTGCTGCGTGGAACGATCCGCGCGGACAGATGGGGCACGGCATCAGTGAGATCGTTGGGTCAACGTGGGTCGACTCGGTCAATGAGCACAACCGTGCCGCTTGCACGGTTGACTTCATCCGAGAAGAGGGTCCGCCTTCTCTTCGCCACTTTTTCGTTGTTGGGAAAGATGCATCAGCGCAGTTCCTTGCCCGTGACATCGAACTTTCTGTGTTCCACGGGGAGTCCCTGAGAGCTGCCTCGGATGAAGCGCGTGCCGAAGCCTTGCGTGGGCTGCACATAATTTCCTAGTGGCTCACCGCTGTAGGTGCCCCAGCGAATGGCTGGCAGTCAGCCGATTGTTTCGTTCAACGATTCAGCACCTCTAGCGCTAGCTGGCTCAGATCGCCTCCTTCGTCATGGAGTTCTCTGAGGCGCGACTCAAAAGTTGGGATCAGCCCAATGGGGAGGCTGGAGAGCGCGTTCTCCAAGACACTGTGTTCCGGATGGTTTAGCGAAACCGTGAACACCTCAATCACCTCATCGACCGAGAGCAAGCCAGTTCGATTGTTTGACGCTTCTTCGTATGCGATTGGTGCGATTCGAAGAGCCGCCATCAGTGTCTCCGCTGTTCCTTCCTCAACGCATCGTTCGACGATGCGCGCACATGGAGCGGAGGTGCAATCAATGTTCCATCGCAACTGATTGAGAACTTGGATCACACCTGCTTGGCAGATTGAATCGCCCGTAGCGAGTGTTTCAAGCAGTGGCAGATCGGACTCGTTCATAGTCACCGCTAGCAGGTCTGCCGCTGCCTGCCGTCGATCAGCACTCTCGCGGTCATCTTGAAGGACAACGAGCAGTCGGTTCGTAGCGCTCGCAGGCTGAAGTATTTTGAAGACATACCGGAGAACCTCTGTGTCATTCATCCAGTTGTCGAGGTAGTGGTCAACACCCGCGGCTATTGCGTCGGGTCCGAGCGCAGCGACAAGAACATCCTGAGCGTCTTTGCTAGATGAGATCGACTGACCCCGGTAGGGATTAAGAAGCCGCGCCCAGTCAATGTCATCGCCGTTCATCAATGGGTCCATCTTCGATCATGGCCTCTCATGCAGATGCCAAGTGTCTCGGCCGATGAGAGCGCAGGCATGGTCCAATGTGGGGACACCGGGAAGAAGTGTCGTGGATGGAGCGAAACGTTCTTGTTCAACGGCAAGGTGCCACGCTCCTTGGTGTGAACATCAATAGTAACGAAGTTTCCATCTGCGTCGATCGCATCAATCTGATGCCACGGATCTCCCATTGGTCCAGTGAGGTTCTCGTTTTGCCCGAATCGTTGCCTAATCTCGACAGGGTTTCCTGATGGCACATTGAAGCGCCTTAGAGCCTCTGCAATCGCTTCGCCCTCAGATCCTACTTCAATATCATCGGCGCCCCTTGGGATTGGATCCCCGTCGGCGACACATGACCAAGGAGGCCCGTTGCGCTGTCCCGCGCCGCCCGTTGAGAGCTGAGGTTCTGGTTCGGGACCCTGTTCACCTCCGTCTGGAGTGGGCTCGGTCACCGTGGGATTGATAATGATGGGTTCGGCCGGTTGCGGTTCTGGCGTGTCGCCACCGACGATGAGGCCTAAAGTACCTCCACCGATTAGGGCTGCCCCGATGCCGGCGCCGCCACCTGCTGTTGCAGCTCCGCCACCGGCAAGAATTGCTGAACCACTGGTAGCAGCGG
>CAYVHV010000070.1:0-10373 GCA_964451305.1 uncultured Acidimicrobiales bacterium | reverse complement strand
CGAGCCGTTCAGGCGATCGATCGCCTGAACGGCTCGCCGTCGCCTTCTTCGAGGCGTGATGCACACCGTACGGAAGGTCGCCAACGATGACATCGAATCGCCGGGCTCTGAACAGCTCGGCAGTTTGGTCGGTGGACGCCCGTGCGACTCGGACGGTCTGATTGAACTCGGTCGCGGCAGGACGGATCGCGACCTCGAATGCGGAGGTTCCCGCGAGTACGCCCTTGCGGATCCGTTCGCTTCCCGCCTTGTGCTTGACCCGGTGATCCTTCAGGTACGTCGTGAGGAAGATCCGGTGTTGATCAACATTGGCGTCGTCGAGCTCGACGCCCGACACATCGAATCCATACATCAGTCCGCGATTGAGGGTGCTTCCACGGCCCGATACCGGATCGAACAACGCCACGCGCTCCCCCACGCCGGTGCGCGATTGGGCCGATACGGATTCCGCCACGGCGAGATTCACGAGTAGGTGGGTGAACTGCTCATTGGTCTTGCCCACGTACCGCTGGATCGTGATCAGATCGTCATCGAACCACTCGAGGGGTGTTGCTGGCAATGGCCGGAGTGCGCCGCCGTCCACCATCTCGAACAGACCGCGGGCGAGCGCGAGGTTCGAGAGGATGAATCGGTCGATGGCGGTGACCTCGGGGGATTCGAAACAGAAGTAGTGCAATCCCCCGAGGGTCTGGTTCTCTCCATTGGAGATACCTCCGCTCAGATGCTGACCAATGGCCTCAGCTTCGGCAGCCAGCAGCGCTGGTGCCGACGCGCCGAACACCCGGTTCGAAGATTCGCGTGTCAGAAGCGCATATCGGGGCATACACAGATTCTAGATATCGAACGCTGGGAGCGTCCCGCCGAAGCAGTCCGTTACGCCGCGGCGAGGTCATCTTCTTTGTCGCCGAGCAACCCCCGGTAGATGAGAGCGCCGATAATGCCTCCGACGATCGGAGCGACCCAGAAGAGCCACAGCTGAGTGAGGTAGTCGCCGCCTGCAAATACGGCGGTTGCGGTTGAACGTGCAGGGTTGACCGACGTGTTGGTGACCGGGATCGAGATCAGGTGGATGAGCACGAGCATCAGGCCAATCGCGAGGCCACCCATGCCAGGTGCTGCCTTTTTGGCGGTCGCCCCCATGATCACGATGAGGAACATCGCCGTCATGACGACCTCGGTGAAGAATGCCGTGCCGATTGCAGCTCCGCTCGGCGAGAGGTCGCCGTAGCCGTTGGACGCGAACGCCCCGGCCACTGTGTTATTAATCTCGGGGGCGCCGGCCATGATGAAGACCAACAGTGAGCCAATCACGCCGCCGAGTGTTTGAGCGATCCAGTACGCAGGCGCCTTCGATGCCTCGAAGCGTCCTCCGGCGACGAGCCCTGCGGTTACGGCTGGGTTGAAGTGGCCTCCGGAAATGTGGCCGAGTGCGTATGCGCCCGTGACGACGGTGAGACCGAACGCGAGCGATACGCCGACAAAGCCAAGTCCGAGGCTCGATCCGTTACCGCCTACGCCAAAGTCTGCGGCCAGAACCGCTGCGCCCGTGCCACCGAGAACGAGCCCGAGTGTTCCAATAAACTCTGCGCCTAACGCCTTGATATTCATGAATTTTCTCCTTCTTGACCTGCGCATCGCAGGACATACATGTGTCCCCCGCCACCAACCCGCTCCACTTTGACGACGGAGTTGTCGTGTGAAAAGTCGCGGGACGTCGGTGTTGGGCTCGTGGATTGGGCTCAGCGGGGAGCAGGCTCTTTGGCGACACGCCGAGACAGTGCGAGCACCAGGAGCGACGCTGGAATCGTGACGACCGCGACCGCCACGCCCACTTGCAGTCCGCCGTTTCCGGCAAGGCCACCAACGACGAGCGGGGCCATGAGCAGGGAGGCCCGCGATCCTGCGGTCAGCCCGCCGAGAGCGCTCTTCGAACGGCGGGATCGGACGGCCAGGTCGTAGAGCTGCGGGAACATGACCGAGATACCGAGTCCGGTGATTACCAGGCCGGCAAGCGTTACCGGAACGACGGGGATCAGCATCGCAATGACGGTTCCGACCGCAGCGATTGCTGTTGCGAAACGAAGCACCCGGCTCGCCCCGAGACGAAGCACGACCGAATCCGCGCTGAACCGACCTATGACCATTCCGATCGTGAAGAAGACGAAGCCTAAGCCGGCAGTGCCGTTGGAGGTCGCAAGGTCATCGGCGAGACGAAACGCGGCCCAGTCGCTCGTGATCATTTCCGGGACGATCGCCGCGCCGCCCAACAGCACGAACGTGACTACGACACGTCGCGCAGCCGGGCCTCCGTCTGTGGATCTCGACGCGACGTCGTCACCGAGCAGGTTTTCGTCGGTGTGAAGTAACCCTTGGGCCACGTAGACCAACACGATTCCGAGTACTGCCGCCGCCGCGATGAGGTGCACCGCGAGCGGCACTGACAACGCTGCGGAGATGGCTGCGATGATGCCACCGATGACGGTTCCGACACTCCAGAGCCCGTGCAACCGGTTGACCACTGGCACTGTTCTCTTCGCGCTCAGCGCCGACCCCTGCATGTTCATCGCGACGTCGGTGATGACGTCGCTGACCGCGACGATGGCGAGCGCAAGAATCAGTGTCCAGACGTTCGGAGCGACGCCGACGAACGCAAGCCCGGCCACCAGCGTCAAGCTCGCGAATGTCATTGCTCGGCGTGTGCCGACAGCGGTAATGACGGGTGCTTGGAGTGCGCTACCGATCATCCCCATGCCCGTCGCTACTGCGAGAATCACACCGATCGCGGAGATCGATACGCCGAGATCGTCACGGATCTCGGGCAACCGAGGGATGTACGAGGCAACGACGGCACCGTTCACGAAGAACTGGACGCCCACCGACTTCAAGGCGCGATGCTCCACCTCGGTCAAACCCTGACGGTCGGATAATTTCAAGGGTACCTCGATTCAAGGAGCGTGTTATGAAGATCGCAGCCCATCTTCACCCGCACCACTCAAGCTACAACCAGATCCGCGCAGCCGAGACCGGACGAAGGTGTCGCGTGTTTCGAAAGTAGGGTGCGGCCGTGTCAATCCTTCTCGGCATCGCCGCCGCAATCACGATCGGCCTCAGCGACTCATTCGGCCGAGCGAGCTCGCGACGAAACCAGGCGTCGGTCACCCACGTGACGACCCAGATGATCGTCGGCACGTTCGTCGCGTTGCCCTTCACCGCATTTATCCCCAGCGACTTCATTGCTCGTGATGTGGTCTTCGGCAGCCTGTCCGGAGTGACCGTCGCACTCGGTTTGGCGATCGTCTACCGGGCGATGGCCGACGCGTCGTCGGCGGTCACGCTCCCACTGGCCGGAGTGATGGCGATCCTCGTGCCGTTCATTTGGGACCTGGCAACCGGTGCTCGTCTCGGAACGCTCGCCGCAGTCGGGTGCGCCGTTGCGTTGATCTCGCTCGTGGTGGTTTCCTTCGACCCGAAACTCGGCACCGACACCATTCGTCGAGGTCTCGGTCTCGCGTTCCTCGGAGGTTTTCTCTTTGGTCTGACCTTCCTGTTCGCTGGCGTCACCTCCGAGGCGAGCGGAGCGTGGCCAGCGGTCTTCAACCGCGCCGTTGGTTTCATCGGGATTACTTTGCTCGCGATCAAGACTGGCGCGCCGCTTACCCTCGAGCCGTCGGTTCGAAAGTTCGGCATCCTCGGCGGTGTCGTGGGCTCGCTGGGCATGCTGGCGGTCATCATCGGCACGCAAATCGGTAGTCTCGCGATCGTCTCGGTGCTCGCCGGAAGCAGCCCGGCCGTCACCGTGATTGCGACAGCAACGTTCGACGACGATGCCATTACCTGGTGGCAGCTCCTCGGCGTGGCAGGAGCGATCACTGGCGCCAGCCTGATCGCTATCGGCGGGTAGCGACAGAATCAGTAGCGTGTCCGCCGCTAAAGAACTATCACTGCCCAGTCTCGGCCGGGGCTGACTCGGCAGGCGCAAAGATAAGCTCGCTTTCGGGCCCGCTGAGTGCCATCTCGTCTCCAAACAGGTCGATGTTGGTCACGTTGGTGAGTGCCGAGAAGAACGCCCCCTCCGCGGCCTGAACGTCGGGTTCGCAGCCCACCTCAGTCCAGTCGATCTGTGGCAAGAAGATCTCGGAGCCGTCGATCTCGTACCGACCGCCATAGCCATTACACGATGCGATTCCGCTGATACTCCCGTCTCCATCGAAGGTGATAGTGATCGGGTATCCATCGACCGGGGTGATCTCCCCGCCGGGCCCGCCGCCGAACCGGAGGGTCCACACCTGTGCGGTGAGCGCATCGAGATCGAGTGGTCGAGGTGCGATGTCGTCCTCGGTCAACGCTTCCTCGTCGATGAAATCGGGGGCTTCCTCAGGAGCCGGCTGGTCGGCGCCAAATTCGTCGGCAACTGCGTCCGCGTCCTGCTGCTCACCAGCGGCCGTCACCGCTTGGTCCGATGACCCGCAGGCAGCGAGCAACGCCAGCAGTCCAGCCGCCGCGGTCAACCAGAAGCGGCTCGGCCGGTTCGCGGCCTTCGTGGCTCTGTCGTCGGCACGTTCGTTGCAAACCATCGAGTCCATCCTCTAGTAATCGGCCGATCTCACCGACCGTATAGAGGTTCTACGTCTGCGAGAGGAGTCTGGTTCCAACCATGTGCATCGCCGCGCGATCGCGGCCCTAGCCTGACGAAGTGAACTTGGCATTCGATCGGCGTGCTGCGCTCGATGGCATCAAAACGATCTGGCCGCTGATGATCCCTGGAATTCCTGTGGGCCTCGTCGTTGGCTTGGTAGTCGCCGAGCGCGGCGTTCCTGAGTTCCTCGGTTGGTCGACGTCGTGGATCATCTTCGCTGGGTCGTCACAGTTAGCTTCGGTCGAGCTCATCGGCGAAGACGCGGGGGTTGCCGTGATCGTGCTCACCGTGTTCTTTATCAACGCTCGCCACATCATCTACTCCGCGGCGTTACGTGACCGCTTCTCGGTGTACCCGTTGTGGGTTCGCGTGCTCGCTCCCTATTTTCTGATCGACCAACAGTTCGCTGTTGCCGAAACGGCCCCTGAACTCGTCGACCCCACGCCTCGATACAGACTGTGGCATTTCCTCGGGGCAGGCGTGTTTATGTGGACGATCTGGCAGATTGCCGTCGCCGCAGGAATCTTGATCGGGGACCTCGTGCGCGATGAGTGGCAGCTGATCTTTGCGGTACCCACGATGTTCCTCGGGCTCATGGTGCTCTCGATTCGAAACCAAGCGGGTGTCGCTGCAGCCGTCGTCGGAGGAGCGCTCGCCGTCGTCGGGAGCGATCTTCCCCAGGGGTCCGGCTTACTCATTGCCATCATTGCGGGCATGATCGTGGGCGTCGTCCTCGACCAGCGTGTTGCGAGCCCGACATGAATTGGATTGCGATCACCCTCGCTGGCATTGCGACGTTCGCTTCTCGGCTTTCGTTCATTGCATTCGGCAACAAGATCGGGTTGCCCGATGTCGTCGAGTCCGCCCTGAAGTTCGTCGCTCCCGCAGCGTTCGCTGCGATCTCGGTACCGATCGTGCTCGGTAGCGATGGCATCACCAATTTCACCGCAGACATCCCACGCATCATTGCTGCGACGTTGGCCAGCCTTGTGGTCTGGAAGAGCAAGAGCCTTCCGCTCAGCCTCATCGTCGGAATGGGAACGCTCTGGCTCCTCTTGTGGGTGACGTAGTCGTCGGTTACTGCGCAAGTTCGCGATCGGCCGAGCTTGCCCGACCCCCGACTTCCATCGCTGGCGGCCGGCTCGACCCTGACCGACTCGACTCACTCCGTTTCTCGGGCGTTGCCTCGACCACCTCTGCGATCGGCCTGGTGTCGTAGTACATAAAGCCGACGAACGCGGCGAGCAGTGCACCAATAATTGCCTGAAGGCTGAGTTCGCTAAACGGGACCACCGCCATCACAAGATCTCGTGGAGGGCCCGACCATATGGACACGGCCCCGAGCGCCACGAAAAGCGCGACGCTGGCCGGTACAACAACCTTGGCGTTGATCGTTGCCAGACTCGACGCTCCCCCGCGAGCGAGCAACGGCGCGTAGACGAACATCATTGAGGTGAACGAGATGTTCATGACCAACAGCACCACCACATGAAAGATCGCGGCCAAGAGCAGGAGGCGGCGGAATACGGGCGGCCACAGGACGGTGAGCGCAATTCCGAGCTCAAAGGCGACGGTCCACCAGTCGAGCAGCTCCCACAGCACCGGAGATTCCAGTGAAGCAAACCGATCGGCAAGCAGTTCATCTCGACCTTGCGACACGAACAGATCTTTCATGTACCGCTCGACCGCTTGGGAATCGGGTGACAGCCAGCCCCGCCCCAGCTTTGGCAGCGCAGCGGTGAGGTAACCGAATGCGAGGATGAACGCAAGGGTTGGGAGCGGCCAGCTTGGGCGAGGTATCCGTGCGAGCCCCTCACTGCGCAGGCGGTCGATCGAGAAGGCGTCGCCCCACCCAGCGATTCCGAGGAGCGGCACGACCGTCCACCAGATCAAGCTGTGATCCACCTTTCCTAGCGAGAAGAGGAACGCGCTCGTCGTGATGGCCCATCCGAACAGCAAGATCGACGACGCACGCGTCCACAGTCCGATTCCGACCATGACGACGAGGACGATTCCTGCACCATCGAGGAACTGTCCAAGTGTTCGGCTTGGGAACTCGCCGATGAGCTGCATTGGACCGAGCGGTGGACGAAAGAACACCTCTGGAAGGTCGCCGAGCCACGCAATCGGTATCAGGCCAAAGATGAGGAGGTGGAGGCAGAACAGAATTCGGACGGCGGCGAGTACCTCTGGAGTGGCCGTATAGCCCGAGCGCATGACGGCCCGAAACTGCTCGAATGGCCAGCTAGCTGCACGAACCACGGAACACCTCGTTTCGATCGTTCACGTTGCCGCTTTCGGTGACCTGTCGCACGAGGATCTCCGTACTGCACTCCACGCCTGCGATCTCCTCGACTCGACGAACGATCCACGCGGCAACGTCGCTGCTCGACGAGTTGTCGAGGGTCGAGTTGAAGAGGTTGTCCCACTGTGAGTCCGGAACCTCCGAGAACAGATCGTCCGCGCTCAGCGCACGCTGTTCACCGTCACCGGGGGTCGAGACGAGCACTTCCCACATCGTGGCCTCGTCTCGATCAGCGTCTGGAACTCCCCCGAAGGAAGGAAGCACTGGCGCCGGGTACACCTCCCGGCCGTCAACGACCCCGATCATCCACAACACACCACTGACGACTAACGCCGCAAAGACCCCGTATTCACGAGGTCCCCAACGAAAACTATGCCGCCGCTCTTCCAGCCGTTGTCCGCCCACGGACCCTCCACCACTACATGACTCAGTCTCCGCACTGAATCGCCACTGAACGTAATGGCGTTGATCGACAGAGGGCAACTCTTGCTGTCACCGCAACATAATGTTCATACTTCTCACTCTGCGTCAGCCAAGAACGGTGCCGGTGCTGTCGGGGTTGATGGCGCGGTTGCGGCTGAAATTGCCCATGTCGAGGTCGGTTCCCGTCCAGCGACCCGGCACGACGAGTGGGATCGCGTCGTGGTCGTACCCTTCACCGACCGCGCTGATAAGTTCGGCCATCATGTGCGATGCCACACAGGCGTTCTTGAACTGATTACCGCTCGTTCCACGGGCAGCGAAGAAGCCGTCGAGGTCGGTGCGATCATAGATGGGACCCCAGTCCGAGCTCACGTCGTAGGCGTCGGCGAGACCCTTGCGCTGATGTGGTACGCCGAATTCGGGAAGTCGCTTCGCAAGGCGCATCATCTGCACGTTCCATCGAGGTTCGGTGATCTCGCGGTTCAACGTGTCCATATCGTCGACCCAGTCCTCGCCATCGCACTCGGGGTCGGCCGAACCAATGAAGATCTGGTTGCCGGCTTCGGGACGGCAGTAGAAGCCTTGCTCTTGGTCGTTGATGAGCGCACCATTCGTCTCGAAGTCGACTCCAGCGGGTGCGGGTGCAACGTGTACTTCGTGGCGCATCGGCCGTGAGCCGATCGCGTCACGGCCGGAGAGGCCTGCGATGTCGTTGATGGCCGTGGAGAACGGCCCGCCGACATTGACGACGACGGGTGCGTGGATCTCCCCGCCATCAGCGAGCTTCACGCCGGTCGCGACACTCGCATCCGGGCTGGTGAGGATCTCGGTGACGGTCGTGTTGAACCGGAATTCAGCGCCCTTTGCAATCGCCGCGGTGTGGAGGTTATGCGCAGCGAGTTGCGGGTCCGATACGTATCCGGCATCGGGCATGTACAACGCTCCGGGGATCGTCCCGCCGGGCTCAGCCCAGAATCGTTCGTCGTCGAGCGTGCACGGTTCGCCGAACGAGTCGAGTGTGAGGAACGGCATCTTCTCGGCCATCGTGTTTGCGTCCCACTCTTCGTAGGGGACGCCGGTCTGGTTTAGACGCTCGATGTAGAGCTGATAGAGCGGTTCGTCGGTGCGGAGAAAGACGTGACCGGTCGTGATCTTGCGTGCAAGACCTCGCTCATCGGTGGTCTCGAGATACTCCTCGAAGTTCTCCCAGTACTTGTTGCCCTCCCACGCGAGCTCGATGCCCGCAACGGTCGAGTAGTTGAAGCGGAGGATCGCTCCCGAGCTCGATGTCGACCCGTATCCGGGCGCAGCGAACATGTCGACATTGCACGTCGACATCCCCCGGCGCGATAGCTCGTAGGCAATGCCGGAGCCGAAGACACCCGCCCCAATGATTACCGCGTCGTATGTGTCGCCCATGATTTCCCCAGTTCGCAGCGAGTCAGGCCAAGCGTAGACCCCATGTCGACCCGGTGGATTGTTCGAAGCCAACGGTCGGAACGGTTGCGAAATTGTGGCGAGGGTCAACCGCTCCGGCCCTCAGTAGTGCCACCCTCAATTCAATGGTCTCTTCAACGCGACGTCATTCATCCCTCGACCCTGCCCCACCGACGACGGTTATCCTCTTTGGAGCCACCGGTGACCTGTCCCGACGCAAGCTACTGCCCGGCATGTTTCGACTGCTCACGAGTGGTCTCATCCCGCACATGCGACTCGTCGGAACATCGCTCGATGAGCACACGCAGGAGTCCTTTGTCGGGTTTGTTCGAGATGCCCTCGACGAGTTCGAAGGCGACATGGACGAAGACGAATGGCGCCACTTTGCGTCCCGGTTGATCTGGGCCCAAGGTGGCACTCCCGAGGCGCTGCGGGCTGCGGTCACCGCCGCCGACGCCGAGCTCGAGGAGTCGCAACGGCTCTTGCACTATCTGTCGGTTCCACCGCAGGCGGCGCTCGCTGTCATCGGCACCTTGCGCGACGCTGGCCTTGTCGAGAACAGTCGGATCGTCATGGAGAAGCCCTTCGGAACCGATCTGGAAAGTGCACGCGTCTTGAACGCTGCGGTCCATGAGGTGTTCAGCGAGGAGCAGGTGTTCCGCATCGACCACTTCCTCGGCAAGGAAGCTGCGCTCAACATCCTTGCGTTCCGGTTCGCGAACGGTTTGTTCGAGCCCATCTGGCATCGAAACATGATCGATCACATTCAGATCGATGTGCCCGAGAGTCTCGGCCTGGAACAGCGTGCTGGGTTCTACGAGGCGACGGGCGCCTACCGAGACATGGTAGTGACCCACCTGATGCAGGTCTTGGCGTTCACCGCAATGGAAGCACCGACGTCGATCGACCCGGAGGCCATTACCGAAGAGAAGAACAAGGTCTTCCGTTCGATGCTGCCCATCCGCCCTCGTGACGTCGTGCGAGGTCAATACGTTGGATACACCGAGGAGGAAGGTGTCGACCCCGAGTCAACGACCGAGACGTTCATTGCGCTTCGCGCGTACATCGACAACTGGCGTTGGGCGGGCGTTCCGTTCTATCTGCGCACGGGCAAGAACCTGGCCGAGGGGAAGCGCATTATCTCCGTTGCCTTCAAGGAGCCGCCAAAGTCGATGTTCCCGGCCGATTCTGGCGTTGGCCAGCTCGGTCCCGATCATCTGACGTTCGACTTGGCCGACGAGTCGAAGATGTCGCTGTCGTTCTACGGCAAGCGTCCTGGGCCCGGCTTTCGTCTCGACAAGATGTCGATGCAGTTCAGCGCTGAGGACGCGAATGGCTCCGACGAGATCTTGGAGGCGTACGAGCGGCTTATCCTCGACGCGACGCGCGGTGATCGGACCTTGTTTACGTCCGCCCGTGGCGTCGAGCGTTTGTGGGAGATCTCCGAGCCGCTCCTGGTCGATCCACCGCCCGTTCGCCCATACCCGAAGGGTTCATGGGGCCCCAACCAGATTCATCAGCTGATCGCCCCACACGCGTGGCGACTGCCCTTCGAGCGAGTCTGGCGCGACT
>CAYVHV010000069.1:0-10408 GCA_964451305.1 uncultured Acidimicrobiales bacterium | reverse complement strand
ACACGCTTTCCAAGCGTGCCGATTCGGCCGCTCTCGCACTCCTCCAGCAAACGGGTCATCCGAAGAAGATCGACGACTCGAAGCAGGTGACAACGATACATGCGGGCGACCCATATTGGACACTGTGCCCGTCACCTAGTGGGCAATGTGCCCGACCCGTCGTCGGCAATTGTCAGCAATGCGACCGGCAGTGGATTCGAGCGTCGACGACGCGACGTTTGAATCGAAGAGACTGCTATCCTGTTCGGGCGCCCGCTTTGGGGTGTGACGGTCGGGTTCTGTGCAACGTAAGTTCGTGAACCGGGTCAGGGCCGGAAGGCAGCAGCTCTCAGCGTTTCCTTGCGTGTGCCGCAGGTCGCCTGACCGTCACTCCCGAAAGCGGGCGCTTTGCTGTTTTCCTCAGCATGTCTTTACTTCGCCAACCGCGCCTTCTCGACGTTTCACGAACGTCCTCGCGCAAACAAAAAAGGTAAAGATCACATAAAGGTTTGGTACGTCACTACTCTCTTGATAGGCGGCCTACACATTTAGGAGAACACCATGCTCACCGAATTTCGGGAGTTTCTAGAGAAATTCAATGTCATCCCTGCCGCAATCGGCCTCGTGCTGGCATTGGCCGTAGTCCCAGTTATGGATGCGGTCGTCAACGTCATCTTCTCGCTCATCGGCAAGGCCGGCGGCCTCGAGGTGAACTTCGACGAGTGGAACCCAGGAGACATTCCAGTGGGCCCACTCGTTACAGCATTGTTCACGTTCATCTTTATTGCGTTCGCCGTGTTCATCATCGTCAAGGGAATCGCGAAGGCTGGTGCCAACACCGCACCTGCCGAGACTCCAGATCAGGTTCTCCTCGCCGAGATCCGCGATGCACTCAAGGCAAAGTAACGCAGCGAGCTCACTGCAATTTCAGACCTGAAGTAATCGGGCGCTGGCTTCGGCCGGCGCCCGTTCGCGTTTTCCACCCAATACGCTCAGCTCATGCACCCAATGCAGATTCTGCACTCCATGAGCAGTGGTGGCGACACCCCCAAGGGGATCGACCGCGAAACCGTCAAGCGGGTGTGGGCCTTCTCGATCCCATACCGCAAGATGGTGATCGGCTTTCTGGTGCTCGTCATCCTCGGCACGGTCGTCGGCATCATTCCGACGTTCGCCTTCCGCGACATCATCGACACGGCGATTGCGAACCGCGATACAAGTCGACTCAATTGGCTTGGGCTGATCGTCGTCGCCGCCGCGTTCGCGGCTGCGGGCTTGTCGATGATCGAGCGATACCTATCGAGCCGGATCGGCGAAGGCATCATCTTCGATCTCCGCGACAAGTTATTCCGCCACGTGCAGGACATGCCTCTCGGCTTCTTCACCCAAACCCAGACGGGTGCCTTGATCTCGCGTCTAAACAACGATGTCATCGGGGCCCAACGTGCCTTCACGACCTTCCTTTCCACACTCATCGGGAACGTCATCAACCTCGGCATCACACTCGTCGCCATGTTCGCCCTCGAGTGGCGCCTCACGCTGCTGAGCTTGATCATCCTTCCGTTCTTCCTGATCCCATCGCGTCGCGTCGGCGCACGCATGGCCGACATCACCCGAGAGTCGATGACGCTCAACGCATCGATGAACACGACGATGACCGAGCGTTTCAACGTAAGCGGCGCGATGCTCGTGAAACTCTTTGGTCAGCCGCGTGTCGAAGCCGACGATTTCGCAGATCGAGCGGCACGAGTTCGCGACATCGGCATCCGCTCGGCGATGCTCGCACGGGTCTTCATGACTGCAATGACCCTCGTCGGCGCGGTCGGCACCGCTGCGGTGTACTGGATCGGTGGCCGAATGGTCATCAACGGGACGATCACCGTCGGCGATCTCGCCGCCCTCAGCCTCCTCGTCGTTCGCGTCTACCTGCCACTCACCGCTCTCTCGAACGCACGAGTCGACGTCACGAGCGCACTCGTGAGCTTCGAACGTGTCTTCGAGATTCTGGACATGACGAACCCGATCGTCGATGCACCCGATGCGAAAGAACTCGACACGGTTTCGGGTCGCATTCGCTTCGACGGCGTTCGCTTCACATATCCAAACGCCGATGAATCGACGATCGCCTCGCTCGAAGATGGCTCGCAACGGCGCACCCCGGGTCGAGGGCCCGGTAAACACATGTCGGCGGGCATCACGCCGGTCACCAACGCGCCCAACTACTCCGGAAGTGTCGAAGAGCGCGAGGTCCTCAAGGGCATCGACCTCGATATCGAGGCGGGTCAACTGGTCGCCATCGTTGGACCATCGGGCGCGGGCAAGTCGACGCTCCTCAACCTCGTCCCCCGTCTCTACGATGTGGACGAAGGCGTTATCGAAGTCGATGGCCACGACATCCGAACCGTGACCCAAGCGAGCCTGCGCAATTCCATCGGTGTCGTCAGCCAGGACCCGCATATGTTCCACGACACGGTCGGGGCAAATCTTCGATATGCGAACCCTGATGCGACCGATGAACAACTCACCGCTGCAGCAAAGGCCGCTCGCATCTTCGATGTGATCGACGATCTCCCCGAGGGCTTCGATACCGTCGTCGGCGAACGCGGATACCGCTTGTCGGGTGGCGAGAAACAGCGTCTGGCCATCGCCCGTATGTTGCTGAAGGACCCGTCGATCGTGATCCTCGATGAGGCGACGAGCCACCTCGACACCGAGAACGAACAACTCATCCAGCAGGCTCTCGAAGACGCGTTGAAGGGTCGAACCTCGCTCGTGATCGCGCACCGCTTGTCGACGATTACTACCGCCGATCAGATCATCGTGGTAGATGACGGTGTGGTTGTTGAGCGCGGGACGCACGACGAACTCCGAAAGCTCGGCGGGCTCTACGACTCGCTGTACGAGAACCTGCTCCGAGTCGATGTAAACGCGTAGCTGCTCCGGGGCTGGGCGCAGAAAGTAGGGTTGCACCTCGTGGACACCAGACCCGCCGAACACGGCCCCGATCACGCCGACCTCATCGTCGTGGGGCTTGGAGCGATGGGTGCTGCGGTTGCCTATCACGCGTCGAAGCTCGGGCTGAGTGTCATTGGTATCGACCGGTACGATCCGCCCCACGAATTCGGCTCGACCAAAGCCGAGACTCGCATCACGCGTCTCGCCGTGGGCGAAGGACCTCAGTACCTCCCGTTCGTCAAACGGTCCCACGAAATTTGGCGGGAGCTCGAAACACAAACAGGTGTCGATCTACTGCATGAGTGCGGTGGCATCATCATCACCGAGCAAGACCCGGTGCCGGGTCAGCGATGGGAGGACTTCGTCGTCGAGACGGCGCGGATCGCGGGCGAAGGCGACATCCCATACGACGTGTTGACCCCTGCGGAAGTCCGAGACGCTCACCCGTGGATCAGGATTCCCGATGAGCGAAACGCCGGGTTCGAGTCGACCGCTGGTCTGGTCATGGTCGAACGTGCCGTCGAGGTGCAGTTGGAGCTCGCTGCCGAGCTCGGTGCGATGTTGCGGGTGAACGAGACCGTCACCAACGTCGAACCGACCGATGGCTCGGTCGCGGTCACCACGAGCGCCGGTTCGTTCACTGCCGACCATGTGGTTCTCGCGACGGGCCCGTGGTTTCCTGAACTCGCCGAGCCGTTACACGCTGAGCAAGTAGCGGTCACCCGCCAAGTCGTCTATTGGTTTGAAGTCGATGACCTGGAAGCATTCGGCACCGACCGCATCCCGTTCGTGATGTGGATCGCGAAGAAGGACGAGGACTACATCGCCCTCTTCCCAACGCCACCGGGTGGCACCCCCGCGGTAAAGGTTCTCGGCGAACAGTTCATCGAGACCAGCGACGCCAACACCGTTGAACGGAGCGTCTCCCAAGATGAGATCGACGAGTTCTACGACACCCACATCGCACCGAAGTTCCATGGAGTCTCGCGAAACGCCATCCGTACCGGGGTCTGTCTCTACACGAACACCGCCGACGATCACTTTCTGATCGACAGCGACCCTCGATCGGATTCGATCATCGTCATGTCGCCGTGCAGCGGCCACGGCTTCAAGCACTCCACCGCCTTGGGCGAGGCGGTCGCGCAAAAGATCGCTACGGGCGAGAGCACCAACGACCTGACGCCGTTCCGGTCGAGGGTCTGAGCCAGTGGCGAGGTTCATCCCGAAAGAGAAGATGAACGGCACATTTGCGGAGCTGCTCGCCTCCCCTGGTGTTGAAGAAGTCAGCGCGTTGCGGTCAACCAGACTCGGGTTCATGGCCTACCACGGCGGCGAGGTCGAGAAAGTCACCGATGTGATCGCTGCCGATGCGGCAACCCGGTCGGGGGCGTCGTATTACGGCGTTACCCAAGAGATCGAACCCATTCGCCATCTCGCATCCACAAAGGTGGACCCAGGTGACTCTGAAACACTGCGAGCATTCCTCGATCACGTCGACGCGGTCATCACGATCCATGGGTACGGACTCAAAACCGAAGGAACAGCGTTGTTGCTCGGCGGGCAGAATCGTGACCTCGCCCGCCATGTAGCCACGCACCTTCGAGCAGGGCTCGACGAGTACGAGGTGATCGACGAACTGGACCACATTCCAAAGCAGCTGCGCGGTCAGCATCCATCAAACCCGGTGAACCTTCCACCGCAGAGCGGCACACAGATCGAGCTGCCGCCGCTCATCCGTTGGCACGCTGAGGCACGTCACTGGTCTGACTTCGGAGCTGGTGGACGGGCGCCCGACACCGAAGCACTCGTCGCCGCGCTCGTAACAGCTGCGACCGAATGGATCGACGGCTAACGGCTTCGAGATCGACAGCGGGGACTGTCATCTGTCGCCTGTAGCGTCCGTGGTGTGGATAGTCCGCTGTTTGAAACCGAGCCGCCTCCGGCTCCCCATGACGCAACGAGCTTCACCGTCGCGCAGCTGAACCAGCTCATCGGTGGAGCGCTCGAACAGATCTTTCCCGACGATCTTTGGGTCGAAGGCGAGATCAGCAACCTGAATCGGTCGCGCGCCGGACACGTCTACTTCGACCTGATCGAGCCCACCCCACCCGGCGTCGCGTCGACGGCCAAAATTTCGGTCGTTCTGTTCAGTCAGACCAAGCAGATCGTCAACAACCAACTGAAGCGACAGAACGTCGGTGCAATCAAAGACGGCATGGCCGTTCGAATCCGTGCAGTCGTCGACTTCTACGAAACTCAGGGTCGGCTGCAGCTACGCATGACCGGCATCGACCCTCGCTACATCCTCGCTGCGATGGCTGCCGAACGTGACGAGCTCATCCGACGGCTGACCGAAGAGGGCGTCACCAAACACAACAAGTCGCTCCCGATGCCGCTCGTGCCATTGCGCGTCGGCCTGGTCACGAGCAGAGGTAGCGCCGCCGAAGCCGACTTTATGGACGAGCTGTCCGGGTGCGGCTTTGGCTTTCAGGTCGTCGTCTGCGAAAGCCGGGTGCAGGGCGATCTTGCACCGCGTGGACTGATCGCTGGTCTGCGCACGCTGTATCGCCGAGGTGACCTCGATGTGATCGCTGTTATCCGTGGCGGTGGTTCGCGAGGCGATCTCGCGGTGTTCGACAACGAAACGCTCGCGCGCACCATTGCGGCGTCGCCCGTTCCGGTCTTCACCGGCGTCGGTCACGAGATCGACTCGTCGGTTGCCGACGAGGTCGCGCACGCTGCCCTCAAAACTCCGACCGCGGTCGCTGCAGCACTCGTCGGGTGTGTTGCTCACTACGTCGAACATGTCGAAACGCGGTGGCACAACATCAGCCACGTGGCGGCTGCACAGACGACGTACGCACACCAACGCCTTTCAGAACTCGCCAAGCGAAGTGCCCGAGCTGGCCGCGATGGCCTCGCCCTTGCCGACCAGCGCCTCACGGCACGTGGGGCACGAGCCGCCCAAGCAGGCCGACAGAAGATCGCGCTGGCCGAAAAGCAGCTCAACAACCAGATCGCCGAGCTTCCAAAGCTCGCCAATAGAATCACCCGCACCGCAATGACCGACCTCGGCCATGTCGAACAACGACTTCACGCTCTCGACCCGGCCGTGCTCCTCAAACGAGGTTGGTCGATCACCCGCAATTCGAACGGAGATGTCATTCGAACAGTGGGTGATGTGTCTCCTGACGACACACTGGTAACCGAGGTGGCCGGCGGGACGATCATTAGCAGAGCGTCCTTCGTCGAACCCGCACCAAATGATCCCAAGAAGGACACCACGTTGTGACCACTACCGAAGAAGAGCCCAGCTACTCGACCGCCGTGTCAGAGCTCGACGAGATTCTCGCGGAACTCGAGGATGACTCGCTCGACGTCGACATCCTGGGAGATCGGGTCAAGCGAGCGTCAGAGCTGATCAGCTTCTGTCGAGAGCGGATCACGTCGGCGCAAACCCAGGTCGAACAGATCGTTGCCGATCTCGAGCAGCTCGGCGATGACGAATGACTATCCCTGAGGCGCTGACCATCCCGGCAGGACGGGTCGACGAGCGCTTGCGCGAAGTCCTCGATGGGTACCGAGAAGAGTGGGGTGCCCTCGATCCGCTCTTCGACGAGACCATTGAGCTGCTCAGTATTCTCGTGCTCTCCGGTGGCAAGCGTGTCCGACCCGCAATGGCCTATTGGGGATACGTCGCCGCGAACGGTGATGTATCCGGTCCGGAGATTGCGAGCCTCGGAGCTGGCCTCGAACTGCTCCAGGCCTTTGCGTTGTTCCACGACGATGTGATGGATGGTTCGCCAACCCGTCGCGGCGTGCCAACAGCGCACATCCAGGCAATAGCGAAACACGAGGAGAACAAATGGGGTGGGGAGGCTCGCCGGTATGGCGAAGCTGTCGCCATCCTTGCGGGCGATGTATCGCTGGTGCTCTCCGACGTGCTGCTCGCCGACGTCAACGCCGATGTACGTCGCCTCTGGAACGATCTTCGAATCGAAGTGAACCTCGGACAGTTTCTCGACGTGGTTGGAACCGCTCGAGGAGATGTTCCGTTGGCTACCGCTGAACGGATCGTCGAGTACAAGACGGCTCGGTACACGATTGTTCGTCCGTTGCAGATGGGCGCTGCGCTCGCTGGCCGCAATGACCTCGAAGAGTCGCTCGGCCGGATCGGCACACCGCTCGGCGTTGCCTTTCAGCTGCGCGACGACCTTCTCGGAGCGTTTGGTTCACCGGACGTCACTGGAAAGCCGGTGGGTGATGACCTCCGCGAAGGCAAGCCCACTCCCCTCTTGGCTCGTGCTCGCGCCGGCGCGTCGAAGTCTCAGTTGAACCTGCTCGGATTGGTCGGCAGCAACCTCACAAACGATCAGGTCGCAGCGGTCCAGACAATCTTCATCGATACGGGCGCTCGCGAAGCGATCGAACAACAAATCGACGAACTCACAGACGAAGCGCTCGAGGCGGTCGCCCGCACTCCTATGGGCGGCGATGCAAGCCACCATCTCACCGAGCTCGCAACGTTCCTCGCGTCTCGAACGAGCTAACGCACCCCGCCTGGCGGAGCATTCCTCCTAGTTGCACTAAAGGATGTGTTGTAATCCGCCGACCACTCGTGGGACAACGAACGAGGGGTAGGAAAATGAAGTTGGGGACAAAGATCGGGACGCTGAGCAGCGTTGCGCTGGTAGCCGGTGCCGTGCTGGTACCAACCCAGGCCGGAGCACAAACCACACAGGTATGTGGCGGCGAGCCTGTGACCATCATGGGTACCAGCGGCGACGACGTCCTCGAAGGAACGAACGGACCCGACGTCATCTTCGCTGCTCAAGGCGATGATGTGATCACCGGTCTCGGCGGCGACGACATCATCTGCGCCGGCCAAGGTGACGACATCGTTCTCGGTGGCGCAGGCTTCGACATCATCTTCGGCGCACAAGGCAACGACGTGCTCTTCGCAGCCAACGGCAGCAGCGCAGCAGACCGAGCCGACACCCGCGGCGCCCGTATCTTCGGCGGCGCAGGCGATGACCTCATCGTCGGCTCCAACCGATGGGACCGCATGCAAGGCGGACTCGGTGTCGACCAGATCGACGGCTACGAAGGCCGCGATTGGATCCGAGGCGGCGGCGACACCGACTATATCGACGGCGGCGCAGGCATCGACGATGCCCACGGCGGCAACGGCCACGACCACCTCCGAGGAACAACTGGAGACACGCTCCGCGGCAGCAACGGCAACGACCTTTGCAACCTCCGCGGCGCCCCAGAACTCATCGTCTCGTGTACCGAAAGTGCCCAGGCATTCGCAAACGCCCGACACATGCCCGTCGTCCCACCAACCGAGTCCGGCGTCATCCAAATTGCGGACTATCAGACCGAGCTCATCAACGGTCGAGAGACGCTGAGGTACGAGGACGTTTGGGCATCGAACTGCGATGTTCCTGCGTCGGTGCACGAGGAATGGAATGCGCAGAACGACTTCTTCCTCGGCCCGAACTGGAGCATCGACATCGAAGTCAGCTTCTTCGAAGCCTTCGGACCGAAGTTGGCCGATACCGATCTTGACTTGGACTACTTCTCCGGCAGCGGTCTCTTGCTCACCGAGTTCACCCAGATCGAGGTGTACCTGTACGAAGACGGGGCGTGGCGAGCAACCCAGTGCGGCTGAGTTGATACAGCCGCTCCGAAAGCGCTCGCCTTAGGCTGGACGGGTGGCAACATCCGAGCAGGTTCTTTCCGAAGCGAGTCGTCGTCGTACGTTTGCGATCATCTCTCACCCTGACGCGGGCAAGACCACGCTGACCGAGAAGTTCCTCCTCTACGGAGGGGCGCTCGGCACCGAGGCGGGTTCGGTCAAGGGCAAGAAGGGTGGCCGGTCGGCGACATCTGACTGGATGGAGCTCGAACAGCAGCGCGGCATTTCGATCACATCGACCGTGCTTCAGTTTCCGTATCGGGATCACATCGTCAACCTGCTCGACACTCCGGGCCACCGCGACTTCTCCGAGGACACCTACCGCGTTCTCGCGGCGGCCGACGCCGCCGTCATGGTCCTCGACGCTGCGAAAGGCATCGAGCCTCAGACGCTCAAGTTGTTCGAGGTCTGCCGTGACCGCGAAATCCCCATTCTCACGTTCATCAACAAGTGGGACCGCCCGTCGCTCTCACCACTCGAGATTCTCGACGACATCGAAAAGCAGCTCTCGCTGACGCCGACGCCGTTGTCGTGGCCGGTTGGCTCGTCCGAGGGTTTCCGAGGTGTGCTCGACCAGCGCACCGGCGAGTTTGTTCGTTTCACCCGAACCGCTCGCGGCGCGACCATGGCTCCTGAAGAGATCGTGGAGCCCGAGCAGGCCATCGAAGAAGAGGGCGACCTCTACCAAGATGCCGTCGACGAGTTGGGATTGCTCGAAGCGGTCGGTGCCGAGTACGACGAAGACACGTTCCTCGCCGGCATTACCACGCCGGTATTCTTCGGATCTGCGCTCACGAACTTTGGTGTGCGGCTGCTCCTCGATGCGGTTGTCGACCTCGTTCCCTCGCCAAAGCCAAAGACCTTCTCGATCGGCAGCGATGACGACGATGTTGCCGATGCCGGAGAGGTCGAAAAGGAAAAGCGGGCTCTCGACGCTCCGTTCAGTGGGTTTGTCTTCAAGGTCCAGGCGAACATGGACAAGGCGCACCGAGACCGCACTGCCTTCTTTCGCGTATGCAGTGGAAAGTTCGAGCGAGGCATGGTCGTTACCCATGAGTCGACCGGCAAGCCGCTCGCGACCAAATACGCGCATACCGCGTTCGGAACAGACCGCGAAACGCTCGACGAGGCGTGGCCCGGCGACATCGTTGGATTGGTCAACGCCAACGATGTGCGCATTGGTGACACCCTCTGGCAAGACGACGTTGTCGAGTTCGATCGGATCCCGTCGTTCGCACCGGTTCACTTTGCGATTGCCCGCACCAAAGATTCAAGCCGTTTCAAGCAGTTTCGCAATGGCGTCAACCAACTCGACGAAGAGGGAGTCGTCCAGGTGCTGCGTGACCGTGACATTGGCGATCAAGCTCCTGTGCTCGCGGCGGTTGGCCCCATGCAGTTCGAAGTAGCCACACACCGACTAGAGAACGAGTTCGGCGCACCGGTCGAACTGTCGGTGACCAACTACTCGGTAGCACGACTCACGAACGAAGAGTCGATGGTCGAACTGCGATCCATGCAGGGTGTCGACGTCCTCGAGCGGTCAGATGGCACGCTCCTTGCGTTGTTCGAGAGCCCGTATTGGCTCGACCGACTCGTCGGCGAGCGCCCCGAGCTCATGCTCGACAAGCTCGTCGCTGGCGCTATCTAGGACGAGAAGAGATCTCGTGACCGAGTCCGAGGAGTTTCGTCTGGCTGTGCGCCTCGTGATCCTCGATGTTCAGGACGTACTCGACGAGATCGATGCGAGCAGAGCGACGACTCGCCGAGGGGTCG
>CAYVHV010000068.1:0-10459 GCA_964451305.1 uncultured Acidimicrobiales bacterium | reverse complement strand
CATCACCAAGCGGCTCAAGACCAACAAACCCAAGATCAATCGGGAAACCAGGAACCGGCTCAGCGTCTTGTGCTCCCACCGTTATGGGCGCCACCGCGAGCGTGCTAGCTATCAGGGCAAACGCCACGGCAGATCGAAGCAACCGTGGTCTTCTCCGCCTGGATTTGGGGTAACCGGTCTCTCTCATCTTCATATGTTCCCTTGGGTCAGACCCCCAGGACATTCCTAAGGGTTCCGATGGGCAAGTTAATGAAGTCGCTTTCTCACGGACAGTAGCTAGTGGTTAACACTTGAGGAACGTGTTCTTTTCATCTCTTTGCGTGCATTTTCAGAGTCCAGTTGCTACTTTGAGCGCGATATTTATCGCCTTGAGCGCTAAGCGTGAGACAAGACATCGCACATTGCCCATGTCGCTCGCCGTCGGCGAAAACGCCAAGATGCCCCCGCCCGGCGAACCGGACGGGGGCAACACTCGTGGAGAGTGGGACTAACCAAACATCGAGCGATTAGCCGATGCTGATGATGCCCTGAGTGTCGATCTCTGGGAGACCGTCGCTGATGACCTGCGTCTGAGTCAGGCTGCCGTCATCTTCAACGTCGAAGACGTAGATTTCGCCGGAGAGGCCAGCCAGCTGGTAGAGCTGGTTGCCATCAGGGCTGACGTCAAGGTCGATGAATCCGTCGGTGGTACCAAACGTGGTCGGTCCGTCGATTGCGACACCTTCCTCAGCAAAGCCGCTCGTTCCGGCTGCAGCGACAACGTCGATGAGCGTAACGGTGCCATCTGGGTTGAGCGTGAAGCTCGAGATGGTGGCGTTGATTGCGTTGGAGACGTAGAACGTCGAACCGTCGTGACCGAAGTCGATCCAGCAAGCGGTGAGCTGCTGTCCGTCAGCGCCGAATGCGTTCGGTGCTGCAGGATCGCCGTCAGTCGTTGCAAGATCGGACTCGGTGATGGTCAGTCCGCCGTCAGCTGCGAGCTGGTAAACGGTTACCGAACCAGCCTGAAGTGCTGGAAGCGCAGGAGGTGCACCTTCTGAGTTGAACTCACGAGCTTCAGTGACAACAACGAATTCGTTGCCGCCGATGGTCTGAACATCGAAGTCAATTGCTGATGGAAGGTTGCGACCCTCAGCGTTGCCACGCAACGTTGGAGTACCGGTGTCCGAGAGGCTCAACGCACCGTCGCTGTCAACAGCGAACGAGTAGAGCGAAGCTTCTGCGTTTGGACCGGTAAGCGCTGCCGAACCAGAGGTGATCGACGAGACGAGGATCGTGTTGCCCTCAGCGTTGAAACCAATGTTGGCAGGGCGGTTGTCGAGGTCGGCGGAGTATCCGGTTGCGGACAGTTCGCCCGAATCGGAGATACGGAAGCCAACAACGTTTCCTTCATCGTTTGGCTCACCACGTGGGGTGTCAGGGTCGCCGAGTGCGATTCCGTCACGGTCGATGTTCGTTACGAACACGTATCCGTTCTGGACTGCGACCGAGTTAGGGCCAACGCCACCGGAATCGATGACCGAGATCAGCTCGAGGCTGAAGTCGTCGTTGATCCGGAAGGAGCTGATGGTGTCAGATCCAGCGTTGACGGTGAGCAGGAACTGCTCGTCCTCGGTGACGACGATCGAGTCAGCGGAGATGAGAGGGTCGAGACCTTCGCCACCATCAAACTCGGTCGAGCCGGCGCCGCCGGTCGAGAAGTTGCCCACGTGGGTGAGCGTTCCGTCAGAACCACGAGAGAACGATGCGATCTCGTTGTTCTCGAGGTCGTTGGTTCCAGCGAATACGGCTCCTACAGCCTCTTCGATTGGGACGATCGTCCAGCTGGTCGATGCGCCTGGCTCGGTGCCGGTGTTGACGTTGAATCCTGGACGGGTTGAGTTGAGAAGGCGTCCGAACTCTTCGTTCACGATGTAGTACGAGCCGTCTTCTGCCTCTTCGAGCGTCCAGCGGATGCCTTCATCGGTGGAGTCAGCAAGGCCAACGTTGTATCCGTCGCCGGATCCGTCAGCGTCGAGGAAACGACCGGTGTAGGCGTTCTGGATGTAGTACGCACCATCGCCAGCATCAAGGAGCTGCCAAGCGGTCGTGCTGTGAGGAACGGTGACCGTGTCGGCGTTGCCGAACGATGCTTCGAGGTAGCGGCCGAACTCTCCGTCGACGAGACGGAAGGTGTCAGGTGCTCCAGCGTCAGCGGCATCTTCGACGGTGCTTCCCTGGAAGAGTGGGCCGACAGCGGACTGGGTGTTGATCGAGTCACCGAGATCGATGGTGATTCGTGCGACAACTTCGTCAGCAGCGACTGCGCCGGAGCCTTCGGAACCAACGGTGGTTCCAGCAGCGGTCTGAAGACCAACGAGGTTTTCGAAGCCTGGGTGAAGTCCAACAACACCGGTTGGGTCGTCGGTGGACTCGCCACCGTTGACGCCGTCGAAGCCGAGCGAGAAGCCAGCTGCGCCCTGAGCGTCGTTGACCTCGGTGCCTGCGTCGTAGATGTCGGCGCCCGTGATCTCGATGGTGATCGGACCGGTGAAGTTTCCGTCCTCATCGAAGATCTCGATCAGGTCGTCGTTGCCGAAGAATGCATCGTTGGTTGGAATGAGCATCGATGCGAAGGAGACGTAACGGTAGTTCTGGGGGTTGATGACGTCGATCGATCCTTCGATGAGCTCACCAGGGGAGATGAACTGCACGTCGCCGTTACCAATGGTTGCCTGCAAGCGACCAGGAGCTGCGAACTCAGAACCGAGAAGCTCGGTGTTGCCGCCCTCGGCGAGTGACTCGAGTCCAGGTGTTGCACGCTCGCCAGCGTCGAAGAGATCGAAGTCTCCGTTGTGGAGGCCGACCCAAGCTTCGGTGAAGAAGAAGCCGTCACCAGGCTGGAGGTTCTCGAACGTGAACTGAACCGCTTCGCCCTCAGATGCTTCCTGAGCACCAACGGTTGCCGGCACTGCGGCCACCGTCGTTGCGGTCAGTAGGAAGGCGAGTGCGGACCCGAGTGCTCGGGACCCCTTTCGCCTTGGGAGATAGTTGGGGGTAGTCATAATTTTTGGTGCTCCGTTGGGTCGTGCTTCAGGCCATTCCTGAAGTTCCGTGGAGCAACCTAATGACGCTCTCCGTGAAGAACTAGAGACATTTGAGGAACAAAGATATGAACCGTTCACACCGCGTTCATCTCGATTGTCGTATAGGCCAAAAAGCCTATATAAGCATTGGGTTATAGGCAGTCTAGAAAGGTCAGAACGAACCCGGAAAACACTCGTGAACATTCGTTCACTAGCGCTTTTTGGCGTAGAAAAATACCTCTCGCAGTGAAAAGCGACTAAAAGTACCTATTATGGGATCTGATTTCTCTTTATGTGACATTGGAGTTTCGGCGTTGATATGAATGCTGCACCATGCCGTTTTCGAATACCTCTGTGCTCACATGCTGTAGCCAAACAGGGTTGGCGAGCTCGCCGAAGATTGGCACACCGGTTCCGAGCAGTACTGGGAGCACCGAGACGATCAACTCGTCGAGCAAACCATCATTCACAAAGCTCGACGAGAGCCGTCCACCATCGATGTACAGCTTGGACCAACCTCGGTCTCGACCGGCGGCGATGACCTCAGCTGGCGTGCCGGCGAAAATCTCGCAGTCAATAGCGTGCTCGGGAAGTTCGGCGAGCGTGCGACTCATCACCACCACCGGCTTGGTGAACGGCCACTCGTCGACCAAACCCATGACGGTCTCGAAGGTACGGCGACCCATCACAATCGCGTCAATGGACGCAATGAATTCCCCGTATCCGTAGTCGACTCCTTCGATATGGTCGAGCTCATCGAGCCAGTCGAGCTCGTCGTTCGGGCCAGCGATAAAGCCATCGAGGCTCATCCCGAGATATGCAGCACAGCGCATGCTTGTGCCCCTCGTTATCCGTTGATCTGGCCGACGACGGAAATCGGTGAAAAGCGGGCGATGAGCCGACCTTCCTCCACCATGGCGTTGCGGTATTCATCCCAGTCGGAGTGCGGCCCGCCAGAAATGTCCTCGTAGTACTTCACGAGCGCATCGTTCGTGGCGTCGTCAACGCGCGTCGTCGCGTCGCTCAATTCAACCGTGCCATCGAAGGAGAGGTAACTCCACTCATCGGGTGAGCTCAAGTGCAGAACAATGCGGTTGTCTCGACGCATGTTCTTCGTTTTTGCCCGACTTTCGGTCAGCGAGATCTCAAAGATCCCATCGTTGATGACGTAGACGATGTCGGACGATTGCGCCCTGCCATCTTTGCGGAGCGTAATGAGGGCGGCGTGCTTGCGCTGACCAGCCCATTTGAGAGCAGTAGAGAGTTCCATGGCCTAAGACTAGCCACGCGTTTCCGTGCACCTTCCCGATTCGTTGACGGCTAAACATGTGGCGGGTCAGACAGAGTTTTTTGCTCACCGCGACGGACGCGACCCACCTCATCCGTTGTTGGAGATGTATGAGTCGTACCGATGAAGCTAAGGAAGGCCAACCACCTCCCTGTCGCCTGTCCGAAATCTATGACGACGCGCTGCCCGAGGTCTATGCCTATGTGCGGGCTCGGTGCAGTTCGACCGAAATCGCCGAGGAACTTACATCGGCCACCTTTGTTCAGGCCGCCCTCGAATGGTCGAGGGACCGGCCAACGGAAATCTCGACCGGATGGCTCATAACGGTCGCACGAAACAAGCTCATCGACCATTGGCGTCATCTCGCCGTCGTCGATCGCTCGCTCACCCTTCTCGAAACCACCACCCAACACGCCGAAGATCCGTGGAACACCGTTCTCGACCAGACACGAGCTCGGCACGTCCTCGCCGAGATCGCACCGCACTATCGAAGCGCACTCACCCTGAGATACCTCGATGACCTATCGGTTCCAGAATGCGCGGACCTGCTCGGTCGGACGATACGCAGCACCGAGAGCCTGTTGGTGAGAGCACGGACCGCATTTAGAAGCGTCTACGAAGAGACTGGAGGCGACCGTGACTAACCCATTTGAGAACCTGGAACCCCCGGTGAGTGCGGCTCCCAGCGCAGAGTTCGCAGAACGACTCAAAGCCCGAATCACCCACATTGAGCAACGGCGTGAACGAACATCCGACCGATCGCACACCAGTGGCTGGCATCTCGCTCAGTACAACCGCGGCCTATTCAACCAACCACTCGACCACCCCGACATGGCCGAGTTCACCAATAGCCTCGATCGCATCAACGCAATCGCTGAAGCATCACCGGGATTCGTGTGGAGGCTGATCGGCGACGACGGCGAATCATCGAGCTTCGTCGACGTACCCAGAGCCAGCGACCCGCTCATTGCACCCAACCTCTCGGTGTGGACCGGCGTCGACGCACTGCACGACTTCATGTACAAGACCGACCACGTCTCCTACCTTCGCCGCAGGGCCGACTGGTTCCAGAAACAGGACGGGCCGATCGCCGTGCTGTGGTGGATCCCCGCTGGGACAACACCGTCCATCGACGAAGCCGTCCGCCGACTCGACTTGCTCGCAAAGCAGGGCCCAAGCGAACACGCCTGGACATTTCGCAACCCATTCCCGAAGCCCGACCACCAACCCGACGGAGAGATCCCGATGAACCAACAAGTCCTTATTCCGTACCTAACCGTTGGCGACGCCCGACACGCACTCTCCTTCTATGGCGAGGTATTCGGCGCCGAGCAACGAGGTGAGCTCTTCGAGATGCCCGATGGTCGAATCGGCCATGCCGAGATGGCCATCGGAGATGCCATCTTCTACCTCGCCGATGACTTCCCCGAGATGCAGCTCGTTCATCCGGCCGCGCACGGCGCTGGCCGTTCGATGGCGCTCGTGATCAACGTCGACGATTGCGACGCGGTCTATGAACATGCGTTGGCTGCGGGAGCCGCCGAAGAACGGCCGCCAGCAAACCAACATGGTCAACGGAGCGGCTGGTTCGTCGATCCGTGGGGACACCGATGGGCCCCCACGGGACCGACGTCCAACGAGGGTTAGGCCACTTCTGGTCGTCGCCGGCGAACACCGAAGATCAGTACGGCCCCAACGAGCAGCATGAGCAGCGAAGCCAGCACGGCCCCACTCGTGGTTCGACCGGTCAACGCCAGTGGTCCTGCTGGAGGAGGAATGTCCGGCAAATCAAGACCGAAGTCGATCGTGCCAACGTCCTCGCCACTCGATAGCTCGATTGTGGCCAAGCTATCCAGGTTCCCGTCGGGGCCGAAGACGATGGACATGTCCGTCGGGAACGATGACGGATCGAGCGACACGGTGTATGTGCCGGGCAGCAGGTCATCGAAGACGTAGTTGCCGGCAACATCTGTCGTCGTGGTCGCGACGACGTTACCTTCAGGGTCGAGCAGGTTCACAACGATGCCTTCGATGCCGTTCTCTCCCGTAGTCCAATCGCACGGTGGCCCCGGTCAACATATCTGCGACATTCGACCAGACGAGAACCGTCGTGCCATCGGCTTGGCCGAGAACCAATGGATCAGGGTTTGCAGATCCGGGCACGTAGCTCACACCGACCGGCAGGACATCGTTGAAGCTGCTGTTGAATCCGTCGGGACCGCTCGGATTTGTCAGGGTCAGGCTTACAGGGATGTTCTCACCGAGGAGTACATCTTCGGGCATGTCCTTGCTCAGAACCAGGTCTGGTGTCCCGTCCGCTAGGGCGAGCGGCACCGATACGGGTGCAAGCAAGGTGGCCAGTAACGTTAGGACAGCGACAAGTCCAAGACTCTTCGTGTGCATTCTTCCAGTTCCAGCTTCGGAAAATGAAGGTTTAGGAGCCTGTCGGCCGTGCGAATCGCCGCTTTAGCTGGAAGGTAAGGACCTAACCAAGTTAGGTCATCTCGGGTCGCTCCTACGCGTAGGTGGGCAGCCGGAGGCTCGAGGTAGCGCCTTGGTCTAGCGGCGCTGGGCCGTCGGAATACATCCGCCACCAGCCAGCAGCGGCGACCATCGCTGCATTGTCGGTGCACATCGACCGATCCGGAACGAATGCTGCAATCCCATCTTCCATCGCGAGATCGAGTGTGCGGGTCCGCAGCAACGAGTTCGCAGCGACGCCACCGGCGAGGCACAATCCCTTCGCTCCATACTCGTGCACAGCGCGCTGTGCCTTTGTGAGGAGCACATCGACCACGGCCTCTTGGAACGACGCAGCGATGTCGACATCGGGAACGTCGGGGTTCTTGCGGACATAGTTCACGACCGAGGTCTTTAATCCCGAGAACGAGAAGTCGTAGCCATCTTTGACCATCGCCCGGGGAAAGTGCACCGCTTCAGGGTTTCCATCGATCGACATCCTGTCGATGATCGGCCCACCCGGATACCCCAAGCCGAGATACCGAGCAACCTTGTCGTAGGCCTCCCCCGCAGCGTCGTCGAGTGTCTGGCCGAGGAGACGGTACTTTCCGTGTCCTTCCATCAACACGAGCATCGTGTGCCCACCGGACACGAGCAGCACAACCACGGGCAGCTCAAGATCGGGCTCCTCGAGGAACGATGCGTAGAGATGAGCCTCGAGATGGTTGACGGCAATGAACGGCTTGTCCCACACCAGCGCGAGCGACTTCGCCGCGCTCACCCCGATGAGCAGTGATCCAATCAAGCCCGGGCCAACCGTGCACGCAATGGCTGAAAGATCGTCCTTTTCGACACCTGCTTCGACCATCGCTTCGGCCACGACCGGCATCATCATCTCGACGTGCGCCCGGCTCGCAACCTCGGGAACCACACCGCCATAACGAGCGTGAATATCGATCTGACTCGACACGATGTTCGAACGAACGTCGTGTCCGTCGCCCACGATCGCCGCCGCGGTCTCATCGCAGCTTGTCTCGATGCCCAATATCAGTTCAGCCATACCTTCAGGCTATCCACTCGTTGCGTCGGAAATCCCGGTGAGCGTCATGATCAAGGCATCTTCACCGTTGTCCCCGTAGTAGCCCTTTCGGCGCCCAACCTCACTCAACCCATGCCGTTCGTATAGAGCGATCGCGGCCTCGTTGCTCACCCGCACTTCGAGGGTTACCTCGTCGTAGCCTCTCTCGCCTGCGACCTTGAGCAGCTCGACCATCAGCACGTCGGCAATGCCCTGTCGCCGATGCTCGGGGGCAACAGCAATCGTTGCGATGTGGGCTTGTCCACCAAGAAAGATGAACCCGCCGTGGCCGACCACGACGTGATCGCGCTCGGCAACGAGGTGGGCGCGAGTCGGGTCGGTGACTTGCGCGACCGTCCAGCCCTCAGACCACGGTGTTGGATACGACAGGCGGTCGATCGTTCGAATATCTCGGACGTCTCTGATCTCTGCTCGCCTCGTAACCACGAGCGAGTCGCCAATCACGACCGACCGTCTCGAACCTTCCAGTTGATCTCCGCATCGGGCAACCGGATGTACATGGGTTCGATTTCGCTCGGCGGGACAAACTCTTCGCGCATGGCCTTCGGGTGCGCCAACTCGACGAGTGATCGGGCGGACGGGTACCACAGGCCGTTGCCCGCAAACTCCACCCCGGAGATCTTCTCGAAATGCTCGCGATATCGCTCGGCACCATCACCGAGAAGCAGAACGTCCTCTGACAACGCCACCAGCGCGGCAGCGAGTTCTTCAGGCGTCGAGACCGCGGGTTCAGAAATGCGCTGGGCGCTACCGGGAACCGACCGGTACTGAGCCGAAAAGACTTCGCCTCGTCGAGCGTCGTAGCACGGGACGATGAGGCGCGACGAATGTGCGGCGGCAAACGCTCCGAGATCGAGACTCGACACGCCAATCATTGGCACTCCGAGTCCGTGAGCGACGGCCATCGCTGACGCGATTCCAACCCGAAGACCGGTGAAGAGTCCCGGCCCAATATCGACCGCCACCACACCCACATCGCTCAGCTCAACGCCCGCCTGCTCACAAACAAACTTGATCTGCGGCGTGATGCTCTCGGCATGGCGACGGTCCTTCGAGGAATGCGCCGACGCCAAAACACCCTCGTGCCCACCGATCGCAACGCCGACCTGTGCCGTTGCCGATTCGATTCCCAGGATCAGCATTCTTCGCCATCCGAACCAGGAAGTTCCTTCAGCGCTTCACAGCGAGCAAGCCAGCGCGGCCCGACCGGTCGAAGCTCGATGGTGCGATCATCGTCTCCCTCGCCGAAGGTAAACCGGACCTCAAGAAAGTCGGGTGGGAGCATGGGCATGATTGCATCGCCCCACTCGATCAGGACCACGCCCCCGGAGTCGAGAAGCTCAGGCAGGTCGAGATCGAGTACCTCTGCCATCTGCTCCAACCGATACACATCGAGGTGATGCAGTGTGAGCCGTCCTTCGTACTCGCGAGCGAGTGTGAAGGTCGGGCTCGTCATTGGCTCGTCAATGCCCAGCGCCTTGCCGTAGGCCTTCGAGAATGCGGTCTTGCCCGCGCCAAGGTCGCCGACGAGAACGATGACATCGCCGCCTTCAGCAATGTTGGCGATCCCTGTTGCAAGTTCGGTGGTGTCATCGGGAGATGACGAAAGGACCGTAATCACATCGTAGATTCTAGGAGCGGATCGCCTGTTCGACAGCGCTAGCAGCAAGGATACGGACCGTTGCTTCATCGGCTTCGACTTCTGGCTTGGCCAGCGCGACGAGCGCATCGCCGTCGGTCGGGCCGTGCGCTGGGAAAATTGCCCGAGCCAGGCCATCGTGACCGGCCTCGGCCATAACGCGACATTGCGACTTGGTCAGTTGAGCGTTGGTGACAACGACGCCGATGGTGGTGTTCTCACCGAAGGGCGACTTCACCTCCGGCCAGGTGAACGTCCCGCCAGCAAGTTCACTACGAGCCGCGTCAGCTCGCTCCCCCACATCGCCAGCAGCGTTGATCGCCATTAGCGCTGCGACAATGACGTCGCCTCTTTGGGCCATCGCGAATCGAAAACCACCCGGGTAGGCACCATCGGGGCCCCGCCACTTCCCCGCCGTGGCCCCCGTTCCCGCACCGACGAGACCAACGTCAAACTCGGTCGACGCGGCGTCTAGCGCGGCATCGCCCTCAGGAACACCCGGCCACCGCATGCCGTTGCCAACGCCAAGGTCATACAACGACATCGCCACCACGATCGGCACACGACCATGGGTGGTTTCGAACCCGATGTCCTGAGCTCGCAGCGATCGCGTGACTCCATCGGCGGCGGCTAATCCGAACGCCGAACCGCCCGACAGCACAACTGCGTTTACGGATTCGACCATCTTGGTCGGCTCGAGCAGGCCAAACTCTCGCGTCGCTGGAGCACCTCCGCGCACTTCGCCTGACGCGATCACGTCACCGATGACGCGAACTACCGTGCATCCAGTCTGAGCTTCAGAGTCAGTCCAATGCCCGACGTGCATCCATGCAAAAGGTGACTCTGCCACAAAATCTCCCCGATCCACGCTGGGTGAACAGCGAGTTAACCACAGGTGTAATCATGAC
>CAYVHV010000067.1:0-10780 GCA_964451305.1 uncultured Acidimicrobiales bacterium | reverse complement strand
GGTGAGCCGCTCGTTCATCAGCCAACGCATCGAGGGGTTCGGGTGAAGAACGCGACAACGCCCTCCGACGTTGTTCGGCCAGTGGCCGTGTCGGAGGGCGATGGAGCGGGTGGGGGTAATCGAAACCCCATCATCAGATTGGAAATCTGAGGTTCTACCGTTGAACTACACCCGCGTGTTGTTAACGACCGACCAGCATAGCGAGGAATCTCGAAGCCCAACCCTGTCCCTTTTCTCCATTCTGGAATTGTTGGGCGCATAGTGGTGGTTCCACCCGCACAACACAAAAACGAATTGGGGAAAAGCAATGGGCGAGCATCAAACAGACGTGATCGTGATCGGACTTGGTCCAGCCGGCGAAGTCGTCGGAGGCGACCTTGGCGAAGCTGGATTGAACGTCGTTGGAATCGAAGCATCGCTCGTCGGTGGCGAGTGCCCGTACTGGGGATGCATCCCGTCGAAGATGATGATCCGGGCTGCGAACTCACTCGCCGAGGTGGGTCGTGTGGAAGGTCTTGCCGGCACGGCGAGCGCCACTCCTGATTGGGCTCCGGTTGCCCAGCGCATCCGCGAGCAGGCGACCGACACCTGGGACGACACCGTTGCTGTCGACCGATTTGTCGGCAAGGGCGGAACGTTCGTACGCGGCCGTGCGGTTATCACGGGCCCAAATACCGTCGAGGTAAACGGAGACACCTACGTTGCAAGCAAGGGCATCTGCGTCTCGACGGGCACACTCGCCGCAGTCCCACCAATCCCTGGTCTTGCCGACACGCCGTACTGGACAAACCACGAAATCATGGAGGTCGAAACGCTGCCAGCGTCGATGGTAGTTCTCGGCGGTGGCGCTATCGGTCTCGAACTTGGTCAGGCCGTCTCCCGCTTCGGCGTTGACGTGTCGATCATCGAGGGCGCCGATCGCCTGATGCCAATTGCCGAACCGGAGGTCAGCGAGGTGTTGACCGAGGTATACGCCGCTGAAGGCATCAACACATACCTTGGCCAGTTCGCGTCGAACGTTGCATATGACGAGGCGAGCGGCTTCACCGTCACCCTTCAAGATGGCACCGAGGTCACCGGCGAGAAGCTGCTCGTCGCGACCGGACGTCAGACGTTCTTGGAGGATCTCGGTATCGCGACCCTCGGCATCGACCCCAAGTCCCGCTTTCTCGACGTAGACGAGAACATGCAGGTACAAGAGGGCCTCTGGTCTGCTGGTGATATCGCGGGCGAAGGCATGTTCACCCACCTCGGTATTCGCCAAGCCAAGGTTGTTGTCGACAGCATTCTCGGTCGCGAGACCAAGCCGCTGAACATGGATGCGCTGTCGGCGGTGACCTTCACCGATCCCGAGGTTGGTTCGGTCGGCAAGACCGAAGCGCAGGCTCGCGAGGCCGGCATCAACGTGAAGGTTGCGCACAAGATCGTTGGCCACACCGCTCGTGGTTGGCTGCACTCCAACGGCAACGAAGGCTTCATCAAGCTGATCGTTGACACGGACCGTGACGTACTTGTCGGCGCAACATCGGTTGGCCCACATGGTGGCGAAGTCCTCGGGCTGCTCTCGCTCGCCGTGCACTCGGCGATCCCGATCCCCGAACTGCGCCACATGATCTACGCCTACCCAACGTTCGTCATGGGCATCGAAGACGCCCTCAAAGAACTCGACTAGCCCTCCCCCTACCGAAATTTGAAGACTGGTAGTTCCGGTCAGCTGTGGCAGAGTGAGGGCTGGGGGTAGAGATGAGTGAACTTGCCGATGGGTTGATCGCCTTTGTGAAGCAGGACTGTGAAACCTGCGTCACCGTGGTCCCGGTACTTCAGCAATTGATCGATAACGGCACGCTCACCCAGATCGTGGTTCAAGATGACGCGTCGTTCCCCGCCATCGACCTGTCGAGCAGCACGACGCACACCCACGATGCGAACCTCGAACTGTCGTGGCGCGCCGATATCGAAACAGTCCCGACACTGATGTGGGTATCCAAGGGCGTCGAATCTGAACGGGTAGTCGGCTGGGATCGCAACCAATGGGAGGCATTTGTCGGAGTTGTCGGCCTGGGTACCGATCTTCCCGATCAACGGCCCGGTTGCGGATCGATGAGCGTCGACCCAGACCGGATCGACGCACTCGAGGCTGCGTTTGGCGACAGCACGACGACGAGTAGAACGATCGAGTTCGCGGCGCTCGAAGATGAGTTCGAAGCAATGTATGACCGAGGCTGGAGCGACGGGCTTCCGCTCGTGCCGCCGACGGCCGAACGCGTTCGCCGAATGCTCGAAGGCACCACCCGGGCATCTGACGAGATTGTGGCCATCGTGCCGCCCACCCTCGTCGATCTGTCGGTCGAAAAGATCGCGATCAACGCCGTGATGGCCGGTTGTCTCCCCGAATACCTGCCCGTCGTCATCGCCGCGCTCGAAGCGGTGTGCACCGACGAGTTCAATATGCACGGCCTGTTGTGCACGACCATGCCGAACGGACCCGTCTTTGTCGTCAACGGCCCCATCCGTAACACCATTGGCATGAACGCGAAAGGCAATGTGCTCGGCCAGGGAAACCGTGCAAACTCGACGATCGGTCGCGCCGTGCAGCTCACCATTCGAAATGTCGGAGGTGGCCTGCCGGGCAAGATCGATCAGGCAACACACGGATCGCCTGCAAAGTTCGGCCTGTGCTTTCCCGAGGACGAAGAAGGCTCGCCATGGGAGCCGTTCTCGGTCGACCGAGGCTTCGAGGCCGGCACGAACACGATCACCGCCTTTGCCGGGGAGTCGCCGCGGGTACTGTTCGATCAGCTCACCCGTGACCCCGATGCGCTCGTACTGTCGCTGGCTGAGCATCTCAAGACGGTCGTGTCGCCGCGGCTCGCTATGGCCTTCGACGCAATCCTCGTGCTCAGCCCCGAGCACGCCAATCGATTTCGAGAAGCTGGCTGGAGCAAGGCGCAGTTCCGCGAGGCGCTCGAGAAGGCACTCGAAATGGATGGCGCTCAGATGATCCGTGGAGCTGGCGGCATCGCCGAGGGCCTCCCTGAAGCATTCGCAGAAGTAACCGTGCCCAAATTCGACAACTCTGGCCCCGGCGGCTTGATGATCGTTCACGCAGGTGGAGACGCTGGCCTTTTCTCGTCGATCATGGGCGGCTGGGTCAACAACACGATGGGCAGCACGCCAGTCACAAAGGAGATCCGTTCATGAGCATCAACGTCCTCGATCCCACCGACGAGACAACACCTCAACACATCCAGCAGGCGGCTCGCCTCGAATCGCTCGCGGGCAAAACGGTTGGACTTCTCGATATCTCCAAGGCTCGAGGCGATGTGTTCCTCGACCGGGTCGAGGAGAAGCTGAACGCGCTCGACGTGACGACGATCCGCTACAAGAAGCCGACCTTCGCCAAGCCAGCGCCGGTCGATCTACGTCACGAGATCGCGACGAGTTGTGATGCGGTGATCGAAGCGCTCGCCGATTGAGGCTCGTGCACGTCGTGCAGTGTGCACGACATGGCAGATCTTGAACGACGGGGTATCCCGAGCGTGTTCGTCGCGTCGAACCGGTTCGTCGAGGCCGCAGGCGCGCAAAGCGAACGTCTCGGTATCGCTCCGGAGCGTTTGTTTGTCGAGCATCCGATCCAAGACCGGACCGACGACGAGATGCGTGCGATTGCCGATAGCGCCGTCGAGCAACTGGTGGCGCTGCTCACGGCTTGACCCGAGAGCTACACCTTCAGCTTTGAGGCGGCGCGCTTTTCGAGGCGTTCGGCGCGCTCGACCAACACGTCGGGCATTGCCAACAGCGTTTCGCGATCGGCATCTGCCTCGGGGGTCAGGTCCTCGAGCTTGTCGATCTTCCACTCTCGCAACACCGGTGCAATGACCTTCTCCGCATGGATGCGAAGGTCGTAGATCTCGGCTCGTGCCGCGAGCGCTGCCCGGCGGCGGAACTTCGGCACGACCGTTCCCGGCATGTTGAAGTTCTCGTAGACCTTGCGCATCGACTGAATCACCGCCGACGGATCGAGCTTCATCATTGCGGCGACGATGCCCTTGTAGAAGATGTAGTGGTAGTTCTCATCGGCGGCGATGCGCTTCATGATTTCGTACGCGACTTCATCGTCAGCTTTGACGCCGGTGTTGCGGTGCGACACACGCGTCGCGAGCTCTTGGGCGCTCGTGTACACGAAGATGTCGATCGGATCGGTCCACGGAGAGTCCCACCCTTTGGAGATCGTCTCGACGCGGTCGTCTTCGAGTGCAACAGGATCGGCGTTGCGGCTGATCATGAGGTAGTCACGAATGACGATGGCGTGCTGTCCCTCTTCGGCGGTCCACCGACGGGTCCAGCGGCCAATGGCCGAATCCACCGGAAACTGACTCGCAATCGAGTGGTGGTAGTACGGCAGGTTGTCCTCGGTGAGCAGGTTCAGCACGAGCGCTTCTCGCACCTCGGGGCTGATCGTGCACTGCGACTCGTCCCACGGCTCGTCAACGTAGTTCCGACCGTCTTCCCACTTAATGAGGTCGTGGGCGTACCACGTGGGCCGCTTCTCAAGATGGTCTGCCATCAGCCGCTCGATGTCGCCTTCGACGGCATCGATAAGTTCGTGTCGGTTGGTCGTCATGATCCCAATGTGTGAGAGAGCGTGTCGTGAACGTGTCGCGATGTTGCGAACAGTATCGCCGACATCATGGCACGTCACTACATTTGGAACGTACTCCAACAAATTTCACATAGGCGGGTGCTGAGCAGCGCCCCACATTCCGGTACGGTCCCTTGTCGATGACCGTAACCCTCATTGGAATTGCAGGCGGGAGCGGGTCGGGTAAGACACGGCTCGCTCACGAACTCAAGGACGCGATCGGCCCCGAACGTGTGGCCCTCGTCCCGTTCGACGCCTACTACAAAGACCTTCGCCACCTCAGCATGGAAGAACGCAACAGCGTCAACTTCGATCACCCCGATTCGCTCGACGACGACTTGTTCGGTTTTCAACTCGACGGGTTGACCGGAGGGCTCGACGTAGCCATCCCCGTGTACAACTTTTCTGAGCATCGCCGCGAAGACGACCTCACGATCCTCCCATCTGCCGAGATCGTTATCGCCGAAGGAATTCTGCTCTTCGCGTTCCCAGAGCTCATCGAGCGCTTCGACTTCAAGGTTTTCCGTCAGTGCGATGAGGAAACCCGTTTCGCCCGTCGCCTCGAGCGCGACGTGGTCGAACGCGGCCGGAGCGAAGCGAGCGTGCGTCGGCAGTTCGCCGAATCGGTTGGCCCGATGCACGACCAGTTCGTTGAGCCGAGCTGCTCGGCTGCAGATCGCTTGGTAACTCAGGACGAAGACCTCGATCAGGTCGTTGCTGAGCTCGCTGAGTCGATCCTCTCACTTCGGGTATAGCTGAGACTTCTTACGTTCGTTGCGGGCCGTATAGGCCAAACGAGTCTGACAACACGAGATACTGCGACGTACGATTGCAGGCACCACTGCCTGTCCAGCTTTATGGAAAGTCGCTATGACACTGATCAACTCTGACTCCGACACCATCACTGCGCCGGTGACGACGCCCACCACGACACCGAAGACGGTTCCTACCGATGGTGGCGATCACGACAAGTTTGCGCACTACGTGAAGAAGGACAAGATCACCGAGAGCGCCATCACCGGCAAGGCCGTGCGCGCCATCTGCGGCAAGAAGTGGGTTCCAACTCGTAAGCCCGATGATTTTCCGGTGTGCCCGGATTGCAAGCGGATTTACGAACAGCTGAAGCCCTCGAAACCGTAATTTATGCTGCGCCTGAGCGTCGGACGACGACTTGCTCTCGTCGTTGCCTTCAGCATCCTTGCGGTCACTATCGTGGTGATCGTGGTGCTGCGCGGTCAGGCAGCCGAGGCGCAGGTGCGAGCCGGCGAGCAGGTCGAGAGCGTCGCGTTTCCGGTTTCTACATTCATCGCTGCGAACCTCGAAGGCGCCGCTGACCGTCTCGAAGATATAGCGACAACGCTCACGGACGAACAGATTGCGGGCGAGCTCCCGGTCGAAAGCGACGGCTTCCTCTCGCTCGAGGTAGTGGCCGATGGTGAGAGCTCGACGCTGAACGCGTCGGGCACCATGCTCAACCGCTCCCAGGTCGACACGGTCATTGGTTCGACCCGGTCGATGGACGACCAGGTCGCTGTTCTTATCGGAACGCCGGTGCCAGCTCCGGAGGTTTCAGACGGGGATGCGCCAGAAGGGAGTCCGGTCCTACTCGGCGCCTACGACTCCGATTCTGTTGTCGAGTTGGTGGCCGCCATCGGGGAAGAAACCTCGGTCAACGTGATTCTTGCGGTGCAGAATTCTGATGGTGAGATCGTCGTGTTCGCCGGGCCTGATGCCGGTGATACCGACCAGATTGGTACCGACGCTCGTTCGATCGTGAGCGAGGTGTTGGGTGGCCAGGACGCGCTGATCAGAGATGATGTGGAGATCGGAGGCGTCGACTCGGTCGTGGCACTACAACGAATCCCTGGCGTCGAGTGGGTGGTCGTTGCCGCGACGCCGGCAAGTGCAGTATCTGGCGGCGTGGTTCCGATCTGGCTCATCCCTGCGTTCGCGCTGATCGGTGCGATCTCGCTGATTCCGGTCGCGCTGATGCGACGCCGTCTTGGTCGGGTTGTCCGCGGAGCCCAAGAACTGTTCCGAGGCCGGCTCGAAGCCCCGCTCGACGATGACAGCGACGACGAGATCGGCATCCTGTCTCGAAGCCTGCAGTCGCTCGACCAGCGGTTGCAGTCCGAAGCCGAGTTGCGCTCGCAGTCTGCTGCGACCCTGCAGCATCGAGCGACCCACGACCCGCTCACGGGTCTTGCGAACCGGGCGCGTCTCGTCGACGAACTCACCGACGCGCTCGGCGGCCGCGATGGCGTTGCGCTGATCTTCTGCGACATCGACGGTTTCAAGGGCATCAACGACTCGCAAGGCCATGAAGCGGGCGACCTCGTTCTTAAGTTCGTTGCTGAACAGCTGGCATCTGCTGTTCGTCCTAACGATCTCATCGCTCGCTTCGGCGGCGATGAGTTCTGTGTACTGGTGCGAGGCGAACCGCAGGTCGCCCGAGTTGTGGCTGCAAATGTCGAGCGAGCGCTCGACTCGACGGTCGTCGTAAACGACACGTCGTTGCGCATCGGTGGTTCGGTAGGCATGTCGATCGGCAAGGTCACCGACACCGCCGACTCGATTCTAAAGAACGCCGACCTTGCGATGTATCGCGAGAAGGAACGCCGTCGTGGTCTGCGCCAAGCTGCTCGTGGAGCCATGGCGGACTTGGAAGTTTCGACCGATCAGATCCGGCTCGTGTACCAGCCGGTTGTGAGCATTGGCGACGGGACAATCGTCGGCGTCGAGGTACTCGCCCGCTACATGCATCCGGTGCTCGGCATGATGGATCCATCGTCGTTCCTGCCTCCTGGGACCGAACGCGGCGAGTTCGACAAGTTCGACCTCGAGATTTTGAGCCGCTCGATCGCTCAGCTGAGCGACTGGTTGTCGAACGGCATCATCGACGAACGATTCACCATGTCGTTCAACCTGCACCCTGACCATGTGAGTGACTCCGACAGCCACCGCATTATCTTCGACACGCTGCGACAACACCGGGTCCCGGCGACCATGCTTCAGATCGAGGTCACCGAGCATCGTTTGCACGCACACGAAGATGACCTCATGAACTCGCTGCATACCCTTCGTGGGCGCGGCATCAAGATCGCCATCGACGACTTTGGCGTCGAGGGTTCGAACGTGGACCGTCTCGTCCAGATCCCGAGCGACACCGTCAAGATCGACCGTTCGTTCGTTATGGAGATCGACGTCGATCCACGCGCCGAAGCTCGTCTCAAGGCAATTCTCGACATCGTCGCCGCCGAAGATCGAGTCGCGATCGCCGAAGGCGTGGAGCGGTCTCGCCAAGCCGAGATCCTCGATGAGCTCGAAGTGCCGTTCGGGCAGGGCTATCTGTGGCACGCGCCGTTGTCGGCGCTGGCGCTCACTCCCCTCTTGGGTCGTGCCTCTCGATGGACGAGGCGCAAGCCGCCTCCAACGAGGGTCTAGGCCCGGACACAGCCACCCATTTTGGGGTTTTCTGGCGAGTTTCTGCGCCCCCGGCAGGACTCGAACCTGCAGTCGACGGGATAGAAGCCCGTTGCCTTATCCAGTTTGGCCACGGGGGCGAAGCCATCAGGGTAGCTGCCCACGCAGTTTTCGTCCTACTCATAGGCCGTTTGGGCCTCAATTGCCGACGAAAACTCGCCGATGTTTTCAACGTGAACCGCAAGCCGCACGCCGTGACCATTCCGCGACGCTTGCAAACTTTTTTGTCTGCTCACCCAGATGCGGAAGTTGCTGTCTTCCGCTGGGCGTCGTTCGATCGTGCCCCCGATGCTGACCTTCCGCCATCGCTGAGTGGGCTCCCGTCGATTCCGACCGGTTTCGCGCTCGGTCTTGGCGACTTCGCAAATGTCATCCGTATGAGCCGCGCCGCTCGCGCTCAGGGCTCTGCGTATCAGATCGTCGAAACGCCTGCGGAGCGTTTCCATCTGAGTGCGCTACCGACCATCGATAGGACCCACGTGGTCTTCGTGAAGCATCCCGAAGAGGGCTTCGGCGAAGAGCACGATGATCAAACAGATGAGGCACAGGTCTTCCGCGGCAGCTGCGACAGGATGATGCATCTCAAATCTCTCGATCCTCCGTTGCAACGCCTCCTCGGGATCGATCTGACGGCATCGGAGCCAGTCCGCTTGTCGGCGCTTGTCGACGATGACAGCTTCGACGATCTCGTCGACTGCTGGATCGATTCATCGATTACTGGCGTGAGCTCATGTTCGGTGCAGTTTCGAGACAGTGATGACGAACGTGATGACTGGTTCCACTTCACGTTCTTCGACAGTGAGGAGACCATCGAGTTCTCGATCGTCAGCACCGCCGACAACCTTCGAGCTCGCCGGGCACAAGAAGCCCGAGTACGTCTCAGCAATATCTCTGAGACCATCCCCCACGGCATCTTTCGTATCTCTGAATCCGGGCACATCATCTACAAGAACAGCAAGGTCGAGGAGATTCTCGGCGAGACCGACTACATCGACTTCGACCTGCTCCGCACTGTTGATGGAGAGCCGTTGTCGAACGTTGTGCCTCGGATGCTGACCGAAGCAGAGGAAGCACAGTTCGAGTTTCAGACCGATGTGAACGGCGCCACCCGCTTTCTTCGTGTTCGTGTACGACTCGTAAGTTCCGCTGCTGGAGGCCGAGAGTTCGTCGGTTCGCTCGAGGATGTGACCGATGATGTCGAACGCTCCACTCAGCTCGAAATCGATGCGCTCACCGATCCAATGACCGGAGCGGCGAACCGTCGAGCGCTCGAGATGACGCTGTCCGATCTCCTCGAAGACCCGGATAGCTCAGACTTCGCGGTCATGCTCTTGGACCTCGACGGTTTCAAGCAGGTGAACGATTCGCTCGGCCACGGCGCGGGTGACCAAGTGATTGCCGAGTTCGGGCGACGCTTGATGGACGCGTGTCGCTCGCAGGACCTCGTTGCTCGCCTCGGCGGCGATGAGTTCGTCATGATCGTTCAGAGCGTCGATGGTTACGACGATGCAATGGCCTTTGCCGAGCGCCTGTTGCCGCTTATGCGTGCGCCGTTCCTTATCGATGACACCACGATCGAGCTCAGCGGCAGCATCGGTGTTGCCATTGCTGAGTTCGGCTACACGGTGCGCAACCTCCTGCAGATGGCTGACCATGCGATGTACGAGGCCAAGCGTGCCGGTCGTAACCAGGCCAGCCCGTATCACACCCCAGATTCTGCCAACCCGGTCTCGCCGCTTGCGATGCGCCGCGACCTACGTCGTGCGATTGGAGACAACGGACTCGACCTCGCCTTCCAACCAATCTTCGCGATAGATGACCTCATCGAACCCGAAGCCGCCGAGGCCCTGCTTCGTTGGGACCATCCGAGCCTCGGTGCTGTCGACCCATCGACGATGATCTCGATCGCTGAACAGAGTGGCCTTATGGGCGAGCTCGGTGAGTGGATCGTCAACGAAGCCGTCTTCGCCGCCGCTCAGATCAACAACGAACGAGGCGAGCACGAACGGCCGATCTCGATAAACGTGAACGTGTCGGCGCTTCAGGTCGGCCGTCCCGACTTTGTCGATTCGGTTGCGATGGCGCTCGATGTGAACGAACTTGCACCGAATCTGCTCACCGTCGAACTGACCGAGAGCTACCTCATCGACCATCTGAGCGATGGCCGCAAGGCACTCGATGAGATCACCGACATGGGCGTGCGCCTCGCGATCGACGATTTCGGCACGGGCTTTTCGACCTTCGAGTATCTGATCACGATGCCCGTGTATTCGGTGAAGATCGATCCGTCGTTCACAAAGCGCCTTGCGGACCCTCGTGGTCGGGCCATGTTGAGCGGCCTCGGCCAGGCATGCCGCGAGCTCGACATGCTGGTGATTGTTGAGGGTGTAGAGACACCTGAGCAGCTGCTCGCTGCTCGTGAAGCTGGCGCTACGCATGCCCAGGGATACTTGCTCGGCAAGCCGGTTCGGAGCAAGAAAACCGAACAGGAACGAGCCGACGAGGCCTCCGAGGCTGCCTGAGTCAAAACTCACGTGGCCAAGGTGGACGAACACCCCTATAGTGAAGGCCGCTTCAAAGCATGGTGGCTGTAGCTCAGTTAGGTAGAGCACCGCGTTGTGGTCGCGGCGGTCGCGGGTTCAAATCCCGTCAGCC
>CAYVHV010000066.1:0-11014 GCA_964451305.1 uncultured Acidimicrobiales bacterium | reverse complement strand
GAACGCCTCTAGGGCTCTAGCGAATTTCGTCTTGAGGCGTGGGCTCGGCCAACGCGTCGCTCGGAGATAGCCCATCGACGCTCACTAGACGCATCTTGCTCACTTCCATCCAACCCATCGCCCCAGATTCGCTCGCGACCAGCACGAGCGAATACTGCGAGTCATCAACGCTGGGTGCCATGTTTCCGAAAAGGACGTGTGGACGTTCGATTCTGTCAGAACCAAACCCGCCGCCGAGCAGAAGGTAGCGGCCGCCAATATCGATATTCGTCACGATCGTTGCCATTGACCAAGAGTAGATCAGTAGCCCGATCCTCACCGGGCGAAAACGAGAAAGACCCGGGCCAACGGCCCGGGTCTTCATCAGTTCACGTCAGAACTGGCTACTCCTCAGGAGCTGCCTCTTCTGCGCCGTCGCCCATTCCTGGGATCTTGCTTGTCGCATCGTCGATCTTGTCGGCGATTCCTTCGCCGCCTGGGACCTTCTCAGCCATGTCCTTTGCCTTGTCGGCAAGGCCAGCGGCCTGTTCCTTCATTTCGTTTGCCTTGTCCATCAATCCCATAGTGGAACCTCTCTCGTTGCGGCCTTCGTGAGTCGAAAGGCCCAGTCGTGTGTATGACGAAAGGTAGCGGCATTTTGTCGCGATTGTGGGTTCTGAGATTTGTCAAACCGAAGTTCCCCCAATTTTGGTCTTTCTCCTACAGAGTGGGCGGGAGCCGAATCGACGGCAGGCTAGGCGAATGAGCAGCATCGTCATCTCAAATCTCGACTACGCACCTCCGGGCTCAGATTCGTTGTTCTTCGACATCTCGTTCAACGTTTCCCCCGGCGATCATGCTGCGATCATCGGAGCCAACGGCGTCGGAAAGAGCACGATCCTACGGATCCTCTCCGGTGAGATCGAGGCCGGCGGCGGCGAGCTGGCGATCGGCGGGACGTTTCTGACGATGAGCCAAGACGTCGGCATGGGAAACCCCGATGCCAGTTTGCGCGAGATGTTGATCGAGGTCGCTGTCCCCGAACTCCGCGAGGCAGGCCGAAACCTCACAGCGGCTGAAGCGGCACTCGCCGACGGGTCTGACGACGGCATGGGTTACGCGCAAGCCATCACGACGTGGGGAGACCTCGGCGGATACGAGCTCGAAGCCGAATGGGCAGCGGCTGCCGAACGCAGCGTCAAAACGCCGATCACCGACTTCTCAAGCCGTCTCGTCGGCGAACTCTCGGGCGGCGAGCGTAAGCGCCTGGTGCTCGATCTGCTCTTGAACTCCGGCGTGGATGTTCTGCTCCTCGACGAACCCGACAACTATCTCGATATCCCGACCCGCGTCTGGCTTGAAGACCAGATCATCACCTGCCCGAGCACGATTCTGATGGTGAGCCACGACCGGTCTCTCCTCGAACGGGTCGCGACTAAGGTGATCGTCCTAGAAGGGTCCGGAGTCTGGGTGCACGGCGGCTCATACGCCACGTTCCCCGAGGCGCGGGCGAAGCGCCAGGCACAGCTCGGCGATGCGCTCAAGCGCTGGAACACCGAGGAACGTCGCCTCCATGCGCACATGAAGGTGATGAAGACGAGGGCCGCTCAGAACTTCAAGAACGCAACAAAGGCCAACGCCGCTGAAACCCGGTGGGAGAAGTTCGTCGCCGCCGGTCCTCCTCCCCCACCTGTTCGCGACGAGAACATCCACGTCAACCTGCGTGGGGCAGACTCGGCCCGTCGCGTTCTCAACATCGTCGACACATCGATCGGTGACCTGTTCTTTCCGTTCTCCGACGAGGTGCACTTCGGAGAGCGGGTGGGGTTGATCGGCCCGAACGGTACCGGCAAGACCCATTTGTTGAAGGCACTCGCGGGCGAGGTTGAACCCGATGAGGGCGAGATCGGTCTGGGCCCACGCACGTCGGTCGGCACGTTCACGCAGATCAACGACCGCGCCGACTTCATTGGACGCGAGGCCGTCGACATCGTGAAGGAACGGACCCGAGACGAAGAGGCGTCGATGAAATCGCTCGCCCGCTACGGCTTGGCGAACCAAGCACGCCAAGAGTTCGAGACGCTTTCGGGCGGGCAGAAAGCGCGTCTTGAGATCCTCTGTCTCGAGCTCGAAGGGCACAACGTGCTGTTGCTCGACGAGCCGACGGACAACCTCGACGTCGAATCGTCTGAAGCACTCGAACAGGCCCTCGACGGCTTTCAAGGAACCGTCGTGGCGGTGAGCCACGACCGAACGTTCCTCGAGCGCCTCGATCGTTTCATCATGATCAACGACGACGGCTCGGTCTACTCGCTACCCGACTTCGACGTGGCGATGAAGGGTCTTGCGGATCCACCGAGCGTGCCGAGTATCAAACTCGCCAAGTCGCTCACCGAGTAGAACCTCATCATGGAATCCGATGCCGAACGGTGGAACGCCCGATATAGCGCCAGCGGCGCTCCGGAGCAGCTTCAGCGACCGGAGGTGGTGACCGCTCACCTCGGCGATCTTGCCCATGGTGCGGCGGTGCTCGACGCTGCCAGCGGTTGGGGGGATGCCGGACTCTTCCTTGCTCAACATGGAGCAGCGGTGACGTTCGCCGATGTCTCTTCGGTCGCACTGTCGACAGTCGTTGACCGAGCGCAGGCGCTCGGCGTACACGCCACAACGATCGCTGTCGACCTTTCAACCAGCACCGTACCCATCGGACCGTGGGACGCGATCGTGTGCATTCACTATCTCGACCGTGGGTTGCTCCCTCGACTCGGCGACGCACTCGCTCCAGGCGGACGCCTCGTGTGCTCAATCGCTACCACCACGAATCTCGAACGCCACGAACGACCATCAGCTCGGTTCCTGCTCGAACCCGGCGAGCTCCAAACGCTCGTTCCCGATCTCGACGTTATTCACGCAAGCGAAGCCTGGCGTGCGAACGGAGTCCATGAAGCATGGCTCGTCGCAACCTCGACTCGGGAACCCGACTGAAGTTCTCGACGTCATAGGCCATGAGGAGCACATTTCGCCCACCGTTGGCAGAAAGGAAGCCCACATGCTGAGACACACTCGAAGTCACCGAACCGCAGCGCTACTCTGGGCGGTTCTCTTCCTCGCAGCATGCGCTGACGGCACGACCTCTGAGACGACTGGAGAGGTAGAGGAGTCGATCGCGATGTTCGCGACCGATGCCGTACCCGCATGCAGTTCGCTCCCCCAGGACGTACCGCTCGAAGATGCCGAGTTCAGCGAGAACGAACTCGTCGACCTTTTGAACCGGACCTTTCCCAACATCGACCGAGAGTCCGGAATCGACAGTGGCGGCGTCGGAAGCGCTGGCCGAGTCGAGCTCTCGTTCATCGACCCATCGACCGAGGCCTTGAACGCGGTCGTCGCCGAGCTCCCGGACGGCTTCTGCATCGGATCTGTCCAGTTCACGCCCGAGCCCCCAGACTCGCTCGACATCTTCTCCGAGTCCGGTGACGTGTCCTCATTGCCATCTGGGGTCGAGCCGGTAGCTGTCTTCTTTGCGCCCGAGGCTGGTCGACCGGACGCAGACTCCAACGAGATCACCCTGTGGTTGCTAGAACAGGAGTGTGCGAGCGGCCAAGAAATGGGAGACCGGCTGGTGGGCCCTGAAGTGTTCGAATCAGAATCGGAGATCCTCATCGCCGCTGGCGTCGCAATTCAGTTGACCGAACAAGATTGCCCGAGCAATCCTCCGACGGTCCTCACCGTGACCCTCGATTCTCCTGTGGGTGATCGTACGATCCGAGATGCCGTTACCGGCCAAGAAGTTCGGGTGAGCGACGGAGATTTCTAGCTAGCGATCACAAGTCTGAAGCTTCAGAAGAACGAGCCGAGCATCGCTCGAAACTTCGCTTGTGTTTCTCGTAGCTCTGATTCGGGGTCACTCTGGGCTACCACGCCTCCGCCAGCTGTGATGCGAGCCGTCCGGCCATTCACCTGTGCGGTGCGAACCGACACCGCGAACTGGCCGTTGCCATCTCCGTCGAACCACCCTGACGGGCCGCCGTAGCGCAAACGGTCGAAGCCTTCGATCTCGTCGATCAGCGCGAGCGCCTCAGCCTGTGGCCTTCCACCGAGCGCTGGAGTTGGGTGCAACGCCTGCACGAGTTCGAGCACCGAGGCTGGAGGCTCGGACAGCACACCCTCCACTCGGGTGCCGAGGTGGTGCACGTTCTCCAACGTCACGACCGACGGCTCCGGTTCGGCATCGACGTACGACGAGAACTCGAGCAGTTCAGCGAGCAGCCACTCGATCGTAATGCCGTGCTCCACCCGGTCTTTGGACGAGGCCAGCAGCTCGGCGACCGCCGCTGCGTCAGCGTCCGTATCGGCGAGACGGCTCGCAGTTCCAGCGAGTGGGTGAGCGCGAACCGTACGGTCACGGCGGCTCACCAAGAGTTCGGGCGAGGCACCGAGAAAGCCGTCGATCGAAAACAACAGCGCCGAGCGGAATCGGTCTGCGAGCCGGTCGAGGATCCGAGCTGGTTCGAACTCGCTCGAAGCGGTGAGCGAGAGCGCCCGGGCAAGGACCGCCTTCTCCAGGTCGCTCTCAGCGATCCTGTCCCGTGCAACGGTGACGACCTCATCGCGAAACGACTCGGCCGTTCGGTCGAGTTCGAGCTGCACCATCTCAGGCTGTTCAAGTAGTGGACGCCGCAAAACACCATTGACCACGTCGACAGCGGTGCTCGCCGCATCGGTCGTGAGCGCGGTGATAAAGCGCACCCCTTCGGATTCGCCGAGCACGAGCTCTGGCACGATCGCAAATCCGGAAACGGTTGCATCGAAGTTGAGTGCAGCGAATCCAACAGGTCCGGTGCCGGGAAGATCGACCTGGTCTTCGCCCCGTAGGTCGGACAGCCGGTTCTGGGCTTCACCGACCTCGGCCGAGAGATCGACATCGAGTCGATGCGTTGCGCCGAGGCCAGCGAGCACCACGTCGGGCGATCGCCACAGTAGACCCGAGCGCGCCCCTAACCGGACGAGGTCGACGGAAGCGAGGGGATCTGATGAACCGAGAGAGGTCGAGCGTGCGTACACCTCTCCGAGCGTAGATGGCGGCAGACTGTTCGGTGTGAAGCACAGCAGCGAGCTCTTCGTCGACGCAACTCCCGAGGTCGTCGTCGATGTTCTCGCCGACCTGTCGACATATCCGTCGTGGAACGACCTCGTCGCCGCTGCAGAGGTCCTTGATCAGATGCCCGACGACCCAGGACCAGCGTGGCGGACGACCCTCACGGCAAAGGTGGGCCCCTTTGCCCGCTCGAAGCAGCTGCGGTTTGTACGGAGCACGCTCGATTCCGACGATGAGGGCACGACCAACATCGGCTTCTCCCGAAACGAACTCGATGATCGCACGCATGCGAGCTGGAGAATGGAATGCACCGTCTCGACACACGATGAGAGCCGGACGGCGGTGGTACTCACACTTTCCTATGACGGCGGACTTTGGGTTCCAGCACTCGGCGGTGTCCTCGACGGGGCGATCGAGCGGGCGACGCGCCGGCTTCCGAGCTACGTTCAAGAACACTCATGAGTACATTCGACAGCGCCATCGCCCTCACGACAGACGACGACATCGCAGGTGACACCGTCACCTGGACCGGGTTCATGACCAAAGACTGGTCGATCGGGCGTGTCCCCAACGGCGGCTATTCGGGGGCACTTAATCTGAACGCACTCCTCCAGCACAGCGGCCTGCCCGTTGCCCGTTCGATGACAACGCACTACTACCGGCCCACGATTCACGGAGCGCCGTGCACGATCACGACGGAGATCCGTCGTCGTGGCCGCACCTTGACCCATTGCGACGCAATGCTCGTCCAGGAGGACAAAGTTCGGGTGCGCACGGTGGGTGTGCTGGGCGAGTACCCCGAAGACGATGTCGTCAAGGCCGTCACACCCGCTGCGATACCTGCACCCGAGGACTGTGTGCTCCGCGATCCAGGTTTGCAAGGGTTTCATATGAGCTTGATGGATTCCCTCGAAGTCCGCGTCGACCCAATGATCGAACAACTCGTCGGTAACCCTCGGGCTGAAGCACGGATAGAAGGATGGGCCCGGTTCATCGATCCGCGCCCCAACGATGCTCTGGCGCTTGGCCTTTTCGCCGACGCGTTTCCTCCTGCGGTGTTGATCCCGCGTCCCGAAAGCGGCTGGATCCCGACGGTTGAGCTCACGACCCATGTCCGAGCTAAGGCAGCGAATGGGTGGATCCGTGCCGAGGTCACCACGGCAAATGTCCGCGGCGGAAACCTCATCGAAGACGTGCGTCTCTGGGATGAGACAAACACCCTGGTCGCGCAGTCACGACAACTTGCGATGCTCCTGCAATAACCCGCCAAAAAGTAACCTCCGGGGTCAGACCCTGTGGGTCATGTTTCCCGCAAAATCCACATATTTTGCCGAGACCTGGTCGCCAACGCCGGCGCGAAACATGACAAATAGGGTCAGACCCCGTTCGTCATGATTAGAGGGTTTCTAGGGCGGCCCAGCCAACCCAAATGGCGAGGATGACCACACCGATAGCGAACTGGGCAAGGGCGGCAAGACCCATGCCACCGAGCACGCCTTTGGTCGATTCCCATGCAGCGCCCCAGTCGTTCTTATCGCTGTACTCGGCAATCGCGATTCCGACCACTGCACCGATGATCACACCGACGACCGGAATCGCAAAGAACCCAATGATTGCGCCGAGCACCGCAGCCCACTGCGACCGCTTCGACGCGCCAGCAGCATCCGCTGCTTGCTTCGGCAGCACGACGCCCAGCACGACCGAGATCACCGCAAGGACGGTGACCACCACGATGGCAGTAACAGCGATCGCGTCGAACCCGGCGACCAATCCGTAACTGGCAACACCAGCCCACATCAACAAGATGCCGGGAAGTACCGGAACGATCGTGCCCGTCAATCCCACGAGCAAGACGAGCAGAAAGAGCACGGAGATGATGGGCTCGACCATCACTATTGGCTAGTACCCGGGGTTCGCGAAGTGGTCGATGGGACCACGACCTTCGCCAAGCCGCCAGGTCACGGCCGACTCGAGCCCGGCCAATACGAACGATGCCGCTGCGCCGATCGAGGGCTCGACCGGTAGCCCCGAAGCGAGTGACGAGGTGATAGCGGCCGACAGGCTGCAACCGGTGCCGAGAACGTTCTTGGTATCGATCCGCTGGTGTTCCATTGGATACACCTCACCGTCAACAGCCACGATGTCGATCGCCCATCGCTCCTCGAGCAACCCGGTGATCACCACCGATGCTGGGCCCAATGCCCTCAACACCTCAGCTGCGACCACAGCACTCTCGCGATCGGTGATTTCGACGCCGGATAGCAATGACGCCTCGGCAACATTCGGGGTAATGACGGTTGCGGCCGGAAGGAGGCGTTCTCGGTAGAGCTCCACCATGTCACCCGACAACATCGGTGTTCCTGCCGAATTCACCAACACGGGATCGACCACGAGCGGACCGAGCGAATCGATTCGTTCGATGACCGCTTCCACCGCGTCGGCAGAGTAGAGCAGACCCGTCTTCGTCGCCGCCACACGAAAGTCTCGAGTGACCGCATCTATCTGTTCGCCAACGAACGCCCCGGGCAATGAATGAACCGAGGTGATGCCCGTCGTGTTCTGAGCTGTGGCGATCGTCAGAGCGAAGACACCGTGCACCCCATGGCGAGCAAAGGTCTTGAGATCCGCAGCGAGTCCAGCGCTGCCGCCCGTGTCACTTCCGGCAATCGTGAGCGCTACCGGTGGTGTGGGCGACATGATTGGTGCGGCTAGGCCGCGGCGGGAGTCTTCGCGCGCTTTGGCCAGAGAAGCCCGGCCAAGATCAGAACAACACCTGAGACTGCGGTCAGCAGAATCCAGTTCGGTCCCCCACCGGCACCCGACAATGGAACCAAGCGGTTTTCCGACGTTGAGTCGAAGACGAAGAACCACTCCGCCGTCTGGAGGTCTCCATCGGGCGCGAGTTCGCTGTGGGTGACGACGTAGCGCCCTTCTTCGGTGAGCTCCGGGAAGGTCGTCGTCGCGATCCGATCGTTTGTAGTCAACCGGGTGATATCGGTAACGACCTCGTTGCCGCTCGGGTCGACGACGGTGATGTTGCTGGAGAGGACGGGAGCCCAAAAAGAGATATCGATCTGGTCGACGGTTCCGCCGACAGCTTGGCCACCAACCGGAGCGCGCTCAAAAACCTCGGTGTGAGCACCGAGCGGCGATACGAGAACCGCACTAAAGACGATCGCCAAAACGAGGGCGACACGACCGAACCCGCGACGTCGATGTGGTGAAGAAGCCATCACGCGATCATACCGCTGTTCGATGGCCCCGTGAACGGTAGCATCGCCGCTGTTCACGATTCTTTATTCACGTTCAAAAACCCCGAACTGAACGTCGATGCCCGCATATTCCGGATGGCGAGGGAGATATGGGCGTGGCTCGGTGACGGTCACGATCCGCCACAGGCCCTCACCTTCGAGGTCCTCGAAGATCGCTCCCGTGTTGCGTTGTGCGAACAGATCTGTGCGTTCGGAAACGACGATCGTACCTTCGGGTTCGACAACACGACAGAACTCGCGCAACACCGCCGCAACGTCCGACACGTACGACAACACGCCGATCGATAGCAGCGCCGAAAAGCTGCCCTGGAGCAGATTCGTAGGCAGAGCGTTGAAATCGACCTCCGCAAGCGCTCGATAGCAGTAGGTTTCGGCGGCCACATCCAGCGATGCTGGCGATACATCGACCCCCACCACATCGTGATATCCCTTGGGGCTCAATGCCCGCCCGACGAGACCGGTCCCGCATCCTGCATCGAGGATCTGCGCATCCCTCTTCACGCGCGAAGAGATCAACTCAACGGCCGCGGCAGGCGCGTTGTAGCCCCATCCCACGACATCTCGTTCGTAGGAGTCCGCCCAGTTGTTGTAGTACTCGCGAACGTCGGCCGCACTGGCGACCGACTGGGCGATCAGCCCGTGTTCATGTGATTCGCTTCCGGTCGGCATTAGTAGCCTCCTCCAGCGCCGACGTCATCAACGGTTCCGCCGCGACCAAGAGAGAGCGTCTCGACGAGCGCGAGCCGCATCGACGCCAGATCAGTGTGCATCGTCACCATGTTGTATCCCCGCGCGATCCGATCTGCCGTCGTCTCGGGCGTGGCATGAATACCCGCCATGACACCATGGGAGCGACATCGTTCTGCGATGTGATCGAGGGTCTCCAAGAACGATGGGTCGCTTGTTCCGCGTCCGAGCCCCATCGAGACGCCGAGATCCATCGGCCCGACGTAGATGCAATCCACTCCTTCGGTCGAGAGAATCCCGTCGATATTCTCGACCGCTTGCACGGTCTCGATCATGGGAATCATCATCATGTGGTCGTTCGCGACCTCTGCATAGTCGGGGCCTTGAAGCGGCTGAGCTCGGATCGGGCCAGAGCTGCGCGACCCTCGAGGTGCGTACATACCGCAACGCACCGCGGTCTCGCATTCCTCGGGCGTGTTGACCATCGGGACGATGACCGCCATCGCTCCCGCGTCGAGAACCTTCCCGATAATGCCAGGCTCGTTCCACGGCACTCGCACCGCTGTCGTCACGTTTGACATGTTGAGTCCCTGCAGCATCGGCACGACGTCGGAGAAGTCGATCAACCCGTGCTGCATGTCGATGCACGCGTAGTCAAAGCCGACACTGCCCACGACTTCAGAGGTGATCGACGATGGAATGCTCAACCAACATCCCAACGCTGGAGTCTCGTTGGTGAGTGCGTCGCGTAGAGGATTTGGTCGCATACCCGAAACCTAGACGAGTCAGCGTCGATCTGACATGCTAACCACAAGTGTTTTGAACGATCGTTCAGTCGATCGGTGCTTGGGAGGTGAAGTGTCCTACGTACTATCTGCCAACAGCGTTACCCGTCGCCTCACGTTCGGTGACAGCACGAACTCCATCGTCCTGCACCCGATCTGGTTGCGAGAGCGCACGACCGAAGACGGGACGGTCGACGCTGGGAGCATGCAGCGCCTCTACGACCCCGCCGAGCTCGACGCCGCGCTCCACGCGGCGACGATCAGCAATCGGGATGACCGCAGCACGATCACGTGGTCCGACGGACATATCCAGACGGTCATTCACGCAGCCCTCGCCCAAGAGTTGGGTTGGCAGGAGGATGCGCTCGCTCTTCCCGCTCCGGTCGGCTGGTCGACAGAACCATCGCCGTTCCCTCGGCACCGCTGGCCCGATGAAAGCGATGCCGACGGCGTCGCTAGGGCACTCGATGATTTTTGGACCCATGGATTCGTCGTCTTCTCAGAAGCACCGACCAAACCCGGTTCGTTGCAGCAGATCGCTGGACGGTTCGGCCCGGTTCGCGAAACAAACTTCGGCCTACTCTTCGACGTCTTCACCAAACCGAATCCTGTCGATCTCGCGTACACACCGATCGAACTCAAGGCGCACACCGATAATCCGTACCGCCACCCGGTTCCGAGCATCCAATTCCTTCACTGTCTCGTCAACGATGCAACGGGCGGAGAGTCGACCTTGGTCGATGGACTGGCGGCGTTTGACGACTATCGAGAAATCGACCCGAACGGTCATCAGGTGCTGACCGACACGATGGTGACGTATCGATACCAGTACGGCGACGAGCGACTCGAAGACCGCTCCCCCATTCTCGAAACGGATAGGAACGGTCAGTTCACCGGCATCCGCAATAGCGACCGTCTCGACTTTGTCGATGCGATCGATCCCGACATTCTCGACGTGTTCTACAAAGCTCGCCACGGACTTCGCTCCCTGCTCAACAACCCCGAACGGCGCGCCACCTTCCTGCTCGCCCCGGGCGACGTGATGATGATGAACAACCGCCGCCTCCTCCACGGACGCAACAGCTTCCAAATAACCACCGGACTACGACACCTTCAGGGTTGCTATATCGAGCTCGATGGCCCAGTCATGCTCCGAAAGCAACTTGCCCTCGCCGCAGCGAGATAACAATTAC
>CAYVHV010000065.1:0-11052 GCA_964451305.1 uncultured Acidimicrobiales bacterium | reverse complement strand
CGCAGAACGGCGCCCTCGCTCCGCAGAACGGCGCCCTCGCTCCGCAGAACGGCGCTCCCGCTCCGCAGAACGGCGCTCCAATCCAGCGAACAGCACCCGTGACGGCGCAAGGTTTCGCAACACAGCCAACCCCAGCTCAGGCTGAGGCGAGCAACGCGGCAGAGTTTGCCAACGTGCAGGGACTCTTCAGTAGCGATCTTGAAGCCGGAGACCGCTGATGTCGGCCGCCGAGCTCAACGGGATTCTTCCCGACTCCGATAAGCCGCTAAACATCGCGCTCGTTGGTTCATCGGGAGGTCACCTCGCCCACCTGCTCGTGCTCAAACCATGGTGGGAAAAGCACGATCGTTTCTGGGTTACCTTCGATATGCCCGATAGCCACGACCTTCTCGAGTCAGAACGATGCGACTGGGCGTACCACCCAACGACTCGCAACATACCGAATCTGATTCGTAACCTCGGCCTGGCTCTTCGCGTGCTTCGCCGTGAGCGACCAGATGTCATTGTCTCAACGGGTGCCGCTGTGGCCTTCCCGTTCTTCCTGCTCGGTCGCATGATGGGAGCCAAGACGGTCTTTATCGAGGTGTACGACCGCATCGATCATGCATCGCTTACCGCTCGGCTGTGCGCTCCGCTGTCGAATAGCTTTCTCGTCCAATGGGAAGATCAACTGGTCTTTCACCCAAAGGCTGAACTCATTGGAAGGTTGATGTGAGCGAGGCAGTAGAAGCTCCAATAACGCCAGCTCCGGCTGTGGCTACATCAGGAATTGAGCGCCTGTTCGTTTCGGTTGGAACCGATTACCACCGTTTCGACCGCCTCGTATGGTGGCTCGACGAATGGCTTTCGAATGGACCCGACGTCGAACACGTGATTGTTCAGCGAGGCACTTCGGCAGAGTCCGAGTACGCCGAAAGCATCGAGTACCTCCAACGGACCGAACTCATCGACGAATTTCAGCGAGCATCGGTCGTGGTCTGCCACGGCGGTCCGGCAACGATCATGGAGTGCCGGAAGAACGGTTCGGTACCGATCGTTGTTCCGCGTGAGGAACGATACGACGAGCACGTGAACGATCACCAGGTCGATTTCTGTGAACGTCTCGCAGCCCACGGCGACATCCAGCTCGCTCGAACCAAAGATGAGTTCTTTCGTCTGCTCGATCTTGCCGTTGAACGCGGTGCTCCCGAGGTTGCTGTCGACGATGGACATGCTGCCCTTTCTGTCCTGAAGTTCGAGAATCAGATGGTCGAGTTGTTCGGACCGCGCGCTCGCATGCAGAGCGAAGAGCTCGCCGACGTCACCCCGATCTCCACCGAGGTCACCAAGATCCCGGTCCTGTTCATTGGGTCGGTTCCGCGTTCGGGAAGCACGATCATTTCTGATCTCATGAACGAGAACCCGCATATGGTCAACATTGGCGAGCTCGTTCACCTGTGGCAACGCGGCGTTATCGAGAACAACCTTTGCGGTTGCGGCCATGCCTTCAGCGATTGCGAATTCTGGTCTGAGGTCGGCGAGGTTGCCTTTGGCGGCTGGCATCGAATCTCTGGCGAACGCATGCGCACCCTTCAGCTGCGCGCCGACCGAACTCGCCATATCCCATCGCTCATGATTCCGAGCACCGCACGCCTGTTTGCAACGAGCATCACTCAGTACGGCGCAGTGATGAGCCGAGTGTTGCGCGCAATTCTCGAAGTATCTGGCAAGCCAATGATCGTCGATACGTCAAAGCACATCTCGACAGCGCTATTGCTCCGCCAGTTGCCCGACGTCGATCTCCGTGTGCTCCACGTTGTCCGCGACCCGCGCGGCGTTGCGAACTCATGGTCAAAGATCGTGAAGCGCCCTGAAGTGCAGTCGGGTGATGCCGACATGGACACGCTCCATCCCGGACGCATTGGTTTGCGTTGGCTGTGGTTCAACTGGGCCTTCTCGAACATGGATCGCCTCGGTGTTTCTACAACGATGATTCGCTACGAGGATTTCGTTGAGAACCCGGGAGGGACCCTCGACCAAATCTTCGACTTTGCAGGTCTTGAACCGATGGGCGAGGAGCTCTTCGGCAGCGACGAGCCGCTCGTGCTCCAGGACGGTCATTCGGTTTCTGGAAACCCGCGCCGGCTCGAAAAGAAGCCGGTTCAACTTCGCGTCGACGAACAATGGCGTACCGATCTCGATCCGAAGATGCAGTCACTGGTAAGCGCCGTGACCCGGCCCATGCTCGGGCGCTACCGTTACAGCAAGGAGGGCTAATGCCGCAGAGTGTTGCCACTATCGTTGCCACGCGCGACCGGCCAGAGATGCTGCGCGAAACCATCGCGGCTATCAACGCCCAGGATTACGAAGGGGTCATTACGACCGTCGTGATCTTCGATGTCACCGAACCCGACTACTCGTTGGTTGTCGAAGGCGGGAACCGCCCCGTCGTCGTCGTGCCAAACGCACGGGTACAAGGCCTTCAAGGAGCTCGCAACACGGGTTTGCAAGCATCCGAAAGCGACCTCGTTGCCTTCTGTGACGACGACGATGTCTGGGTGCCGAGCAAGATTCGTCGCCAGGTCGAAGTCCTTAACTCGAACCCCGATGTCCACTTCGTTGGGTCGGGCGTGATTGTTGAATATGAGAACGAACGCGTGGAACGAGTTCGCGACGAATCCCGGATCACCTTTCGAGATTTTCTTGAAAGCCGCGTCTTTGAGGCACATCCATCGACGTTCCTGATGCGCCGGGTCGAACTGATCGACCGCATTGGGCTGATCGACGAAGACGTTCCCGGTGGCTACGGCGAAGACTACGAATGGTTGCTTCGGGCAACTCGACACACCGACATGCTTCTCGTTCCCGCTCCGTTGGTGCGAGTGCGCTGGCACACCGCATCGTTCTACGCAGAGCGTTGGCAAATGCGTATCGATGGCTTGCAGTACATCCTCGATCGCTACCCCGAGTTCGAGACCGAACCAGTTGGCCTCGCACGTATTTATGGTCAGATGGCCTTCGCGAAGGCCTCACTCGGCGACCGTAAAGGCGCAATCGACTTGGCGAAGAAGACGTTGAAGCTGAACCCGAAGGAAGGCCGTGCTGGTCTTGCTCTCTCGGTCGCCGCCGGCGTCCCCTCCGCAACCGTGGTGTCACAACTGCAGAAGCGCGGAATGTCTGTCTAATGGCAATCGCCGAACCACTCGACACCTTCGGTGAGAATGACGGTGCCCTGCAAAACGGGTTTCGACGGGTTTCGGCGCGCCCAGTAAAGCAACGCAGGGGTCTGCTGCATCCAGCAGCGCCGTTCTACTCGATCGCGTTGTTGCCAATTTTCTGGTGGATGGGTCTGGCCTTCTTCACCTTTGCAATCGCTGCGGTGCCGATGGGAATCGCCCTTTTGTCGATGAAGCCAATCCGCATGCCCAAAGGCTTTGGTCTGTGGCTGCTGTTTATCGGCTGGATGGTCGTCTCGGCAGTCACGCTTGAACCCACCATCAATCGATACCTTTCGTTTGCGGTTCGGGCAGGTATTTACATCGGCTCGACGATTTTGTTCTTGTACATCTACAACCTGCCCCAGAAATACCTTCCGACAGGTCGCGTCCTTGGAATGATCGCTGGGCTCTTCGTCTTTACGGCGATCATCGGCGGCTACCTCGGGCTGATCTTTGGTGACGCCACCGTCCCGACCCTGCTTTCCCAAATCCTGCCGAGGTCACTGCTGTCGAACGGCTTCGTAAGCAATATCGTGCAACCTCCGTTCGCTCAAACGCAGGACTTTCTCGGGTTCCCTCTGAACCGGCCGTCCTTCCCGTTCTCGTTTTCGAATGACTGGGCCGCAACGCTGGTTCCAGCGACATTCGCATCTATCGCCGCTGCTGGCCGCACCCGTCGGCTTCGCAAGTGGGTTCCACTGCTTGCGTTTCTTGCGCTGATCCCCATGGTCATCTCGGTGAACCGAGGTCTGTGGATCGCGCTCATCGGTGCGGTTGTCTACGTCGCCATTCGACGGGCGTCGACCGGCAACTTGTTGCTCGCCGGACGCCTTCTCGCCGCCATGTTCATCGTGGGTGGGCTCGTGCTCGTCTCGCCGATCGGAAGTATCGTCACCGATCGAGCGACAACAGAGCACTCGACCGGGGCTCGAAACGACATCTATACCGCCGTGATTGAACGTGTGCCCGAGTCTCCGTTGTTGGGCTTCGGCGCTCCGATTGCGAACCCTGATCCCAATAGGCCTGCGATTGGTACGCACGGAAACTTCTGGACCGCACTCTTTAGTCAGGGCATTCCCGGAGCGATCTTCTACACGGGGTTCTGGGTCGTGATGAGTGTCAAGACAGGTCGAAGAATCAGAAACCAAGAGCAACTTCTGCTCCACCTCGCGGTGATTTCGGCTCTGCCAACGATGTTCTACTATGACCATCTGCCTGCGGCCTTGCCGATCATGATGATGTGTCTCGCCGTCTTCTTCCGAGATAGGCGAGATGAAGACATACGTCGGGAGGCCTTGGTGTCTTCCGGCGGCGTATCGCCAACCCTAATTTGATGGACTCCGTCGACGAGCGCTGGTGGCGCATCGTGTTGGCCGGCCCCGTTGGAACACTGAGCAGTAATGCAACGGTGGGAACGGGGGAGCACTACAGCACGTTGCCTCGGCCAGGTGATCCACGCGTTGTGGTCGATCTTGATTGTCCTCGAGCGATGAGCGACGCAATCGATCGAATGGTCTCCTCACGAACCTCCAATGCGGTTGCCCGGCGAGCGGCCTCGAGCGTCTCGTCGCTGGCTGGTCGTCGCAAGCCCGACTGGATCGTGTCATCGGATGGCGAACTCGGTTCGCTGCGCCAGTACTTGTCCGAGGTGCTTGGTCGAGAGGTTCGCATCTCCGTCTCCGTCGGCCCTCCACGCCCGAATCGCAAGCCCGTCGTTCGCTGCTATTCGCAGGACGAGCTGATCGCGGTCGCGAAGCTCGGCCCAGACGACCACACCCGACAGATGGTCCAGAACGAAGCTGAATGGCTGACCCATCTCATGGGGAACCCTCTCGACGGTGTCGTCACTCCGGGCTTGTTGTACTCAGGAACCTACGGTTCGAGCGCCTTGCTGGTCATGGAACCGCTCGATCTCGTCGATGACCTCGGAGTGACCGTGGCACAGATGCCGATGGCCACGCTGGTCGAGTTCGTATCGAGCCATGTCGACGAGACGGCTCGCGTTCGAGATACTCCCTGGTTTGCTGAACTGCCTACGAGGTTGGGCGAGGACCAATACGCAACGCTTCGTCCGACGTTCGATGAGATCGTGTCAGATCCGTTCTTCGACGACCTCGAGGTGTCTGCATGGCACGGTGACTGGTCGCCGTGGAACACCGGACGAGTCACCAATGGTCAGCTCGCGGTTTGGGATTGGGAACGGACGATGGTGGGCGTACCCACCGGGTTCGATCTTCTCCACCTGCACTATCAGTATGGCTCTGGGCTCGATGGCGCAACGCTCGGTCTTGCCTCCTTTGGTATTCCGACGGCGCATCACCGCCCGCTACAGGGGTTGTACCTTCTCGAACTTTGTGCCCGTCACGCGGAAGCTGATGCCTTGGAAACCCCACGGCATGCTGCGGTGTCCGAACGTCTTACCATGGTGCTGTCATGATCGGTCGAAAAGCCCTCGGGAAAGCCACTGCGCTTCCAGAACCTGTCCGCGATGTCTACGTTTGGATGAACCGCAACGTCGGCCGCCTCGATCCTAAGGAGCGGGCGACGCCGAACTTCTTCGTCGTCGGAACCCAGCGTGGCGGCACGACCTCGCTGTTCATTTACCTGCTCGCGCATGAGCTCGTGCACGGTCCTCGTCGTGCCAAGGGAGTGCACTACTTCGACACGAGCTACGACAAGTCTCCTGAGTGGTACATCAGCAACTTTCCTCGGGTTGAAGACCTCGCTGCCCAAGAGTCTGAACATGGCGTCACTCCGGCGGTCGGAGAGGGAGCTCCCTACTACCTGTTCAGCCCGGTCATTCCGGCTCGCATTCACGGGATCAATCCGGACGCTCGGATCATCGCTGTTTTGCGCGAGCCACTCGACAGAGCGATCTCACATCACAATCACGAGGTGAAGCGTGGTTTTGAAACCTTGGGCCTGGAGGAGGCGTTCGAGGCGGAAGCGTCACGCCTCATCGGCGAGGTTGAGAAGTTGAAGAACGACTCGAGCTACATCTCAAAGCCGCACATTCATCATGCGTACCTCGGTCGGGGTCAGTACGCCGAGCAAGTTCGCCGCTACTTCGAGCTGTTCGGTCGTGAGAACGTTCTTGTTCTTGATTCGGCTGCGCTTTCAGAGGACCCTGAAGCAACGGTGCGTCAAGCTACTGACTTCCTCGGCCTGCCGCCACTCACTGGAGTCGATTATCCGCGCTACAACAAGCGGGAGTACGACCCGATCGATCCTGGTATTCGCGAGCGTTGGGGGTCGGTCTTTACCGAGTCCAACGCCGAGCTCCGGGGGCTGTTGGCCCCCGGAACTATGAGCTGGTTGGATTCGTAGCCGACGTCGTCGGAGAAGTCGGAAGATCAGCCGGCTTCGGAGTGAGTTACTGGGACTTCGCCCATCCATTCGCGCAGGGTGTTCTTGAGCTTGGTCTGCTGGATGAAGATGTCGTGTTCTGGGTCGTTGACCGTTGCGCTCTGCGGGGCCTTGAAGTAGAAGCTCAGCCATTCCTGGACGCCGGACTCGCCAGCGCGTGCGGCGAGGTCCATGAAGAGTGCGAGGTCGAGGACGATAGGAGCAGCAAGGATCGAGTCGCGAGCGAGCAGGTTGATCTTGATCTGCATTGGGTATCCGAGCCATCCAAAGATGTCGATGTTATCCCAGCCCTCCTTCTCGTCGCCGCGTGGTGGGTAGTAGTCGATGCGGACCTTGTGGTCGATGTTGCCGTACAGCGATGGGTAAACCTCAGGCTGAAGGATCGTGTCGAGGACGCCGAGCTTCGAGTTTTCCTTGGTCTGGAAGTTCTCCGGTGCGTCGAGAACTTCACCATCGCGGTTGCCCAGGATGTTCGTTGAGTACCAACCACGAATTCCGAGCATGCGGGACTTGAGCCCAGGAGCGATGAGTGTCTTGATGAGCGTCTGGCCGGTCTTGAAGTCCTTGCCGGCGATCGGGACGCCCTCGCGCTCTGCGAGCTGGACGATCGCATCGACGTCCGTGGTGAGATTTGGTGCGCCGTTGGCGAACGGCACGCCGCTCATGAGGGCGGCGTACGCGTAGATCTGGCTCGGAGAAATGTTGTCGTCGTTTGCCTTGAGGCCAGCTTCGAATGCTTCGATCGATGCGTGGACATCTGACTGTTCTTGGAACGCTTCGGTCGAACCGCACCAGACGATGACGAGGCGCTCGCAGTCGTTCTCGGTGCGGAAGCGCTCGATATCGGCAATGAGGGCTGCCGCCTGATCCCATTTGTTGGTCTCGGATTTCACGCGAACACCTTCGATTCGGCTGACCCACTTCTGGTCGAACACCGCATCCATTGCAACGACACCTTCGAGCTCGCCCGAGATAGCGGCGAGGTCGCCGTCCTTCATGACGCCTGCGGTACGAGCAGCCTCGAGTGCATTTGGCGAAAGTGGATCCCAGCCGCCGAATACCAAGTCACCAAGGTCCGCAAGCGGGACGAACTCGTTGATGAGTGGATTGCGGTTTTCTTCCCGCTTGCCGAGGCGGATATGTGCCATTTGTGAGACCGAGCCGAGCGGTGCTTCGCCGGTCTGACGTGACTGGAGAACGCCAGCGATCACGGTCGAAGCCACGGCGCCGAGGCCAGGCATAAGGAGTCCGAGCTTGCCGGATGCGGGTTTGATTTCGCGTGGTTGAGTCATGGCGATCAAACTATCGACGACATACACCGTTATAGATAATGCTGAAGTATTACTTCAGTAAGCAAAACAACTCCTACGCTGTTGGGAGTGGCTGCACAATCTCCTTCACCCACGCAACTGGCGTACCTCGTCGCAGCACTCGACCACGGTGGTTGGACCGAGGCTGCGGTTGAACTCGGAGTCAGTACGTCGGCGTTCGCACAAGGCATTGCGGGCATGGAGCGTCGCCTGGCCATGACACTGTTCTCAAAGGATGGGAGAACTCGAGTCCCTACCGCAGAAGCCGAGACGGCAGCGGTATATGCCCGGGCGGTCTTGGCTGAGTTAGACGGTCTCGAACGGTGGGCGCGCGAGGTCAATGCTGGGGACGTGGGCCAAGTACGGGCGGGAATGATCGACACTGCCGCAATTCACTACTTCGGCGAGACGCTTGTGCGGTTTCGGTCGATTCATCCTGGGATCTCCGTGCAGCTCGACGTGCGTTCTTCGGCAGCGCTCTTCGATGCGCTTCATGCCGGAGAGCTCGACGTTGTTGTGGCCGTGCCGCCGTCCAATACCGATGGACTTGATCTGCGACCGCTCCTCAAGGAACCGCTGTACGTCTACGCTCCGCCGGGGACTACCGTCGGGAAACCAGACACGTGGGGTCCGTGGGTTGGGTTTCCGTCGGACTCTCGCACTCGAGCTCTCGCTGCTCGTGACCTGAGAAGCCGCGGCGTCAACGTGGAGGTGATTGCCGAGAGCAGCCAACCAGCTGTGCTCTGCGAAATGGTTCGGTTGGGTATGGGTTGGACCGTGTTGCCCGCAGCCGACGCCGAGCGCGAACCGCACTTCCTGCAACGGGCCGTCAACGAATCGGTGGCGGAGCGAGAGCTGACATTGGCCCGGCGCCAAGACCGGCCTCCGACCGAAGCGTTGCTACGGTTCATCTCGATGCTGATCAGCGAAGCGACGATGCCGCTTTCCCCACATGGTTCGACTACGCCGTGACCGGTGACCAGGTCGTCCTGATCCTCAGCATCGCTGGCTTCGCAGCTGTCGTAAAGAGCATCGCCGGCTTCGGTTATCCGCTCTTGTTACTCCCGGTTCTCGCCCAGTTCATCGACGTGGTCGACGCCGTATTGATCATCGCCCCCTCGAATCTCTTCTTGAACCTCGGCATTGCCTGGAAGCTTCGAGAACACCACGGTCAGGCAACGACGCTGCCGGTGTTCACAGCGACGGGAATCCTCGGGGCTATCGGTGGGACGCTGTTGTTGCCGTTCTTGCCTGTGCAGGTTTTCCGTCTAATTCTGTTTCTGATCTTGGTGGCGTTCCTCGTCAACCGACTCAGCGGGTTCAAGTTCACGATGGCTGACCGAACAGCACACCGGCTCGCCCCCGTTGTGGGAAGCGTTGCGGGTGTCTTCCAGGGTGCTGCTGGCGTGTCGGGTCCGATCGTCACGCCGTGGTTTCTGTGCGTCGATGTTGAGCGGGACACCTTTATCTATTCGATCGCCGCATTCTTCGCCATTACCCAACTCGGTCAGATGGTGGTCGCAGCGATCGGCCAGTTGTACACGACGGACACGATCGTCATTGGCTTGTTGATGATCCCACTGAGCATCATCTCACTCCCGATCGGAGCACTGCTCCGCGAGCGAATTTCAGCAGTGGCCTTCGAGCGAGTCGTCATCATCCTGCTCGCGATCTCCGCCGCGACGCTGCTCCTGCGCCTCCTGTAATCCGAGCGGGTTCTAGGCTCGTTCAGCATGGCGATGTGGGAATTCCGCAGACTTGACGATGGCGACCTCTCGATTATTCATGCGTGGATGAACGAACCCGGAGTCGTTCACTTTTGGGAAGGGGACGATGTTTCGTGGCCAGGCATCCTCGCTCAGTACGGGTCATCGGAACGTCGAGCCACGTTGACAGAGGAATATCCCGACTTCGCATACGACGAGGCAGACGCAGACTTTGATGCCGAACATGTCGAGGTGTACATCGCGGTACTCGATGGTGAGCCCGCTGGCTGGATCCAGTGTTATGCCGTGGATGCTTATGACGATCACGATGAGGTGAAGGCATGGCTTGAGCTCGGCTTTGACCCAGCGGGTGCCGGGATCGACTATCTCATTGGTGATCCAGATCGGCGGGGTCAAGGAGTTGGTAGCTCGATGATTCGGACATTCGCCGACGACGTCGTCTTCGGTCAGCATCCCGGCTGGACACAGGTCGGCGCGTCCCCGGTGAGAGAGAACGCGGCGAGCTGTCGAGCGCTCGGAAAGGCCGGATTCGTACTGGTCGGGTCATTCGACGATCACGAATCCGGTCGATGCGACCTCTACACCCTGGGTCGGCCCCGATCGGTGTAGACATTCGAGAACTCGGTGCTGTTCTGTAGGATCGGCCGATGGCTTCGATCATGTTGGTAACCGGCGGGTCTCGAGGAATCGGTGCAGCGGTGGTGACCGCTGCTGCCGAAGCCGGGTATGACGTGTGCTTTTCGTACGTAGCAAATGTTGATGCTGCGGACCGTGTGACGACCGAGGCGAAGAATCTGGGGGTCAACGTGATCGCGGTGCAGGCGGACGTCTCGAACGAGGCCGATGTCGTCAATCTGTTCGATGTGTGCGAAACCGAACTTGGTGTCCCATCGGTTGTCGTCAACAACGCCGGAGTGCTTGGCAAACAAGGTGCGCTCGCAGACTTCACTGCCGATCGCATTGCGTGGACGGTCAATGTCAACGTGACCGGAGCGCTGTTGGTGATGCGCGAAGCGTCTCGCCGGATGAGCACCGAACGCGGCGGTGCGGGCGGTTCGGTCGTCAACATCTCGTCTCGGGCATCGACCCTCGGCTCGCCGTTCGAATACATCGACTATGCGGCCACCAAGGGCGCGGTTGACGCAGCGACGATCGGCTTGTCGAAGGAACTCGGTGCCGGCGGTGTGCGTGTCAACGCGGTGCGACCGGGAGTTATCTACACCGATATCCACGCGTCCGGTGGTGAGCCGGACCGAATCGAACGCGTGGCACCGAACATTCCACAAAAACGCGGCGGCCAACCAGAAGAAGTCTCGAATCTCGTCATGTGGCTCGCCAGCGATGAAGCGAGCTACGTCAACGGCGCGCTCATCGACGTCAGCGGCGGCCGCTAAACATGACCCTTGGGGTCAGACCCCAAATCGAAGGGTTAGGGGGTGAGGAGGAGCTTTC
>CAYVHV010000064.1:0-11128 GCA_964451305.1 uncultured Acidimicrobiales bacterium | reverse complement strand
TACCTTGAGGCGAACGGCGAGAGTCGGTCCGAAGGGGCAGCCTCGCCAGATGGAAGAGTCGCTGGAGGCTATGTGCATGGGCTGTTCGCCGCCGACGCATTTCGCCACGACCTGCTCGCGACTTTCGGACAGACGTCCTCCCACCAACACTCGAACGCTGTAGAGAAGGCGCTCGATGGCTGGGCTGAGCAGTTGGAAGCCGAACTCGATCTCGATGCCCTCGCCGCCACGGCAGGACTGAACGGCCGGTAGTGCGCCGCGAGTAGCCGCTGAGAAATTCGGACCAATCTGCTCCAGTAGCGCCCATCATGTGTCGAGTCCTACGTGATGGATCGAGAGCCGCAAACCAGTGTCGCGTTTATCGCGAGCGGGCAAGAACGCCGTGGCTTCTCGTGGCGCCAGCAGTTCGCCAGCCTCGCACCACTCGTCGTCGTGTGGGGCGTCGGCATCGCTGTGTTGGTCGTCGCTCGATTCCAGACGGCCACATCGTTGAGCTCGCTCGTGCTCGACCCCGCCTTCCTTTCCGGGCATCCCTGGTACACCGGTGCCATCTCGAACCTCGGCATTCTGGTCTGGGCGATGGGCGTCGCGTTCGCACTCGCAGGCGCATGGGTCGCCAAACGCATCGGTCGAACCAGCGCCGCACACTTTCTTGCGGTCGGTGCGTTCGCAACGCTCGTGCTGCTATTCGACGACGTCTTCCGATTTCATACCGGACCCCTCAACCGGTTGCTCGGATCGAAGACCGCCGCACAGGGTGTCGTGATCTTCCCGGTAGGAGTCTGGCTCGCGCTCTTCTATAAGGACGTGCTTCGCACCCGATGGTTTCTGCTGCTCGTCGCGCTCGGTTCGCTCGGCGCCTCGGTGTCGCTCGACATCGTGCTCAGCCCGACCGGCGACACCGCATTGCTGCTCGAAGACGGGTTGAAGTTCCTCGGCATCCTCACATGGTCCTTCTACTTCGCCGCCACCGCACGCGACATTGCAGCGTCGGCTATTTCGAGTGGCCTACAGGCTGCTGCACAGCCGACAGAGGTGACTCGTACGGTCGAGGTTCACGAAGCGGCCTAGCTGCTCGACTACCACCCAAACTTCGCGGTGTGGAGTGCCTCCTTGACCCGCTGAAGGTTCTTGCCGTCGAGGGCCGCAACATCTGCCATCGCCACCGATTGCGCGTCATCGGCTAGCGAACACGCGAGGAGCAGGAGGAAACGTTCGCCTCGCGAACACTGCACGTCGTCCGCAACTTCGACGGCGCGCCGCCAGTCGATCCACACACGTCCAGGTTCCACGTGCAGAGCTCGTTCGACGAACTCTGCACGTGACAACCAGAAGTTGGTTTCGATCAACAACTCGACGGCGGCCTCGGTACCGGTGCTACCCGATGCCCATTCGCCGAGTTGTCGTTCTAGATCGTCCATAGACATGGACGGTTCTCATTACCCCCGAGCGACGTACGTCTGGATTGCCGCACGCAGGCCGTTGGCACGGATCTCGTTCGCTGCAGCGGTGAACTCTGCGACGAACGCCTCGTTCTCTCGAATGCCGTCGAAGATCGGTGCGAGGTCGAGGAACGCTGCTGGGTTCTCGAGCGATGCCTGCGCTGCGGCCTTTGCCTCTTCGAGGAGAGGATCTGGTCCGTACTCGATTGGGTTGCCCAAGTCGCTGACGCCGGTGAGCGCCTGGCACCAGGTCGCAAGGAACAGCGCCGTCATCTCCGTTGGCCCACCGTTCTCGAGGTGGGTGCGAAGCGTTGGCAGCACGAACTTTGGAAGGCGGCTCGTTCCGTCCATGCCGAGGCGCAGGATCTGGTCCTTGACCTCTGGGTTCGCGAATCGCTTCAGCAGGCTCTCGATGTACTGATCGAAGTCCATGCCTTCGACCGGATGCAACGACGTCTTGGCTTCACGATGAAGGAAGGCCTCGACGAATGCGAGAACGTCGGGATCGGCCATACCGTCATGGGCGAGTTCGATCTCGAACAGGTGACCTGCAAATCCAAGGACGGCGTGGCCAGCGTTGAGCAGCTGCAACTTCATGTGTTCGAACGGGCGGACATCGTCGGTGATGATGATGTCGAGCTCCTCCCATGGTGGGCGTGCTCCGGCGTAGTTATCTTCAATGACCCACTGAATGAACGGTTCGCACACGACCGGCCAGTGATCGGCAAGTCCGTGGGTGTTTGTCAGCCAGTCCATGTCGTCTTGGGTCGTCGCTGGCGTAATGCGGTCGACCATGCTGTTTGGGAACGCAACGTTCTGTTCGATCCACGCAACGAAGTCGTCGCCGTGAGCGGCGGCCATCGACATGGTCGACAGCTTGGTCACGTCGCCGTTGCCCATGACGTTGTCACAGCTCATGATCGTGATTGGCTTGCCACCAGCGTCCATGCGGGCCTTGAGGCCGGCGATGATCGCTGCGAACCCGGAGCCGTCTGCTGCATTAGGAGAGCCAGCATCGAATTCACCGGTGGCATCGTCGACGGGATACCCGCCTTCGGTGACGGTCAGCGAAACAATCTCGGTGGCGTCCGCCGCAATCGCTTCGACCAGCGGCGCTTGGTCGTCGGCGGCAAGGATGTAATCGAGATGAGAACCGACGACTCTCATGTCGAGTTCGTCCGCTCCGCGGGCAATGACGGTGAAGAGTGTGTCTTGCGCGTTGAGGGCGTCGCGCATGCGAACGTCGCCCGCCATGACTCCGGAGCCAACAATGCCCCAGTCCGTATGGCCTAATTTCGCGAGCTCGTCGACATAGACCGCCAAGTGCGCACGGTGAAATCCACCAACGCCGATATGGACGATCGATCTCGCCAACGCGCTGCGGTCGTAGTCCGGAACCGCTATTTCGTCAGTAATTTGGCCAAGGTTTGCGTTATTTAGCTCAGTACGTTCCATGGGGGCAGGGTAGTTCGCCTCGAACGCGTAGGGCGACATTGACTGAAGTGACAAATTGGGGATTCCCACTTGTGACGTTTTGCACGTGTGCCCGACGTCAAAAGCGCGCCAAGACGCGTTATCAATTACCGGTGGCGAAGGGGGCCTTCCTCTCGCCGTTCTCACAATGGAAGGGGAATTTTCTCGTGAGGAATGAAGAGACGCGCAAACCTGCGCTCGTAAAGATGATGGGGCTGCTTGCAGCTCTAGCATTGGTGGCTGCTGCCTGTGGTAGCACCGCTGATTCGGTCACTGACGCCGCTGAAGGCGCCGTGGACGACGTCGAAGAAGCTGTAACAGGCGACGACGAAGAAGAAGAAGCCATGGAAGATGAAGAAGAAGAAGCCATGGAAGATGAAGAAGAAGAAGCCATGGAGGACGAAGAAGAAGAAGCCATGGAAGATGAGGAAGAAGAAGAATCTTCCGGTTCCATCGTTTCTGACGAGTTCGCAGGCACTGAGATCACTGTTGCTGTTGTAAACAACGGTGCAACTGGAGAAATCCAGCAGTTCACGCCTGAGTACTTCGAGGGTCCTTCCGGCATGACCGTGAACTTCCTCGAGCTTCCAGAGCAGGAACTTCGTGAGCGTGTAACTCTCGCAGCCGGCACCGGCTCCGCCGAGTTCGACGCATTCATGATTGGCCCATTCGAGGCACCACAGTTCGGTGGAGTCAACGGATGGATCCAGGACCTCACCCCATTGGCAGAGGCAGACGCTGAGTACAACCTCGACGACATCCTCGATCCAATTCGTGGCGCACTGAGCCTCGACGGCGCTCTCTACGGCGTTCCGTTCTACGGCGAGTCCTCGTTCCTCATGTACAACCAAGAGATCATGGACGCAGCTGGAATTACCGTTCCTGACGAGCCAACATGGGAAGAGATTGCAGACATTGCAGCTCAGGTTGACAGCGACGATGTCGCTGGCATCTGCCTCCGTGGCCTTGCTGGCTGGGGCGACCTCGGCGCTTCTCTCACCACAGTTGTGAACACCTTCGGTGGCACCTGGTGGGAAGCAAACGACGATGGCACTCCTGGTGAAGCACAGATCAACCAGGCAGACTCCGGCTTCCGTGCAGCTACCGAGTTCTACGTCGACCTCGTCCAGAACTTCGGTGAGGACGACGCCGCTAACTCGAGCTTCCCACAGTGCCTTGAGCTCATGCAGGAAGGCAGCGCCGCCATGTGGTACGACGCTACCGTTGCTGCTGGCATCCTTGAGAACGACGGCCTCACTGGCAACCTCGGTGTAGCTCTCGCTCCTACGGGTCCAGCTGATCTCGCTGCTGGCTGGCTCTGGACCTGGTCCTTCGCCATCCCAGAAGGCACCGAGAACACTGCTGCTGCATGGGAGTTCATCTCCTGGGCAACCTCAGAGGAGTTCATTGGTATCTCCGGTGAGAACAACGGTTGGGCCGGTGCTCCTCCGGGATCCCGTACCTCAACCTACGAGAACCCTGAGTACCTTGCAGCAACCGAAGCATTCGCTGACGTTGTCCTCAACCAGATCAACGTTGCTAACCCAGAGAACCCAGGCTCGACTCCTCGTCCTGGTCTCCCAGGCGTTCAGTACGTTGGTATCCCAGAGTTCCAGGACATCGGCACCCGATGCACCCAGGAAATCTCAGCAGCTATCGCTGGTTCACAGTCCGTGGACGCAGCACTTGATAACTGCCAGGCAATTGCCTCAGAGGTAAGCCAGTAAGCATCACGCTTGCTAGCTAAGAAATAAGTACTATCCGGGGGGTGGCTGTTCGCACCATTGGTGCGGGCAACCACCCCCCTAGTACTGTCATTCAAAGTTCGCTCAGTCGAGTGCTGAGCTAGAGGAGACAAAAGGGCGCTGTGACAACCGAAATAGCCACCGAAGTTGACGTTGCAAAAATGCATGCAACGGAAGTCAAACGTGCAGAACGCAAGGAGCGTTGGCTACGGCGCTTGCCGCTTTTACCGGCGCTGGTCTTCACGGTCGTCGTCACACAGGTTCCGTTCCTCATCGCCCTGTGGATCTCGCTCAACGATTGGGCGTTCCTGACCCCGGATTCGATTGCGTTTATCGGTCTCGATAACTTCGGTCCGGTCTTCACCAACCCTCGCTTTCGTGGTGCGGTGCTCAACACCTTCTACATCACGTTTGGAACGGTGTTTATCTCCACCATTCTTGGCATTGGCCTCGCCATTGCCCTCGATAAGAAGTTCCTCGGGCGCTCGCTGGTGCGAACACTTCTGATCACGCCGTTCCTGACAATGCCAGTGGCGGCATCGCTCATCTGGCGTAACAGTATTCTCGACGTCCGTTTCGGCTTCGTGAACTTCCTTCTCACCAGCGTCGGCCTCGAACCATTCGAAACCGGTTCCCAGCCGCTGCTCACCGTGATTGCGTTCTCGATCTGGCAGTGGACACCGTTCCTCATGTTGATCCTGATCGCTGGCCTCCAGAGCCAGTCTCCGTCGGTGCTTGAGGCCGCCCGAGTCGATGGGGCGAGCAACAGCGCGATCTTCTTTCAGATCACCATCCCTCATCTCCGCCCATACATCGAACTTGGTGCCTTGCTCAGTTCGATCTTCCTGATCCAGACCTTCGATGCGGTCGATCAGCTCGTCGGCGGCGCAATCGGTGCGCAGAACGTGCCGTTCTTCGTGCATCAGCGAGCGATTGGCGGTGCATTCCAATTCGGTGAAGCATCTGCGTTTGGCGTGGTCGTCGTGATCTTCTCGATCATCCTCGCGACGTTCTCGCTGCGAACACTATCCGGCCTGCTCGACGGGGAGGACACGCTATGAGTGGTCAGAATCAAGACATCGTCGGCTTTAACAGCCGCTGGAGTTCCATCGGTGCTGCCGTTGTTGGCTGGTCTGCAGCCGTCGTGTTCTTCTTCCCCATCTTTTGGATGATCCACACGTCGTTCAAGACCGAGGAAGACGCGCAGAGCCTCGACCCGGTGTTCTTCTTTACACCTTCGCTCGACCGCTATCGCGAGATCAACGAGGGTTCGCTGAGTATCGCTGATGTATTCGGTAACTCGTTTATCGTGGTGATCATCTCGACGATCCTCGTGTTGTTGATGGGTATCCCGGCCGCATACGCCTTGGCGGTGCGCCCGGTCGAGAAGTGGCGTGATGTGCTCTTCTTCTTCATCTCGACGAAGTTCCTTCCCGTCGCTGCTGCCATCGTGCCGATCTTCTTCTTCCTCCGAGAGATCCCGAACCCACTCGGTGGCGATCAGCTCCTCGGTTCAAAGACCGGATTGACGATCATCTACACCGCATTCAACCTGCCGCTCGGCGTATGGATGATGCGTTCGTTCTTCGACGAAGTTCCAAAAGAGCTCATCGAAGCGGCCCAGATCGATGGTGCGTCCATCGTCAGTCAGCTTCGTGAGGTCATCTTGCCGATCGTGTCTCCCGGCATTGCCGCAACTGCACTGCTCAGCTTCATCTTTGCGTGGAACGAGTTCTTCCTCGGACTGAACCTCACGGCTCAGGACACGACGACGGTCCCCATCTGGGTCACCAGTCAGGTCGATGGCCGTGGTCAGTTCTTCGCAAAGTTGTCGGCCGCTGCTACGTTGGCGTCGATCCCTGTTATCGCTGCTGGATGGATAGCGCAGAAGCGACTCGTTCGCGGTCTCGCACTCGGCGCTATCAAGTAAGTCTCAATCTATATTTGCCACCTGGAGTGGACGGAGGAAGTCGTGGCTGAGGTCACCTATGAAAGTGCAAGTCGTATCTACGGATTCGGAGGCAAGCAAGAAGTTCGTGCCGTCGACAAAGTAAATCTCGACATCAACAACGGCGAGCTTCTGGTGCTCGTCGGCCCGTCGGGTTCTGGCAAGTCGACAGCGTTGCGAATGCTCGCTGGCCTCGAGTCGGTAAACGAAGGTCGCATCCTTATCGATGGCCGCGACGTTTCACTCGTGCGTCCCCAGGATCGCGACATTGCGATGGTGTTCCAGAACTACGCGCTCTACCCACAGATGACCGTGGGCGAGAACATGGGCTTTGCGCTCAAGCAGCAGAAGGTTCCCAAGGAAGAGCGTCGCAAGCGTGTCGAGGAAGCAGCAGCGATCCTCGACTTGACGCCGTACCTCGACCGTAAGCCAAAGGCACTCTCTGGCGGTCAGCGTCAGCGTGTTGCTATGGGACGAGCCATCGTGCGTGAGCCGAAGGTGTTCCTCATGGATGAGCCCCTGTCGAACCTCGACGCGAAGCTTCGTGTCCAGACCCGTACCGAACTCGTCGACCTCCAAGCTCGCTTGGGTGTCACGACCGTATACGTGACCCACGATCAGGTCGAGGCTATGACCATGGGCCACCGGGTTGCGGTCCTCGACCACGGTGTCCTCCAGCAGGTCGACACCCCTCGTCGCCTCTACAGTCACCCGGACAACCTTTTCGTTGCTGGCTTCATTGGCTCCCCTGCCATGAACCTCATCGACATCACACGAGATGGCGACACCCTTGCAATGGGTGGCGTCAACGTTGCACTCCCTGAGGCCGTTGCGGCAGATGTTCGTGGCTCGAGCGAGCAGAACTTTGTTCTCGGCGCTCGCCCTGAGCACCTGCACTTGGTCGAAGGCGGCGCTCCAGCGTCGGTGACCGTCGTCGAAGAACTCGGTTCTGAAGCGTTCCTGCACTGCCAGCTGATGCACGAAGGCACCGAGAAGACAATCGTTGTTCGTGTCGAAGGCGAGACGGCAATTACTCGTGGAGACAATGTTCAGGTCGGCATCAACGGCCCGATTCACGTGTTCGTCAAGTCATCGGGTGTTCGCCTCGGCGAAGGCTAAACATCCGCAACGGTGGGCGTGGCTCTCGCAGCCGCCCTCCACAACTTCTACTGGAACGGCCGGCTCGCACATGCGAGCCGGCCGTTTCGCTTTTGCGTTATACGTGCGGTGGTGGCCGATCGGCCGGATCTAGGCCAGTCCTTGTGCGATCATGGCGGCACCGATCAGCCCCGCATCGGCTCCGAGGCCGGCGGTAGCGATGATCGGTGGACCGTCTACGGCATAGTCGGCCAGATCGAGCACGGAGGCCTTAGCGATCCTGTCAGCCATGTCTGGGCGGGTTCCTACTCCCCCTCCGAAGAGCACGATCTCCGGGGCGAAACCGAGCGTGTACACGCGAATGAGTTGTGCGAGGTAGAACGCTTCCATGTCCCAGACGTCGTCGCGGTCGTCGAGCGTGGCAGGGTCGGCTTCCCAGCGTTGAGCAATTGCAGGGCCGGCAGCCATGCCTTCGAGACAGTCGACGTGAAATGGGCAGATTCCGCGGAATGTGTCGCCCTCGACCCGCTTGACCGGGATATGTCCGAGTTCGGTGTGGTTACGGCCGCGAAATGGGACGCCGTCCACCGCGTAGGCTGCACCGATACCGGTCCCGACCGTTACGTAACCAACGAGTGAATGTCCTTGGCCAGCACCATGCTTCCACTCGGCGATCGCTGCAGCCTCAACGTCGGTTTGAATATCGGCTGGGACGCCCAACGTGGTGGCGAGGCGGCTGAGTATGGGTGCGTCGGTCCAGCCAGGCTTCGGAGTCGATGCGATGCTTCCGTAGTTGTCAGCAGAACGGTTGACGACGATCGGTCCGAACGAGGCAATACCAAGCGCCGAAACGTCATGCTTGAGAAAGAACGTTTCGCATGCTCCCAAAGTCTCGTCGGGAGTCGTCGTTGGAACCCACTCTTGATCGACGATGTCGAGCGTTTCCGCATTGAGTACAGCCGGGCGGAACTTGGTCCCTCCAGCCTCGAGGGCAGCAAGCAGTTGTGTCATAACCGGATCGTACTAGCAGATCGCGGGGCCGAGAAACGCAGGTGAATTCCGATAGTTCGCCTAGCTGCGCACGGTACAGGCAGTGGTGCTGTCGGTGGCGACGGTGGGTGCAGCGCAGGTGTCGACACCGGTGTTTCCGTTGATCCGATCACGGCCGAAACCACCGTCGAGGAAATCGTTACCGTTATCGCCGAACAACGTGTCGTTTCCGGTGTTGCCTCGCAACACATCGGCGCCGGGGCCACCACGGATGGTGTCAGCGCCCGGTCCACCGTTCGTCGAGTCGTTGCCTTCGGCTGCGAAAATTCGATCGTTGCCCAAGCCCCCGAAGATGGTGTCGTCCCCGATCCCCGCTTCGATCACATCACCTTGTGCGCCACCGAACATCTGATTCGCGCCTCGAGGGTCAGTGAGACTGTCCGCCCCGTTACCCCCGCGCACGACGTCATTGCCGAATCCGCCGTCGACGATGTCGTTGCCGGTCTGGCCGTTCACTTCGTCATTGCCCGGCCCGCCTAGCACGATGTCGGGGCCAGCGCTGCCGAGCAGGAAGTCATCACCTTGGTCGCCTTCGACGGTGTCGGCGCCAGAGCCTCCCCGCACCGTGTCATCGCCGGCTCCGGCCAGAATCGTATCAGCGCCGGCTCCGGCCAGAATCGTATCGTTCCCGACATCGCCGAACAGTCCATCGTTGCCGAGGCCACCCAACAACATGTCGTTCCCGTCGTTGCCATCAATAAAGTCGTTCCCGAAGCCACCGTTGAGATAGTCGTCACCGGCCTCACCGGCGAGTGCGTCGGCACCGAGGTTGCCAAAGATCGTGTCGTTTCCTGGGCCGCCGAGCACGGTGTCGTCTCCATCACCAGCGCAGACGGTGTCGTCTCCGTCGAGTGCGAGGATGATGTCGTCGAGGTCGGTGCCGAGGATGACATCGTCGCCTTGGGTCGGCGTCTCTCCGAGGGCGATATTGACCGTTACTGCCAGGCCGTTGCAGGTCGCTGAGACCTCCGGGCTTGTCGGGCTGTCTGGGACGGTGCCCGAGCCCGGCTGGGTCGTGGGTGTGGTTGTTGGTGCAGTCGAGCCCGTAACGGTGGAGACGACGGTTACGGGGAAGGTCGATACGTTGAGCGCAGGTTCTTCGACCCCGTCGACCGGATCGAACCAATCGAAGGTCCCTGCAGCGAGAATTTGATCGGTGAGTGCTTGAACCTCGGCCGCCGAGGTCGCCTGTCCATTGGACTGGAGCAGCGCAACGGCTCCTGCGACATGTGGAGCTGCCATCGATGTGCCGCTGAGAACGACGTACCCGCCGTTAGCGGCTGCCCCGAGGACGCACACACCGGGAGCGGTAATGTCAGCGCCGAAATTCGAGAACGGTGCCAGTACGTCATCGACGGCGTTCTCACACGTCTGCGGCCCGCCGCCACCTCCCTGACCGTCGGTATCGGTGATCGCGGAGACGGAGATGACATGCTCGTAACTGGCGGGGGTTTGCGTATTGACGTTGAGCGATTCGTTGCCACCAGCAGCGACCAACGGGACGCCGATGCCGACGAGATTTTGGGAAAGTTGCTCCACGATGAACGACTGGCAAGCACACCCGAGAGACATGTTTGCGACGTCGACCTCTCCGGGATGATCGATGAGGTACTGCATTGCCGCCGCCAGGCCCCTGGTCGAGCCGTTGCCGGCTGCGTCGATGACCTGAATGGACCAGACACGTGCTCCAGGAGCCGTTCCGACCGTTCCGAACCCGTTATCTCTCGCAGCAGCGATCGAGGCCACGTGCGTGCCGTGGTCCGTCGGCGTCACCTGGCCTTCGATGCAGGTGCCCGATGCGCAGTCAACGACACGGGTGACATTGAGATCGGGGTGAGTTTCCAAGACGCCGCCATCGATGATGGCGATCGTTGCATCGACCGCGTAGTCATCGACGCCGTTGATCTCTAGTCCGGCAACATCATCGAGCCCGATTCGTTCCTGATCGATTCGTATGCTCGCGAGATCGAGTTCTTGATCCGGCTCGACGATCATCACCGACGGATCCGTCCAGAGGGCCAGCGCATCTTCGGTACTCAGGGTTCGCGTCTCGATAACGACGTCCGTCCCGCCGTCGTCGAACGCGGCGTTGCGCATGACGACCCAGTCACGGGTTTCAGCCGCGGATGCTGACCCCACGGAGACGAGGAAGAACCCGAGAACGACCATTCCGGCAGCGAGTACCCAGAAGATGTTTTGGCGTGAGTTTTGGGCGGTCATGGTCCTCGCATCACCGCGCTGGCGACGATCCAGCGCAGATACGTGAACTATCGGTCGATCACCCGGCACGCTTTAATCCCAAACATCCCAGAATCCACGCCGTTTGACACCTCCGACGACCGGTCGACGGCCTGTGAGTCGTCATCGAAGCC
>CAYVHV010000063.1:0-11298 GCA_964451305.1 uncultured Acidimicrobiales bacterium | reverse complement strand
TGTCCCCATGGGCGACCGGTTGCATGCGCGCTGCTCGCTTCATCAGTGCCGCATGACTACGGCTAGGTTCTGGGCATGGAAAAGACGCAGTATTTAGGGGCTTTGGAGTACGAGGCCGACGCATTCATCGCAGCTGTCGGTCGAGATATGGAACTGCAGGTCAAGCACTGTGGTGAGTGGGCGGTTCGTGACCTTGCGATCCACTTGGGCACGGTGTGGCAGTTCGCCACAGCGAACGTGCTCGCTGGCGGCGAAAAGGCTGCGCCAGCGGAGCCATGGGCAGGAGATGACTCCGCATCTGATGAGACCCTCACGACATGGCTGACCGGGTCGAAGGATCGCATGATCGAAGCACTCTCTGCTGCTGATCCGGAAGCGCCAGCGTGGACGTTTGCCGCGAACAACCAGACCGCCGGGTTCTGGCAGCGACGCATGTTGTGCGAGACCGTGGTGCATCGATGGGATGCCGAGCACTGCACCTATGGTGGCGGTGCTCAGCCGATCGATCGGGAGCTCGCTGCCGAGGGAATCGACGAGTACACCGAGGTCGGTCTTCGCTTTTCGAGTGGCCGCCCGAACCGGGTGTACCCCGCCAACTCGATCCACCTGCACTGCACCGACACCGAAGGCGAGTGGATGATCGTCGGCGACGGCGAGCACGACTTCACCGTGACTCGCGAACATGCGAAGGGCGATGCTGCGGTGAAGGGAACCGCTTCTGCGCTGTTGCTCTGGCTGTGGGGTCGCGATGGTGGCACCGTCGAAATCTTCGGCGATGAGTCGGTCGCGACCACGTGGCGAGAACTCGCACCGTGAGCCTTCCTCCACTGGATCTCGACTTCATCCGCGGCCAGTTTCCAGCCTTTAGCGAGCCGTCGCTCGACGGGTGGGCGTTCTTCGAGAACGCCGGCGGTTCCTATGCGTGCAAGCAGACGATCGCCCGGTTGAACGATTTCTACACGTTGACCAAGGTTCAGCCGTACGGTCCATCCCCTGCGTCGGCGACCGGTGGCCAGCTGATGGACGATGCCTATGTGCGTTTGGCCGGGGCGATGAACGTCGGTCAGGACGAGGTCCACATCGGCCCGTCGACCTCGCAGAACACCTACGTGTTGGCCCATGCCTTCCGTCAGATTTGGGACGACGGTGACGAGATCATCGTGACGAACCAAGATCACGAGGCGAACTCGGGCGTGTGGCGTCGCCTTGCCGATACCGGCATCACGGTTCGCGAGTGGCAGGTCGACCCCGAGACCGGAACGCTCGACCCCGCCGACCTGTCGGCGCTGTTTACCGACAAGACTCGTCTCGTCGCGTTCCCGCACGTGTCGAACATCGTCGGGCACATCAACCCGGTCCCGGAGATCTGCGAGCTGATCGCAGCCGCTGGCGCGGTGAGCGTCGTCGACGGCGTGTCTTCTGCTCCGCACGGGCTGCCCGACGTATCGGCGCTCGGCGCAGATATCTACCTGTTCTCGGCGTACAAGACGTGGGGCCCACATCAGGGTGTCATGACCGTGAAGCGCCAGGTCGCTCACTCCCTTCCGAACCAGAGCCACTTCTTCAACGAGTCGTACCTTCGCAAGAAGCTGCTCCCGGCCGGGCCAGATCACGCACAGATCGCGGCGATGAACGGCGTGGTCGACTACATCGATGCCGCGCACGAAGCACATTTCGAGGACGGGGCGATGCCGAGCGACCGAGCGCAGCGGGTGCACGATCTGTTTCGCCAGACCGAAATCGATCTGCTCACTCCCCTGCTCGATTCGCTACGCGACAACCCGAAGGCTCGTCTGCTCGGCCCCGATGATCCAATCACCCGCGTGCCGACCGTTGCGCTCACGACCGAGCGCAACCCGGCCGACATCGCGAACGAGTTGCTCGAGAGCAAGATCGCTTCGGATTCGGGCAACTTCTATGCGGTGCGCGTACTCGATGCCATGGGCGTTCCGCTCGATCCGGGCGTCCTGCGCCTCAGCTTCGTGCACTACACCTCACCCGACGAAGTCTCCCGCCTGATCGACGCGTTAGCCGCTGCGCTCTAGTTCTGAACGTTTGCGTTCGTCTGGGCGGTGCTCTCGCGTTTTGCCGTAGCTTCTTCATATGGAGAACTCGACAATCATGAGTAGGAAGCGACGCCTGTCCTTGGCGTTGTTCGCTGCGGGTGCACTCGTCGCTGCCGCGTGTTCCTCAACCGACGCTGCGAGCACTGCGGCGCCGGCCGACGAGGGCGAAGCTGCTGTTAGCGAGACGGCCGAGCAGGTCGAGTCTTCTGACAACATTGGCCCGACTTCCGACGAACTGAATACGGTCGCCATCGCCGAACGTTATGGCCCAAGCACTGCAGCCTTGTCAGTGGTGCTCGCCGGCGAACGGTTGGTCGATGACACCGTTGTGCAAACCGGTCCGGCCCAGCAGAGTTCGGGAAGTGCGTTCATTGTCCAGATCGAAGATGACTGGTTCATCGTGACGAACTTTCACGTCGTCCAGGACACGTTAGTGCCGGGCACCAGCGACCTCCTCGACAACGCGTCGATCACGGCGTTCTTCGGGGCCGAGGGCGAGATCGAAGCCGCGCTCGATGTTGTGGGTGTGAACCCGTCGTTCGACCTGGCGCTACTCGACGCCACCGACGACACGATCCTTCCGTTGGTCGATCCAATTCCGATCAGCGACTCGAACGATGTGCAGATCGGCCAGAAGACGATCGCTATTGGTAACCCGTTCGGGCTTGGTGCCACGGTGACGACCGGCATCGTGTCGTCGACCGAGCGCTTCATTCAGTCGGTGGGCGGCGTCGACATTCCGATGATCCAAACCGACGCGGCGATCAACCCCGGAAACTCCGGCGGTGCGTTGTTGAATTCGTCGGGTGAGCTCATTGGCATCAACACGTCGATCTTTGCGCCGGGTCAGGCTGCGGCCTCGGCGGGTGTTGGTTTCGCGGTGCCGTCGAACCTGTTGGTCGAGTCGCTCGTGAACCTCGAGGCGGGTGGCATCACGATGTTGAGCGATACGCGCCCTGCCTTTGGCGCCCAGCTGGGCAACATCGCTGGCTTGCCTCCGGAGATTCGTGAGGAGGCTGGCCTTCCCGACACGGGCCTCGCCGTTCTCGCGGTCGATCCGAATGGTGCTGCTGCCGCTGCTGGTTTCGAAGCTCCCGAGTTCACGCAGATTCAGGGGCTCACTGTTCCGATCGATCCCGACATCATCATTGCGCTCGATGGCATGCCGCTCGAGTCGGCAGATCAGCTGACCGAGACCGTCACCTACGACGCGGACTTTGGTGACTCCGTGACCCTGACCGTCGTTCGAGGTGGCGAAGAGGTCGAGGTCGAGGTGAACCTCCTCAACTTTAACTAGTGCGTGCCTGCGCTCTCGGAGAGGAACGGCGCCGAGGACATATCCGATGAACTTGCCGTCGTCGGCGTGAGCCGGATGAGCACTTGGGTCGCGCCTTCTAGAGATGTGCACCATTCACGTCCGGCCTCTTCGCCGAGGTACCGCGTTGCCGACTGCTGGTAGGACTGCGTGATGCCGTCGTGTTCTTCGAGGGTGATCGGCCCGGCCATTTTGACGCTCCGGTAGGGGAAGACATCGGTGTCGATCAGGACCTCGACCGAGACACCATCACGAAGGTCTTCGAGCTTCTTTGCGCCTTGGAAGGTCGACATTTCGAGCTCGGTGCCTGTCCAACGGAACCACATGGCCGCAACGTACGGCTGACCGTCGCCGCCGACCCACGCCATTCGTGCGGGTAGCCGAGAGTCGAGCAGCAGCTGGACATTGCGCGGCTGAGGGTCGCGAAGCGCTGTTGGCAGATCGGCAGAACTGGACATGGGTTCTCCCTACTCGTAGGTGCAGAGGTATGCGGTCTCGGTTGCCACCTTGAGCTGGAACTTCTCGTTGGCCGCTACCGAGAACGATGTGCCTGCGGGGTAGGCGTTGAACTCGTCGCTGCCGGGTAGTGACACGACGAGCTCGCCTGCGATGACGGTCATGACTTCGTGTTGTGATGTTCCGAACTCGTATTCGCCAGGGGCCATGACCCCGACCGACGATGCGAGTGGGTCTCCTTGGAAACCGATCGACTTGACGTTGCCTTCGAAGTATTCGTTCACGTTCAACATGACACTCTGCCTATCACGAATCTCAGCGGAAACTGACGGCGCGCTCAGCGGCGCCGAGTGTGGGATTTTTCGACGGTGGTGAGGTCGATGTCGGGGACGCGGTGCGCGGGCATTGCGTAGGGCCGACGTTGCCGGGCCTCTCCCAGTAAGCGTCGGCGAAGGATGCGTTGCGCTGGACGTTCAAACGCGTAGAACACCGCAGTCGACAGTGCGACCGAGATTGCGAGGAAGATCACGAAGCGAGCCGTGTTCGGGAGTTCGAGGTCGATGATGAATCGCATGACGGGGACGTGGAGAAGGTAGAGCGAGTAGGAGATTCGTCCGAAGAAGTCGCCGACCCGATTCGAGAGCACCACCGAGGTATCGGGAACGGTGAATAGCACGACGCCGAAGACTGCGGTGACGACGGCGAGCACGAGCGGATCGTTCCAGAGGCCGTGACGGAACCCGAAGACGGCTTCGAAGATGAGAGGGTACATGAGCGGGATGGCCAGCAACGCGACGGCGAACACCGATCGTTGCTGGCGGCCGGGGAACGTCCATCGTCGGTAGATAAATCCGAAGAGAACGCCGGCGAGGAAGAACGGGATGACCTGGGCCAATCGCAGGTCGTAGGGGATCGATAGGACTTCGCCGGTAAAGCGTGGGGTTCCGAAGCCGATCGACAGCGCGATGACGCCGGCGGATGTGAGCGCGGCTGCACCGGGTGAGCGTCCGGCGATCCACCAGATGGCGAGGAAGGCCACGTAGAAGTGGAGCTCGGTCGGGATGGTCCAGAGGATGTTCTTGCCCGACAGCAACAGGACATGTGAAAGGACTTCGGGTCGGGTCGGGAGGTCGTAGAGGAGACCGGTCACGCCGAGCCGTGGCAGTACCGCCGACGCGATGATGACCGCAGCAAAGAGCGGTACGACTCGGGCAAAGCGGGCGACGGCGTATCGCCAGTATCGTCGCCGATCGACGGGTTGATCGACGTAGAGAAACGCCATCAGGAACCCGCTGAGAATGAAGAAGAGCATCACTCCCAGTTGGCCTGCGCCGGTTCCCGGATAGCCGCCGAGCCATCCGGTCTCTCCGGAGAAGTGCGCGACCACGACCGCGAGCGCTGCGAGTCCCCGCAACGAGTTCAGCTTCCGGATTTCCCCAACCACCACTCTGTTTTAGGCGGTGCGGGCGGGTTTCCGAAATCGCTCACTCTCGTGAATTCGAAACCGCGAAAGGTACTGGCTACAACGGGCAGACGGTTTGGGTTTGCGCCCACTCGATCACGGCCGAGTCGATAAAGATCGGCCAGCCCTCGAAGTCGACCCAGGCTTCACGATTGTCACCAACATCGTCGCGCACGAGTTGTTCTCCGCTCGGGCTGATGAGGAACTCGCGGACCACGCAGCGGTGTTGGTCAGGGTCTATCGCTGGCAGCAGGATGCCGACCGAGAAGTCGACCATGCCAACCGCCCAATAGGTGTCTTCACCTTCGGGGTAGAGCGCTTGGGTCTCCACGTAGATGGAGTGCGCATCGCCGCTGGATGCCTGGACGACGTCGACGATGTTGTTGGCCTCGAGCGTCGTGACCGGGACTTCGGTCGTGGTTGGCGCGGCCGTCGTGGTGGTGGTGGTACTGGTCGATGTCGTGCTCGTGGACGTTGTCGGCGCCGCGGTCGTGGTAGGCGCTGCGGTGGTTGGAGCAACGGTTGTGGACGTAACCGTTGTCGTTGGTGCAGCCGTTGTTGTGGTTGGCGCGACCGTTGTTTCTGGTGCGATGGTCGTCGTTGTTTGCGGCGCGGTGGTCGTTGAAGAAACCGGAGCCTGCGTCGTTGTTTCTGGGGCGGCGACCGTGGCGACAACGTTTTCCTCTCCCCCGTTATCGGCAAAGGCAATGGCTTCCGGGCTGCTCCCGCACGCAGCGAGGAACATGAGTGGGCCGAGCAGCAGAGGGGCGCGACGAATGATCGAAGTCGTTGGTTTGGTTGGCGTTGCGTCTCGCTGGTTGCGTGCCATGGCCTTTTCGTCCCTCCGTTCAATTCATCCCAGGCGTTCCCGGCGCTTCACAGAGATGTCGGTGTTCTAATGCGCGCACTTAAGCCACATTTGCGACTATCAACCCTTCGCATATTTGGGTGTTATCGGAAGCCGTCGACCCTGCTGTGTAGTAGAAAATGAGAACACCTCAATTCGTCCGGGCGGGCGTGGGACGGAGCGGTATGGCGGAAGCAGAGACGTACCTTGGGCATGAGTCGGCCACAGGTCGAGGCGAGGAACGATCGGGCGTTGCGCTCGCGCTGTCGGGCGGCGGGTACCGGGCCATGCTGTTTCACCTCGGCTCGCTGCGGCGGCTGAACGAAGCTGGCTATCTTCGAAGGCTTGGCGATGGCGGCAAGATCTCGTCGGTCTCTGGTGGTTCGATCACCGCCGCAAAGCTCGCCATCGTCTGGAACGAACTCACCTTCGATGACGCCGGTGTTGCGATAAACCTGACCGAGTTGCTCGAAGATCCGATTGTCGAGTTCGCGTCGAAGCGTTCCGGTATCGAGGATCTCATCGGTCTCGACGCTGCGACCTTCATCGATGCGGTCGTCACGTTCGGCCGCAACGCCGGTGACGAACTTGCCGAAAACCTGGCCGAGGATCTTCTCGGGCATGGCACCCTCCAAGACTTCCCGAGCCTTGACGAGGGCCCACACTTCATCATCAACGCCACGAGCATGCAGACCGGAAACATCTTCTGGTTCTCGAAGCCCTACCAGGGCGATGGAACCGTCGGCCTGTGGCGAAATCCGAACACGCCGATTTCAGAAGCGGTCGCAGCATCGGCGGGCTACCCTCCGGTGCTCTCACCATCACTGCTCAATGCGAGCGGGACATTCGACGAGGACGAACAAGGGGAGCTCGCGTACGGCGACTACGTCGCTCGCCACGAACTGGCCGACGGAGGCATCTACGACAACCTCGGCCTCGAACCGATCTGGGACTCTCACCAAACCATCCTCGTCTCCGATGGAGGCGGCCAGCTCGCAACCGAACCAAACCCGGACAACGACGCTCTCCGCCATTCGCTGCGAGTGGTCAGTGTGCTCGATCATCAAGTCCGTGACCTGCGTAAACGTCAACTCATCGGCGCCTACAAAACCACCGACCCCGATGCCGGGCGAGACGGAACGTACTGGTCGATCCGTTCGAAGATCGACAACTACGAACTCGACGATGCGCTGACGTTCACCAAGACATCGGGCATCTGGCCGATGGACGTGCCGACCCGGCTCAAGACCCTCGATGATGACGTCATTGCCGACATCATCTCCTTTGGGTATGTCATCTGCGACACCGCCATGCGCAAGTGGATGTTGTAGACCATGTCGCCAACACAGCTCTGCCCAGACCCACTGTCACAGTGCCTTCGTATTGTCTTGTTCCAGCGGAGAACTCACCTAACGAAGGACATTTGATGACCACCTCAGCACACCCTCAGCTCCGCGATCGAAAACGCCGGCCAAACCAAAGGCAAACGATCGAGAAACAAATCCACGATCCCAGCTCAAGGATCACATCACCTCACTATGTTGAAACACGAGTAGGAAGCCATCCATCACAAATGAAAGGCGGCACGAAATGACTAGACCAACAGATCGTCAAATGCGGGAACGATTGATCAACAAGGCCCTCGATAGTGTCGCTGCGGCAAGCAAGGCGCAGGACTCGCTCCACGAGCTCCAAGACGACGAGCAGAGCCGGCAGTTTCTTGAAGCGAGCGTCCGTTCGGCAATCGCCTATGGCTATCCGGTCGAGACCGTTGCCGAGGCTGCCTCGATGTCGGTCGCAGACATCACCGCAATCGCTACTCGCTCGATGGCCGCCTAGAACCACGCGCCAGCATCACCCCTCGAAGCGCCCGATGGCGCTCGTCTGGGGAAAGAATCAGACGGCGTGAACCGAGCAACTACTGGTTCGTCGAGACTGCACATGCCCACACGAGTTAACGAGCACTGGCTCGTGGTCTTCCGCAGTCATTGCGGGGCCTTCGTCGGGACTATTGGTGACCCGCGTGCTTTGTGCCTCGCCTTTGCTCCGGGCGACCAGCATTGCGAAGCGCGCGGCCTCTCGAAGGTTCCCTTTCGGCAGGACCAACAACAGTCCGACGATGCACGTCGACACGGTGATGACTGCGTTTCCTGAGGTCACGAGGTTCACACCCTCACAGTAACGGTTCGAACCTTCGGTTACCGGTCGACCCGTTGGCCGCACCGGCCTACTCCTCGCGGCCCGGTTGGGTTAACCCAACAAGTCCCACTTGTTGCCGTAGAGATCTTCGAAGACCACGACGGTGCCGTAGGGCTCGATGCGCGGTTCGCCATGGATGACCGCACCGGCTTCGCGCAGTGCCGCGAGCGTCGCAGCGAAGTCGTCGACGCGGAGGAAGAAGCCGACTCGCCCGCCGTGCTGAGCTCCCACCAGCGGCTCTTGGTTTGCCCCGTCGGCCTTTGCTAACAAGATGCCCGTTTCAGCGCCGATGGGTCGTACGACAACCCAGCGCTTGGGCCGTCCGTCGTTGGTTTCTGAGGGCGAGTCCTCGACTAACTCGAATCCGAGCACGTCGGTGTAGAACGCGATTGCGTCGTCGTAGTCGTCGACGATCAGGGCGACCAGGCTTACGAAACTCACAGCAGCACTTCGCCAATGATCGCAGTCACTGCATCGCCGCCTACCCAGATGTCGCCGTCGAGTTCGTCGACGTGGACGCGGCCCTTGCGGCCGAGCACGGTGCCCTGGCTGGAAACGTAGGGAGCGGTCAGACCAATGGCCGATCCGCTGTGGCCTTCGGCGAGCAACCACTGGGCGATGGACGCGTTCAACGAACCGGTCACCGGGTCTTCGGTTACCTGCGCTCCGGTGCTGAAGAACGCGCGCACTTCGATGGCCGGTTCACCGTCGGCTCCGCTGGTTGGCCCTTCAACACCGACTTTGTTCGGGCCGACAACCCCGATTGGGTGCTCGCCGACCACGCCATGACCAGATCGCTCGATCTTCGTGAAGTCGGGCGTGAGTGCGAGTACCTCGTCGGCGGATGCCAGCATGACGGCTAACCACCCCGGGCCGTTGTCTGCCCATTGGGCTGCAATGATGCTCGACCGGTCGATGTTCAGCGCTACCGCCACGTTGGCAATGTCGGCCTCGTCGACGTGGCCGCCCCGAATGAGTTCGGGTGCAGCGAAGGACAAGCGTCCTTCGGACTGTCGGAGCGTCACAAGACCGACGCCGCACTCTTGGATGATCTTGCCGTCGGTCGCAGTGCCGCCGGCTTCCAGCCATGCGTAGCACGTACCGATCGTTGGATGGCCAGCGAACGGGAGTTCAGAAGTCGGGGTGAAGATGCGCACCCGATAGTCGGCCTTCGGATCTGTTGGCGGGAGGATGAATGTGGTTTCGCTGAGGTTCGTCCAGTTCGCGAAACGGGCCATGTCTTCATCGGAAATGCCGTCGGCATCGGCCACGACTGCGACCGGGTTTCCTCGGTACAGCTCGGAGGTGAATACGTCGACCTGTCGAAAGCTCCTCATGGCCGCAGACTAACCGGCACCCCCGAACGAACCGCCACCATCGAACAAGCGCGAACCAATTTCGAGACCAATTGTCGCTTAGCCGACTTCTTCGATGGCCTCGCCGAGAGCCGCGCCTACTTTTACGCCGTGAGAATGAACTGTCCTCCGGGTTGGTTCGTTCCGTTGATGGCGATCTCGAGTTTGTGAACTCCTGGGTAGTGCTTGCGGGTGGTGTGTTGTGCGAGCGAAATCGTCTTGCGGACCTGGCGTGACTCTCCCGCTTCAAGATCGAGCTCACCGCCCTTGAAGACCTTGGGGCTGGTCGAGCCGTTTGCCTTGACGAAGTGCACCACGAGATCGACGAGCGCACCCGCTGGTTGATCGCTCGGGTTCTCGATCGTCGCGACAACTTTGACCTTGCCCCCGATCGGCGCCTCGGCTGGTTCGATGTGCACGTCGGCGACTCGCGCCGGTGATCGCGAGCTGTAGCCCAACACCGCGAGCGATACCGGGTCGCCTGCTTTGATCAACGTCCGCAGGCCATGACGGACGAGGCGTCGACGATTCTTGTCGCCATCGACCCACCACCGTTCGGCCACGGCATTGACCACGTCGGGATGATCTTTCGCGATGTCGTTCAGGTTGTTCGCTACCGATCGACGCACGTACTCGACCGGGTCGTCCTTCAATCGTTCGAGCAGTTCAAGGACCGGTGTCGGGTCGTCTTGGAAGGCCTTCAGGCGGAACGACCACGGCAGACGTGGTCGAGTCCCTTCCGACACCAACCGTCGGACGTGCACGTTGTCGTCGTCAACCCATCTTCTTAGGTAGTCGAGCGTGGCTTCGGTGTCGTCTCGCAACGGGGTTCGGATGCTGAACTCAGAGGTCGAGCGTTTGGTGATCTCGTAGTTGGCGTCCATGACCTTGTCGAAGTGTCCTTCGACGTAGTCGGTCAAGAAGTAGCCGTGCGGCAGATAGAAGAACCCGGCCATGACGTTTCCGTCGATCTCTGCGTCGCCGGTTGGTGCGGCGTCGTCGGGATCACAGTTCTCAAGTTCTGGACCGAGCGATGCGATCAAGATGTCGATCGCTTCGCCGCGGTCCTCTGGCAGGTAGGCGGCCATGGCGTCGGCGATCTGTCTGCATCGCGGTGTCAGCTCAAGGTTGGTAAAGCCGACGAGGGCCGTCGCCGTAAACCCGTCGGAGTCGAAGCTTGGGTAGACCGCCTTGAGGGTTCGGGCGGTGCGGTGCACCATCTCGGGCCCGAATTTGTCCTTCATGAGCTCTGCCATGAATCCAGTCTGACATGGCCACCACATCGACCGGACTCCGAACCCGCTCCGCACGGTCTCAAACCTCCGTTTTTGCGGTCATCGCTTGGTGACATTGGCTAATGTTCACTCGGGCGTCTCGCCAGTTGGGTCACGATGCGTGATCCAAGGCGGTGACGGGAAGCTATCGAGCTACGGCGGGTGCAGTGACTCCTGAAGAGTACGAAATTCTATTTGGCGAGCCAATGCCGGCTGCTGAGCCGAGAGCTCATGTTTCCCCGCCTCCTCCTGTTCCGAATGCAGCCCCGACAACGAGCGCTGCACGTCGACCGATCTCACCGCCGCCGCCCCGTGTACCCCCAC
>CAYVHV010000062.1:0-11326 GCA_964451305.1 uncultured Acidimicrobiales bacterium | reverse complement strand
GCCGGCCGGCCTCGGTTGCCACCGACGGGTGTTCGACTCGGTGATCGCTGCGTCCGGCGGCGATGTCCTCGGCTGCCTTTGTCACCGACTCGATCGGCCGGATTCCGAGGCGGTCGACCGACCAGAGGGCAGCGGCCAACGCAGCCAGAACAACACCAAGAGCGACGGCCGCGGTGATGCGCATCTGGTTCTGCGCATCGTCGACCGCCTGCGTCGAGACGGCGAAGACCACGCGCCCGGGACCAACGTCGGAAACGACGACTCGGGCTCGAGAGTCGCTGCCAAGAGCATCCGCGGAAAATGGCTCGCGTGTTACGGCTGCCTGGCCGAGGTCGACATCTTCGAGGTCTGGTACCAAATCGGGTTGGGAGACCGGACGGGCCAAGACCTGCGGTTCGGGTTCTGCCTCACCGAAGAAGGCGACATAGAGCTCTCCTGTCACCAGGAGCTCGCCGGGTGTTGGTTGCCGGTTCGCGGGGAACTCCCCCGCAAATCGCTCGACGGCTCGGTCGACGTTGTCGGAAACGACCAACAGCTGAGAATCGAGCTGGTCGGTGAGCACGCTTCGTTGTCGGTCCGACACGTATGCCATTGCAGCCACGACGGTGATCGTGACGACAAGTGCTGCGAGCAGCAGTCGAGATCGCAGCGTCACGATCGACGACGAATCGTATAGCCGACGCCCCGAACGGTCTCGATGAGCTGTTGCTCGGAGTCGTCGAGCTTCTTGCGGAGCGACGAGATGAACGTCTCTACGATGGCCGATTCGCCGTCGAAGTCGTACTCCCAGACGTGGTCGAGGATTTGCCCGCGCGACACGACGCGACCGGCGTTGGTGAGCAAGAGGCGGCAGAGTTTGTACTCGGTCGGAGTCAGGTGGACGACTTCGCCATCCTTGGTGACAAGATGGGCGTCATCGTCGAGTTCGACGTCGCCCGCCGCAAGAATTGCGGACGAGTCGGTAAGTCCGGTTCTGCGCAGTGCTACTTGGACGCGGGCCACCAGTTCCTCCAGTGCGAACGGTTTGGTGATGTAGTCGTCGCCGCCAGCGGTCAGCCCCTTCACCCGGTCTTCGGTTGAGGTCTTGGCTGTGAGGAAGAGGACCGGGGCGGTGTGACCGCGGGAGCGGAGAATGCGCAGGACGTCGAGTCCATCGACGTCACCCAACATGATGTCCAAGACAAGAACGTCTGGCCTGAAGCTGTCCGCAAGGCTCAGAGCCGAGCTGCCATTGTCGGCTGTCTCGACGTCCATTCCGGCCATTCGCAAAGCGGAGGCCACAAGAAACGAGATGTTCTCCTCGTCATCGACCACCAGAACTTTCGCTGCGCTCATACCCACACAGCATGGCCCAGGTTCCTGTGGGTTGGTCGAACGAAACCTGTGGGTTTCCTGAAGACCGGCGCTGCCGTGTCCACAGGAAGTCCCAAGGTGGAATTCAACGGTTCGACAGGTTGACGCTTCACGCTGCTCTTCATCAACGCGGAAACCCCATCCGCCCAACATGTTGGAAGCCTGTATGAAATCACGAAACCCACTCATCCTCCTCCTCGCTTTGGCCCTCATGGCGACTGCATGCGGATCTACTGCTGAAGCTACGGTCGAGGCCGCTCCGCTCATCGTCGTCGAAGGCAGCGATGCCGCAGACACCGAACCGGCAGATGTCGACGCGAGCGTCGACGGACCCGACGCCACCGATACACCCACTGACCAAACGAATGAAGAGCTCGCCCTCGAATTCACTCAGTGCATGCGCGACGAAGGTGTCGATCTGGCAGATCCGACCATCAACGCAGATGGCTCGGTCGAACTGTTCCAGCCCGGAGCGAACAGCAACATCGACCCGGACGATCCGGCCATAGCCAATGCAGTTGAGGTCTGCGGTGACATCATTGCCGGGGCGAGCTTCCTCCCCGGTGCTGGATTAGATCAATCCGAAATCGAAGACACGCTTCTCGGTTTCGCTCAGTGCTTGCGAGACCTGGGGTTCGATGTGGTTGACCCGGATCTCAGTGGTGGGTTCGCCGGCGGCCCAGCCCGAATCTTCGGTGACAATTTCGACCCCACCGACCCTGCCAATGCTGACGCTGTCGGAGAGTGCCAGGCAGCGTTCGGTGCCGGCGGTCCTTTGGGAGGGAACAACTAATGCCAGTACTTACACCAGGGTCCAGCGTTGACGGGCCAGTACGACCCCCTACTCAGAACAACGGGCAGACGCCGACGTCAGAAGGCCAGCCCTCCAATGCCGCATCCTCGCCGCCCTGGGGCAAGCTCCTGGCCGCTGCGCTGGCCATTGCCGTCCTCGCTGCCGCCGCCATCGTGGCGTTCGGTTCGTCATCGGATTCAAATGACACGACAGAGGCTCAGGTCACCCTTCGAGCTGTAGAGTCGGAGCAGCGAGACCTCATCGAGTTCACGAACATCGACGGCACGCTGCAGTTCGCGAACGTCGCTACCGTGACAGCAGGCGCGGAGGGACTCGTCACCGACGTGGCGAGCGAGCGGCAAACCCTCGCTCGCGGCGACACGGCCTACGAGGTCAACGGAACCCCGGTCGTTCTGTTCTACGGCGACGTGCCCTTCTACCGGGTGATGGCAGAAGGAGCCGCTGGCGACGACGTGCTCTTACTCGAAGAGAATCTTGCGTCGCTCGGATACCACGCCATCGAAGGCGACGACGGAGATGAGGTGGACACCGGGTTCACGGTTGACGGAACCTTCGATACCGCGACCTCCGAAGCGGTGACACGATGGCAAGAGGACCTCGGCGTTGTCGAAACCGGAACCGTTTCTCCCAGTGACGTTGTCATGGTTACCGGACCTTCCGAAGCATCTAGCGTCATAGTCGACATCGGGAGCAGAGTTCAGACAGGTTCGACGATCATGACGCTGAACGTCGCGAGCACGGTCGGCGGCTTCTACAGCGCCCACACTGGGGCCATTGATCTCGAAGTTTCTTCCGGCGAGATCGACTCTGGCCAAGTGCTCTATTCGGTCGATGACCTGCCGGTGACGGCCGTCGTGACCGAGGTCGAGTTCATCCGCGAACTGTCGATCGGTGTCGAAGACGGCGAAGACATCGAGGTTCTGGAGCAGATGCTCCTCGACCTCGGCTACGACGTCGATGACGACCTCGAAGTCGACGAAGAGTTCGACGAGGACACCAGCCAAGCAATCGAGGAGTGGGAGGAGGACCTCCAAGACGACTGGGAGGATCAAGTCGTGGACGGTGTGTTGTCGCTCGATCAGATCGTGACGATCGACCAAGGTGTCACGGTCGGAGCGGTAACGAGCCACGACGGTGACACGCTTGCGACGGGGACCGAGCTGTTCACCAACGGGTCCGAGACCGGCAGCCGCATTGTGTCAACTGCTATTGACGTCGCCGATCAGGAAATGCTTGCCGAGGGAACCGAGATCGACGTCGAGTTCCGGGACGGCGAGGTTGTCACCGGCACTGTCACTGATTTGGCGAGCTCCTCGACGACAGATCCGCTCGATCCGACTGCTGATCCGCAGCTTGCTGTCGAGATCAGCCTCGACTCCGTGCCTGAGTCGGCAACCGAACTCAACGAGCTCGACGTCGAGGTGCGGTTGGTCGACAACCTCGCCGTGGGCGCCACCGTTGTACCGGCGTCTGCGCTCGTCGCGACCGCCGATGGCGGATTCGCCGTCGAAGTGGCCAACGGAAACACAACCACGTTCGTCGCCGTCGACCCCGGCATGTTCGCCGATGGCTTCGTCGAAGTCGACGGTATCGAGCCCGGCACTGCAGTGGTCGTGCCGTCATGAGTCTGCAAACGACCACACCACCACAAGCCGCAGGTCCATCAGGTGCCGATGGCACTGCAGCGCTCGAGCTTCACAACGTCACGAAGGAATTCCCTGGCGAACCGCCTGTGCGGGCCCTCGACGATGTGTCACTGCGGATCGAGCACGGTGAGCTCGTTGCGGTCGTTGGACCGTCCGGGTCGGGCAAATCGACGTTGCTCAACGTGATGGGAACTCTCGACCGTCCAACTCGCGGGGTCGTCTCGGTCGACGGCATCGACACGGCGAAGCGCAGCGATGACGAGATGGCTGGCATCCGTGCCCGCAAGATCGGTTTCGTGTTCCAGCAGTTCTTCTTGCTGCCCGGGATGTCCGCGATCGAGAACGTCTCCAATGGGCTGCTGTATCAAGGCGTCGCACCTCGTGAACGTGCGGCACGCTCCATCGAAGCGTTGGAGCGAGTGGGGCTGGGGCATCGCCTGCACCACCCGCCGAATCATCTCTCTGGAGGCGAACGGCAGCGCGTGGCTGTGGCTCGCGCACTTGTGCACAGTCCGGCGTTCGTCCTCGCCGATGAACCAACAGGAAACCTGGACTCGAAGTCGACCGAGGCCGTGATGAAACTCATCCACGACCTTCACTCGGAGGGAACAACGATCGTGGTCATCACTCACGACAACGCAATCGCAAAATCCCTGCCACGACAGGTCGCTGTACACGACGGGGTTCTAGCGTCCGATTCGACCCGACAAGCGCTGGAGGTGGCCGCAACATGACGACGCACAGCACAGAATCAACGGCGAGCAAGCTCCGACTCGGCGATGTCTTTCGGGTTGGGGCTTCAGGCCCGCGAGCGCGAAAGACGCGGACCGCACTGTCCGCGCTCGGAATCTCGATCGGAATCGCAGCGCTTGTTGGGGTCCTCGGATTGTCCGAGTCCTCGAAGTCGGCATTGCTCGACGAGATATCGAGTCTTGGCACGAACCTGCTGACAGTCGAGGCCGGAGCCGGGTTCGGGGCCGGCGATTCCGAACTTCCCAACACTGCGCCAGCGACGATCTCTCGAATACCGACAGTGACGAACGCCAGCGCTATTTGGGAAGTCGACGCCGACGTCTTCCGCAACGAGTTCATCCCCGAAGGCGAGACGGGAAGCCTCAATGTCGTCGCCGCCGACGTGGAACTCGTCGAAACACTGAATGGCGAATTGGCAGTCGGGCGGTTCCTCGACGAGTCGACGAGCTTGTACCCGAACGCAGTCGTGGGTTCTGTCGCAGCTGAGCGGCTGGGGATTCGCAACCTCGACCAACCGACCTACGTCCTCATCGGCGACGACTACGTCGAGGTAATCGGCATTCTCGAAGAGTTCCCGCTCGCCGCGGACCTAGATCGTGCGGTACTCATCGGCAAGGAAGCTGCGATCGAGTTCTACGACGCTGGCGATAATCCTGCGGTCGTATACACGAGAGTCGTCGACGATGCAATCGATTCGACGCGAGACGTCCTGCCTGCAACCGCCGATCCGGAGAACCCCGAAGAGGTCACCGTCAGCCGGCCATCCGATGCGCTCGAGGCACAAGCCGCTGCCGACGATGCACTGACAACACTGTTCCTCGGACTCGGGGCTGTGGCGCTGCTCGTCGGCGGCATCGGTGTCGCGAACGTCATGGTGATCGCTGTGATCGAACGGCGCGGTGAAATTGGTCTTCGCAGATCGCTCGGTGCGACCCGTGCGCACATTCGTCGCCAGTTCTTGACCGAAGCCGTCATTCTCTCTGTGCTCGGTGGAATCGGCGGAGTGATCGTGGGTGTCAGCGCAACATATATCTACGCGACCAGCCAGGGATGGCGAGTCGTCATTCCTCAGGAGGCCGCATTGGGCGGTTTCTTCGGGGCGATAGCCATCGGCGCCATCGCAGGGCTCTACCCCGCGATGCGCGCCGCCAAGCTCGCACCTACCGAAGCGCTTCGCTCATGAGCGCCCGGACAGCGGTAGGTCGGCTCGTCGCCAAGGTGAGGTCACGGGTTCTAAGACCGAGGACGCAAGCACATCCGCACGACCCCAGCGCGTCACGAACGAGACCGTTCTCGGCGCTGAAGAGGATCCGCGGTCGGATCTACCGGAGACTGAGGCAGGAAAGATCGCCAGCATCTTCGCGGACATCATCGAAGACGGCGACCCTGCTGAACTCGCCGACCTCCTGGGCGACGACGTCATCTATCTGGTGCCTGGTCGCAGCGACGCGGCCGGCTTGCACCATGGCCATGAGGCCGTGACGCAAGCCTTGGCCCAACAGGCCAGCGTAGTAAACACCCACCGAAGGTTGCTTAAGGCGGTTATTCTGGGCATAAACAACCATATGTGGTATGTTACGTATATGGATTGGTTGTTTTTGACGGACGAGGCCATCAATGCCGCGCTTCGCGCACGCTGTCGGCGGGAACGCCTCGAACAGAATATGACCCAAAGCACGCTCGCTGAGCGGGCCGGACTCGGCATAAACACCATCCGACGGTACGAGAGCGACCACGACTACTCGCCATCACTCGACACCTTCATACGGATTATTCGAGTCCTCGGCGCACTCGAGGTCCTGGACCAGGTCCTGCCCGAACGACCCCTCGACCCACTGAACCCCGACGCTTCCGAGCGGCTCCGGGCACGACCGACGACGACCAACACCGTTGACGGCGAGTGGACATGGGGCACCGAGCAATGACCACCAACAACGTCAAAGTCTGGCTGTGGGGCCGCCACATAGCTTCGCTCGCCGCCGACGCCAACCAACGAATCTCGTTTCGATACGTTGACGAGTTCACCTCGTCGCTCGTGCAGGTCTCACCACTGCTCATGCCGCTGGACAATCGCACCTTCAGCGGATTCGAGCAACGCAACGAAGCCACGTTCAAGGGGCTCCCCCCGCTCGTGATTGATTCCCTCCCAGACAAATTCGGCGAGGCATTGATACGCCAATGGCTGGCTCGCCAAGGCCGCAGCGACCACCTCACCCCGCTCGAACGGCTCTGCTACACCGGCAACCGCGGCATGGGTGCGTTGGAGTTCACTCCGGCAACCGGACGCCCTGACGTAGCCGATGACGAGCTCGACGTTGCCCAGCTGGTCGAACTCGCATCGAGCGCTCTACAGGCCAAAGGCCAGCTCTCAACCGGCCTGCACGACAGCGACGACTTCGCCCAGATCCTCTCGGTTGGCACGTCGGCGGGAGGCGCCCGCGCCAAGGCCGTGATTGCGTACAACCAAACAACCGGCGAGGTTCGATCCGGCCAAGCCCCGAACCTGTCCCCCGGCTTCGAACACTGGCTGCTTAAGTTCGACGGCGTTGCCGAGAACCGAGACAAAGAGCTCGCCGACCCGCTCGGGTTCGGGCGCATCGAGTTCGCCTATTCGCAAATGGCGAAGGCGGCCGGTATCAACATGACGGAGTGCCAACTCCTCGAAGAGGGGCCACGAGCGCACTTCCTCACAAAGCGGTTCGACCGCGTCGGAGCAACGGGCAAGCTGCACTACGCGTCGCTGTGCGCAATCGCCGGATACGACTTCAACATTCCCCAAGGCACCGCGTACGAGCAGGCTTTCCTCACCATGCGCGGACTCGGGCTTGGCTTCAACGAAATCGTCGAACAGGTACGGCGATGCATCTTCAACATCGTCACCCGCAACCAAGACGACCACACAAAGAACATCGGGTACGTCATGGACCAGTCGGGCCGCTGGCGGCTCTCGCCCGCATTCGACATCACGTTCTCGTTCAACCCACAAGGGGCTTGGACGTCGCGGCACCAAATGACCTTGGCCGGCAAGGCAGATGATTGGGACCGCTCCGAGATCGTCGATGCGCTAGCGACATCGGCGGGCATGAGCGCAAACGACGTGTCCAAAGAAATCGACGACATCGTGGCCGTTGCCAGCGAGTGGCTGTCGTTCTCCACAAGCGCCGGGGTCACACACGACGATGCACGCGCAATCCAACGGCACTTTCGCTTGTTTCCCTGATACGCCTCGTTCAGCCCATGTCCGCTCCAGAGGTCCGGCGATCTCGACCCCCATCGCCACAATCGCAACCAGCGCGGAGTTCTGGGTCCGAGGCGACGGGTAGCCGATACGTAGCGCACGTCAGTGATCCATCCCGGCGCGCCATTGGTGGTACGCAGCCCACACGATAAGCATCGGTGGGACGACCACGATCGATGCGATTAGTGCGTACAGGATCGTGATGCCGGTGACCAGACCGAACTGCTGGAACGGCAACAACGGGCTAGCCAACAACACGGCGAACGCGAGGGCTGTGGTGATCGCTGATCCGATAAGCGCCGAGCCGGTTGTCGACAACGTCGTCGTAGTCGCGTCGATCAGCGATTTGCCGTGTTCGAGCTCTTCGGTGAAACGATGGATGACATGGATGGTGTAGTCGACGCCGATACCGATTGACAGCGCAGTGATCAGTGCCGTCACGACGTTGTAGGGGATGTCGAGGAGTGTCATCGTCCCGAGCACCCACAGCAGAACAAGCAGAATGGGTGACACCGCAATGAAGCCAAGCATCGGTTTGAACTCGGTGACCCAGAAGAAGATCATCAACACGATGAGTGCGGCAAGCAGCGTGATGACAATCGAGGTTGTCTGACCATCGGTGATGGCGCCGGTTACTTCGAGGGCGGTGATGTCCCCCGATGTGGCGGTGATCTGGTCACGGTCGCCGAACCAGAGGCCTTCGATGTCGTCGACCATCTGTTCCGTGACTTCCTGGTCGCCGGTGAAGGCGTTGAACTGCACCAGGGTCAGGTCGTCGCCATCAGGGTTGTTCACCGCGACTTGTGCGAAACCACTCGGATCAACCTCCTCGAGACGATCGAGCAGAGCCTGCACACCTACCGGGTCGACCGTAAGGCCCTGGTCGATGCCTTGGGTGAGTTGTGCGAGTTCGGGGTCGAAGTTGTCGCCGGGCTGGCCACTGTCGTTGCGCCAATCGCTGAAGAGCGCGCCGAGTGAAAGTGTGATGTCACCCGCGGCACCAGTCGGCCGAGAAAGCTCATCACCGAAGGACTCCGACAAGGTCAACAGGTTGCGCAGCGTGCGGTCGTCGGTGAGCTCAGCCTCGATAAGGGTGGTGGCGATCTGAGTTTCACCGCCGAGGGATTCGTTGATGGCCTCGATGTCTTCGATCGCCTGGCCATTCGAAGGCAGAAAGTCGTTTGAATTGAACTCGGTACTGATTTGGGTAGCGGCGCCACCAAGACCCAGGGTTGCCACGCCCGTGACGGCCAGAACGATCATCGGTTTGGATGCCACCACCCGACCAATGGCTTCCACGACCTTCTCAGCGCCTGGGATGGCATCGGTCATCAGCTTGGGTTCGCCAAGAGTGCCCTTAGCCTCGCTGCGGCGATCCAAGATGGCTCGTGCGGCCGGAATCAAGATCAGCATGGTGAACAGACCGAAGAACACGCCGAATGCCGCAACCACACCGAAGTCGGCGTTGGCAGGAATCGACGACGTCAAATTCGTGAGGAAGCTGATGATCGTCGTTCCCGCAGCGAGGCCCAACGGCAGCATGACACCGGCAAGCGCACCACGGGTCGCGTCGGACACCGCAAGACCGTCGTCACGCAGCTCGCGGTATTTGGCAACCGTCTGTATCGAATAGTCGACGACGAGGCCGATCATCATGATCGGCACCATCGACGTAAGCGAGTTGGGCGCGCCGATGAGACCCAGTCCGTCGGGCCCGGCCAGACCCTGGAAACCGAGCGTGCCGACAATAGTGATCGCCAGCCCCGTTAGCGACAGCGCAACATCGGAGCCGCTACGAAAGAACAGGAACAACAACACTGCGATCACCAGCAATGAAACAAGCATGAGAGACGCCATCGAGGGCGACGCCTCGTCTGAATCCAAGCTCCGAGTCGCGCTCGACATACTGCGCACTGAAAGCGGCCCGTCGACCGTCTCGACAGCGTCGGCGATGAGGAGTTCGACGTCGTTGCGCCCATCCACATCGTCGAGTGAGCGAAGCTTGACCGAGGAGATGACCAGCGGCTCGCCATCGGCGGTTCCACTGAGGTTTCCGAGCAGCGCCGCCAGCTGCGGAGTAGCTGCCGCGGTGTCGATCTGTTCTTGGCTGACGCCAGTGAAGTCCGCGACACCAAGGGCCTGTTTGAACGCGGCCGCAACCGATGCCACCGGGTTCGTGAGCGCCAGGCGCTCCTGCACCCCGGGCTCGCCAACCGAAGCGGCAAGGACGTTATCGATCTGGGTAAGGCCCTCGGAGGTTAGAAACTCACCCCGATGAATGATGGTGACGGCGCTCAGACCGGCTGTGTCCGGAAATGCGTCGGCCAACGTGTCAGATGCCGCCGCGACCTCGCTGTCGGCTGGCAAGAAAACCTCGTTTCCGGCCTGTGGCGCGAGCAAGCTCATACCGCCGAGCAGCACCGCGGTCACGACGGCCAACAAACCAAGTGATAGTGCGGGTCGGCGGGTAACGACGCCTGCGATTGATCCAAAGAGCTTGCTCATCTCGGTTCCCCTAGTTCTCTTTCTTGCGAGCGTCGACCAAGTGCTGGCCAATTTCGGTCACCAGAGCCACAAAGATCCCGATGCCCGCAAGTACGTAGAACATCGTGAAGACCTTGCCTGTGGAGGTGACCGGCGAGAAGTCGCCGTAGCCGACCGTCGTCAGGGTGATCACTGAGAAATACAGGCTGTCGAGCCAAGTGAGGTCTTCAACGAAGCGGTAGAACACCGTTCCGATACCGACCACCAGCGATGCAACAGCCATCAGCGCTTGGCCATCGCTAGAGCCAAGAAATGCTCGAATTCCGCTCCAAAAGCTGCTCACTGCCGTGAACGTACGGCGCGAGCCTCAAGGGAAGCTGAGACACTTCTGGGAGTTTCCTGAGAGCACAAGTCCGGGCGGCGTTCGCGCTCTCAGCTGACAGGAAGCCGGATAGTGAAGGTTGCGCCCTCACCTTGTGTTGTGTCGAGTTCGATCGTTCCGTCGTGGGCCTTGACGATCCCCGCCGCTATCGACAGGCCAAGGCCGGTTGTGCGCGTGCCCGAATCGCTCGTGGGGCTACCCCGGTAGAAACGATCAAACGCATTGTCGGCAACGTGTGGGGGCATGCCGGGTCCGTTGTCGACGACCGTTACGACTGCGTCCCTGCCGGTTGCCTCGACGGTAACAGCGACGTCGGCGCCGGGAGCGTGTACCTGCGCGTTTGCGAGGAAGTTGGCGAACATTCGGTAGAGCGAGTCCTCGTCTCCGTTGACCATCACTGTTTCCGAATCGAATAGCTCAATCGATGGCTCAGCATCTGGAGATCCGTGGATGGCGTCCGCAATGGCAGCACGGGCCACCTCGGCCAGATCGACCGGTTCGGTTTCGAGGCTGACCTCGTTGTCGAGCCGAGTGATTGTCAACATCGACTCGACCAATCGACCGAGACGGGTGGCCTCGCCGTTGATTCTCTTCATCTGCTTCTCGACCGACTCGGCGTCGGTCGACGCCCCGCTCAGGTAGACCTCTGAATAGCC
>CAYVHV010000061.1:0-11634 GCA_964451305.1 uncultured Acidimicrobiales bacterium | reverse complement strand
CAGCTGTCTATGGAGGGTCGTGCGCTGCTCGACACTGACATGTTGGTCGTGGCGAATATTCGCGACCGTGAGCGCATGTTCGAATTGTTCGAGCGTTACAAGCCACAGGTCGTGTTCCACACGGCTGCACTCAAGCACCTCACGCTTCTCGAAAACCACCCCGAAGAGGGTATGAAGACCAACACGGTCGGTACGAAAAACCTGCTCGATGCAGCAAAGCATGTCGGTGTCGAACGTTTCGTCAACATCAGCACCGACAAGGCTGCCGACCCTACGTCGGTTCTCGGAGCGACCAAGCTCGCCGCTGAGCGTCTCACTGCCCAAATGGCTGAAGAGACGGGCATCCCGTTCGTGTCGGTGCGGTTCGGCAATGTGCTCGGAAGCCGTGGTTCGGTGCTGCCGACCTTTATGGGCCAAATCGAACAGGGCAAGCCAATCACGGTTACCGACCCTGATGTCACTCGCTACTTCATGACCATTCCAGAGGCCGTTCGCCTTGTGGTGCAGGCCGGTGCGATCGGCGGGCCTGGTGAAGTGCTAATTCTCGATATGGGCGAACCGGTCAAGATTGTCGACCTCGCACAACAGCTGATCGACACGCTTAGCCCAAACACCAAGATCGAGTTCACGGGGCTGCGTCCGGGCGAGAAGATGCACGAGGTGTTGATCAGCACCACCGAGAGCGGTGACGCCAAGATCCATCCTCGAATCAGCCACACCATGGGCGACGCATCGAGCCCCTCGGCTGCGATGGAGGCGTGTGGTCCGGCTGCTGAGGCCAAGGTCGCCCAGATGCTCGCCACCATTTTTACTGCGGAGCGCCACTAGACCGCGCTTCGCAACGAACGACTTCCGAAGCCAACCTATTTGTTATCTATAGTCATCTGGGGCGGGAACCCAGTTACGAAAGGCCAGTACTGTGACTGCAACCAGAGCTCCAGAGTCCGAACTGTTACGAGCGCGGATTGCAAATAGAGAAGCGGTCATCGGTGTGATTGGACTCGGCTATGTCGGGCTCCCTCTCGCCTACGGACTGCAAGTTGGCGGAGCGCCGGTGATTGGCTTCGACGTGGACTCTCGCAAGATCGAATATTTGCGCGACGGTACGGCCTACATGGAGCACCTGGCGGAAGAGACCTTTACTGGACTCTCTTCGTCGGACCGTTTCGAGGCAACGACAGATATGCGTCGGCTCGGCGAGTGTGACGTGGTCATTGTGTGTGTCCCCACCCCGCTTGGCGCACACCACGAACCTGACCTCTCCTATGTCACGAACTCAGCTAAAGAGATCGGTGCTTCACTGCACCGTGGGCAATTGGTCATCCTTGAATCGACGACCTATCCGGGAACAACCCGTGACGTTTTCCTTCCGGCGCTCGTCGATGCGCATCCGGCAAATGCGGAAATGAAGCTGGGCGAAGACTATTTCGTTGCATATTCTCCCGAGCGCGAAGACCCCGGCCGCAAAGATGACAGCATGGCGATCCCAAAGCTCGTCGGTGGCTTAGACGACCTTTCACAGGAACTGGCCGTCGATGTGTATCGCACCAGCTACGACAACGTGGTGCCGGTGCCTCGCGCCGAAATTGCAGAAGCCGCGAAGCTGCTCGAGAACATCTTCCGTTCGGTGAACATTGCGTTGGTCAACGAGATGAAGATGGTCCTTAATGATATGGACATCGACATTTGGGAAGTCATCGAAGCTGCATCGACGAAGCCCTTTGGGTTTATGCCGTTCTACCCCGGGCCGGGTCTTGGTGGCCACTGCATCCCTATCGACCCGTTTTACCTGACGTGGAAAGCCAAGGAGGTTGGTCGACCTGTTCAGTTCATCGAGCTCGCTGGTTTGGTGAACACTCGGATGCCTGAGTATGTGGTCGAGCGCCTTGCGGAAGGTCTAAACGATCACGGCAAGCCGGTGAAAGGGTCAAAGGTGCTGGTTGTGGGGCTTGCCTACAAGTCCGATGTTTCTGATACGCGCGAATCGCCGAGCTTTGAGCTGATCGACCAGATTGCGAAACGGGGCGGAGACGTTAGCTACTGCGATCCGTTCATTCCCGAGACCTATCCAGTTCGTCGCCATAACTTTGTTCTCAAGAGTGCAGAGCTGACGAAGAAATCGGTCCGCAGCTATGACGCGATCATCATCTCGACCGCCCACAGCGAAATCGACTACGAGCTACTCGCCAACGAGGCCCAGCTCATCGTTGACACACGTAATGCGATGGCGCCGTTCGCAGACCAGCTTGGCGACCGATTAGTAAAAGCCTGAGCCAAGGTCACCAAGTACTGAGCGTTATTGCCACTGGTGGGGTTTCAACACATTCAGTGGTTGCGGCGGCACATTTCGATCATGCGATACATCCTATGTCGAATAATTTCGACTTTGTATGTCGCAAAGTGTGGCAATCGGTCATTGCACATACTATTTTGTTGTGCAGTAGGGTCCGCGGGGCTGAGTCTGGGGCACGTCCTCTATGGCCATCCTCTGCCGCTGGAAGCGGTGCTTTTCGCTGGGCCTTTAGGCGATGTGCGGAGAGATAGTTATGACGGGTTCGGGTGGACGTTTCGTGTCGATCGTTGGGGGTCTCCAATGATCGATTTCATTCAGGCGGCGGCCTTTCCAATCTCAATCGGGTTGATTCTCACTTCGGGTATCGCTCTTGCATACTTCACCGGCGCATTGCGTCGGATGAAAGACTCAAAGCCCGAGATGTTCGCGGCGTCCTTTATGGGCACGATCGCACTCGGGTTCTTGATTGCGTTTGGCGCGGCGAGCGCTCAGGTCGCCGACATCCCATTTGCGGTCGAAGGTCGTGGCACCAGCGGTGAAGAGATCGTCGACATCTCGGTCAACGGCAGTGTCGAAGCCAGCATCGACTTCACAACGAGCACAGCGATCTACACCGTGATGTTGCCGGGCAACACCAACTGGGGCGAGCTCTCGATCGGCTTTAACGACGGAATTGCGGGCAACGGCACGAACAGGGACATCGACTTGTTCTCGTTCAACCTCGACGGTGATCCACGTTCGATGGTGGCCGGCGATGTTCTGGTGCAAGGCCAGTTTGTAAACGGCAGCGGCTGCACGCAGAGCCTGCAGGACCCAACCGGCAACCGGATTCACTGCAGCAACGGCGAGGTCGTTTTCCCGTTCACTCCACCAGCCACCACGACAACCCAACCGACATCGAGCTCATCGACGACGCAACCATCGACGAGTTCATCGACGACGCAACCGCCGAGCGGCGCGTTTGTCGTTATCAACGAGATCCACTACAACCCGGCCGATGCCGATGATGGCGACGCCGAGTTTTTGGAGCTTCACAATCCAGGTGACACCGACATCGACATCACCGGTTTCACCTTCGATGATGGTGATTCTGTCGCCGAAGATACGACCGCAATCCTGTCGGGCATTATTCCTGCTGGCGGCTACGCGATTCTCGCACCAGAGGGCTTCGATACCTTGGGCCGTTGGGGCGTCGCTCCAATATCGACCTTCCCGTTCGGACTCTCCGGCGGTGGCGAACCCGTGACACTCCGAGACGCAACCGGCGCGCTCGTCGATTTCGTCGACTACGACGACAGATCTCCGTGGCCAGGAGAACCCGACGGAAATGGACCGTCACTCGAGCTCATCGATCCGTTGAGCGATAACGAACTGCCCACATCGTGGCTTGGCTCCAACGGTAACCCAACGCCAGGTGCGAGTAATTCAGTCGTTGGCAGCGCCCCATCGAGCGCTGTTTCTAACGTCAGCGCATCGCCATTCGAACCGAACGTGAACCAGGACATCACGGTCGTCGCGAGCGCTCCGGTTGGTTCGGGCAACCCGACACTGTTCTACGTGGTGGACTTCGGCAATGAGCAGTCGCTTACCATGCGCGATGACGGGGCAGCTCCTGATGAGACCGCGGGCGACGGCGTGTACTCGGTGTCCATTCCCGGCCAATCCGCCGGCGAATTGGTTCGCTACCGCATCGAATCGGGAGGCAACGATTACCCGAGCGGCGATGGTCGCACCTACGAGGGTGTCGTTGTCGATGATCCGAACGAGCTCTCAACTGGCCTTGTCGAAATGGAGTGGTTCATTCCCGAGGTCGACTACGACAGCATGTTTGACGACCCACTGGCTCGAGACGTCTATGTCGACGGTTCGGTGCTTGCGATCGACGGCGTGGTCTTTGACAACATGCGTGTCAAGATTCGCGGTGGCGACTTTGCACGTGCAAACTTTGACAAACAAGGCTTGAGCTTCGACTTTGCCGGTGGTGTCGAGCTCGATCGGCCGGACATGGTTCCGTATGCGATTGACGAGTTTGCACTAATCGCTGAACGTGGGTGGACGTTCGGACGTGCCTTCACGGCGTGGAACTTGTTCTACGACGCAGGGTTCCCCGTGGTGAATGCACAACACGTTCGCGTGCAGCGCAACGGTGAGTTCTACGGTGTCTTCCGGTTCAGCGAAAAGCTCGATGGTGAGTGGCGCGACCAGAACGATATCGATGGCGAGTTCTACAAAGCAGAGCAGCCCGGGTTCGACAATCCTCAAACGAGCGATCCGGACACAGGCTTCGATAAGAGACAGCCCGACGACAACGACTTCAGCAACCTGATCGAGCTCTCCTCAGAGCTGCGTAGCTCGCCGTCGACGGGCAAGACCAACTACATCTACGACCATGTCGACATCGCAAACGCGGTGAACTTCTTGGCGGCAGCGAATATCGTTGGGCACTTCGATTCAAACGAGAAGAACTTCTATATGCATCTCGATGCCGAGACCGGCTTGTGGGAGATCTTGCCATGGGATCTGTCGAACGTCTTCGGCGTCTCAAATGGCGGCGCGGCGTGCCAAAACGGTGACGCACTCGAAGTGAACTGCCTCCAGAACGAGATGTGGCAGTCGCTGAGCGAGGTTCCAGATATCGACGAGATGGTGTTCCGGCGCATGAGGACGCTGCTCGACGAGCATTTCGAGTCACCAGGACCGGAAAACGCATTTGCTGCCTACGATCAGCTGGTTAGCCCGGCTGAGCAGGCGACGGATTCGGCGGAATGGAACCAGTCGTTGTATCGGACGACCTCGCAGATCAATTCCGAGATTGGGCAGCGACGCTCGACAGCTTTGGCATCGTCGCAGCTGCCTTCTTCGCAGGCAACGGCACCGAATATCGTGATCACCGAGTTGCAGTACAGCCCCGCTGGTGATGACGTTGAATTCGTCGAACTGCACAACCCGACGAATCAGAGTGTCGATATCAGCGGCTGGACCATCGAGAACATTGGATTCACCGCTCCTGGAGGAACGGTCATCCTTGCTGGCGAGTACATCGTGCTCACTGAAGACATCCCTGCATTCATGGCTGCACATCCTGATGTTCCAAACACCGTGATCGTGCCGTTCGATGGTGGCCTTAAGGGCGACGGCGAACTGCTCGAGCTTCGTGCTGGTGGAACGGTCATCGATTCGGTGGACTACTCGAACACTGCGCCGTGGCCATCGGACCCATCCAACGGAAGCGTCACCCTGTCGCTCTTCGACGTCGATGATGACAACGCACTCGCCACAAGCTGGGGCGTCTCAACTGCGAACGGCGGAACGCCCGGCGAAGCAAACGACACGGTCGGCGGAAATGTGACGGCCCCACCGGCGATTGTGATCAACGAGATCCACTACAACGCGGCGAACGATGGCCCTGATTTCTTGGAGTTGTTCAACGCCGAAGGTGCTGATGTCGAGATTTCTGGCTGGACGTTCGGTGGCTTTACGTTCACGGTTCCAGATGGCACGACGATCGCTGCGGGTGATTACTTCGTCGTGACCGAGGACTTGGCTGTGTTCGAGCAGTTGTATCCCGGTGTTGCTGCGCTTGAGTGGACCGGTGGCGCCTTGAGCGGTGGTGGTGAGACGATCACCGTCGTGACCGATTCTGGTGCGGTTGCTGATGAGGTCACCTATGACGATGGCAGTCCCGATGATCCTGAGGATGTCTTCCCGAATGAGCCTGATGGCAATGGTCCGTCGCTCGAGTTGATCGACCCAGCGTTGGATAATGGCCTTCCTGAGTCGTGGGAAGTGGGGCCGTTTGGTGGCACTCCTGGTGCGGCGAATGATCTTGTCGTCGAGGATGCTCCTGCGATTGTGATCAACGAGATTCATTACAACGCGGCGAACGATGGCCCTGATTTCTTGGAGTTGTTCAACGCCGAAGGTGCTGATGTCGAGATTTCTGGCTGGACGTTCGGTGGCTTTACGTTCACGGTTCCAGATGGCACGACGATCGCTGCGGGTGATTACTTCGTCGTGACCGAGGACTTGGCTGTGTTCGAGCAGTTGTATCCCGGTGTTGCTGCGCTTGAGTGGACCGGTGGCGCCTTGAGCGGTGGTGGTGAGACGATCACCGTCGTGACCGATTCTGGTGCGGTTGCTGATGAGGTCACCTATGACGATGGCAGTCCCGATGATCCTGAGGATGTCTTCCCGAATGAGCCTGATGGCAATGGTCCATCCCTTGAGCTGATCGACCCGGCGCTCGACAATGACCTCCCAGAGAGTTGGAAGGTCTCCGATGCGTTTGGCGGTTCACCGGGTGCGGCGAATGAACTGGTGGATGTGACTGATCCGGTGGTGTCGGATGTGACGCCGGCGGATGGTGATGTTGTTTCTGAGGGTCTGTTGGATATCTCTGGGACGGTGACCGATTCTGAGTCTGGTGTGAATCGGGTTCGGGTAGTGGTGCGTCGTTTGGATGGGCCGACTATCGAGTTCTGGAATGGATCCGATTGGGTTGCGACGTACTCAGTGAACAGCGCGGTGCTCGATGGTGCTGATGGGTTCGCTCTTGCGGGTGTTCCGGTTGTTGCTGGTGGCGAGTATCGGTTGTCTGTGTGGGCGTTCGATAATGCTGGCAACTTGTCGACCGTGGTCGAGTCTGGAGGGGTTCGAGACTTCTCTGTTCCGGCGAATGATGTGACTGATCCGGTGGTGTCGGATGTGACGCCGGCGGATGGTGATGTTGTTTCTGAGGGTCTGTTGGATATCTCTGGGACGGTGACCGATTCTGAGTCTGGTGTGAATCGGGTTCGGGTAGTGGTGCGTCGTTTGGATGGGCCGACTATCGAGTTCTGGAATGGATCCGATTGGGTTGCGACGTACTCAGTGAACAGCGCGGTGCTCGATGGTGCTGATGGGTTCGCTCTTGCGGGTGTTCCGGTTGTTGCTGGTGGCGAGTATCGGTTGTCTGTGTGGGCGTTCGATAATGCTGGCAACTTGTCGACCGTGGTCGAGTCTGGAGGCGTCCGGAATTTCTCGGCGAGCTAGACTTGGCCGTTGCACATAGGTGAGTTGGATCAGTCGGAAGGGGCCTGTCGGCCGCTTCAAGACCGAACGAACTGACTGGTACCATCGGATCACGTGAGCATCGAAAAACAACCGGGCGGACGTGTCGAGCGGGCTCCGAGAGCAAAGCGTTCGGTAGACCTAATCCTTGCGGCTCTAGGGGCTCCCGTCGCCCTGCCAGCGTGCATCATCGCTGCCCTGTTTATCCGTGCCGAGACGCCGGGGTCACCGGTCTTTGCTCAAGAGAGGCTGGGGAAGGACCAAAAGCCGATCGTCGTCTACAAGCTGCGGACGATGTACAACGACACGGAGGATCTTCCCTCGCATGCAGTGTCAACTGCGAAAATAACGCGCGTCGGCTCGTTTCTACGGCGTACGAAGGTTGACGAGTTACCCCAAATCTGGAACGTACTACGAGGCGATATGAGTTTCGTCGGCCCTCGGCCTTGTCTGCCGAGCCAGAGCGAACTGATCGAGGAGCGAGAGGCTCGCGGAGTCTTTACCGTGGTGCCAGGAATCACCGGACCAGGCCAGCTCGCCGGGATCGACATGTCGACCCCAGTCGAACTTGCAGAAGCGGATGGGCAATACCTTCAACAGCAGTCTCTGATCTTTGACCTCGGGTGCATTATCAGTACCGCACTTGGCCGCGGCAGCGGCGACGCTGCCGGGAACGCTCCAGCCGAGGCCAACAGTGTCCTCTAGCCCTACGGTCGGAATTTTCGGATCCAACGGATTCGTGGGAAGCGCTGTTGCTGAATCATTGAGAAGCTCTCAGCATGATGTCTCTGCTCTACCGAGGATTCTTCTTCCAACTGGCATCCGACCTGAAACGATGGTCTCCGACCTAGCGCGAGATGAGGAAGAGGTGTTGCGTCTAAACGTTGGACTCTTGAACGCCCTCGAAGGAGTCGACCGCATCGTGAACGCAGCGGGGCTCGCAGCGCCAGCGGACCCCGATGTCGAGGCCCAATGGCGAACGAACACGCTCTTGCCAGCTGTGGTCGATGTACTCGCGAGCGCCGCAGGAGTGCAGCGGCTGATTCACGTGAGTTCTGCGGCCGTCCAAGCGGACGCAAGATCGTTGGACGAGTCTGACCAGCGAACCGCGCTGACCGCATATGCAAGGAGCAAGGCGGATGCTGAGCGCTATCTAGAGCGCGAGGCTCGGGTTCCAACGATCATCTATCGAGCAACCTCGGTAATTGGGCCCGGTCGTGCCGTCGTTAACTCACTGAAGCGTTTCTATCGCGGCCGTGTTGCTCCGGTCTTTGGTGATGGAACTGCGCCGATGCCTCTCTCCGCTCTACCGAATACGGCCGCCGCTATCTCTCATTTGGCCATGGCAAACAGCGAACCAGGAGTTGCGTTGCAACCGTGGGAAGGAGTCACCCAGAAGGCTCTCGCTACGGCACTTCGTGCTGCTCATACGCGACTTGTACGAGTTCCAGTACCGCCTGGTTCGCGAAAGGTGCGATCACTGGCGGATTCGTTTCCAGCGCCCGTGCTCGCTCAGGTCCGACGACTCGATCTCCTCGTGTTCGGTCAAGAGCAGAACTCGAAGTACCTATCGCAGATTGATTTCCAGCCGCCGGTCAATACGGTCCAGTACCTCGCTGAGCTCGACTAGTTTCGCCATTCCGGCAGCGGGCCGACCAAGCTCTCTACGTACGAGGTAACAGGCTCGAATTCGGCTTCGAGTTCTCGGCGAAAAGAGCTCTCGAGGGTCGGACGACTAAACACTCGGTCATAAACCCGCTCCTGTATCGATCGGGGGACGACTGCCTTTGCGGCTTCGAGCAGCTTCTCGTTTCGCACGATGAGCTTGGTTGCCTTGGACAGAGGGTTATCGCCTGCAACGCCTCCTCCATTGATGTGACCGAACGCGATGCTCTCATCAATTTCTGGAAGTTCGAGAAAGTTGGCAACCTGCGTGAACTCGGAGCTGTCGACACCTGTGAGGCGTTCGGAGATAACGATGTGGACGCGGTCCCTTCCGAACTCTTGGATAAATGGGTCGAGGAGCAGTTCGTATTGGCTCAGGGCTCGGTAGCGCCACATGTGATGCCAGTTTTCTGAGGTTCGACGCCGCTCGTCTGCAAGCGCATCTCTGAAGTCGAGGTGCGTTTCGCGTTCCCTCGACCTCAGGTAGAGATAGCTGGAGAACATTCGTTCCACCGGCTCGCGAAGGCAAGCAATCAATTTGACGTCGTCGCCGCAGTAGCGCCGAATGTTCGCGATCGACGGGTCTGGGTACGCCAAGGTGGAAACACTGCCCTCGCCGACTAGAACGCCATCCTCGGACTGAGAAAAGAAGCTGGAATATATCTCCTCGTCGGTCACGACACGTTCATTGATCAAAAAGTCGTCACCCGGCCCTGCATACCTAGGGGCCTCACCAGCGTGAGCGAGGAAATGTGGCTCCTTCGGGTCGATAATCATGGCACTAGGTTGCGCATCGATGTATCGGGCGAGAGCTGATGTAGAACTTCTGGCAGCTCCGATGATGAGGAAGTCGGGCGTTGGCACAACCTCAAGTATGTAATTGTTCGCGAGCGAAGTCGACACGCCGGCCTAGCCCAGACGGATCATTTCACGATGGCTAACGGAGTCCTAACGTATTGGGTATGAACGAGAAAATTCTGTTCGTCAGCGCGACCGAGTACGCCGTCGAACATTTCGCTGCGCCCTACATCGATTGGCTTTCTTCCAATGGATACGAGGTGCACGTGCTTACGGGTTCTCAGATCGGCCACTACGAAGCCCCTGAAGGGGTCGTGACCGAGACCATCGGTCTCGAGCGAAAGCCCAACCCGATCAGTGATGCAAAACAGCTAGCGAAGCTCGTTGACTACATGCGCCGAAACTCATTCGACGTGGTGTACTCGATAAGTCCAAAAGGCGGGCTTATCGCCCAGCTAGCGGCCAAGATCGCCGGCGTTACGCACCGTATTCACTTTGTGACTGGTCAGACATGGAAAACAAAGACCGGCCCTGAGCGCGAAATGCTCAAGCGCCTCGACCAACTCATGAATGCTGTGTGTACTCGTGCGTATATCGACAGTGCTTCACAGGCTGAGTACCTGATCTCACAAGGTGTCCTCGCTCGGGACAAGGCGGTGATTTTGGGGTCGGGTTCAGTCTCTGGAATCGTCGTTGAAGACTTCCCGTATTCAGAAGAGAACCGGCGAATTGTTCGAGAGCGACATGGCTTTTCTGAGAACCATGTGGTCGTGTTCTTTCTTGGACGGATCTCTTCGGTCAAAGGTGTGACCGATCTCGTTCGAGCCTTTGCTATCGCATCGAGAGAGAACGAGGATCTGCGGTTGCTGCTCGTTGGCCCCGATGATGGCGACCTTCCCGAGGTTCAGCGCCTGATCGCCGAACAGCGCCTCGATGCGGTGGTTTCTTCCGAATGGGAGTCAACCCCTCGGCCAGCGATCCACTACTCCGCAGCCGAGATCTACTGCGTTCCTTCCTACATGGAAGGTTTTGGCAACGTCGTCCTCGAGGCAGCGTGTGCTGGCGTTCCGACGATTGGCTCAGACATTTACGGGCTTCAGGACTCGATAGCCGACGGCTACTCGGGGTTGCTCTACCCAAGCGGCGACATCGGGGCTTTGGCCGAAGCGATCCTACGACTTGCGAACGATGCTGATCTTCGAAAAGTCCTCGGAGAGAACGCCGCTAATAGAGTCGTAGAAGAGTTCACGCAAGCTCGACTGGTCGAGGAGTTTCGCAAGAAGCACGAGGCTCTGACCTAGACCGACTCTCGCTTGGGCAGGGGAGACTTAGGAATCAGTCATCTGCGCTACGAAGGCGCCGTACGAATCATCGAGTCGGCGCAGTTCGGCCGGGAGCTGTTCGGACGTGATTTCGTCGCTTGGATCCGTGCTAGACCGCCGGAATAGAAGCTTGCGCACGAGCATCGACTCTTTGAGGCTGGACAAAAGCTTGAGGTATCCGCGGGCACGAAGTAGTTCAGCAAGCTGTTTGGCTGACCTGCTGAGCAGAGGCAAGCGAGCCGATGAACGGCCGAGAACCTTCTCAGAGTCCGACTCGTTGACCTCGCGCTCTGGGATTCCCAGAAACGCCGCCAAACGCGACGCATATTCTTGAACGTCGGCTGACAATAACTCCAAGGGGAGCACAAGCACCTGGTCCCGGGGGAAAACATTGGTGTAGCGATCGTAAATCTTCTGATAATCCGAACGGCCGATCAGCTCTTCTTGGTCACCAGAGTCGAGGTACTCAAGCAGATCCATGTCGACGAAGTCGCCGTTGCGTTGCAG
>CAYVHV010000060.1:0-12464 GCA_964451305.1 uncultured Acidimicrobiales bacterium | reverse complement strand
CCCCCTCGCCGATGACCATGCGTTGTCGGTGGCTCCAGGAGCAGACACATGAGCCTTCCACTCCAAAACGGCGACGACTTCACGTACTCGAGTTACCTCAAGATCGATGAGCTTCTCGATTTACAGCAGTGCGTGTCGCTCGATGAGGACACCGGCAAGCCCGAGCATGACGAGACCCTGTTTATCGTCATCCATCAGGTGTATGAGTTGTGGTTTAAGCAACTCCTCCACGAGATCGATCACATCGTTGAACGCCTCGAGGAAGACCGAGCTGGTTCGGCACAGCATCACCTGAAGCGGGTCTTGAAGATCATGAAGACGATGGTCGGCCAGATCGACGTCCTCGAAACGATGACTCCGGCGGAGTTCGCTAGTTTCCGAAACTTCCTCGCGAGTGCGAGCGGCTTTCAATCCGCCCAGTTTCGAGAACTTGAGTTCGTCCTCGGCGTGAAGGATCGCATCGCACTCGACTGGTTTAGCGGCCGCGAGGGCGAACGGCTGCGCTCCCGCTACGAACAACGAACCCTCTGGGATGCCTTTGTTTCACTGCTTCATCGTGAGGGCCTCCACGTGCCCGACGAGGTCCTGAACCGCGATGTTCACCAGAGCGTCGTCGAGAGCCCAGCACTCCAAGCGTCCATCCTCGAGGCCTACGCCGACGAGAAGTTCGCCGCCTTGTGCGAAACGCTCACCGACCTCGACGAAGGCCTCCAAGAGTGGCGCTACCGGCACGTGATGATGGTGCGACGCACGATAGGCACAAAGCCTGGCACCGGCGGCTCAGACGGTGCTTCCTACCTTGCAACCACCCTGTTCAAACCGGTCTTTCCCGACCTTTGGGCAATCCGGACGGAGTTCTGATGTACCCCGAGATCAAGATGCACATCGGCGGAGAATGGCGAACCGCCGACGAGACGATCCCCGTGATCAACCCGTCGACCGAAGAGGTCATCGGCCAGGTACCAATCGCAACTCCAACCGACATCGATGACGCGGTTGTCGCAGCCGAAGCGGGGTTTGCCCAGTGGAGTCACACCTCGCCCAAGGCCCGCGCTGAACTGATTCGCGAGGCGACGGCACTCCTTCGCGAACGCCAAGACCAGATCGGCGAATCGATCACGCTCGAACACGGCAAGCCCTTTCGCCAAGGCCAGCTCGAAGTCATCCGGGGATGCGAGTTCTTCGAGTGGGATATCGGCGAAGCGGTCCGCACCTACGGACGGGTGATCCCGAGCGCCCCCGGCGTGAAGTACATCGTGCACCACCAGCCGATCGGCCCGGTAGCTGCGTTCTCGCCGTGGAACTTCCCGATGAGCCAGCCCTCCCGAAAGATCGCCGGGGCGCTCGCTTCGGGCTGCTCGGTCATCTTGAAAGCGGCCGAAGAGACTCCGGCGGGCGCGATGCACATCGCGCAGGCCTTTGCAGACGTCGGCCTGCCAGCGGGCGTTCTCAACCTCGTTTTTGGTGTTCCCAACGAGATTTCGTCGCAGCTCATCCCAAACGAGGCGATCAAGCTTGTGGCGTTCACCGGTTCGACCGCCGTCGGCCGAACCCTCACCGGTATTGCCTCTGACCACATGACGCCGGTCTTGATGGAACTTGGGGGCCACGCACCGGTCATCGTCTGTGAGGACACCGATGTCGAGGCAGCCGCACTGACTTCCTCGGTCCGCAAATACCGAAACGCAGGACAGGTCTGCACCTCACCGACACGCTTCTTTGTTCACCAGAGCGTTTACGACCAGTTCCTCGATACCTTTGTCGAGCGCACCAAGGCAACCGTGGTCGGAGACGGCATGGACGCAGGTGTTGAGATGGGTCCACTCGCCAATGAACGACGGCTCGCCGCCATGGGCAACCTCACCGCCGACGCCGTCGACTGCGGCGCCGAACTGCTCACCGGCGGTAATCGCATCGGCGATACGGGCTACTTTTTCGAACCCACCGTTCTCGCCAACGTCCCGGCCAATGCACGGGTCATGCAGGAAGAACCGTTCGGGCCAATAGCGATCATCAACCCGGTCGACTCGCTCGACAGCGCAATCGAACTCGCCAACTCCGTCCCCTACGGACTCGCTGCATACGGCTTTACGAACCGGGCCGACTACGCGGATCGCATGGTCGAGCGGGTCGAAGCTGGCAATCTCTCGATCAACACACTCGAAGCGTCACTCCCGGAGACCCCATTCGGTGGCGTGAAGTCGAGTGGCTACGGCCGTGAAGGCGGTACCGAAGGACTCAACCATTACACGATCGTCAAGAACGTGTCGCACAGCATCGAGATCGTCTAGGAGTCGACATGGACTACACCCGTAGTGAAGCCAAGGACTATGCCCGAGAGAACATGCGAGGCATTTGGGCGGCGGCGCTCATGCCGTTCGCCGACGATCTCTCCATCGATGAGGACGGCTTCCGCCACAACGTCCAGCATTGGGTCCACGAACTCGGCATCGAAGGATTGTTCATCTCCGGCAAGCAAGGTCAGTTCTCGGCGATGACCCTCGACGAGCGAAAGCGCACGTTCGAACTCGCCGTCGAGGCAACCGCCGACGGCGGCCAGACGATCATGTCGTGCTCGGACCAGAACATGGACGTCGTCATTGAACTCGCGCAACACGCCGAGCGTGTCGGCGCCGACTACATCGTCGTGCACGCCCCGGCGTTGCACTTCACCACGGCCCAGGACGAGACCCTTCTCGGCTACTACGAAACGATCTCAAAGAGTGTCGACAACATCGGCATTGCGCTCTGGAGCCATCCCTACAGCGGCTACCTCATGTCGCCGGAACTCTGCAACCGTCTGGCCGACATCGACAACGTTGTGGCGATCAAATACAGCGTGCCCCGCGATATGTATGCGGAGCTCACGCGGCTCGCATCGGATCGCATTCAGGTGAGCACAGCGTCCGAGCCCGAGTGGCTCGACAACATCATCGACCTCGACTGGCGGCTCTACCTCTGCTCATCGCCGCCGTTCCTCTTGCAATCGGCAAAGGATCGCCGGATGCACGACTACACCCAGGCAGCGTTCGAGGGCCGGCTCGACGATGCTCGCGCTATCCATAAGAGCCTCGACCCGGTCCGTGAGGCACTGTGGGGAACACGCCCTCCCGAGAAACCGAACTCGCATCAGAAGTATTGGCAGGAGCTCCTCGGCCAGAAGGGCGGACGTGTTCGCGCTCCCCTCCTCGAACTCACCGATGAGGAGAAGGCGGTTACCCGTGAGGCGTTCGAGGCCTGCGGACTCGAGGTATGAGTACCCCGATGCGGGTGGCATTGATCGGCTGGGGCGCGATTGGCCAGTACGTCGGTGCCGAGCTGCGAAACACCGATGTAGAACTCGTCGCGGTTGGCGTCAGCGATGCTCGCAGCGAGCGTGTCGGCATCCCTTCGGGAACTCTGGTGATCGAGGACCCGGCACAACTCGCCGATCTGCGACCTGATGTGGTCGCCGAAGCTGCTGGCCGAAGCAGTGTTGCGCCGTGGGGTCGGGCAGCGCTCGACGCCGGTGCGGAATTCATCGTGTCATCGACTTCTGCGTTCGCTGACCCGGCGGTCCTCGACGAGCTTCGCCGGCTCGCGCTCACTGGTGCTGGCCAGATCCAGATCCAACCGGGTGCACTCGGAGGCGTGGATGCGCTCGCAGCCGCTGCGCCGATGGGCCTGCATCGTGTCGAGCATCGCATCATCAAGCCACCGCGAGCGTGGAAGCACACACCCGCCGAACAGCTGTGTGAGCTGAGTTCACTGCGTGAACCGACCGTCTTCTTCACGGGCAACTCCACCGAGACGGCCAACGCGTTTCCAAAGAACGCGAACGTCGCCATGACGACCGCGTTGGCGGGTATTGGACCCGAGCGAACCAGAATCAGTCTCGTTGCTGACCCGGCCGCCACCACGAACCGCCACGAGATTTCAGCGAGCGGAAACTTTGGCGATCTCGAGGTAGCGATCGCAAACAACCCGTTGCCCGGCAATCCCAAGTCCTCGGCAATGGCGGCACTCAACCTCGTCCGAGCGATCATGAAGCGCACCGCCGCCATCCAGATCTAACCCTTCGATTTGGGGTCAGACCCCAAATCGAAGGGTCGCGCCCCGTTCTGGCCAAAAAGGGAACCTCCCACCTGGAGGGCGAATCCAGGTGGGAGGTTTTGGGTTTCGGAGGGAGACTCTCCGAAGGCTGTCTACGTCGTTAGCCAGCGGCAGCGAGGAATCCGGAGAGGGCGACGTAACCGACTTGACGACCCATCTGGTCGTAGACGATCACGTGGTTCTTCCCAGAAGCTCGGGCCCGGTCGAGGATGACCGACATGTCTTCGCCGACTCGAGCGCTGGTGAACTCATCCCACGGGATGACCAGGTCATCGATGAAGGTGAGGTGCCGCTCGTCTGGTCGGGTGGTGTGCACCACCGTCGAGCTCACGATGCCGCTTACTCCGGTTGGACCCGACAGCGGGAATGCGATCGCCTGGTCGTACGAGGCGCTCATAACTTCGAGACCCGAGACGGTAATACCTCGGTTGATCGGAGCGACGAGCGGCTGCATAGCGCTGGCGAGATCGCTGGTCGACACCCGGTCGAGACGCTCTGCACGACGACGCTCTTGCGTTGCGCCGCTGCGGATGAACCAACCGATGATGATCGTGAAGATCGTTCCCTGTCCGTTCAGGAGCAGGACGACGCCGAGGCCGATGATCAGACTGCCGATGAGCTGTCCAGCCTTGGCTGCTGATGCCCGTGCGGTGTGGCGGTTATCGCTCTTCCACCACAGTGCGGCGGCGAGCACCCGACCACCGTCGAGCGGTGCTGCGGGGAGCATGTTGAACACGGCGAGGACGCCGTTCACGATGGCGAGGTAGCCAAGAACGAAGCTGAAGACCGTGCCTCCAATGAGGGGCGAGGCCACAAACCAGAACGCTCCGAACGCTGCGGCGAGCGCAACGCTGACGGCGGGGCCGGCAATAGCGATTCGGAACTCGGCTCCGGCGCTGTCGGGCTCGCTGTCGAGCTGGGCGACGCCTCCGAGCAACCAGAGGGTGATGGCATTTACCTTGATGCCGTTTCGCTGAGCGACGAGTGCGTGCCCGAGCTCATGGGCGAGGATGGATCCAAAGAAGAGCACTACGGCCACGGTGGATGCCACCCAGTATGCGGTAGTGGATGCGCCTGGAACCGAAAGCGGCAGGATTCCTGCGGCCAGGTTGAAGATGTAGAAGGCGGCGATGAGCAAGAGGCCCCAGTTGAGTCCTACGGGGATTCCGGCGATCGAACCTAGTCGAATCGATTGCCTCATTTTGAAGATCACATCTCTTTCGTTGTTGGGGTACACCAGTACAAACGGCCCATCTCATCGGTAACTTCCCAACTCTGCGGAACACGATGAAAACACCGCGTTACGGTGACTGTCGACACCACCTTTTCTGCCTCCGAGGAAACATTCCGGAACAGCCGGGTCAACGTTTCAGATAACGACCGTCGAGACCGTTCACTGTTCTAGGATCGAACCCACAACCCTGGGTGCGCTCAGAAAGGTGCAGGATGGTCCAGAAGACCAAAACACGTGTCGTCATCGTCGGTGCTGGATTCGGTGGGCTGGCTGCGGCCAAGTCGCTGTCCGACCTCGATGTCGACATCACGGTCATCGACCGCAGCAACCACCATCTCTTTCAACCGCTGCTGTATCAGGTGGCTACCGCTGGACTCAATCCCTCCGACATTGCCCAGCCCATCCGCAAGATCCTCGCCAAGCAGAGCAACTGCCATCCGGTACTCGCCGAAGTCACCGCGGTCGACAAGGACGCTCAGGTCGTCGAGACAACGGTTGGACCCTTCGAGTACGACTACCTCATCGTCGCCACCGGAGCGAAGCACGCCTACTTCGGGAATGATCACTGGGAGGAGCACGCGCCTGGGCTTAAGACGATCGAGGACGCGTTGACTATCCGTCGTCGAATGTTGCTCGCGTTCGAGAAGGCCGAGATCACAACATCGCAGGAAGAGCGCGAGCGCTTGATGACCTTCGTCGTGGTCGGAGCCGGGCCAACCGGGGTCGAGATGGCTGGAGCGATTCGTGAGATCGCGACGAGAACCCTGCACCAGGACTTCCAGAACATCGACACGGTTACGCAAAGCCAGGTCATCCTGATCGAGGCTGGACCAGCGGTGCTGCCGCCGTTCTCTGAAAAGTTGCAGCGATCAGCAAACGATCAGCTCGCCCAGATGGCGGTCGATATCCGGACCGACACGATGGTGACCGATATCGACGAGAACGGTGTTACGACGACGATGGGCTATATCCCAGCGGGCACCGTCGTGTGGGCTGCTGGAGTGTCAGCTTCTCCTCTTGGACAAGCCCTCGGCGGGGAAACGGACCGTTCGGGGCGCGCTGTTGTCGAGAAGGATCTCAGCCTGAGTGGCTATCCAAACCTGTTTGTGATCGGCGATGTCGCGTCGGTCGTCGATGGCGAGAACAAGACCGTCCCCGGCGTGGCTCCCGCTGCCGAGCAAGGCGGCGAACATGTCGCAGCGAGCATCAAAGCGGACCTCGACGGAACCAGCCGTCCGATCTTTATCTACAACGACAAGGGATCGATGGCGACGATCGGCCGGTCGAAAGCCGTTGCGATGATCGGTGACAAGGTGCAGTTCGGCGGCTATGCCGCATGGGCACTTTGGGGTCTCGTGCACGTTGCATCGCTTATTGGATTCCGATCCAAGGTTCGCACCATGACGAGCTGGATCTGGCAGTACCTCACCGACCAGCGAAGCGCCCGACTCATCACCGGAGACCTCCAAGAAGACTCCACCTGAGATTTTTAAGAGTTATGGTCCTGCGGGAACCAGCGTCCTTCAAATTTCGGTGTTAGACGGCCATTTCGGGGACGTTGTCGGGGATGACGAGTTCGCCTGCGGTGAGGTTGGCGATTTCGTCGACCGACACACCCGGAGCACGTTCGACGAGATGGAATGCACCATCGTCGATGGTGAGCAGTGCGAGGTCGGTCAGCACCCGAGTAATGCAGCCGGCTCCGGTGAGCGGCAGTGTGCACGCGGGTAGCAACTTCGACTCACCATGTTTCGACGCGTGCGTCATCATCACGATGATGTTGTCGGCTCCGGCGACGAGGTCCATTGCACCGCCCATGCCCTTCACGAGCTTGCCGGGAATCATGTAGCTCGCAATGTTGCCGGACGTATCGACTTCGAATGCGCCGAGCACCGTCATGTCGACATGACCTCCGCGGATCATGGCGAACGATTCCGATGAGGAGAACAGTGATGCGCCGGTGATCGCGGTGACGGTCTGCTTCCCCGCGTTGATCATGTCGGCATCGAGCTCATCTTCGGTCGGGAACGGCCCCATACCCAACAACCCATTCTCGGACTGCAACATGACGTCGATGCCCTCGGGGATGTAGTTGGCGACCAGTGTTGGGATGCCGATGCCGAGGTTGACGTAGTAGCCGTCCTGCAGTTCTGAAGCGACCCGCTGGGCCATCTGTTCTCTCGTCAGTGCCATGTCAGGCCTCCCTCACCGTTCGTTGTTCAATCCGCTTTTCGAACTCACCTTGAATGAGGCGATCCACGTAGATGCCATGTGTGTGAATCTCGCCAGGGTCGAGCTCGCCGGGTTCGACGATCTCTTCGACCTCCATCACGGTGATCTTGCCGGCTGTTGCAGCTTCGGGATTGAAGTTGCGGGCGGTTCCTTTATAGACGGCGTTGCCGTAGCGGTCCGCTTTCCACGCCTTGACCAGCGCAAAGTCTCCGGTGATCGATTCTTCGAGGATGTACGAGCGACCGTTGAACTCCTTCACGTCTTTGCCATCACCAACGGCGGTGCCATAGCCCGTAGCGGTGTAGAAGGCCGGAATCCCCGCACCGCCAGCTCGCATTTTCTCGGCGAGCGTTCCTTGGGGTGTGAGGTCGACTTCGAGCGAGCCATCGAGCAGTTGGTCCATGAACATTTGGTTCTCGCCCACATACGACGAGATCATCTTGGTGATCTGGCGATCTTCGAGCAGCACGCCGAGTCCGAAACCGTCGACGCCGCAGTTGTTCGACACCGCGGTGAGTCCAGTGACACCCTTTCGTTTGACCGCAGCGATCAGGTTCTCTGGGATTCCGCACAATCCGAAGCCCCCGACGAGGATCGTCATGTTGTCTGTCAGGCCCGCTAGGGCCTCGTCGTAGTCCGCAACCACTTTGTCAAAGCCTGACACCGTTACCCTCCGGTCTGAATGTTCTCTGCGACGTATGTCTACCCGGGACGGGCGTGCCGCGCCAAGTGATTCTGATGCGGCGAGCAGCGAGTAGAACCGGGCGATGACAGGACCGTGCAACACGGCCGGAACGGCGTCGTCGGCACCATTGGACGATCGTTCAAATTTTGGTTGCGTGACATCGGTCATCCTTGCTACGTTGAGAACGTTCCGCTATGTGGATTCGTTCCACGATACGGAACAGAGACAGTGGGGTACGCGATTTGGGCCTCCCCGAGCACTACCGTTCGCTAGACACCCGCCCTCACGGGCACACGAAACAAGGGGCCTTGATGAGCTTTCCGTCCGACCTTGAAATCGCCCAAGCCGCAGAGCTTCGACCATTGACCGAGATTGCGGAGAACGCTGGAATCCCAGCAGAGAACCTCGAGCCGTACGGCGTCGGCGCCGCGAAGATCCAACTCGAAGCAATCCCAAAGATGGCCGACCGTCCCGACGCGAAGTACGTCGTGGTCTCGGCGATCACTCCAACGCCGCTCGGTGAAGGAAAAACCACCACCACGGTTGGCCTCGGCCAAGCGTTCCAACACATTGGCAAGTCTGCGACGATCGCCATCCGCCAGCCATCGATGGGACCGACCTTTGGCATCAAGGGCGGCGCAGCGGGTGGCGGCTACAGCCAAGTCGTGCCAATGGAGCTGTTCAACCTCCACCTGACCGGCGACATGCACGCCGTCACCGCCGCACACAACCTGTGCTCGGCCATGCTCGACGCGCACATCTACCACGGCAACGAGACCGGGATCGATACGAACAACATCACGTGGCGTCGAGTGCTCGATGTCAACGACCGAGCGCTTCGAAACACCGTGATCGGACTCGGCGGCCGCCTCGATGGCGTCCCGCGTGAAACCGGCTTCGACATCACCGCAGCGTCTGAAGTCATGGCCGCTCTCGCCCTCGCCACCAGCCTTCAAGATCTCCGAACGCGCATGGGGCGAATCGTGCTCGGTTACACCAAGGACGGAACTCCCGTTACCGCCGAAGACATCGGCGCAGGTGGCTCGATGACCGTCATCTTGAAAGAAGCCATCAAACCCAACTTGATGCAGACCCTCGAAGGCACCGCCGCCCTCGTCCACACGGGCCCATTCGGAAATATCGCTACCGGCAATAGCTCGATCGTCGCTGATCAGATCGGCATCAAGACCGCCGACTACCTGCTCACCGAAGCTGGATTCGGGGCCGACATGGGCGCCGAGCGCTTCTTCAATATCAAGTGCCGCTACTCGGGAATCGCCCCGGACGCAGCTGTTCTTGTCGCAACCGTTCGAGGCCTCAAGGCGCACAGTGGAAACCACAAGATCGTCGCCGGAAAGGACCTTCCGCCGGCACTGCTCGAAGCGAACCCCGACGAAGTCCACCAAGGTGGCGACAATCTTCGCAAGCAGCTGGAGAACATGCAGATTCACGGCGTCACGCCTGTGGTCGCGATCAATGTGTTCCCCGGCGACCATCAAGAGGACATTGACGCCATCCACGAAATCGCCCAAGAGTACGGCGCCCGCGCTGCGGTCTCGACGCACTTCTCTGACGGCGGTCGGGGCGCAACCGACCTCGCAGGCGCAATTGCCGAAGCGGCCGAAGAAGAGTCCAACTTCGAGGTCCTCTACCCCGACGACATGCCCATTCGAGAGAAGATCGAAACCGTTGCCAAGAAGGTCTACGGGGCCGATGGCATCGACGTCTCCCCCGCTGCTGCCAAGCAGATCGACAACTACGAGGCCAACGGCTTTGGCAACCTTCCGGTGTGCATTGCCAAGACGCACCTGTCGATCTCGGCCTTCGCCGCCCTCAAGGGAGCGCCGACCGGTTGGACGCTTCCGGTGCGAGAAGTTCGAGCGTCGGTCGGCGCCGGATTCGTCTACCCAATCTGTGGCGACATGCGAACGATGCCTGGCCTCGGCAAGACGCCGGCTGCCCAAAAGATCGACATTGACGCTGACGGCAACGTCATCAACCTGAGTTAGGGAACCGGATCACATGGCAGTGTTTGGAAAGAACGAGTCGGCACCATCGGCCGAAGCGATGACGTACCGGCGCGACCTCGTCGAGAACATGGTGTTCGAGCTCATTCCTCTGAAGTCCGCCCCCGATGCCATCGCGGCACTCCCACCCAATAGCACGGTGTCGGTGACGGCATCGCCGGTCAAAGGCCTCGACGCAACGAAGGCCCTTACCCATGATGTTCTCGAAGCTGGCCACCGTCCCGTTCCACATATCGCTGCTCGGCTCGTCGAGAGCAAGCAACACACCGGAGAGCTCGCTGCGTGGATGAACAATGAGGGCCTTGACACCGTGTTCGTCGTGGCTGGCGACGCCGAGGAGCCCGCCGGACCATACGAGGGGGCCCACAGCTTCCTCTCCGACCTCTTTGACCAAGACCACGGCTTGACCAACGTTGGCGTCACCTCGTACCCCGACGGGCACGCGCTGATCAGCAGCGAGGTTTGCCACGAGCAGTTGCACGCGAAGCAGGCACTGCTCAACGAGGCTGGCGTCGACGGTTGGGCATCGACGCAGATGTGTTTTGACACCGACCTCATTACCTCGTGGCTTCGCGCTGAGCGCGATGCCGGGCTTACCCTCCCGGTTCATCTCGGTCTCCCAGGGGTCGTCGATCGTTCGAAGCTGATGACGATGGGGGTACGGCTCGGCGTCGGCGCCTCTCTACGATTCCTCAAGAAGAACCGAGCCGCAGTCACAAAGCTGCTCGCGCCCGGAGCCTACGACCCTGACGACATCTTGTTGCCGCTCACCAACGAACTTGCGGAACTCGGTATTTCTGGCCTGCATGTCTTCACCTTCAATCAGGTCGAGAGCACAGAAACGTGGCGCCAATCGGTGATCTCCGAAGGATTTGGTTCATGATACGGTCCTGTTCCACCATACGGAATTCGGTGCGAGTCGGGGGCACAGCGGAAACACATACGGCGCTCGCTTGTCGTGGCAATAGCGAGTACAACGCGAATGCAAGGGGGCTCTCATGAGCGAAGAAGAAGACGACCTGATCCTGTCGGACCTCCCCGATGATGAGCTCACCGCGCAAATGCACGATGACCTCTACGACGGGCTCGCTGATGAAATTGCCGAGGGCACGAACATCCTCCTCGAACGCGGATGGAGCGCGGACAAGGTTCTCAACGACGCGCTCGTCGAAGGCATGCGCATCGTCGGCATCGACTTTCGCGACGGCATCTTGTTCGTTCCCGAAGTTCTCCTCGCTGCCAACGCCATGAAGGCCGGCATGGCAATCCTGCGCCCTCTTCTCGCCGAAACTGGAGCCGAACCGATCGGCAAAGTCGTCATCGGCACCGTCAAAGGCGACATCCATGACATTGGAAAGAACCTTGTTGCGATGATGCTCGAAGGGGCTGGCTTTGAGGTCATCGACATCGGTATCAACACCGACGTCGACGAATACATCGAAGCCCTGGTCGAGCACAAGCCAGACATCTTGGGCATGTCAGCACTGCTGACCACCACGATGCCGTACATGAAGGTCGTCATCGACACGCTCACCGAACGCGGAATGCGAGACGACTACATCATCCTCGTCGGTGGCGCTCCATTGAACGAAGAGTTCGGCACCGCAGTTGGCGCAGATGGGTACTGCCGAGACGCCGCGGTTGCCTCCGAGATGGCGAGCAAGCTCGTCTCCGAGCGCCGTGCCGCCTGAGAGTCCGCTCGATGACACCGCCCCGTCGGGCCGCCCGATCAAACGACGCACTCGTTCAACATCGGGGCAGAGCCTCCGCAACGGTGGGGCCACCGGCACTGGTGACCGTTCGGTGAGCCGGCGCAGGCGAGGCGGCCCGAGTCTCAAGATCATCAAGTGGCGAGACATACCTGCCCAGGTGAACGGAAGTGCCGGGGACGTCAAAGTTCAGATCGAACTCCCCCACCGCTTTCAAGCCGCTATCGATCGTGCCGCCATGCTGGCGGACAAGAAGGACTCCAACAGCTACATCGCCGAGATGGGCCAAGAGGTTCGTCCTCTCGAAGGCGACGACATACAGCTCGAAGTCGAAAAGCTCGTCGCCTCTATCGAGGCGGAGTTCACCATGGATCGCTTGAACGACTTTGTTCGTAACGGCGGATTCGCGCCCGATTCTCGCTCCGGGCCGGCCGGAGACGACGAAGCGCACCTTGAGTCGAACAACACAAGCGCTGAATCAGCCT
>CAYVHV010000059.1:0-12918 GCA_964451305.1 uncultured Acidimicrobiales bacterium | reverse complement strand
GAAACAAGCCAGCCCGCAACACTCTCCCGACGTTTCGAGCCGCCAGGCGAGAAACAAGCCAGCCCGCAACACTCTCCCGACGTTTCGAGCCGCCAGGCGAGAAACTCGTAGAAACGCGAAGCGTTTCCGGTTACCCGTCGGTAAGTGGCTATACATGACCACCTGCAATTAGCGTGCCCGTGAACGGCATTTGGGCAGAGACACAACTTCACGTTGAGGTGTAGGAAATGATCGTATTCACGTACCCCGGGCAGGGATCACAGCTTCCCGGCATGGGGGCGCCATGGAAAGACCATCCTTCATGGGAGTTGGTCACTGAAGCGAGCGATGTTGCTGGCCGCGATGTTGGTGCTCTGCTGCTGACCGCGGATGCGGACACGCTGATGCTGACTCGAAATAGTCAGCTGACGACCTTTGTGCTGTCGATGGTGGCCTTTGATGCCATTACTCGGGTCGGTATCGAGGCGGTTGGCCACGCGGGCCACAGTTTGGGTGAGTACAGCGCCCTGACCGCTGCTGGTGTCCTCGATTTTGCTGATGCTGTTCAACTGGTCAGCGAGCGTGGCGATGCCATGCAGGCCGCTGCTGATGAGCAGGATGGCACGATGGCGGCTGTCCTTGGCCTCGACGATGATCAGGTGGATATTGCGTGTGCTCGAGTCGCTGGTGATGTTTGGGTGGCGAACTACAACGCTCCTGGTCAGGTCGTGATCGCTGGGGCGCCCGATGCGGTCGCCGAAGCGGGCGATGTTGCCAAGGAGCTCGGAGCGAAGCGTCTGCTGGCACTCCCGGTCGGCGGCGCCTTTCATACGCCGTTTATGTCACCGGCTCGTGATCGGTTGCGCAAGGCCATCGATCAGACCGATTTCCGTGATGCGGATACGTTCGTGGTTTCTAACGTCGATGCTTCGATGCACAGCGAGGCGAACGACTTCAACAACTTGCTGAATGCACAGTTGTGCTCGCCTGTCCGTTGGCGACAATCGCTGCACACGCTCGAGAATCACGGCGCGACGACCTTTATCGAGGTTGGGCCTGGATCGGTCCTGACCGGTCTCGTCAAGCGCACGTTGAAGTCGGCCACTCGGGTCACGGTCAATACGCCCGGAGATGTCGACGCCATGCTCGAAACGATTGGTTCGTCAACGGCATCGGCCCCTGCCCCCGCTGTTGAGGGCGAACACCTCTTTGCGACCGAACGCCTCGTCGTCTCCCCCGCTGCTGGTCTCTTCACCCCGGACGAGTCGATAGCCAATGGCACGGTGATTCCTCGAGGGGCGGTCATTGGGACCGTGGGCGAGATCGACGTCCGATCGGCGTTTGCGGGCGAAGTGCAAGGGTTCTTGGCCTTGCCGGGTGAGCGAGTGACCGCTCGCCAGCCAATCGCTTGGTTGCGGTCCGCATGAGCGATGCAACGGTAGGAAGCAGGATCGTCGGCTGGGGTGCAAACCTCCCCGAGAAGGTCTTGACGAATCAGGATCTCGCCGACGGTGGACTCGACACGAACGACGAGTGGATCTTTGAACGCACCGGTATTCGCAAGCGCCATGTGGGCGGGTCGACCGGGGAGATGGCAATCCATGCTGGCCAGCAGGCCTTGGATGCTGCTGGGTTGACCGGCGACGATATCGATCTTGTGATCGTCGCAACGTCGACTCCTGACCAGCTCATGCCCGGAACGTCGGCCACGGTGCACGCCGAGCTCGGTATTCGCGGAGGCGCGTGCGACATGCAGGCGGTGTGCTCGGGGTTCTCGTATGCCCTCGTCGCTGCCAATGGGATGATCGCCACGGGGCTCGAACGGGTTCTCGTTATCGGCGCTGACAGCCTCAGCACCTATGTGGACTGGGAAGATCGCAGCTCGGCCATTCTCTTCGGCGATGGCGCGGGTGCTGCGGTGCTCGAACGCCACAGCGAACAGACACTGCTGAGCTTCGATCTCGGCGCCGACGGCTCGAGCCGCCACATTGGATATACCGATCACGACGGCAAGATCACGATGGACGGCAAAGAGGTCTTCCGTACCGCTGTTCGAGCCGTGACCAAGTCCGCGCAAAATGCGATCGATTCTGCGGGCCTCACCATCGATGACATCGACTGGTTCGTTCCCCATCAGGCCAACGTGCGCATTATCGAAGCGATCGCCAGCCGTATCGGGCTTCCCATGGACAAGGCGATCGTGACGATTCAAGACACCGCAAACAATTCCGCGGCGACGATCCCGGTTGCGCTCGACACCGCGGTTCGCGACGACCGGATCCAACCAGGGGATGTCCTGTTGCTCGGTGGCTTCGGCTTCGGCATGACCTGGGCATCGGCGGTCATGAAATGGGATCCACGTGACTGATTCAGAATCACCCGCTCAGGTAGCGCTCGTTACCGGAGCAAACCGGGGCATCGGCCTCGCTACTGCGAGGGCGCTTCGTGACGCTGGCTTTCGCGTTGCAGCAACCTATCGCTCCACACCGATCGATGAACCAGGGATCACCGCCGTGCACTGCGACGTCACCGACGCAGATTCGGTCGACGCGGCTTTCTCCGAGGTCGAAGAAAAGCTCGGCCCGGTCACGGTGCTCGTTTCGAACGCCGGCATCACCAAGGACGGGCTCTCGATGAAGATGCCCGAGGACAGCTTCACGTCGGTGCTCGACTCGAACCTCACCGGAGGCTTCCGGGTCGCGAAGCGAGCAATGCGGGCCATGATGAAGGCTCGCCGCGGGCGCATCATCTTTATTTCTTCGATCGTCGGCATTGGCGGGCAGGCCGGCCAAGCGAACTATGCAGCGTCGAAGTCGGGCCTCCATGGTCTCGCCCGCTCGTTGGCAAAGGAGCTGTCGCCGCGCAACATCACCGTCAATGTCGTCGCGCCCGGCCCGATCGCCACCGATATGACCGCTGCCCTCACCGAAGCTCAGCTTTCAGCAATGACCGACATGGTGCCGCTGGGACGCGTTGGGCAGCCAGAAGAGATCGCTGCCGCGGTGGCGTTCTTGGCTTCAGAATCCGCCGGATACATCACGGGAACGATCATTCCTGTCGATGGTGGCATCTCCATGGGCGGCTAAGGCGCCGGCTCTACTTCGGCGCTCGACGCCAAAGTAGAGATAGCCCAATCCACCGACCTATTTTTCCGATCTCCGTCGCCGCCGATCTGCGCGATGGAGCCAAAATCCCAATAAGATCACCACACTTGCAATTAGGAGACATCCCATGAGTGATGACAATTTCGCCCGCTTTCAGAAAGTCGCCGTCGAGGTTCTTTCCGTCGAAGCCGACAAGGTAACCATGGAGGCATCGTTCGCCGATGACCTCGATGCCGACAGCCTCGACCTTATGGAGCTCGTCATGGGCCTCGAAGAAGAGTTCGACGTCAGCGTCGAAGAGGACGAGGTCGAAGGCATCGAGACCGTCAAAGGCGCCTACGAGCTTGTGACGAACAAGCTGTAATGAAGTTCCGTCGAGTCGCCGTCACTGGCATTGGCGTTCTTGCGCATTGCGGGATCGGCAAGGAAGCGTTCTGGAACGGTCTCCAAGGGCCCGTTGAAGATATCGAGCGTCGAGTCTATGACTTCGATGCTGCTCCATACTTCGACAACCCCAAAGATGAACGTCGGACAGACCGCTTCGCGCAGTTTGCGTTCGCAGCCGCCCATGAGGCGCTGGAACAGGCGGGCGAAATCGACGCGGCCCCAACCCGCCGAGGGGTCTTTCTCGGCACGGGTATTGGTGGCCTAAACACCCTTGAAGAGCAGATCATCCGCCGGTACGAAAAGGGCGAACGACGTGTGTCACCGTTCCTCGTGCCGATGATGATGGCGAACGCCGCAGCCGGTGGCCTCTCGATGCGTTACGGCTGGCAAGGCCCGGCCGAAAACACTGTCACGGCGTGTGCTGCTGGCACACACTCGATCGGCAACGGAGCCCGCTGGATCGCTACCGATCGCTGTGATGCGGTTCTCGCTGGCGGATCGGAAGCCTCGTTCACCGTGACCGCGCTCGCCGGCTTCCGGAACATGACTGCCCTGTCGAACAACAACCGCTCGATGCCGTTCGACAAAGACCGCAACGGTTTCGTTATGGCCGAAGGCGCTGCAGTGCTCGTGCTCGAGGAGTGGGAGCGCGCCCAAGCCCGCGGAGCTACCATCCTTGGCGAGGTCATGGGCGCAGCATCAACCGCTGACGCCCACCACATCACCGCACCAAGCCCGGGCGGCGTCGGCGCCGTCAATGCCATGGAACTTGCGCTCGAAGACGCCGAACTTTCGGCCTCTGACATCGTGCACATCAACGCCCACGGCACATCGACACCGCTCAACGACGCTGCGGAAGCTGAAGCGGTCGACAAGGTCTTCGGTTCCGGGCCCGGTAGCCCGATCGTGACCTCCACCAAAGGCGTCACGGGCCATGCTCTCGGCGCTGCTGGCGCTATCGAGGCTGCAGCTGTGCTGCTCTCCATGGAGAAGGGCCTGATCCCTCCAACGGTTGGTCACGTCACCGATGATCCAACCATGCCACCGATCGACCTCGTGGTCGGCGAAGCACGTGAGTGGACTCCAGGACCGTCGATGTCGAACTCGTTTGGATTTGGTGGCCACAACGGCTCGCTAATCCTCGGCCCACCGAGCTGACTTGTCCGACGACGTAGCCGATCGCAACAACTGGCTCACACACGACACGACCGTTCCGTACGAGAACGCGTGGATCCGCGTCGAACATAGCAACGTCACAACCCCTGGTGGTTCGGCTGGAATCTATGGGGTTGTCCGGTTTGCTCACGTGGCGGTCGGGGTCATCCCGATCGACGCTGACGACCACACCTGGCTCGTTGGTCAGTATCGCTACGCGACTGGACAGTACAGCTGGGAAATGCCCGAAGGCGGTGCCGAACCGGGCGAATCCGTGGAACAGACCGCCCGTCGAGAACTACAAGAAGAGACGGGCATGACCGCTCGCTCGCTCACTCCCCTCTTCGGAGACGTGGCGCTCTCTAATTCGGTCACCGACGAGCGTGCGTATGCCTTCGTGGCGACCGAGCTCACCGCTGGTGACGCCATGCCCGAAGATACCGAAGCGCTGACGCTCCGACGCCTCCCCGTCGATGACGCCATACAGATGGTCCTCGACGGTGAGATCAACGACGCGTTTTCGGTGATGGCCTTCCTCCGTCTGGCGCTCCTTCGCGAGCGCGACGAGTAACGCAAGTTCAGCTTCAGGTGACGTGAAGTGAAGTGAGCTACTCCTCGGCGGCGGCCTGAAGGACGTCATCGGGCATATCGAAGTTCGCAAACACGTCTTGGACATCGTCGTTGTCGTCGAGTGCGTCGATGAGACGAAGGATTGCTTTGGCATCGTTTGCATCGGTGATTTCGACCGTCGACGTCGGAAGCATTGTGAGATCTGCGTTCTCAAACGCGATCTCGTTGCTCTCTAGGGCGTCTCGCAGCCCGTTCAGATCGCTCGGGTCACATGTCAGGCGCCATGTGTCGCCTTCGTCGGCGAGGTCCTCAGCACCGTGCTCAAGGGCCACCATCATGAGTTCGTCCTCGTCGAGTGAACGATCGAGTGTAATGATGCCCTTGCGTTCGAACTGCCACGCAACTGCTCCGGGCTCGGCCATTGAGCCGCCGTTCTTTGAAAAGGTCGAGCGCATGTCAGAACCTGACCGGTTCCGGTTGTCGGTCAGTACCTCGACATACAACGCAACTCCTGCGGGGGCATAGCCCTCATAGGTGATCGGTTCGTAGTTGACGCCTTCGAGCTCGCCCGTGCCTCGTTTGATTGCACGTTCGATCGTGTCGAGGGGCACCGAGCTGTCGCGCGCCTTTTGGTACATGGTTCGCAACGTGGCGTTCGAATCCAGGTCGCCGCCACCTTGACGAGCCGCGACTTCGACCTGCTTGATCAGCTTCGCAAAAAGCTTGGCGCGCTTCTTATCCGCTGCGCCCTTCTTGTGCTTGATCGTTGCCCATTTGGAATGACCACTCATGGTCAGCCTCCTTGTAGCCGGTCCCTAGTCTTGAACAGATTCTAGGAAAAGATGATGGATCCGGAGATCCTGCGAGAGTTCGGGGTGAAACGCAGCCCCGAGTGCGTTGCCCTGGCGGACGAGAACGGGCTCACCACGAGTCTCGGCGAGCACCTCGACATCAGGACCCGTCCGAGAGATTCGTGGTGCCCGGATAAACACGGCGTGAAAGGGTTTCTCCGATACCGACGTTTCAAGTGCAGTTTCGAAACTCTCGATCTGCGAGCCGTAGCCATTGCGCTGCACATCGATATCGATACGCCCAAACGAACGTTGGTCTGCGCGCCCGTCTTCGATGTTCACCGAGAGCAAGATGAGCCCAGCGCACGTACCAAAGACAGCCATACCATCATCGATTCGCTCGGAGATTGGGCCGAAGAGTTCCGACGACTCGAGCAGCTTCGAGATGGTGGTCGACTCGCCACCGGGCATGATCAGACCAGTCACACCCTCAAGGTCAGAGGGGACGCGGACCTCTACCGCCTCAACCCCGAGAAGTTTGAGTTTCGACAAGTGCGCACGAAAAGCGCCTTGGAGGGCAAGGACCCCGATGGTCACCAGCCGCGATCTTCAAACTTCACGTCGAGTTCGTCCATTCCAATACCCGTCATTGGAGCGCCAAGGCCACGTGAGACCTTCGCGAGGATTGCCGGATCGTTGTAGTTGGTCGTCGCTTCGACGATCGCCCGGGCTCGAGGTGCGGGATCGGCGCTCTTGAAGATGCCCGATCCAACAAAGACCGCATCCGCACCGAGCTGCATTGCAAGCCCTGCATCGGCTGGGGTTGCAAGACCACCGGCGCAGAACAGCGGTACGGGAAGCTCACCGGTCTCGGCAATTTCCTGCACGAGGGGCAGCGGCGCCTGAAGTTGCTTGGCCCACTCGAAGAGTTCGGCCTGGTCAGCTTGGGTGATTTTCTTGATGTCGCCAGTGATGGTGCGTAAGTGTCGCACGGCTTGGACGACATCGCCGGTGCCGGCTTCGCCCTTTGAACGGATCATGCATGCGCCCTCGGCGATCCGGCGAAGCGCTTCACCCAGGTTGGTCGCACCGCAGACGAACGGAACCGTGAATGCCCACTTGTCGATGTGGTGGGTTTCATCGGCCGGGGTGAGAACCTCGGATTCATCGATGTAGTCCACGCCGAGGCTCTCCAAAATTTGCGCCTCGACGAAATGACCGATGCGAGCCTTTGCCATCACCGGAATCGTGCACACCGCTTGGATGCCCTCGATCATCTCGGGATCGCTCATGCGTGCAACGCCGCCGTCCACGCGAATGTCTGCTGGAACTCGTTCCAGCGCCATAACGGCGACGGCGCCCGCATCCTCGGCAATCTTTGCTTGTTCTGCGTTGACGACGTCCATGATGACGCCGCCCTTCAACATCTCGGCAAGCCCGCGCTTTACCAACGGTGTACCGGTTGTCGTCGACTGTTCGTTCATGCTGCCACTCTACAAAGAACCTGGCGGTCAACCCGAATGCAACGACAACTCAAAATGCGGTATTTCTACGAGTCTGAGATGTGCTGACGCCTAGGACCCAGAGGCGATCTCTTCGGCCTCGGCATCGGTAAGTTCGGTCGAGGTCAACGCGGGCGAAAGACTGACCCAGGTTTGGCCCGGGGCGAGCCCGATGGGCTCTCCGTCAGCGGTTGTGAGGGTGTAGGGATCGCGAGGGAACTCACGACTCCACGTTCCGACGACGCGGGCACCATTGCTGTACACCTCGACTCGGCCTTCACCGATCGTCACGGCATCGACCGAAGCGGAATCAACGACGCTCGGCACGTAGGTGGTCGTCAACACGATCACGTTGGCCGGGGTGATATGGACGTCATCGCGCGTCACGTGCGGCACGCCGCCTTGAAAGCGAAGGTACCCGCCGGCGCTCCCGGACCATACGTATTGTGCATCTGAGCGAGCCTCGACATTGACACCCGGCGACCGTCGACCAAGCTCGGCAACGTTGTTCGAGTAATCGAAGATGGCGTTTGGAGCTTCGCTATCAACAGGAGCCACATCGACCAGGCGTGAGACATCCGCGACCAGGTTGTCGGGTGCGCTGAACTCGCTGATTCGATTGAACTGGGTGTCGCCGAAATCGGCGCTCGCCCGCAGGAGGACACCGTCGCCTTCAGCACTGCGCAACTGACCATGGACCCCATCGTTCGCACCGGAGAACGCAAAGACCGGGCGGTTGAGGTTCGCAACGATATTGATGTCCGATGTTCGACCGGAGCGGACCGAACCGACCTGTTCGGGTAGCGATGAGTGGAAGACCGCAGCAAAACGAGTGGCTTCAACCTCGATTCGTTCTTCGAAGACGATGTCCGCCTCATCTAGGCCATCGAGCGCTGCACGAGCGTTTGCGTCGTTGTTCGAGATCTTGACCACGACCGCAGCGTGATCGCCATCGTCACCGCCTTCGAGGACAACTCCCGTCAGAGGAAAGACGGGCCCCTCCGGAACAGGCTCGGTCGTCGTTGTTGGCGCAGCGGTAGTCGTCGTGGTCTCGACGGGAGCCTCGGTGGTCGTTGCGGCCTCTTCAGCCTCTTCGGTATCGACGTCGGCTGCAGTGTCCGCGTCATCGCCACCGCCGCACGCAACAGCGAGCAGGGCGAGTGCAAGAAGAAGGGCGAGTAACTTGCTGATCCGTTGCATTAGAGCTCCCAGAGAACTTCGATTCGGTGACCGAGTTGCTCCTTGCCGGTCGATGGCGGAATGAACCACGCATCTCCAAGCGAGGTTGCCCCCGGAATGTCGGTCGACCGCCCGTCGATTTGTTCAAGCGCTGATCGAAGGCCCGGTGGGTACCGGGTCAACCCGACGCCGGAGATGTCATATGACACGACTCCGGCATCTCCGGTTCCCCAATGTTGGGCTGTTTCGATCTGCGCGTTCGAAATAAATGGCTTGGCAGACGCAGCGAGCGTTCCATACTTCGTTGCGCCTGTCGAAAGCTTGGTGAGGGCATGTGCCACTGCACCTTCCATCGCCATGAGATCCAAGGTTTCGAGGAGCCCGGTCGTCACGACCAGCGTGTCCTCCGCGCCGCTTACCGTCGCGATGTTGCATGCAGGACTGTCGATCACCTGCACGTTTGGCTGCGCAATTCCCGACGTGAGACACAGGCTTTCAACCGTGTTGAGCACTCGTTGCCCCTCGGTCTGGCCGAGCCCGCGAGCATCGAGCGAGCGCAAAACCGCCTGGTCAGCGCGTCGCCACATAACCCATACGGTCAGGATGGCGAAAGGTATGGCGAACAGGACCGGGAGCCACCATGGAAGGCCGATCAGGCCAAAGATCAGACCCAAGACCACAAACAACAGTGCCACGAGCACCGCTGGCACTGCGAAGATATAAAAAACTCGAGCGTCCACGTACACCTTTTTCTCGGGAACGATCACTCATGCTAGGCGTCTCGGCGATAAATACTGCTCACCCGAGCCACCATCTGAACGTTCGAGCACGGCACGACTTGCAGAGAGCAGGTCAGGTCGAGGTCAAATCGTTCGCAATTGCCCGTTCGTAGGACTCGAGGTAGAGGTCGGCCAGGCGTCGCATAGAAAACTCGGCTACTCGATCCATGCCCTTGGCGACGAGCTGATCTCGTTTCGCTCGGCTCGTGAGCAACGACCGAAGTGAGTCGGCGAGCGCTGATGCATCCCCTGACGGGAAGAGCTCACCGGAGGTTCCGTTGCCTGTCACCTTGGCATACCCAGCGATGTTGGATGCGAGAACAGCGGTGTGCGATGCCATTGCTTCGAGAAGCACAATTCCGAACGACTCACCGTGAAGCGATGGCGCACAGAAGACATCGGCTCCAACCATTCGTGCGACCTTCTCGTCCTCGTCGATCTGCCCGAGCCAGGAGATTCGCGGGTCCCCGGCGTGCTGGCTTTTCAACGACTGCGTCTCGGGACCAACACCACCGATCCACAGCCGGCAGGACGCATCGAGTTGCGCAAATGCTTCGAGAAGTAGCGCCAACCCTTTTCGCTCTTCATGTCGACCGAGAAAGAGAATTGTTGGGCCATCGGTCTTCCTTGGTTGGTCGGAACGAAACCGACCGATCTCGACCGCGTTGAACGCCCGCTCGTAGGTCCCGCCCAACGCTTGGGTCGCGAGCGCTTCCGCGTCGTCGGAGACGGCGAATCGGATGTTGACTCGACGTGCACCGCGGAAGGTGAGTGGCCTGAAGAAATCGTATGCGAGGCTCTCCCCAGCCCGATGAAACGTACCAACGATCGGACATGGTCGAACCAACATCGCTGTCATCGTCGGCCCTGGCGCCATTGGCTCGTGGAGATGCAAGACGTCGAACTCCTCATCGCGGAGCGCTCGGATCGTCCGAAGTTGCGCAGCTGGGTCAGGCGCTAAGGGAACGATAGATCCGTTCGCTCCGGTGGGCACACAGTTACCGAGCGGAGTCACGAATGGTTCGGGAGGCGGACCATCACATGGGCCGAGCACTCGAACAGACTCACCTCTCGCTCGAAGCGCCCTCGCTAGACCGAGAATCTGGCCCTGCACTCCCCCGGGAACGCTGAGGCTGTAGGGACTGATCATCCCAATCTTCATTTGAGGCCAGCCATGTATTTGGGTATTGGACGACCGAGAGCCCGATAGTCGCTCGGCCAACCGGGCTGCAGGACGTGCCATTGCTCGGGCGCGGCTCGGATGAACCGCTCGAGCTCGTCCGCGATCAGTTGCGTGACCCGAGTGACATCATCGCGGAATCGGCCCTCTCGCACAGCGGGCACCTCCGGACGAGCCTCAGCGAAGTGTTTGTCACCATCGAAGTACACCGCAACCGGAATGAGCGGGGACCCCGTTCGCAAAGCGATGGTCGCCGGCCCGGCCGGCAGCTGGGTACGTTCGCCGAAGAAGTTCACTGTCACGCTCGAGACCTCGCCGACCACCCGATCGCTCAGCAGGCAAACGATCTGTCCGCTGTTGAGTGCGTCCATGATCGCTGGTCCAGCGTCCGGCCCAGCTGCGACGACCTGCATGCCCAGAGACTCGCGGAACGATCTGAACCAATCAAAGAGCTCCGGCGGCCGAATTTCCTCGACCACAGCGGTGACTTTGTGGCCTTCGACTTTGGTCAGCCAGAACGCCGCCCACTCCCAGCCGCCGAGGTGCGGCAAGACGAGAATCGGGCTGACCCCACGTTCGAGTGGTCCAGTGATGTGCTCGTACCCGGTGTAGGTAAAGCCATCATCGATCTGCTGAGCGGTGAGACTCGGTAGGCGAAAGCTATCGAGGTAATAGCGCCCGTATTGGGAAAAGGTCTCGGCGGCACCGGAGCGAAGATCGGTGCTCGACAGCATCGAGCCAGACACCCGGGACAGGTTTCGCTCGACGATCGTGCGTCGGTCGCCCGCCAGTTGAGCGGCTGCCTTGCCTCCAACGCGTACGGCCAATGAAGAAATGGAACGTGGCACTCGTTGCGCCGCAAACGCGCCAGCCTTATACGCGGTTGTTACGTCAAAGCCCACGGCATGCGCCTCATCATCGTTGCGGTCAGCATTGTTCCTGGACCGCGCGTTGACTTAGTTCCGGTCGGACTTGCGGCGACGGCTGGAGTCGAAGCTCCGTGTAGAACGTCGCGCTTCTCTCGCTCGGCGACGGGTGATCGGTCCTGGAGGCGGGGTTGGGCGGCCGACACTGGCCTGCTTCCATACCTTGAAGAAGCGCTGCACCGCAGTGATCGCGGTCAGGGCGAACATGATCCACAGCACGCCGAGGAGCAGGTTCAGCTCGAAGGTCCCGAGAAAGAGTCCGATGCCCAGGGCAATGAACCGCTCAGCGCGCTCCATGAGCCCGCCCTTGGCATCAAAGCCGAGAGACTCGGCCTTTGCCCGTTGATAGGAGATCATGATGGCGAGGCCCATGACGGCCACGGGAAGCATGTGGATCTGACCGTCGACGTTCGCTGAGAGGAACCATGCAACGCCGCTGAACAACATGATGTCGGCGAGCCGGTCAGAGACCGAATCAAAGTATGCGCCGCGAGTCGATGATGTTCCTGCGGCTTTGGCGATCGCCCCGTCGAGCAAGTCGGGTAGCCCGGTAAAGATCATGAGGACGAGACCCCACCCCAAGCGGCCCGAACCAATGACGACCGCAGCGACCGCCGACATTGCAATGCCGACGAGCGTCATCACATCGGCGGTGATCCCCATGTTGACCAACGCAGCACCAACGGGTTGGACGCCTCTATCGACCTGTTCTCGCAAATTGCCATCGAACAACGGATTCTCCTGCCCTTGCCTATGGGAGAGGTTATCGGCGAATACCGACCCGCGCTGCCGAGGCATGTTCACGAACCCTCAGCGACATAAGATCAGGCCATGTCCGACCGTTATGACAACCTCAACCACAACACACTTCTGGCATCGGTTGGTTCGATGTCGCGTCGTTGGAAGGAAGCAATATTCGTTGCTCCGCCACACAACATCGAGGACTACTTCACCCTCGAAGCACCCGATGGGCTCGTCCTCGCCGATGAGATGGGCGCAGCGCTTACACAGGTGACCATCCTGACCAACGCCATACGCACGACGAGCTATCTCGAACCAGATCCGCTTCCCGACATGTACGCCGAAGCCATGCGAAATGAGCTATCGGGCGATCGGCCGAAGAGCGCCACCGAGGGCCTCGAGCAGATCATTGCGATCAACGACGAGGTCTACGGTCGGCTGCAGGATCTCCGGTTGGTCGACTGGAAGAACACCGCAACGGGCGACTCTGGCACCGTATCGATCAGCGATCTGGTCAAGGGGGTCAGCCGCGTTAACGCCGAGCGTCTGGCTCGAGCGACTCGAACGCTCCACGCCGTGCTGTAAGCACGGCGTGCATTTCACCCGGTGTTTGCACTGGATGGGC
>CAYVHV010000058.1:0-12953 GCA_964451305.1 uncultured Acidimicrobiales bacterium | reverse complement strand
AAAGAAACACCATGGCTGACTTCACTGTTCAGGACATCAAGGCGCTGCGCGATGCAACCGGCGCAGGAATGATGGATGCCAAGAAGGCGCTCACGGAAGCAAACGGCGACGCAGAAGAGGCACGCAAGGTTCTCCGCGAGAAAGGTCTTGCCAAGGCGGCAACCCGGTCCGATCGTGACAACGCCGAAGGTGGCGTCGCACTCGTTTCCGGTGATGGCGTGGCTGCGCTTGTCCATCTCAAGAGCGAGACCGACTTCTCGGCAAAGTCGATCGAGTTCATCACCGTTCTCGACGCGATTGCGGCAGACGTGCTCGAAAACGGCGAGGACGCTGTTTCGAACCACCAAGAAGCGATCGAAGAACTGCAGATCACGAAGAAGGAAAACATCGAGCTCGGTACGGTTGCTCGTGTCGAAGCTGGCGAGGGCAACCTTCTCGACACCTACCTGCACAAACAAGACGGTCGTGGCGTCAACGGCGTGATCGTCGAAGGCCATGGCGTCGAAGCGGGCAAGCTGCACGAAGTTGCACTGCACATCGCCTTTGCGAAGCCGCTCGGTCTGTCTCGCGAAGAGATCGATCCTGCGCTTGCCGAAAAGGAGCGTGAGACGCTCGCTGAGCTAACCCGCGCCGAGGGCAAGCCCGAAGAGATGATCGACAAGATCGTCACCGGCAAGTTGGGCGCGTGGTTCAGCGAGCAAGTACTTCTTGAGCAGGGCCTGAACGGTGATAAGACATCGGTCAAGGACTCGCTCGATGGCGGCACCATCGTGTCGTTCACACAGGCATTCGCCGGAGGCTGAGAAGCCGGTTAAGGAGCATCCATGTCCACTACCCCGAACTCGTCGAAGGCAACACCTCGCTGGGGGCGCATCCTGCTGAAGGTTTCTGGTGAAGCTTTTGCAGGCGAGAACGGCACCAACATTGATGGCGACACCGTTCAGTCGATCGCCAGCAACATCGTGTCGGTGCGCGAAGAGTTCGACGTCAGTATTGGCGTGGTCGTGGGTGCGGGCAACATCTGGCGTGGCCAGGCCGGCGCAGGTGCCGGAATGGACCGTTCTCAAGCGGACTATATGGGAATGCTCGCGACGGTCATCAACGCACTCGCGTTGCAGGACCGTCTCGAGCGTGCCGGGCAACCAACCCGAGTGATGAGCGCGATCCACATGTCGCAGGTCGCCGAGCCGTACATCCGCCGCCGGGCGATCCGTCACCTCGAAAAGGACCGGGTCGTGGTCTTTGCCGGAGGCTCGGGCAACCCGTTCTTCACCACCGATACCGCCGCGGCGCTGCGCGCTGTCGAAATCGAAGCCGGCGTGATGATGAAGGGCACGCACTCGGGGCTCGGGGGTATCTACACCGCCGATCCGAAGCTCGACCCAGATGCCACAAAGATCGACCAGGTCACCCATATCGAGGTCCTCCAGAAGGGCCTCAAAGCTATGGATTCCACGGCGCTCACCTTGTGCATGGATAACGACCTTCCGATCGTGATGTTCGATCTCATGGGCGAAGACAACGTGCAGAAGATTCTGCGCGGCGAAGCCGTCGGTACGCTCGTTCAGTCGTAGCAGCCAGCGCGAATCGGGCCGTCTTCTGAGTCCGTCTCCGCTCAACTTGCGTAGATCGCCAACTACTGCGAGTCTCAGCGGGCTGGTCGCACTCCGTGGGCGAGTAGGCACCTGCCGCGCTATTCGACAAGAATTGCGCTGAACCGACTTGGGAGCATGACAATGAGCGAAATGATCGACTTGGTCATTGACGACGCTGAATCGAAGATGGACGGTGCAGTCACCCACGCCCGTCGTGAAATGGCCACCATCCGAACCGGCCGTGCCAGTTCCTCGTTTGTCGAGAAACTGCAGGTCGAGGCCTACGGGGTCCCAATGACCCTCCAAGAACTTGCGACCTTCGCCGTGCCCGAAGCGCGCCAGCTCGTGATCACACCGCACGATGCGGCGAACACCGAGGCGATCGAACGCGCGATCCGCAACTCTGATCTGGGGATCTCCCCAGCGAGCGACGGGCGAACGCTTCGCCTCGCCTTCCCGCCGCTCACCGCCGAACGCCGCAAGGACCTCGTGAAGGTCGTGAACGGTATGGCTGAGGACGGCAAGGGCAAGATCCGAGGATTCCGGCGCGCCGCGCGCAAGGACCTCGAAGATGTAGACGGCGTGGGCGAAGACGACATCGAGCGGGCAGAGAAGTCACTTGACGATCTGACAAAAGCACATGAATCGGCCATCGATGATGCGCGCGATGCCAAGGAAAAGGAACTGCTCGAGGTTTAGAGCCGATTTCGGTCGGCTACTAGTCTTTCAGCGTGGAGGAATCTGGCGTGGATAACGACAACCCTTTCGAAAGCGACTTGCCCCCGGGCAGGTCCGTTTTCGGTGATGACGATCTGCCGACCGGAGCTTCGGTCTTCGGCGACGTCGACGGGGACATCGAGGAAGCCGTTCAGACGTCGGTTTTTGGCGACGCTGACTCGAACTTTCCGGTGGACGAAATACCCGTAGAGGCAATCGAACGTCCGAGCGCCAGCGTCTTTGCCGACGTTGCAAGCGACGCTGATTCGGCTTCGGTGATCGATGAGTCCCCGGTGCTGCGAACCGCGTCGATCGACGACTGGTCCACCGCAGCTGACGCCGATGGTGACAGTACTTACGACGTCGAGATTGACATTGCCGATGAGGCCTCCGAGGTCATCGACGAGGTCGAGATTCCAGACGATCCAACAATCCAAGCGCCGATAGCGGATGCTGCCGCCATCAACCTCGTCACCGGGAGCGCCGACATCGAGTCTGAGCCCGAAATTGATGGCGTTGGAGACGATGATCTTGATGCGGTGCCACTCGATGATGGATCCGACGATCCGATCGACCTGCTCGGCGACCCGATTACCGAAGTACCAGAGGAGATCGATCCGCCAACTCCCTCGACCACAACGTCGTTCAACGACGACATCACGACCGGCGAAGCGATTGCTCTCGACGTCGAACCGGGGGACGAAGATGGCCTTGACGCATGGGCAGATCTTGGAACGTCCGATCTTGGAAACACTGCCCCCGCATGGGGAGATGCCGATGAAACCGCCGCTATCGACGACGGCCAAACATGGGACCCGGGCCCGATCCCAGAACCAGAATCCGCTGTCGTAAAGGTCGGTGGCGAGAGCGAGCGCTTCTTCGAATTCGATGAGGAAGCTCCCGAGAACAGCCCGATCATGCCCGAAGAGACCGTAAGCGCGGCCTCTGAGATGCAATCGCGAGTCATCACCGGTGTGGCTCTCCTCGCAATTGCAGTCGTTGGCTTTACCTACGGTGGTCCCCTTGTCGCCCTGGCGCTCATCACCATCGTCGTCGCCCTCGCTGCAGGCGAGTTCTACAACGCGCTGCGAGTTGCCGGGTACAACCCAGCAACATTGCTCGGCCTCGCCGCAACGATCTCCATGCCGATTGCGGTGTACTTCCGCGGCACCGAAGCCGTCGCCCTCGTCATGGCATTGGCCATCGTGTTCGGCCTGATTTGGTATCTCGCTGGGGTCGCCACCGAAATGCCCGTCATGAATCTCGGCGTCACCCTGCTCGGCGTTGCCTACATCGGCGTGCTGGGCAGCTTTGGTGCAGCGCTACTGGAAACTGGGCAACGCATCGATCTCAACGGTGACGGCTCAGAAAACGGCACCGGGTTCCTGCTCGCCGCAGTAATCCTCACCGTCGGTTACGACGTCGGGGCGTTCTTCTCCGGGCGAAGTATGGGGCGAACCCCACTCACCAAGGTCAGCCCAAAGAAGACCGTCGAAGGCCTGATCGGCGGCGCGGTCATGACCGTCGTCGTCTCGGTCGTCTTCCTCAGCGTCCTCAACATCATCGAACCATTCAGCACCTTCGGGTCGCCTCTCGATGCCTTCATCCTCGGCGTCCTAGCGGCCATCATGGCCCCACTCGGCGACCTCGGTGAATCGCTGATCAAACGAGACCTCGGGATCAAGGACATGGGTACGATTCTTCCGGGTCACGGCGGATTCCTCGACCGGTTCGACGCACTCCTCTTCGTCCTGCCAACCGTGTACTTCTTCTCGCTGATCTTCTTCTACGGAGGCTGAAGTCTTCAACGAATGGGGACAGGCCCCGCCGTTCGCTTCGCTCACTGCAAACTCTGTCTGTTCGGCCAAGTTTCTCGGCCGGCGCTCGAAACATCGCGGTCTATAACTCCAGAGCGAATACGCTGTGCCCATGGTGAGCGTTGCTGTCATGGGATCGACTGGTTCTATCGGGACTCAAACCCTCGATATTGTGCGGGCGAGCGAAGGACGATTTACCGTCCAAGCGCTCGGCGTTGGCTCATCGATCGATGTTCTGTCGACACAAGTAGATGAGTTCTCGCCAGACGTTGTCGTTGTTGCCGATGAATCGAAATACCTCGAAGCCAAAGAACGTATCGGCGACCGCGCCGAAGTGCTCAGTGGGGAAGTGGGCCTCGCCGAGGCGAGCTCCGTCGCCGACATCGTCATCAACGGTGTCATGGGCTTTGCCGGACTCGCCGTGACGCTCTCGGCACTCGAAAACGGCAAACGGCTCGGACTCGCAAACAAAGAATCACTCATCGCTGCGGGGCCCGTCGTGCAAACCGCCCGACAAACCCCCGGAGCTGAACTGCTCCCCGTCGACTCGGAGCATTGCGCGTTGCACCAGTGTTTGCGATCCACCCATGACAACCAAGGCGTCGATCGACTAGTACTGACCGCATCCGGTGGCCCTTTTCGTGGCCGAACCGCGGCCGAACTCGCCGACGTTACGATCGAGAACGCACTCGCTCACCCGACGTGGTCGATGGGGCCGAAGATCACCATCGACTCATCCACGCTCATGAACAAGGGTCTCGAGGTGATCGAAGCCCACGAGTTGTACGGCACCCCGTATGACCGCATCGACGTGGTTGTCCATCCCCAGTCCATCGTGCACTCCATGGTCGCGTACACCGATGGCGCAACGATCGCGCAACTCTCCGAGCCGGATATGCGGCTGTGCATTGCGTACGCGATGAACTATCCGGACCGTTTCGACCTTCCATATGGGGCAATGGACTGGACCCAAGCAACCTCGCTCGACTTCGAACCACCCGACCGCGAAGCCTTTCGTTGTTTGGACCTGGCGTTCGAAGCAGGAAAATCGGGCGGAACAGCTCCGGCATGGCTGAGTGCGAGCAATGAAGTAGCTGTTGACTCGTTCTTAAAAGGTCTTATGCCTTGGACCGGAATTGCCGAAACTAATGAGGTGTTGTTGGAACAACACGACGGTGGACTCGCCGACAGCCTCGACGCAGTTCTCGACGCCGATTCACGAGCACGCGAAGCAACACACGAGTACATCCATGGGAAGCTGTAACCAATGACAGACACGCTCGAAACACGCACCGGAAACAACGAGCCAGATCCGACTGACCTCATGCTCGGAAATGCGGACAGCGCAGACGGTGGAGACTCCCCTCATGGGCCATGGCACGCTGGTATGGAAGAACCAGAGACCGGTGTGGTCTGGAGCAGGTTCGCCATCCTCATTGGCTTTTTTGCGTTCGTTATCCTCGTTGGTGGTCCAAACGCCATCGCGTTCGTCATCGCGATCGTGGCGGCACTCGTCATTCACGAAGGCGGACACTTCCTCGTCGGTCGCTGGTCAGGCATGCTCGTCACCGAGTACTTCATTGGGTTCGGGCCTCGAATCTTCTCATTCCGCCGCGGCGATGCCGTTTACGGACTGAAAGCGATCCCGTTCGGTGCCTACGTGCGAATCGTCGGCATGAACAACCTCGAGCAGGTCGACCCGGCCCTCGAACCTCGCACCTATCGTCAGGCTGCGTGGCACAAGCGAGTACTTACGATCCTCGCCGGACCAGCCACACACTTCGTTATCGCACTCTTGCTGATGGTGGTGTACATCGCTGGCCAAGGTAACCCGATTCCCGATGACGAAGCATGGGCGATCAGCTCGGTCGTGCCTGCGAGCGTTGCCGAAGAGATCGGCCTGCAGCCCGAAGACCAGATCATCGATATCGGTGGCGTGGACACGACTGAATGGGAAGACCTCGGCACCGCGGTTTCCGAACTCGCCGGTCAGGAAACAACACTTACCCTTATTCGTGACGGTGAGGAGCTCACCATCGATGCCCGCATCGGCGAGCGTCTCACACAGCAAGGCGCGGAAGGTTTCAACGGCCTGTACTTTTCCGATCGCATCCTTGCGTTCGAAGGAACCGAGGTTGGTAACTTCGAAGAGTTCGCAGCCCTGGCTGCCGGCAGTGTCGGTGAAACGGTGACCGTCACGGTAGAAAATCACCAAGAGGTCTTCGAACAGATCGTCAACGTTGAGTTCATCCCCGAGGTCGACGGCGCAGTATCGGGCTTCCTTGGCATTGGACCAGGCCAAGCATTCGAGCCGCAGACGATCTCTGAAGCCATCGTGGCATCGCCGCAGGTTGTCGGTGGGCTCATTGCCGACATTGGCACCCGAACTCCCGAACTCGTCAGCACCTCGGAAGGGCGTCGTTCGCTCTTCGGCCTCACCGCATTCGACGATCCAGAACCACTGCCGGTCGAACAAGACGCAAACGGCAGCGTTATCGAGTTCCGTCCTGTCGACGCCAACAACTTTGATGAGAACCGGCCGATCTCGTTGCTCGGACTCACGATTCTTGCGTCAGCGCTTGAGAACGGATGGTTCGTCCTGTTCCTCGTGATCGTGATGAACCTGTTCTTCGGCATGTTCAACCTGTTGCCGTTGCTCCCTCTCGACGGCGGACATATCGCGCTTGCGACCTACGAGAAGGTCCGATCGGTCTTTGCCCGCAAGGACTACGCGGCTGACGCCTCGAAGCTCCTGCCAGTGACCTACGTCGTCTTCGGCTTTATGATGCTCGTCAGCCTGATCGCCCTCGTCCGAGACATCTTCGACTTCGTCATCCCGAGCTAAGAGAAGGAGCGATCGGGAATCGGTTTCTTGCACCGTGATCAGCCTAACTCTGATCAGCCTAACTCTGATCAGCTAGGTAAACATCCGGTTCGATAGCTCTCGGACGTACATCGGTAGTGCTCGCATATCCGACAACGACTGTGGCCGCGCCCGTTTCACTGCGGCAAGAAGTCCGGGTAGCCGTCGATCAGGTCGAGCGAGTTCACCGCGGAGAATCCAGAGGATGACCCGGTCGTCAAGCGCTCCGACTCCGAGCTCTCTGCGTCGTTGCGCATTTGCGGTGCGTATCGCATCGAGTGCCACCCATCCTCGACGCCGATCGCTAATCATCTGACCTGGCCAGACTCGATACCGGACGAGCGTTTCTTCCACAAGGGTTGGTTCGACGGCAGACATCAACCGAATGAAACAATCCCAGTCGGCAAAATACTGCAGCTCCCGGTTCCAGCCGCCGACCGACGCTAATAGCTCGCTGTCGACGAGGATCGATGATGGTCCGGCCGGAATTGGATTGTGCGAAAGCAGACGTCGCTCTAACTCTCCGGTCCGCAAGAGTTCCGACACCGTTGTCAGCGGCCAATCTTCGAGCCAAACGCCACTCCCATCGACACGCTCAGCACCGGTAAGACACCAGCCCGGCTCCTCACCGAGGGCATCGATTTGGAGAGCGAGCTTGTTGGGCATCCAGGTGTCATCGTGATCGCAAAAGGCGACGAGCCGTGACGTGACATACTCAAAGCCGAATGCGCGTGCAGGCCCTTCCCCGATCCGGCCGGGTGTATTGACGATGCGGGCCCGCGCTTCGATCGTTGGCGGTGCTGGCTCACCACTGTCGTTCACGATGATTGGACGGGCGGTCACCCCGAGTTGGGCATCGATTGAGTCGAGCGTTTCCTCGATGTAGTCCCATACGAGTGTCGGAATGACGACGTCAACTTCGATGTCCACGACCACATCATGGTGGATGAGTGGGGCCACCAAAAACCTTTGCGTCGGGAACCCTATCGGCTCTAACGTTGGACATGGGCGAAAAACATGTGGCGGTAGTGGTGCTATCTCCGCACGTGGACGATGAGGTTCTCGGCTGTTTCTCGTTCCTCAGTTCTCACTGTCACGTCGTTTACGGTGGAATCGAAGATCGTCCATCGATAGCGGTTCGAACTGCGGAACTGCTCGAATCCTCCGAGGCTCTCGGTTTCTCCCACGAAGAACTATCACAACCGGTAAATGAGTTCTCGCCAACAGCGCTGCTACCGCAGTTCGAAGCAATTATCAACGAGCGCCGTCCAACGACCGTGTTGATTCCAGCGCCTTCGTACAACCAGGATCACCGTGCGTTCCACGAGGCCGGGTTGATCGCTGTTCGTCCGCACGACCAGAACCATCGGGTCGATCGGGTTCTGCTGTACGAGCAACCGCACAGCATGATCTGGCCACTTCAGCACGACACGTTCCAGCCGTCGGTCTTCGCCCCCATCGATGTTGAAGCAAAGATCGTTGCGTACCAGCGTTACGCAAGCCAGGTCCGCGGTCACCGCTCACCCGATACGGTCCGGGCGTTGGCAGAACTGCGAGGCGCCCACATTGGTGAGCCCGCCGCTGAAGCATTCGAACTACGCCGACAGGTGGTGAACCCGTAGTGGAACCTCAGAACAAAGAAGTGCTCGTAACCGGAGGGCTTGGCTTTATTGGTAGTCAACTCGTCCGCCGGCTCCTCGAACAACCAGCGACCCGGGTAACCATCATCGACAACCTGTCCGGGACCAAGACAGACTGGTCCGATATCGATCACCACGAGCAATCGCGGGTTCTCATCGAAGACCTTCGCAACGTCGAACCGGGCGAAACGATGTACGACGAAGTCTGGCATCTTGCGAGTCCGGTCGGTTCCGTTGGAATCATCGGTGCGGCTGGCAGCATCGCCTCCGACATTCTCGACGTCGCGTCGCACGCTCACGCCGTGGCCGCTGCGTCACGCGCAAAGCTGCTGTACGTCTCATCGTCAGAGGTCTATGGCGCCGATGGTCGCCATGATGAGGAAAGCGATCTTGTCGTTGCCCATCGACGCGGCGCCCGAATGGAGTACGCGATTGGCAAGCTCGGTGCCGAGCATGTCCTGTACAACCTGGCATCGGACAGCGGTGTGCCGTTACGAATCGTACGACCGTTCAACTGCGCCGGACCGGGGCAAAGCCAAGAGCTCGGCTTTGTCCTGCCGACCTTCGTTGCGGCGGCGCTCGATGGTCGCTCGTTGCCCGTTCACGGCGACGGCACTGCACGTCGAGCTTTCTGTCACGTGTACGACATGGTCGAAGGGTTGATGGCAGTCCAAGAGCACGGTCGTGCTCAACAGATTTACAACGTCGGACAGGATGAGGGTGCTTTGACGATTCTTGAGCTCGCCCGAAACGTGATCGACCGTCTCGGCTCAGCCTCGGGAATTGCTCATGTCGATCCGAACGTCGAGTTCGGCAAGCATTGGCTCGATGCTTTCGACAAGGTGCCAGCGATCGATCGGGTTACCGCTGATACCGGCTGGCGACCCTCGCTCAGCCTCGACGAGATCATCGACGATGTGGCAGCACACCTACGCGGGCCTCAGACCCCATGACGTCGACATCGCATGTAGCTGAACTCGCTGGTGTTCGCTTTCGTCCCTCTGGGATGGATGCCCTCGAACGCGCAATCGGTGACGCCCTGTCGTCACCTCAGGAACAGCCGTTGACCATCGGTTACGTGAATCCACACGTCATCACCTCAGCCGCTGAACACTCGAAGATCGTTGAGCACCTCGATGCCTGTGATCATGTCTGCGTCGACGGCATCGGTGTCTGGCTTGCGCTTCGATTGTGGCGTCAAGGTATAGAACGCCTTCCGGCATATCGGGCTGCAGATCGGGTACTCGATGGTGGCATCTTGCGCGGTAAAGCCGCGGTGATCGGCATCGAACCTAATGAGATCGAACACGCTGTCGAGGGAATCAGGGCCCGCAATAGCTCTATCGAGATCGTGGGGCTAGCAGACGGGTTTCGTACCGATAGAGAGATCGCAACGATGATCAGCGATTCGGGTCCGCGCGTGATTCTGATCGGTGCGGGTTCGCCGCGGTCAGAACAAGTTGCGGTCGTTTGCCGACAGGTGGCGCCCAATGCCGTCATCTTCCATGTGGGGGCGGGGACACTGAAGACTTGGGCCGGCCGTCGGGAACATGCGCCACGAATATTGTCGACGCTCGGAATCGACTGGCTCTATCGGTACGTAAAAGAACCGCACACTCGAGCACGGTATCGGCACGGCATTCCGGCGTTCATTCGTCGAGTGATGGCCGAACCTACCTCGATCGTTACGCAGAGCGCACCCGTGGCATCACGCGGCGCTGTGCCGGCCATCCGGTCGCTCAGTGGACAGGACGAAGGAGATTTATCGTGAAGGTCATTTTTGCTAACCCGGCGTGCCGCCGACCGCTCGGCAACGGCATGGAACGGTACATGATGGGTGCCGGTATTCGCTTCCCATGGTCGATGCTCAAGCCCGAGACCGAGCGCCCCCGCTTCTCGCTCTTTCCGATGTTCCTCGGATACGCGGCGGCGCTCGCCGAGGATGCCGGGTTCGACGTTCTCGCTATCGATGGCGTCGCGCTCAACCTCGTTGAAGACGAGCAGGTCGGACACATCATTGGGCAACGTCCCGACGTGGTGGTCATGCAACCGAACGCACTCATGATCGACGACGTTGCCCGCATGCTCGAAACGATCAAGGCAGAGACGAGCGCCACCATCATCCTGGTCGGCGAACATGTGACGGCTGAGACCATCGATACCTTTGACCGCTGCTCTGCTGTGGATCACGCCGTGATGGCCGAGTTCGAATATGGACTACTCGCCTTGTTGGAGGCGTTGCGTGACGGAAATCCAGCTCGTGAAGTGAAAGGCGTGGCGACGCGTATCGACGGGATCTTGGTTCCCGCCGATGAGATTGCCGAAGCTGTCGAGGATCTCGACGCTCTTCCTCGGCCAGCCAGGCATCTGTTCCCTGCGTGGTTCGACACCGACATGGCGACCTATCACGACGGATTTAACCAGTTGGAGCCGGCCTATGACATGCATGCCACGCGTGGTTGTCCCTACCGGTGCAACTTCTGCCTTTGGGTTCAAGTGCTCTATGACGATGGCCGACACCGACGTCGCGACGTCGACGATGTGATCGACGAGATGATCGAGCTCCGCGACAACTACGGGGCAAAGGAGATCTACTTCGACGACGATAATTTCACGGCGCACCGGGGGTTCGTGAAGGAATTCTGTGCAGCGATGAAGAGGCGGAACGTCGACATGAAATGGTCGGTGCTCGCCGACGCGATTGCGCTGAACGACGGTCTGCTCGAGATCATGGCCGATGCCGGTTGCATCGGTGTCAAGTTTGGTTTGGACAGCGCTGATGCTGAGGTCTTGCGCGCAACCGACAAGCCGTTGAAGGTCTCCAATATCGAACCGCTCGTCGACGCTGCCCGTCGCTGCGGAGTAAAGACCCACATGACCGTGGTTGTTGGTCTGTCGGGGGAGACAAAGGAATCGCTTGAACGGACATTCCAGTTCGCCTGCAGTCTCGATATTGATTCGATCCAGATTTCGATGGCCACACCGATCCCAGGAACCCGCTTCTATGAAGAGGTCAAGGCCGACGGGTCGCTCGTGCTCGAATCATGGGATCAACTCGATGGCTATAGCACCGCAGTCTTGAGTTATGACGGGCTGTCCCAAAAGGAGCTGGAGACCTTCATGAGCGGTGTGCAGGGTCGGTGGTTGCGAGCTCGACTTCGCCACCCTCTATGGGTCGCGAGACAGATGAAGTACCTCGTTCGGCTGGGGACAGCGACGGGTGTGCCGGGGATGTATCAGCGGGTCCGCCGAGGCATACAAGTTGCTCGGGGAGATACCCAGATCATCTATGGTTTGGGCCAAGACTCAGCGCCGCAAAACAGTGACGCAGATGAGGACGCCGTATCGGTCGTGTCCGGCCTGACGATCCGATCCAAAAAGGATGACGACTCGCGCGTCCTCCGTCTGTGATGGACGGTCAAGCGCCAGTCGTTTTGTACGGCGCGGACGGTTTCTTGGGGTCAGCGATAGCCAATCGGTTGGGTGAAGAGTCCCGGTGCTATATCCCTGTGACTCGACATCGCACTCTGAATCCCGATGTGCTCGCCGAGCTGCAACCAGCCGCAATCATCTGGTTCGCAGGATCCGTTACCCCCTTCACTGCCTCGCAGAACCCCGAACGTTGTGAGCAGGAGCTGCAGGACTTTTCGCGTTGCCTCGAGCAGTTCCACGAGTGTGTTCCGAACAGTCGGTTCTTGTTCGCGAGTTCTGGCGGGTCCATCTACTCGCCACCTTCACCTCACGCCGAGTCCTCGGCAGTGCAACCCCAAAACGCCTTCGGGATGATGAAGCTCGCCATGGAGGTCAAAGCTCGACGACTAGACAACTGCACCGTCCTGCGGATCTCAAACGTGTACGGGCCCGGCCAGAAGGATCGACGAGGGCTCGGGGTTATTGCTCATTGGCTCGCCGCAGCTGCAGCTGGTCGTCCGTTGCGCGTCTATGGCGACGCGGAGACCGAACGCGACTTCATCTATGTCGATGATGTGGTTCATGCCGTAGCCAAGATGTTGCGTTGCGATGATGAGCTTCCGCCCATTCTCAATATCGGATCCGGCTACCCAACCCGGCTATTCGATCTGCTCGAGGACGTCCGTGATGTTGTCGATCCGTTGCCGGTCAGCGTCGTCCAACACGACCTGCGCCCAGGGGTCGATCGCCATTCCTACCATTTGGATGTGTCGCTGGCGGCGCGAACGATCGGGTGGACGCCGCAAACGCCACTCGATGTAGGTATTGGCCAAACCTGGAATCACATCCGGCCCTCCGCGTAAATGGGGCCTGTCCCCGCCGTTCGCTTCGCTCTCTAACCGAGTTTCTC
>CAYVHV010000057.1:0-13025 GCA_964451305.1 uncultured Acidimicrobiales bacterium | reverse complement strand
TGGGCCGGTTGTGGTGGTGTGTGCGGGTTCGCCGGTTTTGTCCGCGCTGGTCGGTTTGTTTGGGCCGGTCGGTTCGTTCGGGCAACTCCACTACAGTGACGCCCCATGATCGACGTACAACTCCGCGCCGCGCTCGCCCTTGCCGGAGAAGCCGTTGGGCTTACCGTTCCCGAACAAATTGGGTTGGAGCAGCCAGCGAATCGGGACCACGGCGACTGGTCGTCGAATTTGGCCTTGGCCACGTCGAAACAAGTCGGAGGAAATCCCCGAGACCTAGCAGCTCAACTGATCGAGAATCTCGAAGCCCAACGCATCGAGCATGTCTCGGGTATCGAGATCGCCGGGCCCGGATTCATCAACTTTCACCTCGAACCCACCTGGCTGCACGCCGTGCTACGCGAGGTGGTCGATGGTGGTATCGAAGCGTTTGGCGCGAGCGAGACCGGCACGGGAAAGACGATCAACGTCGAGTTCGTGTCCGCGAACCCAACCGGGCCTCTTCACGCTGGTCATGGCCGGGGAGCCGTGTACGGCGATGCGCTCTCTCGTTTGCTCGAATGGACCGGCTACGACGTCATTCGGGAGTTCTACATCAACGACCGCGGCGTGCAGATGCAAACGTTCGGTTCATCGCTCGCTGCTCGACACGAGGGGCGCGAGCCAGACGAGGGCGGATACATGGGTGAGTACATCACCGAATGGGCCGCCGAAATGCCCGACGATGTCGACCCGGTCGAGTGGGGCTACGCACGGGCACTTCGTGACCAAAAAGAAGTTCTTGCGATGCTCAATATCGTCTTCGACGTGTGGTTCAGCGAACGGTCACTGGTCGGCGACGGCAAGCTCGATGCTGCGCTCGATCGCCTCAGGGAACGCGAGATGGTGTTCGACCAAGACGATGCAACGTGGCTTCGCAGCACCGACTTTGGTGATGACAAAGACCGCGTGCTCGTGAAGTCCGATGGGCAATACACCTATCTCACACCAGACATTGCCTACCACGACGACAAGTTCAGCCGTGCAAGTGAGTTGGTCAACGTGTGGGGCGCAGACCATCACGGGTACATCCCTCGCATGAAAGCAGCCATGCAAGCGCTTGGCCATGACCCGGCCAACCTCGATGTTCAGGTCACCCAGATGGTGAAACTGATGCGCAACGGACAAGAGGTCAAGCTGGCCAAACGAACCGGTGACATCGAGTTGCTGCGCGACCTCGTCGACGAAGTCGGTGCGGACGCCGCTCGATTCACGTACCTGTTGCATTCGATCGACTCACAACAGACCTTCGATCTCGCGCTGGCAGCTTCACAAGCCAGCGACAACCCGGTCTTCAACACGCAATACGCACACGCCCGAATTCGTCGAGTGCAGTCACGAGTCACCGATGCGGGTATCGAACGCGCCCCGATCGACGACGTCGACCTCAGCCTGCTTACCCATCCTCGTGAAGTCGAGATTTTACGTGTGCTCTTCGGTATCTCCGACACCGTCCAAGTCGCCGCTCGAGAGCGGGCACCTCATCGCGTCGTCGGCTGGGTGCGTGAACTTGCCTCCGCGGTGCACAGCTTCTACCAAAACAAGGACTGCTATGTGATTGGTGATGATGTATCACCAGAACGGACCCAGGCGCGACTGTGGCTGATCGAAGCGGCCCGCATTGGACTCGCTGCGACCCTTGGACGGCTTGGCGTGTCTGCCCCAGAGTCGATGTGGAGCGAAGAAGCCGAGGCAGCCATGAGCCCAGCAACGAATGGCGAGGCAGGCTCAGATGGCTGACGCGGAACGAGACTATGTGCCGTCGACGGCACCGATCGACTTCAATTTGCTACCCGAAACCGCCTCGATTGGTGAGGACGGAGGGCTGATGATCGGCGGCTGTTCGGTAGCTGAACTTGCTGCGGAATACGGAACCCCACTGTTCATCTACGACGAAGAACACCTACGCAACCGCGTTCGCGAGGCCGTCGATTCGTTCGGCGCTGGCGTTGCATACGCGAGCAAAGCGTTTCTTTGTAAAGCAATGGCCGAGCTCGTGCACAGCGAGGGCATGGACCTCGATGTGTCGACCGCAGGCGAGTTCCACATCGCCACCGCTGCCGGAGTGCCAGCGAAACATCTGATCTTCCACGGCAATAACAAGTCTCTCAACGAACTGCGAACGGTGGTGACCGCTGGAGTCAACCGAATCATTATCGACAGTTTCGATGAGATGGATCGCCTCGATGCGCTTCACGAAGAAGGGCTGCCAACCCCGGATGTACTCATTCGCATCACGCCCGGCATCGAAGCGCACACCCACGAATTCATCAGCACCGGACGAGACGATTCAAAGTTTGGATTCACTGTCTCGACAGGACTGGCAACCAAGGCGATCGAGCGAGCCATGTCGTCGGATTCGATGAACCTGCGAGGCATTCACGCACACATTGGCTCTCAGGTCTTTCGTGTCGATTCGTTTGCCAAGTCAGCAGAGGTGATCGCTGCGGTCGGTGCGCCTTACGGCCTCGAAGAGGTCTCTGTCGGCGGTGGCCTCGGCGTTCCCTATGTCGCTGGCGAGGAGAGCTTCAGCATTGCGGAGTGGGCGAACGTCGTTCACGACGCTCTGAAGGCCTCGGGCGTCACTGCCCGAGTAACCGCGGAGCCGGGCCGATCGATCGCTGCAGCGGCCGCGATCACCGTCTACTCGGTCGGGACTGTTAAATCGTTACAGGGCATCCGGACGTACATCGCTGTCGACGGAGGGATGTCAGACAATCCGCGACCGGTGCTTTATGGCAGCGGGTATGAGGCGTTCCTTCCCGAGCGACCGATCAGTGATCGCGATCAGCGGGTCCGAATCGTTGGAAAACACTGTGAGTCCGGGGACGTGCTCGTCCGCGAAGCGCAGGTTCCCGGGGATACAAAGGTCGGCGACTTGTTGGCGACGCCCGTCACCGGTGCGTACGGTCATTCCATGGGATCGAACTACAATGCCGTGACCCGCCCAGCCGTCCTCTTTTGTTCGAACGGCAATGCTCGCCTGGTCGTCAGACGAGAAACACTCGACGATTTGCTTGCGAGGGACGTCTGAGCATGCCGGGCGCTGCCGATGCCACCGTGTACCGAAAGGTCCCCGCTGTCGAGCGCAACCTCGCAAACGCACGGCTGCTCGTGCAGCGGATCGACAAGGGTAAAGCCGTGCAGCTGTCCGGATCGGCTCCCCTGATTTGGGACCTTCTCGATAGCCACCACACCGTCGCGCAAGTCGTCGATCAGCTGGTCGAACGCTTCTCCGATTCGAGGGAGATGATCGAGGCGGGAGTTCGTGCTGCACTCGACTCCTTTGTTTCTCAAGAGCTGGTGGTCGTGGAGTGATGCTCGAATTGAATAGCGGCGTCACGACGAAAGTAGAAGCGATTGCGTCTCATGGGCTAGGCCCGGACGCCGATGCAGCCGCTCCGATCATGATCTCCGACAGCGAAGCAGACCTTTTCATCGATGCACTAAAGGAACATCGGTTGGCCGGAGCTGCGGTTGTGTGCTTGATCGATGGGGGTATTTCGGCGTCGAGCGAGGTGGCGAACAGAATCGTCTCACTCCACGACGACGAAATGGGTCGCACGATGCGATCGGAGATCATGGCTCTTCGAGTGTCCGGGACGCTCACCGACGCCGGAGTCGAACACCGTCTGTTGCAAGGGGCGGCGCTTGCGCACACTGTGTATTCCGACCCCGCCGCGCGCTCGTTTCGCATCGTCGACGTTCTGATCCCCAGTCGTTCAATGTACAGGGCGGTCGACTTGCTCGTCGCTGAAGGAGCCACCCGCGCCAAACCCGAACTTCGCGCTGGTTACGATCAGCGTTTCGCCGATTCGGTGACCCTACGTCTCAACGGGCGTCAAATTGTGCTGCATCGGGTCTTCTGCCCTGGCCCGTTTGGAGTTTGGATGAAGCCAAACGACCTCTTCGTGCTTCGAGGGGTGCTCGACATTGCGAACGTTGATATCCCAATCCTCGACGCCACCGACAATCTATTGCACGGCTGCTATTACTTGGCCCTCGCACAGATTGAACCGGCGCTGACCAACGTGCGCGATGTTGCGTTGCTCGCTGGCACGACCGAGAACCTCGGGTTTGATGCAGGCCGCTTCGACCAGACCGTCGATCGTTGGCGAGGCCGAGCCGTCATCCGGCGAGCGGTTCGAATCGTCGAACGCCGGCTCGGATTTGCGCTCCCGAGCGAATTGTCTTGGTACGGGAAGGCATCGGTTGAAAAAGCGGACCTTGCGGCCATGGAGCCGTATCTGGTCGAACGAGAGCGTGGGCGAATTGATGCTCTTGCTCCGGCGACATTTCGAGCACTCTCGATGAGCGACCGGGCGGCGTACGCGTTGGCGGTCGGGCTTCCGGACGGAACCGAGCCCGTTAGCCGTATCAAAGAGATCTTCAAGCGACGCTGATCTCGGCCTAGGAGACCACGGGGCGAGCGCAACCCGAGGCGCTACTCTCCACCGACAGGCCCGACGTTGACGTATTGGGATCGGCGATGACCTCGACGGTGGAGATGGCATCGATCGTCCATGAGCTGAATGTAAACCAGGCTCCGGTAGATGGCCGGAAGATGCCGAGCGTCTCGGTTCCATCGCAGTCCCAATCGCCGACTGCGGCAAGATCGCCTCGTTGTCCAGGTGTAAATGTCGTGGCAACACCGTCGATGATGAGCTGGGCCGAACCCTCCTCGACCGACCACGCCACACCAGCGCCTTCAAGAGAACGTTCGGCGGTGCGCCCGACTACATTCACGACTCGTTCGTCGATGGGCTCGATCGCTGCGGCTCTTGAACTCCCGAGGAGTTCGACCAAGACGAGGGAGCTGAGCGCTAGCAATCCAACCAGAGCCACGGCGCGGCGGCGCGGGTATGTGCTTTTGTTCGGTTGGTCGCACGTCTCGGCCTGCTCGAACGGATCGATCGGACCGGGCCCGAATCGGCGTGTGCGCGAGCGGCCTTGGTGGCCGACTGTACTCGGGACCGAACCCATGTGGCAGGGGAGTGGGCCGAGGCATTCGGTCGAACTATCCGACAAGGTCTCCGTGCCCGAAAAGACCTCTATGCCCGAAAAGACCTCTATGCCCGAAAAGACCTCTATGCCCGAAAAGACACTGTAGAGATCCTCGAGTGAGCAGCTCTCGGGTTCTTTAGCGTCGTTGTGGGAGGAGGCGTCACAGTTGGAGATGAAGCGAGTCAAACCGTTAGCTACAGCATGGTCGTCGAGACTGAATTCTTCGGGAGCGCCGAGCGCCCACAGTGCGGTCGCCGCAAGAGAGCGGACATCGAACACCGGCATGCTCGGCATGGAAGGTTCTGAGAATTCTCTCGTACCGCGGGTCTCGGTGTCGGCCGAGGAACCATCGGCGGGCCGGCACGTCTCAAAGTCGAGGAGACACGGCGGAGCGAACGACCGCAAGCCAATGTTGCTCGGTGTGACATCGCCGTGGATCCAGCCCGCCTCATGGATGGCGACGAGTGCGGATCCGACCGACTTCACAACGTCGTGAACTTCGTGCGCAGTGAGCGCCTGACGCATCACGCGATCTTCTAGGTTTCCCTCATCGCATAACTCAAGAATGATTGAGCCGGCGAGCTCGCCCTTGGGAGAGGCTGTGTGATCGGACAGCACACGAACCACATGTGGATGCGCAAAACGCCGCAAGAACTGCGCTTCGTCGGCGAGATTTGCGCCCGCATTGGGGAGCTTCACCGCCACGAGGTTGCGGCCATGGGGTTCTTCCGTTCCGGTCGTCGGTGAACGTTTTTCGGCTCGGAAAACAGTCCCTGAGCTCCCGAACCCAATGAGGTCGAGGAGTCGGACGTCGTCAAGGCGGTCACCGCTAGGAAACGGGAATAGATCAGAAGAAACGTGCATATATCTACAAATACCGAAAGACATTGAAATATACAAGTTGAGAACCTGAGACGGTCATCGTCGACGGTGGCGAGCGCCCGAGTGTTCCAGCGAAGCGGAAGTGGCGCAGGGCATGTGTGCGAAGCAGCGATAGATTTTCTGGCATGGAACAAACCCAAAGGGTGCGGCTCGGCGTGCTCGGTTGCGGAACGGTCGGTACCTCGTTCTGCCAGCTGATCAACGAACGAGCCCCAGAGATCGCGCGGCGTACCGGACTCTCTCTCGAGATTGCTCAGGTCGCCGTTCGCGACATGTCCAAGACTCGGGACGGGGTTGACGCGAGCCTGCTCACAGACGACTCGACAGCGCTGGTAGAAAACCCCGACATCGACATCGTCATCGAGACCATGGGAGGGGTCGACCACACGAGAGACCTACTTCTCGCTGCATTCGCTGCGGGCAAACCCGTCGTGACAGCGAACAAGGAACTCTTGGCGCTCCATATGCCCGAGCTATTCGCTTCGGCCGCCAACGCCGGAGTCGATCTTGAACTCGAAGCGTCAGTGGCTGCTGGGTTGCCGTTCATACGGGCCCTGCGTGAATCTTTGGTCGGTGAAGAGATCACGAGGGTCATGGGCATCCTCAACGGAACCACCAACTACATGCTCTCCCAGATGACGGAGAACGGAGCCGATTACAGCGACGTACTCGCTGAAGCACAGCGACTCGGTTTCGCAGAAGCGGACCCGACAGCCGACGTCGGAGGGTTCGACGCCGGTTCGAAGGCAGCGATTATCGCAACGCTTGCATTCGGAGAAGCAGTTCGTGCCGGTGACGTGCATGTAGAAGGCATCGAATCGATCACCGCCGACGACATCAGCAACGCCCGACGGCTCGGCTATGTCATCAAGCTCCTCGGTGTGGTCGAAAAGAACGCGGATGGCTCAATCGCGGCTCGCGTTCATCCAACGATGGTCCCGCTCGATCATCCGCTCGCATCGGTACGTGACAGTTTCAACGCCGTCTTCGTCGAGGGGGGCGGCATCGACCAGGTCATGTTCTACGGTCGCGGCGCGGGTGGTCATCCAACCGCTGCGATGATGGTCGGTGACGCGGTGAACGCCGCCATAAACCTGCGGTCTGGCTGCAACAACGGTGTCGGTGAGCTCTCGGCCGCCCGCGTACGTTCGATCGATGACATTCGTTCTGCGTTCTACCTGAGCGTGGATGCGCTCGATCAGCCTGGGGTACTCGCGGAGATCGCAGGTGTCTTCGGCACGCGAGGAGTTTCCATTGGATCGATGGAACAAGAGAACGCCGACGATGGCTCAGCCCGCCTCGTATTCATTACCCATGAAGCGATCGAACGTGACCTTCGAGCAACACTGCTCGACCTCGAACAACTCGACGCCGTCAGTACCATTGGTCAGGTCCTTCGGGTCATAACCACCGGGGAATAGCCACACCGCGCATGATCACGTACACAAGCACCCGAGGCGGCTCGCCTGAACTTCTTTTTGGCGACGTCCTTCTTTCCGGACTCGCGCCTGACGGCGGGCTCTACGTACCGCAAACGTGGCCCGGCGAGATCACCGCAGATCCAAATCTGCCGTATGCGCAATTCGCAGCCGAGGTCATGTGGCCGTTCGTGCAAGGATCGATCGACCGCGCATCCTTTGATGAGATCTGTGCGTCGGCCTACGAAACGTTCGCCGATCCTTCAGTGATTCCGGTCAAGACATTGAGCAGCGGGATCGAACTCGTCGAGCTCTTCCACGGCCCGACATTGGCGTTCAAGGACGTTGCAATGCAGATGCTGGGTCGTCTCTTCGACTACGAGCTTGCTCGGCGCAACACCCGGACGACCATCGTCGGCGCGACATCGGGCGACACAGGATCAGCGGCTATCGAAGCGTTCCGAGACCGGCAGAACGCCGACATCTTCATCCTTCACCCCCATGGGCGGACAAGTGAGGTCCAGCGTCGTCAAATGACGACAGTCGACGCGCCGAACGTCTTCAATGTGGCGATCGAGGGCACGTTCGACGACTGTCAGGACATCGTCAAAGCAATGTTTGCCGATGTTGCCTTTCGCGAACGGGTCAAGCTCGGAGCGGTCAACTCGATCAACTGGGCTCGCGTCATGGCACAGATCGTGTACTACCACTGGGCGGTTGCCAAGACGGCCGAACGTTCGAATTCTGGCCCGGTGACCGTCACCGTTCCGACCGGGAACTTCGGCAACGTTTTTGCAGGCCGAGTCGCGCAACGCACCGGTGCACACATCGACCGTTTCGTGGTAGCGAGCAACCGCAACGACATCTTGACCCAGTTCTTCACGAGCGGAACGATGACCATCGGCGGAGTCGAGCCGTCGCTATCTCCGAGCATGGATATACAGGTGAGTTCCAACCTCGAGCGATTGATCTATGAGCTGCTCGACAACCAGGGATCGACCGTTGCCGAAATGATGCGACAGTTTCGCGCCGATGGGTACATCGACTTGGCGAATGCTGTTGGGCAGAAGTTGGCCACTGGCTGGTCCGGGCAGAGCCTCACCGATGACGAGACGCTCGCAGTCATCAGCGACATCTACGAATCAGACGACATGCTTCTCGATCCGCACACGGCGGTCGGTGTTGGTGCAGCGATTCGCGAGATTTCAAACGGCAACGATGGGACGCTCATCGTGATGGCAACTGCGCATCCCGCGAAATTTCCCGATGCTGTTGAGAAGGCGACAGGGCTTCGACCACCACTGCCGAAGAACCTCGCCGACCTCTACGAACGTCCAGAGAAGTACGAAGTTCTTCCCAACGACCTTGCAACGGTCTGCGAGTTCGTCGAATCTCGTTGAGCCTAAACAAATTAGGCGCCCTCGCAGGAAGTGACGTCGCCTGAACACTCGGCTACGCTTAGCGTCGCTTGGAAACCTGCGGTTCCGTAGGTGAGCTGGCCTCTTCGAGGCAGGCTCGGAAGCACCATTGGGGCGAAGAACGATTCGCTTCGGCACTAACGAACAAGATGAAGAGGTAGTCGTGGAATCCACGGAACTTCGTCGGTCGACGCTCGAGCGTAAAGACCGCGATGAATTGGTCACTATTGCGACGGCACTGGGTTCGAAGCCGCCATCGAAGGCGCGCAAGGCTGAGATTGTCGATCTGATTATCGCAACGGCCATGGCCGATAGCGCCGACGCAACAGATGCAGCGGGCACCGCGGCTGCCAAAGCTGAGTCGGCGAAGAAGTCACCGGGCAAGAAGGCCAACAAAAAACACGACACCGACACGGCAGGGGAGAACGGAGAGTCGGCGGGTGATCGAACCGGTTCTACCGATGGCGATAGCGCTGAGGACGCCGCCGCTGCGACGTATCACGCTGGTGACGATGAGTTTGATTTCGGTGGGGTGACGACGAAGCGAGGTCGGAACCGCAAGAAGGGCAACAACCAAAGCGGCCAAAGCAGCGCAGACGCAAAGTCCGATGACGACGATGAGCAAGCCGATCGTGGCAACCGTCGTCGTCGTCGCCGCGGCCGCGGTGGCGAAAACGAGAATCAGGCCGATGCCGAGCCTGTCCCGGTCGAGGGTTTTCTCGATCTTCGTGATGATGGTTATGGGTTCTTGCGCGTCGGCACGATGCGTTCATCGAAAGAAGACGCATACGTTTCGGTGAAGCAGGTCCGCCAGTTCGGGTTGCGCAAAGGCGATCAGCTGGCCGGTACGAGTCGGCCTGCGAACCGCAACGAAAAAAATCCTGCGATGCTCACGATTGATTCGGTCAACGGCGGAAGCCCAGAGCGCGCAAAAGACCGACCACACTTCGACTCGCTGACGCCGCTCCACCCAGACGAGAAGCTCGTCCAGGAGCGTAAAGGATTCGCCGACGATATGACGGCGCGGATCATCGACCTGATCGCCCCTATCGGCAAGGGCCAGCGTGGCCTTATCGTGTCGCCGCCGAAGGCGGGCAAGACGACGATCATGAAGAACATTGCTCAAGCCATCGAGAAGAACAATCCAGAGGTTGCGTTGATGGTCCTGTTGCTCGACGAGCGGCCAGAGGAAGTCACCGATATCACGCGTTCTCTGAAGGAAGGTGAGGTCATCTCGTCGACATTTGATCGGCCAGCCGACGAGCACACCGCGCTTGCGGAGATCACGATCGAACGCGCCAAGCGGATGGTCGAAGAGGGGCGCGATGTCGTCCTTATCGTCGATGGGATAACCCGCCTCGCTCGTGCATACAACCAGACGGCTCCTGCGAACGGGCGCATCATGTCCGGCGGGCTCGACTCGGGAGCGCTCTACCCACCAAAGCGCTTCTTCGGTGCAGCGCGAAACCTCGAAGAAGGCGGTTCGCTCACAATTCTTGCGACCGCCCTGGTTGAAACCGGATCCAAGATGGACGAAGTGATCTTCGAGGAGTTCAAGGGCACCGGAAATATGGAGCTTCGGCTCGACCGTCGCTCCGCTGAACGAAGGATCTACCCTGCGATCGATGTCGATGCGAGCTCAACTCGCCAAGAGCAGTTGCTCTTCGATGGCCAAAAGCAGGTGGACCAGATTTGGAAGCTGCGCAGGGTCCTGTCGAACATGGCCCAAGAGTCCGGCAATGGATCGACCGCGGGCCTTGAGTTATTGATGGATCGCTTGGGTACATTCAAGACCAACGAGGCCTTCCTGAAAGAAGTTGCCAAAGGAGTTTGATCTCGCTTGTTCCCAAGCGAGACTGGAGACACTATGAAGCCCGAAATTCACCCCGATTATCGCCAGGTCGTTTTCCAAGACCAGTCCTCGGGAGACAACATCATCGTTGGTTCGACCATGACCACGTCTGAGACCATCACCCTCGACGGCGTGGAGTACCCACTCGCAAAGGTTGAGCTTTCCTCACGCAGTCACCCGTTCTTCACCGGTCAGATGAAGATAGTCGATACCGCTGGACGTGTGGAGCGCTTCGAACGCCGCTATGGAGCTCGTCGCAAGAAGGCCGCCGATGCGCCTGCTGAAGAAGCAGCAGCTGAGGAAGCGGAAGCGGTAGCTGAAGCTGCTGCAGAGCCAGTAGCCCCAGCCGAGGAAGCCGCAGCACCGACCGCTGAAGCAGCTGCTCCCGCTGAGGATGCAGCACCAGAGGCCGACGAAAGCTGAACAACGAGCGGCTCGCCGAACTTGCAGCTGCGAAGCTGCGGGCGCTCGTCATTGAGCATCTCGATATCGAAACCGCCGAGGCTCACCGCCTCGGCGGTGGCGCGTCCTGCCTCGCTGGCGGGGCCGGTTGGATCTACTTCCCGACGCACCTACCTGGAATGCTCGGCACCGCGATTATTTGGGCGAACGCGAATGACTGTGCGGGGATCAACCTCATCGTCGATGACGATGCCGAATCGCTTGCGTTTGCTGCTTCCGCGTTCAACGAACCTGTCCCGGTCGTTTGGAGAGCCGAGAAGCGAACGCTGGTACGCGTTGAACCTGTTATGCCGACGATCGAACCCGCTCCCGACTGTGCCGAACTGACGGCGGAACTTGCAGCTGCCGGACTCGACGTGGTGGCTGACCACGGTGTTTGGTTGGGCGAAATTAATGGCCTCGAAGTAGCGCGGGTCGGTAGCCGCGAAGGTGAGTGCGCTATCGACATTGGCGTTGGCGCGTACGACCAGTTCGCTTCTGCAGCGCTAACTCCAGAGGGCCGTGATATCAGCGAGTCGTTGGCGAACGTCATTTCGATGGTGCGCCCGCATCGTTCGGCAGGTTCTGAACCCCATGCGATTGGGCGGCTGGTGCGTTCACGATGGCTTCGAGCACAGCTGATTCGTGACCCCTCGACGCTCGGCCTTGAGATGCTCAATCCAATACCATTACTGTTCGCTCGACCTGGCCTGATGGAAACTCAGCCTGCGGCGGCGCTCGGGGCAAGAGCTGACGGAACGTCGGTCTTGGTCGCATGCACGGTCGGGCTCGACCTCGGCATTGCTGAAACGGCCGCTGGGCTTTCGGCGCTGCACTGTCCTGACGAGATCAACGTCGTGGTCCCTCAACGTGATATGCATCAGCGGATCGTCGATGCGGTCGCTGCCTTGTCGACTACGTCATCGGTGATCGCCGTCGATGGCGAATGGGAATAACGCACATAGTTGCCCTTAAACCGTTGATTCTTGGGGTCTCAATCAAATTTGGTTGATCTTTGGACATCTCGAATCCAACCCTTATCTCTCGAATTCGTACGACGATTTCTTAGTTGAAACGACGAATGTGACTGGTGGGGTTGCGGAGAAGAGATTTTTCAGTGGTTGGCATGCTGTCCCTATCCAATGTCCGACGTAGAAACGTTGGGCTGCTCGCAGCGACCGGCATGGTCGCATCGGTGCTCGCCGCCGGTCCGCTATCGGCGATCGTCATTACGGCAAACAACGATGTGGACATCACCCAGGTGGTTCTCGACGATAACGGAACGATCGTCACGCAGAACTCCTCGGGGGGAACACCACAGATGAACGGTAGTACCCCCGTTGACATCCTCGAGATCACCATCGACGACGGCGGCAACACGATTGTCCTCGACAACTTCCACGACTCGATCGACGCAACGAACTTCGGCTTTCCCGCTGGCCTTACCGGAGTGCGAACGTACGACAATGGAGTCGTCACCGAGTTAGCCGACCCCGGCTTCGAGACATCGCTCGAGGCGGTCGTTCCAAGTACGGACCTTCGGGAGTACTTGGCATACGACGGGTTGTCGCAGAATGGAGCGACGTTCAACCCTGACTTCGACTTTGTCTTCAACGCTCCGTTGACGAACGATGACTACGTCGTCGTGATCGAACGAAACGGCAACACATTCTTCGACCTCATTCCGCTCGATATCAACGGCAACACGATTCCGGGGGCAGATGTTCTTGGCTTCGATAACCCGTATGGCTGGAACACGAACTATGCGCCTGCCGAATTCGCGAATCAAGAATCATGGATCACGGTCGCCGACGTCGAGGACTTTCTTGTCGACACGACCACGACGCCAATTTGGGGTTTCCGCGTCAATAACGATGGGCAGGCCGACGTCAAGTTCTTCGGTGCGAGCGCAACACCGCTCGAGCTCGGTTCGATTGCTGGTTCGGTTGAGGTTGATGATGGGACGCCGATTGC
>CAYVHV010000056.1:0-13127 GCA_964451305.1 uncultured Acidimicrobiales bacterium | reverse complement strand
CGACAACGGCGACCACCGAACAACCCGACTCCACGACCTCACTCGCTCCAGCAATCTCAAATCGCACGATCACGTTGGACGAACGGATCAGCCGAATTGCCGATGCATTCGAGAACGCTGCAGTAAACGAGCGAACGCCGACCACAACGGTCGTTCCTGCCCCCGATCCAACGACCGGACCAGATGCCGCCGAGTCGCCGGCGACGACAGAACCGCTACCAGTCACGACGACAACGACGACTACGACAACGACGACTACGACAGTAACCGTCGCTCCCTCGCCGCGTCCCGCCGTAACGACGACGACCACTCCCCCAACGACCACGGCGGCGCCGGCGCAACCCCTCGAAACAACGGGGCGCTTTCCGTCCTCGCCGTTGAACCAGATCGGCCCGAACCTCGAGGGCGCCCTCCTCGGTATCTCGACGGGGTTGAGCACCGCTGAGCGCGAACCACGATTCAACTTCCTGGAGCAGCAAGCGGGACGCGAGTTCGATATTGGACATGTATTCCACGCATGGGACAAACCAATCCCGACCGTCGATGACCTGATCCACCTCCAGGAGGGTCGCTCCCTGATGCTCTCGTGGAACGGCACCGACACCATCGAGATCCAAAACGGCCTGCACGACGACTGGATTCGCACACAAGCAACAGCTGTTCGCGAACTCGAGCAGCCGGTCATGTTGCGCTGGCTTTGGGAAATGGACGCGAACCGACGCCGTGACTGGGTCCACTCCGGCGAAGACTTCGTCGGCGCCTGGAACCACATCCGCGGGATCTTCGATGAGGTCGGCGCCGACAACGCGCAGTTCGTCTGGTGTCCAAATGCATTCTTGTTCTGGGACACAAACGAAGGCGGCGGCAACCCCGACGAATGGTATCCGGGTGATGAGAATGTCGACTGGCTCTGCGCTGATGGCTACAACTGGGGTGACCGAACCACCGATCGTGACTGGATGACCTTCACCGACATCTTTGAAGAGTTCGTTGCATGGGCAGAGCCTCGCAACCTGCCGATCGTCATCGCCGAGACAGGTTCGAACGAAGCGCTCGATGACCACAACGCCCGAGCCGACTGGCTCCGGAACATACCGGACAGTCTCCGCAACGATCTCCCGGCAATCGATGCCGTGATCTACTTCGACAAGGACTTCACCTTCCTTGGTCATCCGGACTGGCGACTCGACACCACTCCGCAGGCCTTTGCGGCCTGGAACGAAATTTCCCGCGACGAATATCTAAACCCGCTGGGATAATGTGCCGAGGACTCATGCGGAGGAATGCTGTAATGAGTTTGATTCGAAGTTGGGCGGGCGTAATTGTTGGATTGGTCGCTGTCGCGCTACTGCTGACCGTTGGGTCAACGAGCGTGGACGCGCAGACCAGTGACGGCCCAATCATCGGTGCATACGCGCAACCGATCGGCGGGCAGAGCAACATCGATGCGATCGTGGCTCTAGAAGACACACTCGGCACAACACTGCCGATCGTCCGAGCGTTTGAACAGTGGGAATCGTCCATCGGCGAGGACAAGCCGCTTCACCGATTCGTTCGTGATGGTGGGCGAGACCTCGCAGTGTCGGTGAAGCCCGAACGCCGAGACGGTACCGAAATCCCGTGGGCCGACATTGCAAACGCTCGACCCGGCTCGGTGCTGTACTCAGAAATCCAAGGAATGGCCGACAGCCTTTCCCGCTATCAAGCTCCCGTCATCTTCTCGTTCCACCACGAAGCTGAAGGCGGGCGCAACGCCAGCTTCGGCACTTCCGACGAGTTCATTGCCGCATACCGCAACATCCATTCAATCTTCGAGGCAGAGGGTGTCACAAACGTCCAGTACGCGCTGATCCTTGGCGAGTGGAGTTTCGAAGTCGGCGATTTCTTCCCGACGGACCGCCGTCGCGCCGAGCTCTGGTACCCGGGCGACGACGTCATCGACATCATTGGTTCCGACGAATACAACTGGAACAATTGCCGAGGCGAGACGACCGAACCCTGGACCTCGCTCGCCGATGACATTGAACCGTTCCTCCGCTTTGCGAACCAGCATCCGGACAAACAACTCCTCCTCGGAGAGTTCGGATCCGACATCGGCAGTCCCGGCCAAAAGGCCGAATGGCTGAACGACGCCCAGGAATGGTTCTCCACATCTCCAGACGCCGACCGTTTCGTTGCATTGCTCTACTTCCACGACGACGGACGCGGCGAAGGCTGGCCCGAGTGCGAGTGGTGGCTCGACACCAGCCCGTCGTCGACTGCCGCAGCGGTCGACTGGTTTAACAACGAACGATTCCGTGGTCGCCTCGGCGCCCCAGGGACCGTGCATTTCTGCAACGGTCAACCGGCCACCATCGTTGGCACGGCCGGAAATGACGTCCTCACGGGGACCCCCGGCCAGGACATCATCGCTGGTCTTGCCGGCAACGACACGATCGTCGGCCTTACCGGCGATGACGTGATCTGCGGAGGCCCAGGCAACGACACGATCCGCGGACTCGGCGGCGCCGACGTGATTCTCGGCGAAGGCGGTGCTGACTTCATCCTCGGCGGGTTCGGGCCAGACACGATCTTCGGCGGTGTTGGTCAAGACCGCATCAACGGCCAGTTCGGGAACGACCGAATCTTCGGTGGCGACGGTAATGACACGATCCGCGGCGGTCCTCACCAAGACGTCATAAACGGTGGAGCACACGCTGACCGTATTCTCGGCCAAGGTGGTTTCGATACCATCTCTGGCGGTCAAGGCAACGATGTTCTCCTCGGCGGTGTCGGTGCGGACACATTGATCGGGAACCTCGGAGTTGATGTGTGCACCGGTGGCGATGGTCGAGACACCCTCACTTGTGAAACCGAGCGCTAGCCACTGAAGAGTCAGCTGCCGAGCATCGTTACCATCACACTGACGATGACGATCGACAACAGCGAGAGCGGTATGCCGAGGCGAAGGTAATCGGTGAACCGGTACCCACCAGGGCCGTACACCATCGTGTTGGTTTGGTAGCCAACCGGTGTCAGAAACGATGACGAACCGGCGATAGCAGCGCCGATGATCATGACCCGTGGGTCGAGTCCTGAACGCTCCGCGATGTCGATCGCGATCGGGAAGACGAGCGCGACCGCAGCCGCGTTTGTGATGAGCTCGGTGAGGACCATTGTGGTGATGACCACACCGACCACCGCTCCAAAGGTTCCGCCGAAGCTCACGTTGAGCAGCGCATTCGAGATCTGATCAGCCAGGCCCGAGGTCGAGACCGCTTGGCCAAGGCCGAAGGCCCCGCCGATCATGAGCACAACGTTGACGTCAACTGCATCGCGAGCCTCGCGTGGACGCATGACGCCTGCTCCGACGAGAAGTATTGCCGAGAGAATCGTGGCCCGAGTCACCGACATGACATCGAGGAGCGGAAGCAAGACCACGAGAGCGATTGCAGCAAGCGCCCAAATCGATCTGCTCGACGCGGTCGGCATCTCCGCATCGAGGCGGGATACGAGGAGGAACTCACCGGAATCACGCCAGCGGGTCCGAAAGCCCTTTTCAGCAACGACGAGGAGCGTATCGCCCGCCTGTAGCCGGGTCGTGCCCAGTTTGCCACCGAGCTGCTCGCCGCTGCGATGGATCGCGAGGACCGCCCCGCTGTAGCGCTGCCGGAAACCCACCTGGGCCGGGGTTCGACCCGAAAGTGGTGAGCTCGGGCCGACCACGACCTCGAAGAACGCAACATCGCGATCGGCGTTGATCTCATCGAGCGCATCGGTTTCCGCGGCGGTCAGGCCGTCGATCCCCTGCAGGTCGACAATGTCATCGACACGACCTGCAAAAACGAGTCGGTCGCCTCCCCGAAGTGTCTGGGTTGGAGGGACCGGCGCAATGGTTCGATCCGGACGCTCGATCTCCACCAGATACACGCCGCTAAGCGCACGGAGACCAGCATCTTGAACCGACTGCCCATCGACCGAACCACCCGTATCAACGTTCATGGCCACCGTAAAGGAACGGCCGGCTTCGGCCTTTCGGGGCCGTCGCCGCTCGGGAAGCAAAATTGGAGCGAGAATCAGAATCGTGACGATCCCGACGATTGCGAGTGGGAGGCCGACCGTGGCGAGTTCGAACAAGCCAAGCGCCTCGAGCCCGACATCTTCGAGCAAGCCCGACGCAACAAGGTTCGTCGATGTACCAATAGCGGTGAGCGCTCCGCCGAGAATCGTGGCGTACGACAGCGGGATGAGGAAGGTCGACGCGCTTCGTCCTTTCTCATCGGCCCAGCGGGTAACCGCCGGCGTGAGCATCGCAACGATCGGCGTGTTCGCAAGGAAGGCGCTACCGAGCGCCGACGGAACCACAAGCCGAGCAAGATCGAGACGAACCGACTTTGGAGTTGCGAGCAGACGGCTCACGATCGGCTGGAGCGCAGCGGTCTTATCGACGGCGCCAGCGATGACGTAGAGACCAGCAACGGTAATTGGAGCGGTGTTTGCGAATCCCGAAAAAGCCTCCGCAGCAGTCGTGACGCCCAGGACGTACAACAACGCGGTTGCACCAAGAACACCCGCTGGCGGCGAGACACGTCCGCGGACGAGCCCAACTACCATCGCCGCCAAAACGGCGAGAGTTATCCATCCTTCAGCTGACACAACGTTCCTATCGGCCGGCAAACGGTGAAAACGAGAAAATCCCCGGTCACAGGAGCGACCGGGGACTTCACGAGAACACAGTTCTTAGGACGGGGTATCTCCGAGCAGGCCAACCGCATCGCTGCGATTTGCCAGCCAGTCAGCCAAGTCCTCGTCTTCGTCAGCCGAGCTGTAGAACTCCATTGGGGTGTAGTCGGGCGCATGTGGCTCGACCTTGCGGTACTCGGCAATGCCGGTACCCGCTGGGATCAGCTTTCCAATGATGATGTTCTCCTTGAGCCCGATGAGACCGTCGCTCTTGGATTCGATCGCGGCCTCGGTGAGGACACGGGTCGTTTCCTGGAAGGACGCTGCGGACAACCACGACTCGGTAGCGAGCGATGCCTTGGTGATACCCATCAACTGTGGGCGACCTTCGGCGGGACGCTTGCCTTCCTGAACCAGCTGGCGATTCGCATCGGCGTACACCTTGCTGTCGACACTCTCGCCTGGCAAGAAGTCTGAATCGCCAGGCTCGGAGACGGCAATCCGACGAGTCATCTGACGCACGATGAGCTCGATGTGCTTATCGTGAATCGATACACCCTGGTCTCGGTAGACCTTCTGGACTTCTTCAACCAAGTAGCGCTGCGTTTCACGCACGCCCTTGATGTCCATGAGCTCCTTCGGGTCACGAGGACCTTCGACGATCGCATCGCCGGCGGTAATCTCATCGCCATCGTTGACCTCGAGACGGGCGAGCGATGGAACCGTGTAGACGTCTTCGGTACCGTCGTCGCCAATGATGAGGATCGTGCGACCCTTGCCATCGTCTTCGCCGACCCGAACAACACCACTGGTTGCTGCAAGCGTTGCCTTGCCCTTCGGTGAACGAGCTTCGAAGAGCTCGACCACTCGTGGAAGACCACCAGCAATATCGCCGCCGCCCGCAACACCACCGGTGTGGAAGGTGCGCATGGTGAGCTGCGTGCCGGGCTCGCCGATCGACTGTGCGGCGATGACGCCAACAGCTTCACCCGGTTCGATTGTCTGTCCCGTAGCCAACGACGTGCCGTAGCAATGAGCGGAAACGCCACGATCGGACTCATCGGTGAGCGGCGAAAGTACGCGCACACGATCGATCGTGGTGTCGTCACGAATGGCGATCATCATGTCTTCGGTGACTTCGGTACCGGCTTCGTAGACGGTCTTGTCGGCGAGCGTAATGTCGTCGGCAAGAACACGGCTAAGAAGGCGGGTCTCGAGGTAGGTGCGCTTTCCTGCTGAATCAGGGTTTACATCTTCGAGCCAGATGCCGCGGACGGTGCCGCCTGCAGCAAATGGATCCTCGACGTTGACGATGAGCTCCTGGGCAACGTCGACGAGTCGACGGGTGAGGTAGCCCGAGTCAGCGGTACGAAGTGCGGTATCGACAAGGCCCTTACGAGCACCCGGAGTAGCAATGTAGTACTCGAGCATCGCGAGGCCCTCGCGGAAGTTGCTCTTGATCGGACGGGGAATCATGTCGCCACGAGGGTTCGCGACAAGACCACGCATACCCGCGATCTGACGAACCTGCATCATGTTTCCTCGAGCACCGGAGGTAACCATCATGTCGATCGGGTTGAAGTGCTCGGCCTTAAGGCCCGCCTCCATCTCGTTCTTGACCTGTTCGGTTGCCTCGGACCAGATCTCCACTTCCTTCTGACGACGCTCACCATCGGTGATAATGCCCCGTCGGAACTGGGTCTCGACCTTCTCTGCATCCTTTTCGTGTGAGTCGAGGATGCTGCGCTTCGACTCAGGCGTCTTCACGTCGTCGATAGAGACGGTAAGGCCCGATTGTGTGGCGTAGCGGTAGCAGAGGTTCTTGATGCCATCGAGCGACCGTGACACGACCGCCTTCGGGTAATCGCGAGCGAGGGAGTCGACGATGTCGCCCATGACGCCCTTCGCGATTGGCTCATTGACATATGGGAAGTCGTCGGGCAGGACCGAGTTGAACAAGATACGTCCAACCGTGGTCTTGGTGTAGACCGCAGCCTCGCCGTTCGCTGGTGTCTCGAGCAGGAGTGGGTGACGATAGGTGACCTCAGCGTGGAGGTTCGCGTCGCCGATCTCGTATGCCATGAGAACTTCATCGAGGTTACGGAACGTGCGTCCCTCTCCAACAGAGCCCTCGACGAGCTGGCTCAGGTAGAACGCACCGATGATCATGTCCTGGGTAGGCGTGACGAGCGGACGGCCATTGGCCGGGCTCAGCACGTTGTTCGCCGAGAGCATGAGGACTCGGGCTTCAGCCTGTGCTTCAGCTGAAAGTGGCAAGTGAACTGCCATCTGGTCGCCGTCGAAGTCGGCGTTGAATGCGGTGCAAACAAGCGGATGAAGCTGGATTGCCTTGCCCTCAACGAGGACGGGCTCAAAGGCCTGGATGCCGAGACGGTGGAGCGTCGGCGCACGGTTGAGGAGCACCGGGTGCTCCTTGATGACATCGTCGAGGACGTCCCATACCTGTGGCTTACGACGCTCGACCATACGCTTGGCCGACTTGATGTTCTGAGCAATGTCACCATCGACCAGACGCTTCATGACGAACGGCTTAAACAGTTCGAGTGCCATGAGTTTCGGCAGACCGCACTGGTGCAAGCTCAAGGTAGGTCCGACCACGATGACCGAACGGCCCGAGTAGTCGACGCGCTTTCCGAGGAGGTTCTGACGGAAGCGGCCCTGCTTGCCCTTCAACATGTCGGAGAGTGACTTGAGAGGACGGTTGCCTGGACCGGTTACCGGACGGCCACGACGGCCGTTGTCGAACAGTGCGTCGACAGCTTCCTGCAACATGCGCTTTTCGTTGTTCACGATGATCTCAGGAGCACCGAGATCGAGCAGACGCTTCAGGCGGTTGTTGCGGTTGATCACACGACGGTAAAGGTCGTTGAGATCCGAGGTCGCGAAGCGGCCACCGTCGAGCTGCACCATTGGGCGAAGTTCTGGTGGGATCACTGGGACCACGTCGAGGATCATGGCGCGAGGATCGTTGATCCGGTTGCCCTTCTCGTCGCGGCGGTTGAACGCAGCGACGATCTTCAGGCGCTTGATCGCCTTCTGCTTACGCTGAGCGGACAGACCCTTCACGCCTTCTGGCGGATCGATCTGCGCACGCAGCTTCACTTCTTCGTCGTCGAAATCGATGCGAGCGATAAGCGCAGCGAGTGCTCCAGCGCCCATGCCGCCCTCGAAGTAATCCGCGTAGCGGATATGCATCTCGCGCCAGAGCATTTCATCTTCGATGATCTGACGGGAGAAGAGGCTCTTGAACTCGTCGAAGCTGCGAGTGAGAACATCGATTTCCATCTCGTAGCGTTCGCGGACCATCGCAAGGTCCTTATCAACCGCACGCTGGCGTGCCTTGATCTCGGTGTCCTTGGCCTTGTCCTTCTCCATCTGAGCAATCTCAGACTCGAGATCTTCATGGACACGAGCGAGCTCGAGTTCCATCTCTTTTTCGAGTTCATCGCGCTCGGCGAGCATCTCGGCTTCGAGGTTCTCAAGGTCCTCGTCGCGGCGTTCTTCATCGACCCATGTCACGAGGTTCGCGGCGAAGTAGATGACCTTCTCGAGCTGCTTTGCCTTCAGCTCTTCTTTGGGTTCGGTTCCCATGAGCAAGTACGCAAGCCACGAACGAGTACCGCGGAGGTACCAGATGTGGACGACGGGAGCGGCGAGTTCGATGTGGGCCATACGCTCACGACGAACCTTCGAACGCGTTACCTCAACGCCGCAGCGTTCGCAGATAATGCCCTTGAAGCGCACTCGCTTGTACTTACCGCAGTAGCACTCCCAGTCCTTCGTAGGACCGAAAATCTTCTCGCAGAAAAGACCGTCTTTTTCGGGCTTTAGCGTTCGGTAGTTAATGGTTTCCGGCTTCTTGACCTCGCCGTTGCTCCACATACGGATCGAGTCCGCTGTAGCCAAACCAATTCGGATCTGATCAAAGTCGTTTACATCAAGCATCTTGTGTTTCCCTCGTCAGTTCTCTTAGTTTCCGGCGAAGCGTGCAGCACGCTCAGCTTCACGGCGGGCATCTTCTTCGTCCGATCCGCGCTCTGGGCGGGAAAGGTCGATTCCAAGTTGCTCGGCGGTGCGGTAAATCTCATCGTCGATCTCGCGAAGTTCGACGTCGGCGCCCTGCTTGTCGAGAACCTCGACGTTGAGACACAGTGCCTGCATCTCCTTGATCAGCACCTTAAAGGACTCGGGAATTCCCGGTTCTGGGATGTTCTCGCCCTTGACGATGGCCTCGTAGACCTTCACTCGGCCAAGCACATCATCGGACTTGATGGTGAGCAGCTCCTGCAAGCAGTACGCAGCTCCGTAGGCCTCGAGGGCCCACACTTCCATCTCACCAAAGCGCTGGCCACCGAACTGTGCCTTACCACCGAGCGGCTGCTGGGTGATCATGCTGTACGGACCGGTGGAACGTGCGTGGATTTTGTCGTCGACCAAGTGGGCGAGCTTCAAGATGTACATGAACCCGACGGTGATCGGGTTGTCGTACTTCTCGCCGGTGCGGCCGTTGTAGAGGACCTGCTTTCCGTCGTCTTGAACCATGCGAGTGCCGTTGGTCATCTCGGGGTTCATGTTGCGGAAGATCTGCTGGATCGTTGGGTGCTTGCCCGCAAGCTCGACCTCGTCCCACTTGGCGCCGTCAAACGATGGTGTTGCCACCAGCGTTGCTGGGCGTGTGGTTGGACGGGTCTTGTATTCGGTGCCGCGAATTGGGTCGAGGCCGACCTGTTCACCGTCGATCTCCCAGCCCCAACGAGCCGCGTAGCCAAGGTGCGTTTCGAGCACCTGACCAACGTTCATTCGAGACGGAACACCAAGCGGGTTCAAGATGATGTCGACCGGCGTGCCGTCGGCCATGTGCGGCATGTCTTCGACCGGAAGAATCCGGCTGATGACGCCCTTGTTACCGTGGCGGCCAGCGAGCTTGTCGCCAACGCTGATCTTGCGCTTCTGACCGACGTAGACGCGGACCAACTGGTTGACACCAGGTGGCAGTTCGTGGTTGTCGTCGCGGCTGAAGACCTTGACGTCGATGACCTTGCCGGTCTCGCCGTGTGGCACCTTCAGCGAGGTGTCGCGAACCTCACGGGCCTTCTCACCAAAGATGGCACGAAGGAGACGCTCTTCGGGAGTGAGTTCGGTTTCGCCCTTTGGCGTGACCTTGCCCACGAGCACATCGCCCGGGTTGACGTCGGCGCCGACACGGATGATTCCGCGCTCGTCGAGATCCGCGAGGATGTCGTCGGAGAGGTTCGGAATATCACGAGTGATTTCTTCGGGGCCGAGCTTGGTGTCACGTGCATCGATTTCGTGCTCGTGAATGTGAATCGACGTCAGAACGTCATCACGAACCAGGCGCTCCGAGAGGATGATCGCATCCTCAAAGTTGTAACCCTCCCAGGTCATGAAGGCGACGAGGAGGTTCTTTCCGAGCGCAAGCTCACCATGATCGGTCGACGGTCCGTCGGCGAGGATCGTGCCCTTCTTGACCGCTTGGCCTTCGGTGACCCGAGGCTTCTGGTTGATCGAGGTGTCCTGGTTGGAACGTTCGAACTTGAGGAGGCGGTAGACCTTCTTGCCGAGCTTCTTGTACTCGAGGGTCATGCTTCGACCGTCGAGTTCGGTGACGACGCCGTCGTCTTCGGCAATCACCATGTTCGCCGCATCTCGTGCCGCACGTCCCTCGACGCCGGTTCCGATGTACGGAGCTTCAGCAGCGATGAGCGGAACAGCCTGACGCTGCATGTTGGCGCCCATGAGCGCACGGTTTGCATCGTCGTGTTCAACGAATGGAATCAGCGCAGTTGCGATCGAGATGATCTGCTTTGGCGAGACGTCCATGAGCTGGACTTCGTCTGGCGGCACGGCCGAAATTTCGGTGGTTGCACCGAAGAAGACGTCTTGTTCGAGCTGGAGACGGAGGTCCTGAAGCGACGCCGCCTGCGGCGAGCGTCGCACGAGGACTCGATCATCGGTGAAGTTGCCCTTGTCGTCGAGCTTCGCGTTTGCCTGAGCAACGACGTACTCCTCTTCCTCATCTGCTGCGAGGTAGAGAATTTCGTCGGTGACCTTGCCCTTCTTGACGACACGGTACGGCGACTCGATAAAGCCAAATGGGTTCACACGGCCATAGGTCGCAAGCGCGCCGATCAGACCAATGTTTGGGCCCTCAGGAGTCTCGATTGGGCACATGCGGCCGTAGTGAGAGAAGTGAACGTCTCGCACTTCGAAGCCTGCACGCTCACGAGAGAGTCCACCGGGACCGAGTGCCGAGAGACGGCGACGGTGGGTGAGGCCCGAAAGCGGGTTGACCTGGTCCATGAACTGGCTGAGCTGGGAGGTTCCGAAGAACTCCTTGATCGCAGCCACGACCGGACGAATGTTGATGAGGGTCTGCGGCGTGATTGCTTCGACGTCCTGGGTCGTCATGCGCTCACGAACGACACGCTCCATGCGGGAAAGACCGATACGGACCTGGTTTTGGATCAGCTCGCCAACGCTACGGATGCGTCGGTTTGCGAAGTGGTCCTGATCGTCGAGGCGGTAGCCAGGCTCGCCCTTTGCGAGGTGCAACAGGTACGAACACGTTGCGAGAACCTCGGCCTGGGTGAGAACCGACTGGTCGATTTCTGGTCGCTCGAGGTCGAGCTTGAAGAGCTCTTCGAGACGATCCATCTCGGGACCGAGCTTGCGGTTGAGCTTGTAGCGGCCAACACGACTGAGGTCGTAGCGACGGCTCTCGAAGAACGCGTTCTTGAAGTAGTTGCGTGCCGACTCTGCCGATGGCGGTTCGCCCGGACGCGCACGCTTGTAGATCTCGATGAGCGCTTCTTCTTGGGTAGGAGCGAGCTCGCGGTCCTTCTCCCACTGGCCTTCGAGGAAGTCGAAGTGGTTGACGAACTTGTCGAGGAACCCAGGAGCGTTCTCCTCGTCGAATCCGAGCGCACGGAGGAGCACGAACAATGAAAGGCGACGCTTACGGGCAACGCGAGTACCGGCGGTGACGTCCTTGCCGGGCTTCTGCTCGACATCGAACTCGATCCATTCACCGCGGTATGGGTGAATGGTGCCGGTGACGAGCTGGTGCTTTGCGAGGTTACGAAGGCGATAGCGCTCTCCGGGCTGGAAGATGACGCCGGGAGAACGGACGAGCTGAGACACCACGACACGCTCGGTGCCGTTGATCACGAAGGTGCCGCGATCGGTCATCATTGGGAAATCGCCCATGAAGACGGTCTGCTCTTTGATCTCGCCGGTGTTCGAGTTCATGAACCGGGCGCGCACGAAGATCGGCGCGCTGTACGTCATGTCCTTTTCTTTGCACTCCTCCACCGAGAACTTCGGTGGTGGACGCAAATCTTCATCATTCGGATCAAACTCGAGTTCGAGCTGAAGCGTTTCAGAGAAATCCTTGATCGGGCTGATATCGCGGAAGGTCTCAGCGAGTCCTTCTTCGAGCAACCAGACAAAAGACTCCCGCTGCACGGCAATCAGATCGGGGAGTTCGAGCGTTTCGTCAATATTTCCGAACGAGTAACGGTCGAGGGCAACAGAGCGTGAGGACACAGGGTCTCCTGAGGGCGACGGAGGGCGACGTCGGACAAAGCCGTAGCGCTCGCTAAAGTGCCCCGCTCTACCCACACACAAAAATGCATGAACAGGGCTACACCCAGAAAACGCCGCGACAACAGCGCAGCCTAGCGTCACCGACGACTAAACCACAAGCGGGCACGCCAGCACAGCCCCACAAATTTGTGGTGCTGGCCAAACGGTAACGAATTGCGGTTGGTTTGGTCAAGTGAAAAATTCGACGATCCGGTGTCCTCCATGACGGAGGAACACCGGATCGATCAATGAAATTGGGCCGCTTCAGCGAACCGAAACGGTCAGAAATTACTTAAGTTCGACGATGCCGCCGGCTTCTTCGATGGAAGCCTTGGCCTTCTCTGCGTCTTCCTTCGATGCCTTCTCGAGGATCGTGGCTGGCGCGCCGTCGACCATTTCCTTGGCATCCTTGAGGCCAGCGCCGGTGAGCTCACGCACAACCTTGATAACGCCGATCTTCTTGTCACCAGCTGCGGAAAGCACAACGTCGAACTCGGACTGCTCGTCTTCAGCAGCACCGCCGCCGTCGCCGCCTGCAGGCATTGCGCCCATCATCACTGGCGCAGCCGCCGTGACGTCAAAGCGCTCCTTGAATTCGTCCAGGAGTTCCTTGAACTCAAGAACGGTCATGCTCTCGATGCTTTCGAGAATTTCTTCCTTGGTAGCCATTTCAGCTCTCCTGTTTTCTTCGGTCTTGTTGAGATTGGTTTGGGTGGGTGTGAACTATTCGGCTTCGTCAGCCGGGGTCTCGTCTGATGCATCCTCGGATGCGTCATCTGCGCTTGCCTCTTTTGGCGCAGCAGCTTCGCTGCTGTCTGGCGCAGCAGCTTCGCTGCTGT
>CAYVHV010000055.1:0-13789 GCA_964451305.1 uncultured Acidimicrobiales bacterium | reverse complement strand
GAACACCACCAGCACCGGTCGCCCCGAGCCCAATCGCGAATCCTGCAGCCGGTGTGCTGCCGACGGTCGCTCCCGGCGCTGACCGCCCACAGGTATCGATCACCTCAGATACGAACGTGCCGGAGAAGTTTCCGGTCGAGCGCCGCGCCGAGCACGTCGCCCTCGAGCAAGTCCTCTACGAGGTCAAGAAGGTCATCGTTGGCCAAGATCTCCTCCTCGAGCAGTTGATCGTCGCCCTGCTAGCCCGTGGCCACGTGCTCGTCGAAGGCGTGCCCGGTCTTGCCAAGACGCTCGCCATCAAGACCCTCGCCGACACGATCGGCGGAGAATTCCAGCGAATCCAATTCACTCCGGATCTCGTGCCCGCCGACCTCACCGGCACGCGCATCTACAACCAAAAGTCCGGCGAGTTCCAAACATCGCTCGGCCCTGTCTTCACCAACCTGCTCCTCGCCGACGAGATCAACCGTGCACCCGCAAAGGTGCAGTCGGCGCTCCTCGAAGTCATGCAGGAGCGACAGGTCACGATCGGTCTCGAGACCCACGAGGTTCCAACGCCGTTCCTCGTGCTCGCCACGCAGAACCCGATCGAGTCGGAAGGCACCTACCCACTTCCTGAAGCACAACTCGACCGCTTCATGATGAAGGTACTTGTCGACTACCCGAGCCCGACCGAAGAGTTCGTCATCGTTGAACGCATGACCTCATCTGTCGAGGCGATCATGCAGGTCATCAGCCCAGAACAGCTGATCGCGCTCCAAGAGGCAGCCGACGATGTCTACGTCGACCCGGCGCTCATCGACTACGCCGTGCAACTCGTCAACGGTACGCGCAACCCCGCGCTGCTCGGCCTCATGAACCTGTCGCCGTACATCACCCATGGCGCCAGCCCGCGTGCATCGATCAATCTGATCCTCACCGCCAAGGCGCTCGCCTTCGTACGAGGCCGAAACTACTGCCTTGCTCACGATGTTCGTGATCTTGCGCTCGACGTGCTTCGTCACCGTCTCGTCCTCTCCTATGAAGCGCTCGCAGATGATGTTCGCCCCGACGACCTCCTCGCCCAGATACTCGCCGCAGTTCCCCTGCCTGAGGTGACGCTAAATGAGCGCACAAACACCATCCTTAGCCAAGCCTGATCGCTCAGCTCCAGAGGCGCTTCTCCAGCGCCTCGACTGGCAGATCCTGCGACGTCTCGAGGGACAGCTCCAGGGTGATTACCGCACTGTTTTCCTCGGTGAGGGACTCGACGTCTCGGATTTGCGTGACTATCAGCCCGATGACGACGTGCGCCGCATCGATTGGAACGTCACCGCCCGGATGAACTCACCATTCGTACGCCAGTACGAAGAGGACCGTGACGTCACGGCCTGGTTCCTCGTCGATCGCTCGCTGTCGATGCAGTTCGGCCACGGCGGGCGCAACAAAGAAACCGTTGTTGCTGAGCTCACCGTCGCGCTTTCTCGTTTGCTCAGCAATCGGGGCAACCGCGTTGGTGCCATGTTGTGGAGCAACGCGCTCGATGCGCTCCTCGAGCCCCGCACCGGGCGTCCCCAGGTGCTGCGCATGGCAAAGAAGCTGCTCACGCCTGCGCCGACAGCGCCGAGCGCCGAGGCGAGCGCCACGACGCTTACGGACCTGCTCGCCGCTGCGAACGGCATCGCACGCCGTCACGCGCTCGTGTTTGTGATTTCAGACTTTGTGAGCGCCCCCGGCTGGGATATCGAGCTGCGACGCCTCGGCGTTCGCCATGAGGTCATCGCTATCCGGGTCAGCGATCCTCAAGAGCACCGCATGCCCGATGCTGGTTTGGTCGTTGTTCAGGACGCTGAGACCGGCGAGCAGATGACGGTCGACACGAGTAATCAGAAGTTCAGGGAACGGTTTGAGGACGCGGCGAACGCACGCGAGACCCAGATCGCCGAGGCATCGGTGCGCGCCGGCGTCGACCTCTTTGAGATTTCGACCGAAGATGACCTCGCCCGCAAGCTCCTCGAAATGGTCGCACATCGCAAGGCTCGGCGAGGCCGATGATCTTCCTGTGGCCCATTGCACTGGTCGGCCTGCTCTTCGTTCCCGTCATCGCCATCTTGTATTGGCGTTGGTCGGCGAAACGAACGAACCGCGTCGAAGCAACCCTCGGTGATGGATACACCGAGGTCGCCCAACGACGGTGGACTCGACACATCTCCCCCGTGATTGCGCTGCTCGCCCTAACGGCGCTCCTGGTGGGCTTCGCCCGGCCGCAAGCAACGATCGACGTTCCGCGCTTTCGCAGTACCGTCGTCCTCGCGTTCGATACATCCCAGTCGATGGCCGCCGACGATGTGGAACCAACCCGGCTGGAAGCGGCCAAACAAGCGGCGTTGGTGTTTCTCGAATCCCAGCCGGACTCGGTCGATATCGGCATTGTTTCGTTCGGTCAGGCCGGAGCGATCACGCTCAGCCCCACCGAAGAACGCGACGAGGTCGCTGCTGCCATTAATCGACTTCAGCCGGTCGGTTCAACCAACCTTTCCGAAGGCGTGTTCTCCGCCCTTAGTGCCATTGCCGAAGATCCGATCATCTATCAGCCCGACGAGAACGGAAACGTCGACATTCCACCCGTCGACTTCGGCAGCTTTGGTTCGGCCATCATCGTGTTGTTCTCCGATGGTGAGGACACGACCGAAACCGACCCACTTCCGCTCGCCGAACTCGGAGCACAGGCTGGTATTCGCATCTATCCCGTCGGCGTGGGAACGCTCGACGGCACCACCCTCGACATCGATGGCTTCAGCGTGTCGAGCGCGCTGCAGGAAGAGACGTTGATGGCGCTCGCCGAGCAGTCGAACGGCACCTACTTCCTCGCCGATGATCAGGACGATCTGGCAGCGGTCACCGAGAGCATCGAACGTGACCTCACCATCGAAGAAGAACGCCTCGAGATCTCAAGCTTCTTCGCCATTGCCGGTATCGCTCTCATCGCGATCGCTGCTATTGCAGCGATGACGACCCAGCGGAGGTTGCCATGAGCTTTGCGTGGCCGCTCCTGCTCCTCCTATTGCTCGTTCCGGCTCTGGTACTCCTCGCGTACATCATCATGTTGCGCAGGCGGAAGAACGAGGCGATCACCTACACCAGCCTGTCGCTCATCCGTGAGGCACTTCCCACGCAATCCGCGTGGAAGCGCCATCTCCCCGCCGCGCTGCTTTTGCTCTCGCTCGTCTCGCTCGCACTTGGCTCGGCCCGTCCGATCGTCTCGGCGCAGGTACCGCTCAGCCGTACATCGATCATCTTGACCCTCGATGTCTCGCTCTCGATGTGTTCGACCGATGTCACCCCGAACCGGTTGTCCGTTGCGCAAGACGCGGCCCGCCAGTTCGTCGAGAACCGTGACGATGGCACGCAGATCGGCATCGTGGCGTTCGGCGGAACAGCTGAGCTCATCGTTCCACCGACCAACGACACCGACGAGTTGGTCGAAGCCGTCGACAGTTTCACCACCACGCTCGGCACCGGTATCGGCAATGCCACCATCACCGCACTCGACGCGATCGCAGAAGTAAACCCGGACGTGGAGCGAGCAACCATCGACCTCAGCGACGTCGTTGATCGAGATGCGATCGCAGCTTCAGGAGAGTTTGTTCCCGACATCGTCGTTCTGCTCACCGACGGCGCAAACAGTCAGGGCATCGACCCGCTCGTTGCGGCACAGCAGGCATTCGACCGTCAGGTCCGTGTCTTCACCATTGGTTTCGGCGGCGACGAAATTGCCGACATGGTGTGTTCGCCAGATCAGATCGGTCCGGGTTCATTCGCTCCCGGCTTTGGGTTCAATGATGGCCGCCCCGACCTCGGTGATACGACGCTCGATGAGCTTCGTCCGTTCCTCGTGATCGATGAGCCGACGCTCATTGCCGTGGCCGAGACCACCGGTGGCCAGTACTTCCGAGCTGAGGATTCTGTCGAGCTTCTCGATGTCTTCGAGCAGTTGCCGAGCCAGATCGTGCTCCAGGAGGAAGAGGTCGAAGTGACCGTTGGCTTCCTGATCGCCGGTGCGGTCCTTTTGATGGCCGCATACGTGTCAGCAACGCTTCTACGCAGCGGCGGTTCTTCGTAGCGCTTGGTCTTCCAGCCACACGGTGGTCAGCGCTAGTGTCAGCCCATGACCTCAGTCGTAATCCCCCAGCCTGACGATTGGCACGTACACCTGCGCAACGACGCAATGCTCGAAGCTGTTGTGAGCTATACGGCCCGCCGCTTTCGTTACGCGATGGTGATGCCAAACCTGGTACCGCCGATCATCTCGACCGAAACGGCTGCGACCTATCGCAACCAGATCCTCGCCGCTGCCGGCACAGACACCCCCGACTTCTCCCCGGTCATGGCGATCTATTGCTCGCCCCTGGTGGATGCCGACGATCTTCGTTCGGGGATCGAGCAGGGAGTGATCGCCGCGGTGAAGTACTACCCGGCTGGCGCAACGACGAACTCCGATGCCGGCGGTACGTCGCTCATGGATTTTGGCCACCTCTACGAGGTGCTGATCGAGACCGGGGCTCGGCTTCTCGTTCACGCCGAAGCCACCGACCCACACATCGACATCTTCGATCGGGAGGCAGCATTCCTCACCGATCAGTTGGCTCCGATGTGTGCAGCTTTTCCGGAGTTGGCCGTCACGGTGGAGCACGTGTCGACCCGAGCTGGTGTCGACTTTGTTGCTGCCCATCCTCAGTCAGCTGCGACGATCACGCCTCATCATCTGGCGCGCGAGCGATCAGACCTTCTTGCGAACGGCATGAAGCCGGACTTGTACTGCAAGCCGGTGATCAACTCGGCTGACGACCGGGATGCACTCGTCGCCGCAGCGACGAGTGGGAACCCTGACTTCATGCTCGGAACCGATTCAGCGCCACATCCAACGACCGCAAAATACGGGCCGACGGCCAAGGCCGGGGTCTTTAACGCCGCCTATGGCCTCGAGGTCGTGGCCGATGTATTCGCCGCTCACGACGCCCTCGATAACCTCGCGGCTTTCGTATCGTCGAACGGCTGCGCTATTTACGGCGTCGATGCTCCGTCCGAATCGATCACCCTGACCGCTGAGACCGTCGATGTCGATATTGCCACGTCGCTGTCGACGACCGAAGGCGACGAAGTCGTCCTGTTCGGCTCCGAAGAAGCGACCCGCTGGGTCGTGAGTTAGCGGGCGTTCCCAGACCAGCCCGGAAATCCCTAGGCCTTGCCGGGCCAGCCGCAGCGCACGCTGACCCCTGGCGAGAAGTGCGCGAGCGGCGCACCCTCGGGTTCGCTCAGCCCTGCGGCCATCACTAGCTCATCCTCGTAGGAATCGACGGTGGCGTAATGCAGAGGCCATGGCTCGTGGTACATGGTTGCGTAGCTGCGCCATTTCCAGAGGCTGCCATATAGTGCCCAGCGCGCGGTGAGGAAGTTGTCGAGCGGGCCCTGCTGGCCGGGAGCGAACGGTTCCCCGACCGTGACGGACACGATCGACATTGCCGGGGTTGGGTCTGGCCATCGCCGAGCTGCTGCGTATTCGATGCGATCGCCTTCGATCATGCGTCGGGTGATCGGGTCGCCGGCAGCGTCGGTTTTCTCGATCGTCATGTCGGCCCAGAAATAGGGCACCTGGTATGAGCCGCGGGCGGTGACCACCGCTGGCAACGAGGACGCTTCGAGTGACCAGAAGTAGACGCCGGGCTCGTTCGATTCGCTCGTGACATAGGTGCGAACGTTGGTTTCAGGAAAGTGAAGGATCGACTTCATCGCCGGGGCGAACGGGATATCGACCTTCATCTGGAACGGGACGAGACCAACCCACGCCGAGCCGTCGAATGTTTCCACGGTCAGCCCGTCGGGAAGCAGCGCTTGGACCTCTTCGGGGTCGTAGCGCCAGTGCAGCATGGTGAGGTCTTCCCACTCCATGCGCATAGGTGTCCGCTTGATCGTGTGCGGACATACCTCGGGGTATCGGTCGGGGGAAACCATAGCTAGGTCGTCATTGTACCGACGACGGTTTGCGCGAAACGGCCGATACGGGCTGCGATGTCGGCGTGTTCTTCCCACACCACCATGTGCCCAGCGTCTGGATACATGTGCAGCTCTGAATTGGGTAGCGCCGCGTCTAGCGCCCGCACTTGCTTGGGCCGCACGAGTTGGTCTCGACCGGCACCGAGAACCAAGCTCGGAACGTCGATGTGGCGAAGCTCGTCGAGAAGGTCATGGGATGCGAGCGCCGCAGTTGCCGGAGCTCGCACTGCCTCTGGGCACTTTCGAAATGCTGCGACCGATTCGTCGACCATATGCAGGCTCGGGTTCTTTCCAAAAACGCTCAGACCAGCGATGAGTCGAAACCGCTCCGCATCGACCTCGGTGAGCCGTTCTGGAATCTCGATTGCGCCGAGCCGCATGCCGATCGATTGGAGCAGGGTGTTGGTGGCGCCAGCGCTAGCGATCGACACGAACGAGGCGACGCGCTCGCCAAAGACCGATTTGTGTCGTGTCGCAAATCCCATTGCGGCCATTGCGCCCATGGAGTGTCCAACGAGGCTCACGGCGTTGAGGTCGAGCGCGGTAAACACGTTGGCGAGGTCGGTGCCGAGCTGTATCGAGCCGTACCCGGCGGTTCCGGCTGTCGAGTTGCCGTGGCCGCGTTGGTCGATGGCGACGATCCGATATCCAGCGTCGACGAGCTTCGGGGCGATCGGACCCCAATCGTGGTGTGATGCGGTCAACCCGTGCACCAACACGATGGTCGGACCAGCACCGATGATCCATGTTGCGATCTGCGCGCCGTCGCCGAGGGGCACGACGCGCCGCTCGGCGTCGGGAAATTCGACTGGCTGCCCATTGAGCGGGTCGGGGTTGTCAGCCCATGACGCAACGGTTCGACGACCGGCGCGTGCACCGCCGACCACGGTGGCGATCCCAGCGACTGGAAGAGCAATAGTGGACTTCTTCATGACTTCATCTTGTCGTGCCCGGGCGTCGAACACACGCAATACTGCAGCGCTACTATCTCACCATGTCCGATCTCACGCTCCCGCCAATCGTCCCGATCAGTTTCGCCGCAGAGGCTGATGGTGTATCGACCGTTGTATGCGACGTGCGCGCGTACCTCGATGATCGGGAGGGCCGCGATGCATACGCTGTTGGCCATATCCCTGGTGCTCGACACCTCGATCTCGACACTGCGCTCGCTGGTGAGCCAGCGCCGGGTCTTGGCCGACATCCCCTCCCCGAGCCGGAGGTGTTCGCTGCGGCGCTATCTACTGCGGGGATCGGCGCCGACACGCACGTGCTCGCGTACGACGACGCTGGGGGCATGATCGCAGGGCGCTTGGTCTGGATGCTTCGCAGCCTCGGACAGAACGCTGCGCTTCTCGACGGTGGTTTTCAGGCGTGGGATGGCGATATCGAGGCTGGCAGTCCGTCGTACAGCTCGGCGAGTTGCCCCGCTCGCCACTTCCCTGCTGAGGCGACCGTCGATGCGGATCAGGTCGAGGCGTATATCGCTGGTGGAGGGGTTGTTGTCGACGTGCGTGAGCCAGACCGTTTCGGTGGTGAAAACGAGCCCATCGACCCTGAAGCCGGTCATATCGCTGGTGCCATCAATGCGCCGTTCACGCACAACCTGGTCGACGGTTTCTACCGCCCGATCGATGAGCTCGGCGCCGAGTATCGGGCGAACAACATCGACCACGACACCATCTACTACTGCGGCTCCGGTGTAAGCGCCTGCAACAGCATGCTCGCGGCCGAAGCCGCTGGCCTCGGCCGGGGCCGCCTGTACGTCGGCTCGTGGTCTGGATATTGCACTCGCCCGTAGCACGCCGCGTCGACCGCTGATCGCTCAACTGACTGCAAGTGTGGTCGATGGGTGAGCGGTAGACCGGACGAACACGACGGGGTTGATCATGAAATTGTCGATGCGAGCGTTGGCCGTTACTGCATGTGGTGTGCTCGCGCTGGCGGGTTGCAGCGATACCGCTGAAACCACCAGCAGCCTTCCTCCGGAGGCCCAAGCTGCTGTCGACGCAATTGGCGACGGCTCATCTGCATCTCCGGAACTCTTTGGTGATCTGGTGGTGCACGAGACCGACTCGTTCTTTTGGGCGGAGTCCGCTCCGAACTCGAGCTCGCTAATCGTTCAGATGAAGAACGGTGCTGCCTGCCCCGACGACATCGAGGACCAAGCCACCGCAGTAGCGCTAGCCGAAGGCCTAACCACCGAGTTCGCAACCTTCGGCACAGTCTGCGTAGGCCCCTAACCAGACCCGCCATAACGCCACAATACCGCCTCAGGCGCAAAGCCTCCGTGGCAATTGAACGGCCCCCGGAGGGGACGACGAACTAGTAAAAATCAGAAACGGACTTCACTTCGAGGAATTCCTCGATGCCCCACTCGCCGCCTTCGCGTCCGTTTCCGGATTGGCCGTAGCCGCCGAAGGGTGCTCCGGCTCCGCGTGGCTTGCCGTTCATTTCGACCATTCCTGACCGGAGTTGGCGAGCGACTCGCCGTGCTTTCTCGGGATCGGTGGTCTGGACGTAGTTCGTCAGGCCGTATGGGGTGTCGTTCGCGAGAGCGATTGCTTCTTCCTCGGTGTCGAATGGGGTGATGGAGAGAACGGGACCGAAGATCTCTTCGCGAGAAATGGTCATGTCGGGGTCGACGTCGACGAACACGGTTGGTTTGACGTAGTAGCCCTTGTCGAAACCGTCGGGGCGGCCTTGTCCGCCGGCGATCAGACGTGCGCCTTCTTCTTCGCCCTTGGCGATGAGGCCTTGGATTTTGTTCCATTGTGTTTCGCTCACGACGGGCCCGATGTGCTTGCCTTCGTCGGTGGGAGCGCCGACGGCAGTGTTTTCTGCGGCGATGCGGGCCTTTTCGATGGTCTCGTCATAGATGGAGCGTTCGACGAGCATGCGGGTCGGTGCGTTGCACGACTGACCGCTGTTGTTGAAACAGCGCCATACGCTCCAGTTGATAGCGTCTTCTCCTGCGTCGGCAAAGACGAGGTTGGCGCCTTTGCCACCGAGCTCGAGGGCGACGCGCTTTACCGAATCTGCGGCGTTCTTGGTGATGGCTACACCGGCACGAGTGCTGCCGGTGAACGACACCATGTCGACGTCGGCGTGCCCGGAGAGCTGTGTGCCGACGCCAGGGCCGTCGCCGTGGATCATGTTGAACACGCCTGGTGGGAATCCTGCTTCGTGGACCATGTCGGCGAAGAGCGAGCCGCTCAGTGGAGCAATCTCGCTTGGCTTGAGCACCATGGTGCAGCCAACGCCGATGGCGGGAATCACCTTCAATGTCACTTGGTTCATCGGCCAGTTCCACGGTGTGATCAGTGCGCATACGCCGACGGGTTCGTATAAGACGACGTTGTCCGGTGCGTGATCGCCGAGGGGGCGTTCGAACTCGAATGCCTTGAGCGCACGAATGATGCTCTTGAGGTGGCCAATGCCGGCGCCCACTTGCTGTGCTGCGGACATGTCTTGGGGCGCACCCATCTCGGTGGAGATTGCATGGGCCATCTCAGCCGAGCGTGACTTGTAGATCTCGAGGAGCTTCTCGAGGAGTTCGATGCGCTCTTCAACCGGGGTTGCCGCCCACCCGGGAAAGGCCGCTTTTGCTGCTGCGACGGCTGCGTTGGTGTCGGCTTCGCTTCCTAGAGAGATGACTGCAGTGACCTCTTCCTTCGACGGATCGATGACGTCGAAGTCGTTCGCTGCAACGGGGTCGACCCACGATCCGTTGATGTAGAACTGGCGCTTATCAAGAATCGTGTCTGACACGGAATCCCCCTCGGGTTATGCGGCAACGTCTGACCGTTCCGACACGCTACACAACGAAGAAGTTCTGACGAGATACCGAGCGATTTCCGTCCGGGCCGATATCGTCGGATGTGCTGCAGAACTGGCGATAACGATGGATGCAACCATCAGGAACTGCAGCGCAATCTTCGTGTCGTTCGCCTGGGCCAATCTTCGGAAAGTACTTCCATGGCCCGATCGCTCGTATTGCCACGAACACAATTCTGCGGTGCAGAACTATCCAGACGCGACGCGGCTCTGTATGGTGAAGCTCACAACTTCATCAGCCATCAGCCGGATCGAGAGAGCTTCCAGCGTTACCGCAGGGTGACGACGGGAACGCCGAAGGTGCAAGACGTGCGGTTTGCCAAAGCCGTCCGCCGAAACTCTCAGGCAAAAGGATCGACCCGGTGGCATTCTCTGGAGAGCCGGACCAGTTCGCTGGGCCGCACCGACGGGGCACCATCTCTCAGGTCCAGGACAGGGTTTACGCAAGGCACTCGTGCCTTGCGTTTTTCGTTTTTGCGCACCACCACCCTTCCGGAGATGTCATGAGCACACTCAAACGCACCGCCCTTTACGACTGGCATGTCGATCATGGCGGCCGCATGGTCAACTTTGCCGGGTGGGAGCTGCCCGTCTTCTATGAGACCGGAGCGATCGAAGAACACCACGCCACGCGCTCGTCGGTTGGGTTGTTCGACATCGATCACATGGGCCAAATCGATGTGACCGGACCGGACGCTGTTTCATTCGTCGACCGGATGGTTAGCTCGGATATGGCGAACCTGGCGCTCGGCGCTGCGAAGTATGGGCTGCTCTGCCATGACGATGGCACCGTCATCGATGACGTCATCGTGTATCGACTCGGCGAAGAGCACATGATGGTCGTGGTCAACGCAGCGAACCGAACTGTCGATCACGCGTGGATCCTCGACCATGCCGCGGGCCACGATGTCGCGATCGACGACCGTTCCGACGAACTAGAGATGATCGCGGTGCAAGGTCCGAACGCTGTCACCCTGGTCGATTCGGTCACCGACTCTGACGTTTCGGGCATCGAACGTTTCTCATCGGCCACCATCGAGCTGTTCGGCACGACCGCCCTGGTCGGACGGACTGGCTACACCGGCGAGGACGGCATCGAGCTATACATCTCCGGGGGTGTCGTCGAGGTATGGACCGGCTTGCTCGCCAAAGCAAACGAGCTCGACATCGAAGCGATGGCTGTCGGCCTCGGTGCCCGCGACAGTCTGCGCTTCGAGCCCGGCTACCCGCTGTACGGCCATGAGCTCAGCCGCGAGATCAACCCGTTCGAGGCCCGGCTCGGTTGGGCGGTCGACCTTACCAGCGGCGACGGTCTGAACAAAGACTTCATCGGCGCGGACGCCCTCCGAGCAATCAAAGCAGCTGGTATCACCCGCCGACTGGAGACGCTGACCATGATCGACAAGGGGGTCCCACGTGAGGGCTCCACCGTCGTCGATGCCGACGGTAACGAGCTCGGCCTGGTCGTCAGCGGCATGTTTGCCCCAACCGTCGACGCTTTTGCGTGCAATGCCTTTCTGCCGCTCGGCCAGGGCGATCTCGGAACTGAACTCGCAATCGATATTCGTGGCCGCCAGAAAACCGCTGTTGTCGCGAAACGCCCGCTCTACCGCCTGTAACCAATCACTCCACCTACCAACCCTCTGCTCACCTTTCCCGTCACTAAGGAACACATCATGGATTTCTCCTCTCGCCACATCGGACCTGACGCAACCGATCGAGACAAGATGCTCGTCGCTGTCGAGGTCGACTCGATCGAACAACTCATCACCGAGACCGTTCCCGAGAACATTGCGTTCTCCGGGCTGATGGACTTGCCAGCCGCCAAGAGCGAGGTCGAGGCCCTCGCGGAACTGCGTGAACTCGCTGAGAAGAACACGGTGCTCCGCTCGATGATCGGACAGGGCTACTACGACACGCACACCCCATCGGTCGTGCTCCGAAACGTGTTGGAAGATCCGGGCTGGTACACCGCCTACACGCCGTACCAGGCGGAGATCGCCCAAGGGCGCCTCGAAGCGCTTCTCAACTTTCAGACGATGGTCGCAGACCTGACCGGTATGGAGATCAGCAACGCGTCGCTGCTCGACGAGGCGACCGCTGCGGCCGAAGCGATGACGATGGCACGCCGCTTGAAGGGCCGTAAGAGCACGGCGAGCACGATTATCGTCTCGGACCGTTGCCACCCTCAGACGCTCGAGGTCGTACTCACCCGCGCCGAGCCACTCGGCATCACCGTGAACGTTACCGATGTCTCCAAAGCAACGTTTGATGACGATGTGTTTGCAGTGCTCGTCCAGTATCCCGACACTCGAGGACGCGTCGATGACTTCTCCGGACTCGCTGCGGCTGCCCACGAGGCTGGTGCCTTCGTCATTGCGGCCACGGATCTGCTCGCGTGCGCAGCGCTCGTGCCGCCGGGCGAATGGGGAGCCGACATCGCGATTGGTTCGTCACAACGCTTTGGAGTTCCACTCGGTGCCGGAGGCCCACACGCTGCGTTCCTCGCGACCGCCGAATCACACGCACGAAACCTGCCGGGCCGCCTGATCTCGATGTCGAAGGACCGCCACGGGGCTCCGGCACTCCGCATGGCGCTACAGACCCGCGAACAGCACATCCGCCGAGATTCGGCCACCTCGAACATCTGCACCGCTCAGGTGCTGCTCGCCGTGATGGCATCGATGTACGGCGTCTACCACGGGCCAGCGGGCATCGCCGGAATCGCTGGCGATGTGCACACCCGTACTTCGAAGTTCGCGCTCGCTGCACAAGAAGCGATGTACAGCCTCGACTCGATCCAGTTCTACGACACCGTCGTGATCACGAAGGGCCCCGATCTCGACAACCTCGTCGCCAAGGCGCTCGCCGCCGGGTTCAACCTGCGTTCGTTCGAAGACGGATCGGTCGGAGTTTCCTTCGACGAAACCATCACGAATGAGGACCTGTCCACACTCACAAATGCGCTGTTCGACCGGGAGCCGCCCGAAGCGTGTGGCGCGCCGATTCCGATCGAACTTGTTCGTGACTCGGACTACATGACGCACCCGACGTTCAACAGCTATCACTCTGAAACCGAGATGCTGCGCTACATCACGAGCCTGCGAAATAAGGATCTTTCTCTCGCTCACTCGATGATTCCGCTCGGTTCGTGCACGATGAAGCTCAACGCGACCACCGAGATGATCCCGATCACGTGGGAGGGCTTCGCCCGAATCCACCCCTTCGCCCCACTCGACCAGCAACAGGGCTACGCCGAGCTCGTGTCCCGGCTCGAACAGTGGCTCGCGGAGATCACCGGTTTCGCCGCTACCTCGTTGCAACCAAACGCTGGCTCGCAAGGCGAATACGCGGGTCTTCTCAGCATTCGCTCGTTCCATCGGGCAAACGGTGAGAGCCAGCGAGACATTTGCCTGATCCCCGACTCTGCCCACGGAACGAACCCGGCGTCGGCGGTAATGGCTGGCATGAAGGTCGTGGCCGTCAGCACTGACAGCGACGGGAACATCGATGTTGCCGATCTTGAAGCAAAGGCGATCGAGCATGCCGATTCGCTCGGTGCGCTCATGGTCACGTACCCATCGACCCATGGCGTGTTCGAAGAGTCGATCGAGCGTGTCTGCTCAATCATCCACGAGAACGGCGGCCAGGTGTACCTCGACGGCGCCAACATGAACGCCCAGGTCGGCCTGAGCCGCCCAGGCGACTTTGGTGCCGACGTGTGCCACCTCAACCTGCACAAGACGTTCTGCATCCCGCACGGCGGTGGCGGCCCCGGTGTCGGACCGATCTGTGTTGCCCCTCACCTCGCTCCACACCTCCCGACAGCGCATGGCGATCTAAGCGCCGACGATACGTACATCGTGAGCGCTGCCCCATGGGGCAGCGCAGCGATCTTGCCGATCAGCTACGCGTACATTGC
>CAYVHV010000054.1:14098-15446 GCA_964451305.1 uncultured Acidimicrobiales bacterium | reverse complement strand
TTCCATCTGGCGAGGCTGCCCCTTCGGACCGACTCTCGCCGTTCGCCTCAAGGTAGAGGAACGCGCGCTCGGTGTCTGGACCTGTGGTGAGACCGACGTGGATCTCATACCCCGCGATGTGACAGCCGGTTTCGGCGTGCGTTCCAACAACGTTGCGCGTGACCTTCCGCGGTTCCAACGTCGTGTCGACGTCGAGGTACCCGAGCGCGTCGACCACACCGGGAGCGCCCTCAACGCCGTGCGGATCCGCAATGGTTCGACCGAGTAGTTGATACCCACCACAGATTCCGAGGACGTGACCTCCCCGACGGACGTGTGCGGCGAGATCAACATCCCAGCCTTGCGACCGGAAGAACGCAAGATCGGCAATCGTTGCCTTCGTGCCGGGAATGATCACGAGGTCGGAGACAGGTAGGGGCTGGCCGGGCGGCACCATGACGAGGTCGACACCAGGCTCGGCTGCGAGCGGATCGATGTCATCGAAGTTCGCGATACGGCTGAGCATGGGAACAGCGATCCGCATACCGTCACGCGAACGGCTACCGCTGATGTCGACCGCATCTTCGGCTGGCAGGAGCGAGAGATCGCGGCTCCAGGTAACGACGCCGAACGACGGCCAACCCGTGTGTTCGGTGACGGTCGCGAGTCCATCGTCGAAGAGCCCAACATCGCCGCGGAACTTGTTGATGAGGAAACCGCGCACATGTTGACGGTCGCTGGGGGAGAGGACCGAATGGGTGCCGACGAGACTGGCGATGACACCGCCGCGATCGATGTCGCCTGCGATCACGACCGGTACTTCGGCCGCATCGGCAAAGCCCATGTTCGCAATGTCGCCGGCGCGGAGGTTCGTTTCTGCTGGGCTGCCCGCGCCTTCGACGATGACGATGTCCGCTCGTTGTTGGAGGATCTCGTAGCTCTCCAGAACGCGAGGGAGCAGTTCATCGCGTCGTTGTCCAAACGAATGGGCATCGAGCGTTCCGGCGACGCGTCCGTGCACGACGACCTGGGAACCAGTGTCGCTCTCGGGCTTTAACAAGACCGGGTTGTGGTGGACCGTTAGGGGCACGCGCGCTGCGAGGGCTTGGAGCGCTTGGGCTCGGCCGATCTCTCCACCGTCTTCGGTGACCGCAGCGTTGTTCGACATGTTCTGTGGCTTGAACGGTTCGACCCGGAGGCCTCGGTTGGCGAAGGCTCGGCAGAGGCCGGCGACGAGTACCGATTTCCCGGCGTTCGATGCGGTGCCTTGGATCATCAGGGATGCGGCCACGAGCCGACTGTATCGGGACTGCGACTGCGAGAGCAGCGAGCAGCGGTCACTGCGAGAGCAGCGAGCAGCGGTCACTGC
>CAYVHV010000054.1:3748-13998 GCA_964451305.1 uncultured Acidimicrobiales bacterium | reverse complement strand
GCAGCGAGCAGCGGTCACTGCGAGAGCAGCGAGCAGCGGTCACTGCGAGAGCAGCGAGCAGCGGTCACTGCGAGAGCAGCCCTTAACTGCGCGGCGGTTGTTAGCTCGAGGCGATGGCCATGCCGGCGTGGTAACCGTTGGTCCATGCGTTCTGAAAGTTGAAGCCACCGGTGACACCGTCGATGTCGATGACCTCACCTGCGAAGTACAGCCCCGGGACGAGCTTGCTTTCCATGGTCTTGAAGTCGATGTCGTCTCGGGCGACGCCTCCGCAGGTGACGAACTCGGCTTTGTTCGTACTCTTTCCGGTCACCTCGTAGGTCGCTGCGCTGAGTTCGCTAATGAGCTTGTTCGCCGGTTTCTTCGCGAGCTCGGACCAGATCGTCGACCCGTCGATGCCCGCAGCGTCGAGCATCCGAAGCCACAGTCGTTTGGGGATGTCCTCGAACGGGCTACGTGTGGCGACCTGTCGTTTGCCATCATGCTCGCGCTTTTCTGCAATGACCGCGGCTGGGTCGCTGTTCGGGGTCCAGTTGACAGTGATCGAAAAGCGGTAGCTGAGCTCGGCGAGTTCTCGCGCGCCCCACGCGGAGATCTTGAGGATGCCGGGGCCGCTCATTCCCCAGTGTGTAATGAGGACGGGGCCTTGGCTCTTGAGCCGACTGTTTTGAATCCGGACCTCTGCGTTCGCCACGGACAGGCCCGCGAGCCCATCGATGCGAGCATCATCGATCTTGAACGTGAACAGCGACGGGGTAGCGGGGAGGAGTTCGTGGCCGAGCCGTTCGGCGAGCTTGGCACCTGCGGCACTTCTCGTCCCGCCGGTTGCGAGCAGCACGTTCGCCGCGGTGTAGGAATGTCCGGCGTCGGTGGAGACCTCGAAGCGCTCGCCTGTTCGTTCGATCGAGGTCACACCTTCGTTTGTTTTGATCGAGACGCCCGCATTTTGCGCGGCGTCGAGCAGCGTGTCGACGATGGTCTGTGAAGTGTTGCTCTCGGGGAACATGCGACCATCGGCCTCGGTCTTCAGTTCGACTCCGCGACTGCTGAACCAGTCGATGGTGTCGCTTGGTCCGAATCGGTTGAACGGACCGATCAACGATTTTTCGCCGCGTGGATAGTGCGTTGCGAGATCTCGTGGGTCGAGACAATCGTGGGTGACGTTGCATCGTCCGCCACCAGAGATCTTGACCTTCTGCAGAAGTTGCGAGGTTCGCTCGAGGATGAGAACGGATTTGTCTGAATTCTCCGCGCAGGTGATGGCGGAGAAAAAGCCAGCTGCTCCGCCGCCGATGACGATCAGATCAACAAACATCGTGCGCCCCACCCTATAGGTGGTGGCCTGCTGTGGAGAATGGTTATTTCACCAGCGATGGCTCGAGATCATGGAGCCGCTTCACTGTGGCGACGAGCACCTTTCGAGCGATCTTCGGCTGCTGATCGAGCAGGGAAGAGAACTCGCGTCTGGTCAATACCGAGATGGTCATCTCCGTGTCAGAGGTGACCGAAGCGGTACGCGGAACGCCGGCGATGACGGAGAACTCTCCGAGGAAGTCTCCTGCTCCCACGTGGGCCACGATTCGGCCGCTACGTCGAACGGTTGCCTCGCCATCGATGATGATGACGAACTCGCGTCCGGGAGTTCCTTCGGTCATGAGTTCGTGCCCGGCTTTGATGGTTACCGTACTCATCAAACGTTGGACAGCCTTGAGCTCCTTTGCGCTCAACTCGCGGAAAAGGTCGATGGCTTCAAGGGCTTGTACGAGAGTCATCTCGGGATGCTAACTCCCTTCGCTGGAGCGGTGCCGAGAAAACGCGCAATGATTGTCGCCGGAAGCGGGGTGCGCCGAACGTCGGTCAGCCCAGGCGAGTGCGGATTGCGACGTAGACCTCGGGTCCAACCATCGCGGTGAGCTCTTCTTCGAGTGACTCGATGACCGAAGACTCTCCGATGTAGGGCTCTGGTTCCTCCGTGCAGCACCACGCGATCGTCGACTCTTCGTCATCCCAATCGCTGCGGGCCCAGTGGCGCAGAACCTTCGAACCGTCCTCTTGAACTTCCGCACGCAACGGAAGCTGCCAGCACACCGACGGTTTCCACGTCGTGGGTGACTCGCCTTCGTCGACCGCAGCCAGGTGCAGGGCGCAACCCTCCCCGCCGGAGAATCCGGGGCGGTTGTGGAAGATGCATGCACCGTCGACCGTGCGGGTGAGGGTGCGCTGTTCATCGGCGTAGATGCCATCGGCGGCTGCCTCCGCGTGAAACTGAAACCGGCTCGGATCCAGAGTCAGCGCGAGAGCGCCGGTGTTCATCGCTTCCTCTTCGTCGAGGAACTGGGCGCCATGGGAGCAGCAACCTTGGTTCAGGTGCTCGGCGTCCTCGGTGAGGATGCCCTTGCATCCGTTCCCCCAGATGCATGTCCAGTTCGAGGTCAGGAACGTGGCGTCGACTCGCCAGACGGTTCCGTCGACCGGATCTTCGAAGCGTTCAGAGGCCTGTTCAACCACGTCGGCCAGCCTAGGTCGCTTCTCGCGGTGTAACGCCGCTATGGGAACGTCGACAACCCACCGCCAGCGTTGCTGGCGATGGGTTGCCCGCTCATTACTTCTCTACTTCTTTGTGATCTGACGTCCGGTGAAGGCGAGCAGCTTCTCTTGAGGCGTCGCATCATCGGCTACCGGCAGCTCAGGGCCGAACATGTCTGGTGCACGAAGCAGCGAATCAGGTAGCTGCTTGAGCGCCTCGAGCGTCGAGGTCGTGAGCTTGTCCGGCAACGAACCATCAGCGCCGATGGTGTGGGCAATGTCCCACGAGTGAAGCAAAAGGTCGCCGACGAGCAGTTGTGCTACTCCGTGTTTTGGCATGTTGCCAAAGGCTTCGGCGTTGCCTTCGAGGTTTGCCTCGTCGCGCAATGTCTCGAGTAGTGCAGCCCGCACGGTCTCGAAGTCTGCACCCTCAGGAATATTTGCACCGAGCGCGTTGGCGCCATTGATCTGGACCGAGTGCGCATGATCTACAACCTCTTGGACACACCACTCGTCACACGACGATTGTTTGTCTAAGTCGTCGTTGTTGATTTGATTACTGACCTGCATCCACAGGTTTGAGACATCGGACCAATGTTCAACTACTGACATTTTCTTTCCCCCTAATCGAGTACTTGGTAGACGATAGCCGGTCCATCTAGTCGCTTGCCTTGCAAACGGATTACAGCAACCGGCTTGACAAATTCCGGCCCGAACAGTGACGTGTGCGACGGTGCGTTTCGACAACGCGCGGCGATCTCGTCGACTAGCGTTTGGATCGTGATGACTGGCCATCCGGTTGTTGAACGGTTTGGCCATCGGCAGGGAGGACCATGATGATCAAGCGACAAGCAACATCGGAAGGAAAGGTCAAGATCACCTTTTCGCTGCCGCTCGAGGTGGCGCCCGATCCAACATCGGTGACCGGCGACTTCAATGACTGGAACCCGTTAGTGACGCCGATGAAGAAACGCAGCAACGGCACACGAAGCGCTTCGGTCGAGATGCCAGCGGGTTCGACCGCGTGTTTCAAATACCTCTCGCACGGCGGCACATGGTTTACCGACCATTCGATCGATGTGGACGGCGAGGGCAACAACACGCTCATCGCGTAACCCTCGCGATCTCGCGCTAGGACTTGTTTCGGTTACCAGACGCTCCACGAACCGGTGCCGCTCGGCGCTTCGATTTCTTGGAAACCCGAATTCGACGATGCTCCCGGCGCACGCGCCTGTCGCGCTCGGCGGTGTCTTGTCTGTAGAACGCCTTGAGCGAGGCATACAGATCCGGTAGCTCGGATTCCATCTTTGCGCCCTTGTCGAAAAACACCTCAGTGACGACGGCGAAGAACTCCGCCGGGTTCACTCCCGCGTAGTCTCTCAACAGCTTCGGACCATGTCCGTTTCGTACCTCTTCGTAGAGCCGCGTGCACACCGCAATCCACTCGCCATACCGTTCGTCGGTCGCTCGAAGAGGGGACCCGTCGACCATGCCGTCGAGCAAGTCCAACCGGTGGGCGAACTCGTGGTAGGTGACGTTGAATCCGTCGTTGCTGACGCCAGCACCCGACTTCACCGAATCCCACGCGAGGAACACCGGCCCTCGGGCACTCGTATGGCCAAGCACTGCTACCGGCCCGGTCGTCACGAGTCCACCAGGACCTGCCCGGTCTTGATCGAGGATGATCGTCGTCTCGCTCACCACCACAGACGTCATGGATTGGTACGCGTCGAAGTCGAGATCGAGAACCAGTACCGACGCCGAGGCAGCAATGAGAACGATCATCTCGTCGGTGAGTGCGAAGCCCTGCTGTGCCTCCCAGTGCCACTTGTTCATGTAGTACAGCGTCAGCTCTTCGAGCCGATCTTGCTCGTCCTCGGTGAGCTGACACCAATGCTTCATCTGCTCGCGAAGAAGGTCATCCCACTCGTCCAAGAACTCGGGGTACTTCGGAGCGGAAGTAACGCTTCGCTTCACCCAGTCGAAGATTCTGTTGATCGTCATTTTCGTGACCCTACGGTGAATGCTTCTCACTCGCTACGCGACCCTGAGGGCAGCGTCGCCGAAGTCGAGTCGACTAGTTCGCGACGGAGGCGATCTTTTCGGCAATGTCGTCGACGTGGTCAGACAGCGAGGCCACGGTCGCACGAATGAACTCGGTCGTTGGCGAGCCGACCATGAATGGTCGACCGGGAGCAACACCGATCCCATGCGCCGCAAGGCCGACCACGGCCCGCTGTTCGTTGCCTACCGGGATCCAGACGTTCATCCCCGAACCCTCGGCAATCTCGAACCCTCGATCCTCGAGAGCGGTAACGACGTTTCGTCGTCGCTCTTCATAGACTGCCGACGCGTTGTTGACGATCGACAATGCGACCGGGTCGCGGAGCAATTCGAGCAAGACCCGTTGGAGGAGTCGGCTTGTCCACGACGGCCCGAGATGGCGGCGTTTGATCACCGAATCGAGAACCGAGGTGCTGCCGCCGATCGCTGCGAGCCGCAGGTCGGGCCCGTGCGATTTGGAGAAGCTTCGAATGTGCACCGTCTGGTTCGGAAGGTGCGTACCAAGGCTGTGGAGCGCAGCGCCAGCGACGGGACCGGAGTGATCATCTTCGACCACCAGAGTCGAGTGGCCCGCGAGACACTCGGCAAGATCCACGGCGCGCTGTTTTGAGATCGACGCACCGGTTGGATTCTGGGCGCGCGGTTGAAGAAACGCAGCGACAGGCCGTTCGACAAGCGCAGCGGCGACCTCGTCTGGCAGTGGACCCTGCTCGTCGGATTGCACGACGATGAGACGCGCTCCGGCGAGTTCGAGCATGTCGATAATCGGTGGAAATGTCGGGTCTTCGACGATGACGGCGTCGCCGAAGTTCACCGCATCGTTCACAATTCGCTCCACACCATCTTGGGCACCATTGACGATCGTGAACCGCTCGGGTTCGAACGGCCAGTCGGCTCGCAGGAGCGCTTCGAGCTCGGGGATGACCGGCTCGTCAAGATACGAGGTGACGGTGGAGTCGAGCTGGACCTTCTGGAGCGCTGGTGCCAGCGGAGGCAGCAGCTCTGGGTCGGGAGTGCCCATCGTGAGGTCGTGTTCGAGGGTTCCTGGCGCCACCGGAACGTGCCAGTATCGGCCGTCGACGTTGCCGGTCGTCGACCGGACGATCGTGCCTCTTCGCCGGTCGGTTTCGATCACCGCGTGAATCCGAAGGACTCGCCACGCATCGGACACTGTTCCCGGACTCACGCGAAGCGTTCGGGAGAGTGCTCGCACCGTCGGGAGCTTTTGGCCGGGAAGCAGCTCGCCGCTGCTGACCAGTTGGCCGATGACCGAGGCGATTCGTGAGCCGTTCAGTTGCGAGCCGCGACGGCCATACGTCTCGGCTACTCGCGTGGAGATCAGAGTCATCGTCTCGGAGTCCATGTCCACTTTGTACATTACAAAACGAGGTTTCCCTCACTCATAGCGCATCCGATACTGGGGCTTCATTCCTTCGACGAGCTTCAGGAGATTCTGATGAGCGCTGACCTGCCGGCCCGATACCGACAATCCCTTCCGTCGTTCCTGAGCCCGTACTACGCCGAACCCATTCAGATCGAGCGTGGCGATGGCAGCTACGTCTATGACTCAAATGACGAACGGTACCTCGACTTCTTCGGTGGCGTCCTGACCACGATGATCGGCCACAACAATGAGGCCGTCCGCACGGCGGTCCAGGAACAAGCCGGGAAGGTTATGCACACCTCCAGCCTGTACTTGTCAGAACCAATGATCGCATTCGCCGAAAAGGTTGCCGAGCTGTCAGGGATCCCGGACGCTCGAGTCTTCCTGACTCCATCGGGCACCGAAGCCAATGACGCTGCACTCCTGCTCGCTACGAGCTACCGGAAATCGAATCAGATCTTGGCGATGCGAAACAGCTATCACGGCCGCTCGCACTCGACCCAGGCGATCACCAGCCATGCGTCGTGGTCGTCGACGAGTAACTCCGGCCTTCAAGTCACATTTGTGCAGGGCCCGTACAAGCTACGAAGCCCATTCGCCGACCATGACGATGATGCATTCGTTCGCGCATGCGTCGACGACCTCAGCCAACTCTTGGCTATGACATCGACCGGCGAGGTCGCTGCCATGATCGCAGAGCCAATCCAAGGCGTCGGCGGGTTCGCGACGCCGCCCGATGGTTTCTACGGGTCGATGAAAAAGGAGCTTGATAACCGGGGCATCCTCTACATCTCCGATGAGGTCCAGACCGGTTGGGGCCGCACCGGCGACAACTTCTGGGGCTACGAAGCGCACGGAATCGTTCCCGACATGCTCACCTTCGCGAAGGGCGCCGGCAACGGACTTGCACTTGCGGGTGTCGTTGCTCGTGCGGAGATCATGGACACGATCAATGTGCTCAACTTCTCGACCTTCGGCGGCAATCCGATGTCGACCGCTGGTGGTCTCGCAACGATCAATTACGTGCTCGAGCACGACCTCCAGAGCAACGCAAAGGTCATGGGTGATCGGCTGCGTGCAGGGCTCGACCAGCTCACTACAGACATGCCGTGGATTGCTGAGACAAGAGGGCGAGGGTTGATGCAAGGCTTCGAAACCGTCGCGCCGGGCAGCCTCGAACCTGCGCCGCAGTACGCTACCGACATGCTCGAAGCCACAAAGACCCACAAGCTCTTGGTGGGCAAGGGTGGCTTGCACGGCAACGTGGTTCGCATGGCGCCGATGCTGAACGTGACCGCCGACGAAATCGACGAGGGCATCGCTGCGCTACGAGCGGCTGCTGACACGATCGCGTAGAGAACTACCGCCGAGAAACTCAGGAGAAACAGAACCATGAAGACAATTGATCAACTCATTGACGGCACGCAGGTTTCCTCAACCTCGGGTCGCACCTCTCCGGTGTTCAACCCGGCCACTGGCGAGCAAACCGCCGAGCTCGGCCTGGCATCGGTTGAAGACGTCGACGCGGCCGTCGCGTCATCGAAGCGCGCGTTCGAGGGTTGGCGTGCCATGAGCGTCGCCAAGCGAACGAAGATCATGTTCAACTTCCGCGATCTCGTCGTGAAAAACACCGATGAGATCGCTCGGCGCCTCACCGCCGAACACGGGAAGGTCCTGAGTGATGCAGCCGGCGAGGTGGCTCGGGGTATCGAGAACATCGAGTACGCAACCGGCATTGCTGAGCACATGAAAGGGTCGTACAACGAGAACGCGTCGACCGGCGTCGATGTCTTTACCGTTCGACATCCGCTCGGCGTTGTGGCCGGCATTACTCCGTTCAACTTCCCCGCAATGGTCCCGCTGTGGACGATTCCGAACGCGATTGCAACGGGCAACTCATACATTCTCAAACCGTCGGAGAAGGACCCGTCGGCACCGATGTTCATCGCTGAGCTCTTTCACGAAGCGGGCCTGCCCGATGGTGTGCTCAACGTGGTGAACGGAGACAAGGTCTCGGTCGATCGCCTCCTCGAACACCCCGATGTGAAGGCCATCAGCTTCGTGGGCTCGACGCCGATCGCTCGATACGTGTACGAAACCGGCACGAGGAATGGCAAGCGCGTCCAAGCGCTCGGCGGGGCAAAGAATCATATGCTCGTTCTCCCCGACGCCGATATCGACCTCGCGGCCGACGCAGCCGTATCTGCGGCCTATGGTTCGGCGGGTGAGCGGTGCATGGCGATCAGCATCGTGGCGGCCGTTGGCAGCGCAGCCGATCCGCTCATCGACGCCATCTCGACGCGCATCGAGAACCTGACTATCGGTGACGGCACACACCCCGACTCGGAGATGGGTCCGCTCGTTACGAAGGACCATCGGGACAAGGTTGCAAACTACGTCGGTGTCGGTGCGGATGAGGGTGCCACGGTCGTGGTCGACGGACGAGAGAAGTCCTTCGAGGGCGATGGCTACTTCCTCGGTGCGACGCTGCTCGACAACGTCACCACCGAGATGGATGTCTACAAAGAGGAGATCTTTGGCCCTGTCCTCGGTGTCGTCCGCTGCGACACCTACGTCGAAGCACGCGACCTCATCTCCAACAACCAGTGGGGCAACGGCGCGGCGATCTTCACCCGCGATGGTGGTGCAGCTCGTGACTTCCAGGAGAACGCCGACGCCGGCATGGTGGGCATCAACGTCCCGATTCCCGTGCCGGTTGGCTACCACTCCTTCGGTGGTTGGAAGGACTCGCTGTTCGGCGACTTGGCGATGTACGGACCGGAGGGCATTCGCTTCTTCACCCGACCAAAGGCGATCACGTCACGCTGGCCCGATCCGTCGACGAGCTCGGTGGATCTCGGGTTCCCAACGAACGGTTAACACCGCCACGAGCGCGCTCACGTCGCTAGCGCCTGAGCGCTAGGACTGCTCGTTCGGTTGCATCAAGATGAACGACGCTCCCCACGAGTCGAGCAGCGTGCTCACGCGGCCGACTCCCGGTAGCTCCATGGCGGGCATGGCGACCTGACCGCCGAGCTCTTGGACCTTTGCGACCGAGGCATCGAGGTCGTCGACGGTGAAGTAGACACCCCAATGATTGGGAACGGCCTCTGGCACTTCGGCTGGCATCTGCAACATGCCGCCGAGGCCACCGTTCACCCCACCTTCGATGACCGTGTAGTCGCCGTGCGGCATTTCGTGGGTGATGTACTGCCACCCAAAGACGTTTGAATAGAACTCTCGGGCTGACGCCACGTCGCGGGTCATCAGCTCGTTCCACGAGTACGTGTTTGACACGTTGCCGAGCTCGGTGCCGATGTGTTGTTGTGCCTGCCAGACCGAGAACGGTGCGCCGGTCGAGTCAGCGAACACCGCCATCTTGCCGGACTCCATGACCTGCATCGACGGCATCATGACGTGGCCGCCATTCGCTTGCACCGCCGCTTCGGTGGCGTCGATATCGTCTGATGCGATGTAGGTGTTCCAGAACGATGGCATCTCGCTAGCCGGAGGCATCGGACCCATTCCGGCCACAGCCTTTCCATCGAGGCGTGCCATGGAGTAGATGCGGTTTCCGTCGCGGTCGAACTGGTCGTCGAGCTCCCATCCAAAGAGCGATCCGTAGAAGTTCTTGGCGCCATCGAGATCGGGGGAGAAGAGGTCAACCCACGAGGGGGTTCCCGCTGAATGTGAGGTGAATTCTGCCATGGGCCGACGTTAGCCGAAGCCTCGAGTGCCCTGCCAAGAAACCGCTACGCCGAACGCACAGCCGCTCCTTGCGGCTTACGGCTTACCGCGTCCTACCCAGCAGTACCGATATCGAAGTCGGCTAGGAGCGGTTTGAGGCGCTCGATTTCGAGGTCGTATCGGACTCGAGCATTTCGTCTGTTCGCGATGTACGCAATCACACCAACTACCAGAATTGCCCCCAAGAAAACGAGACCATCAGCGCTACCAAAGTCTTGGCCGAACCCGTGCCCAATAAGCAGGATGGCGAGCCCGAATGGCAGGAAATACCACCATGCGACGATGCGGAACAACCAAGCTCGATGGTTGAGCTGTGCGAGCCGCCGTGCTAGCTGATCACGGACGGACCCTTCCCACGAGCGATCGGCCTTGTACTGGCGCCACGACGTGATCGCGAGAAACAACCCGACGGCGGCGAGGATCAATGCTCCCGCAATCACCGACGTCGGAGATTCCGCGATCGAGATGCGGCTCGCGAAGAACACCGCCGCCACAAAGCTCGGGAGCACCTCTCTCGCGTTCAGCCAAA
>CAYVHV010000054.1:0-3648 GCA_964451305.1 uncultured Acidimicrobiales bacterium | reverse complement strand
AACTTCGAACGATCTTCACGATGATTCCACGGTGGTCCACCATCCACTCAGCAAATGTCGTCTCCAGATCGGTCGGGCGGCTCATTCGACGAGCTCGCCGGCAGAGGACAACACAGGTCGCGCCGCTTCGGAGATCGCCAGGGCGGTCAACATCGAAAGGTAGCGTCGAGCATCTGATGAGGGTGCGGGAACGTTTGCCATGGGAAGTCCTCTCGAAGTCTCAACAACTGATCAGACGATGGCGCTTCGGGTTTCTTACACCGCTGCACGAATTGTTTGCGATCCAGTCTGTTCATCGAGAGGTTTGCTGGTCCAAGAACCGATCATCACCTCTGCAGCCGGTCGCGTAAGTGGCAGTCCTACAACGGCGGCCATTCGACGTTGTCTGCCGGGTCCTTCGGGTCGTAGAGCACCCACATCGTCTCTCCCTGTCGAATTGCTGCAATCGCCTCTCCCTTTGACTCTCGCGAGCCGCGGACCACAACTCCATCAACCTGGAACTCCCACTCGATGAGCGAGGTTTGCCGTGACGACCCGTCTTCTTGGGGGTAGTACGCCTTGGTCACGCGATCGACCGAAGCAACTGCGATCTCACCGATGCGGTAGACGCGACGCCTCTTCGAACGCCCGCACAGCCCGCGACCGAACGAACCGGCGGTGAATGCAGCGAGAACCACCCACGGCAAGAGCGCGAGCCCGTCGGTCCACTGTCCCAACGAGTCTGACGGGTCGGCGAATAAAGGTATAAGAATGGGCGCCAGTGAAAGCGTCAACAGCGCGCCAAACCAGAGCCGCCTACGGTCTGGTTCTGTGGCACGAACACCCGAAGCGAGCGGCCGTGGGCTCGCCGGAGGAGCGGGGGACTCGGGCAGTGTCCGGTGCGCCGCGTTTCGGCTCGACTGCGATCTTCGGCTCACCTCACCCATAACCCATGCTATCGCCAGCGTTCGATGCAGATCTATGGGTTACGGTCTCCGGCTGTGAGTGAATCTGAGATCGTTCTAAGTGTTGCCTACATCGCCCTCATCGCATCGACGTTTGCGAGATCGGTCTTGTGGCTTCGAGTTGCGTTGATCTTTGCATCGCTCACGTTCATCATCTTTGGACTCCTCGCCGACATCCGGTCGATGGTGGTCTTTAACATCATCATTGGCCTCCTTCACGGCGTGCAGCTCGTCCGGTATCTGCGCTCGAGGGCGAACGTGTCGGTCAGTGAGGAAGAGGACCGCTACCGGCAGATGATCTTCCCTGGCTTGGACGACTTCGATTTCTCGACGCTCTGGTCAATGGGCGAGACAGTGACCGAACAGGACACGCAACTCACCCGTCTCGGCGTGTGTCCCGAGATGGTTTGGGTCATTCTCGACGGGATGGTCGAGTTGTATGCAAAGGGCAGGCCGACCGAATGTCTCGAGGCCGGCTCGATGCTCGGCGAGATCAGCTTTCTGTCGGGCGGGCCAGCGGTGGTCGACACCTTTGCAGTGGGCGAAGTCAGGTTCCAACGTTGGGATCAGAACCGTCTGCGAACTCTCCACGAGCTAAATCCCAATGCCAGCCGCGCCATGTATCAAGCGATCTCTCAAGACATTGGAAAGAAGCTCAGCTAGCCGGTGAGCCACCTGGGCTATGGCTAGCGGAGCACCGAGGACAGCAGCAAGCTCGTTTCGCTATTGAGGACGCCGTCAATCGAACGAATCCGGGCGAGGACGCGATCGAACTCGACGAGCGTCTCCATTTGCAGCTCGGCGACGAGGTCCCAACCGCCGTTGGTGGTGTGCAGCGCCTGAATCTCAGGGATGCCACGCAGCTCGCGAATGACCTGGGTCGTGCTGCGTCCCTCGACCTCGATCAGTGCGATCGCACGGACGCTGCCCGGGGCGCTCTCGTCGTGGATGCGAACCGTATAACCAAGGACCACACCCGAGGTGCTTAACCGCTCGAGTCGGCTCTTGACGGTTGCGCGAGACACGTCGAGCTCGCGAGCGAGGCCGGTGACCGGAGCGCGGCCGTCCACGCGAAGCAGAGCGAGCAGTCGCCGGTCGATGTCATCAAGTTCCATTTGCACAATGTAGGTGCAGAGCAGTCAGAGTGTTGAAAGAGGGAGCAAAACGCGAATAGGGACTCTCACACTCGGGCACTGTGCTCGTTCTAGGTCAGCGCTAGCAACGCCGAGAGTTCTTCGGCAGTCGACAGGACAGTGGTTGCCCCGGCGTCGTTCAGCCGGGTGGTGAGGCTCGGACGCGCGTGAAGTCCGCCGACAAAGCCGACGACATGCATGCCCGCGGAGAGAGCGGCGCTCACTCCATGCGGGCTGTCCTCAACAACAAGGCACTTCTGCGGGTCCGCTCCCATCTGCTCCGCGGCGTGAAGGAACAGATCTGGATACGGCTTGCCTCGACTCACCATTTCGGCTGAGAAAACCGTGTGCGAAGGAAAGAACGTACGGAGCTCGGTGAGTTCGAGCGATAGATGGATGCGGTCGAGGTCGCTGCTCGACGCGATGCAGCGGGGGAGTTGGCTGGAAGCGAGAAGATCGGCCACTCCTGCAACAGGTTCGAGCATGTTAGGGAAGGCGGCGAGAGCGGCGGCCTGAATGTCGTCGAAGAGCTGGTCTTGTATCGGGCGGCTGAACCGATCTTCGATCAGAGCTTTCATGTCGGCATAACTCAGGCCGATGCAGGTGTCCGCTATCTCGTCGACGGTCATCGGGTATCCAGCGTCGGTGAGCATTTGGGATTCGATCGTGATGACAACGGCTTCGCTATCGACGAGCACCCCATCGAGGTCGAAGATCACGAGCTCGATGTCGTTGCTCGGAGTCTGCGGTACGTCCACCGCTCGAGTGTCTCATACTTTTGGCCGAGGGCCGAGTGTGCTTGTGGCTGATGAAGTACCCGGGGCGCCTTGCGTACCCTTAGCCCATGGCAACACTCCCACCTCGGCTCATCATCGGTCTCGCGTGGAAGGCCCACCGAGCCCTGTTTCGATATAGCGGTGGCCGTCTCGGCCTCCGCGAAGCAACAGCAGAACAAGAAGGACTCGCCCAGCTCGCAACGATCGGCCGCAAAAGTGGCGAGAAGCGAGTGGTGATGATCGCCTACTACAAAGATGGCGACGACTTCATTACGCTGGCGATGAACGGATGGGACAACGCTGATCCGGCGTGGTGGCTAAACATGCAAGCCAACTCCCAAGCCGAACTCATAACCCGACAAGGAAGGCTCTCTATCGCCGGCAGGGAAGCCGAACCCGGCGACGAACACGATCGGCTTTGGGACCGATGGCGCAAGCTCGACAAGTCGATCGACCGGTTCTCGCATTTGCGTTCGAACACTCCGGTCGTCGTCCTAACTCCGGTGGATCACGGCTCGCAGCTATCCCACTTCGATCACTAGCTCGGTCGGGCGAGCCGGCTCAGCGTCACCGACAACGACCGGGTCTGGGCCGCCTTCCAGATCGATCGTCGCCAAGATGCGGTCGAGCCATGCGGGGAGCCACCAGTTCGCGTCGCCCATGAGCTTCATCGTTGCTGGCACTAACACGATCCGGACGATGGTGACGTCGACGAAGATCGCAGTGGCCAAACCGAGACCAAACATCTTGATGGTGGGATCGGAACCCAAGACGAATCCACCGAAGACCGAGATC
>CAYVHV010000053.1:0-16149 GCA_964451305.1 uncultured Acidimicrobiales bacterium | reverse complement strand
TTTCGAATTAGGTGGGGCCTGTCCCCATGACGAAAAGTTCATGGGGCCTGTCCCCATGACGAAAAGTTCATGGGGCCTGTCCCCGTTACGAAAAGTTCATGGGGCCTGTCCCCGTTACGAAAAGTTCATGGGGCCTGTCCCCGTTACAGAAGTATTGCGAAGCTCTGGTGAACGAACACCGTCGTCGTAGAGCGAGGCGATACCTTTGACGTCTATGTCGAACCGCGCTCGCTTGTCGCCATTGGCTGTTGGCGCGGCTGCGGTATGCCTTGTCGGGTTCGTGGCGCTCGCCGTGCTCGATGTCCAGAACGGCACGCTTCGGGCGGGAGTCGTGACCGAGACCATGGTTTGGTACGGCGTTGCGTTCGTTGGGTTCCTTGGAGCGGTCTGGGCAAACGAGAAAACACCGATTCCGCTGGCATGGATCTGGGGTGCGGCGGTCGTGTTCCGAGTGCTCCTCTTTACGACATCGCCGACGCTCAGCGACGATGTATTTCGCTACATCTGGGAAGGCAACTTGCTCTCCTCGGGGGTGAGCCCATATCAGGCGCCCATCAACGCCCCTGAACTCGACGCATACGACATCCCTATTCGTGAGTTAGTGAACAACCCGACCTTTGCCAGTCCCTACCTGCCCGTCACGCACGCGGTGTTCGCGCTAACCGCAGGGTTACTTCCGCAGGTGGCGCTGTCGTTCCAGGTCGTTCTGACGCTGCTCGAACTCGCTGCGGCGTGGGGGATCATGTCCCTGCTTCGTGTTGTGAACATTCCACAGAATCGCATTCTGCTGTGGCTTTGGAACCCGCTGGTCGTCGTCGAGATCGCCCATGCCGCCCATCTCGATGCCATCATGATCGCCTTCACCGTGGCGGCGCTCGTCGCGACGTTCCATCCCCGATTCAAAGCTGGGGAAGGTACGGGGCTGGCCGGCCCAATCCTGCTTGGGCTAGCGACACTTACTCGGCCGATTCCCGTGCTTCTGACGCCCGTCTTGTTCTGGCGCTGGAACTGGACGCAGCGCATTGCGTATGCAGTGACTCTGATCGTTGGTGTGGCACCGTTCGTTGCATGGTCGGGATTCGGTTTCAGTGAGGGACCGGGCAGGGGAGTGTTTGGCTCGGGACAGGAATACACCGAGACGTTCCGCTTCAACTCAGCGATCTACCAGTCGCTCGAGCAGTGGATTGGAAGTCAGGGTCTTGACGATCGAGGACTGAACGAACCGCGTCTTCTCACGATGATCATCATCTTCTCGACGATCATGGCGTTGATGTCATGGGTGTGGTTTTCCGCATGGCGTCGAACCAAGGCAGCCCGCCAACGCGGTGAGACCGGAGCCATCGAACTGCTGCGGCTGTGTGCTGCGCCGATGGGTATCTACACGCTGCTCACACCAGTGTTTCATCCGTGGTACCTCTTGTTGTTGGTCGCGTTTCTGTTGTTCCATACCCCAGCGGCCGGAGAGTCTTCACGGCGGTGGCTGGCACTCGTACCGTGGGCATGGCTCAGCGCCACCCTCGTCATCTCCTACATCACGTACGAAGATCCGACGTTCTTCTTCGAGCGAGCGTGGGTACGCCGATTCGAATGGTGGCCGACGCTGGCGATTGGTCTCGTCATCTTTGCGAGCCAGCGGACGCTCTTTACGAACCCAGCCCGAGAGCAACCGTCCGCTCAGCAATATTTCGAACCGAATCAAACTGAGGCAGATCTCCACTGAGGTCTTCGTTGAAGTAGATGTCGGTCGCGAGTGACCACGGCTCTGGCAGTGCGTCGAATCCGATGATGAGACCGACGAGTCCGGCTGAAGTGGTCATGTTGTTGTCGGCATCCCAACCAGCGAGGCCAGCGATAGTCACCGTCTCGGTCAGGTCTCCGTCACCGTAGAGCAGCGCCATAATCGTGACCGCAAAGTTGACCCGACTTGCCCACCATTCCGGATCCGTGTCGTATTTGTCTCCAATGAGGGCCCGAGTAGCTCGCCAATCGTTTGGATTCTCCGAAACCCATCGTCGAACATCATCGACTATCGGCGCAACGATCGAGTCATTCGGTTCAGCGCCACGAGCCTCATCGATCAATTCGGAGATGTTCGGGTTGCTGAACGCACTCGAATAGAGGTGGGCGTAGAACGCACTGGCATCGAGCGCAGGACCGCTACTCGTAACCGAACCAAACCTGCGAGCACGACGGCGAGCCTCATCGGCATTGCCTGGAGCGATCAATCCAAAGAGTTCGGTCTCCAATTGGGCATCCATCGCCCAAGCGCCTTCGGGGTTGAGTTCGGCCATACCCGTCTCCGGTGGAATGACCCCCTCGTCCATCAGGTCTCGCGCTCGACGCGTCGCCACCCAGATATCGCCATTGAGATGATCGACCCACTCGTCGCGAATCTGCTCGAAACTGGGCTCGAGGCCATGGGTCTCCATAATGTGTATATCGAGCCATTCGACGTGGGTATCGTCGTCGGTGGACCACTGTTCGAGCAAGAGCAGGTCGATCGAGTCCCCTGGACCGGGCTCCTCGAGCCAGATCCCCTCGATGGGAAGGCCGGAGTGGTTGGCGACCATCGTGGCGATCCAGGACCCATGTACCGCGTTGAGATAGGCCACTTCGTCAAGACCATTTGGTAGGGGCTCGCGCGAAGATTCGGACGTAGCGAAGACAACGGTACTGATGAGGAGCGTGCCCAAAACAACAACGGCCCCGATGAACAGAAGAAGAATGGCGGAACGTCGGCGATTCACACATCTGAGTGTGCCGTACGATGGAGGGATGGCGACTCTCTTGCTCGCACATCCGATGTTCCTCTCGCTCAGCCCAGATGAGCAGGCTGCGTCGAGCCCGTACTTTCCGCTCGGCATCTTGTACCTCGCCAGCTGGGTTCGTGAGAACGGCCATAACGTCGCGATCTACGACGGGACGTTCGAATCTGGACCGGCGACCTTCGCCGAGGCTCTCGCCGAACACCGGCCGGATGTGGTTGGTGTCTCTGCGCTTCTCCCTACTCGTGAAAATGCCCTAACGCTCGCTCGAATGGCAGCAGCGACCGGCGCAGCGGTCGTCATCGGTGGCCCGGACCCGACTGCGGATCCGGCGCCGTATCTCGCCGACGACGCCGTCGATGTCGTCGTGCATCATGAGGGTGAGCAAACAATTACCCGACTGCTCGATCTGTTCGACCAAGGAAGGCTCAACCTCGAATCGCTCGCAGATGAACCTGGCGTGGCGTTTCGATCGGACGGCACGATCGTCGTCAACCAGCCGCGACCTCCAATCGAAAACCTCGACGAGTTACCGCTACCAGCACGAGACCTCGTCGACATGAACCGCTACCTGCATCTTTGGGAAACTGAGAACGGGTACTCGTCGATGACCATCTCAACCACCCGAGGTTGTCCATACAGCTGCAAGTGGTGCCGAGACTCGGTGCATGGGACGAGCTTCCGCCAGCGGTCACCCGAGAGCGTGGCGGCCGAAGTCGAAGCCCTAAAGGCCGAATTCACAATCGAACGTTTGCGCATGGTCGACGACGTCGACGGAATCGAACGCTCATGGTTCGACCAATGGGCAAAAGAAGTCGATTCGAGAGACGCGATCATTCCGTTCGAAGCGCTGAACGATCTGGAACGACAAGACCTTCCCCTGCTCGATGTGCGTGACAGTCTTTGACAGAAGCGCAACGCACAACTCCCCACCGTGAGTGGGGATCTACACGCACCACCCGCAGCTCCTCCATCGGCGGCTGATGGAGGCCCGACCGAACAGTGACGAACTTTTTCGGGCCGGGTTCGCCATACCTCGGCCATCCGTTGCTCACCGAAGAACGGACCGCCACTGAGGTCGGCAAGATCCTCTCGTGGTGTCCAACGGTGCCCACCGATGTCCTTGACCTTGGGTGTGGGTTTGGTCGCCACAGCATCGAGTTCGCACGACGAGGTCTGCTCGTCACCGGTGTCGACCCGTCGGCGGCGCTGCTCGATGAAGCGCGTCGACGCGCCGAGAACGAGAAACTCTCGATCGACTTTCTCGAGGGTGAGGGAGAGTCCTTTGAGCGGGAAGCATCCTTCGACCTCGCCGTCTGTCTGTTCACCACACTCGGCCAGCTGTCCGCCGTCGGCGCCGATCCTCAGATCGACTCGGTTCTTGCGAACCTTCGGGCATCGCTTCGTCCGGGCGGCGTGTTGATCGTCGAAGTCCCGGAGCGAGATCGAGCCGTAGCGAAACTGGTCCAGAGTGAACAGCTCGGGCCAACCCACGTCACCCGCACCTTCGACCCAGCAACGAATGTCCTGTCCGAAGAATTCGATACGCCAGCTGGTGTCTACGACCTTGCGTATGTGTTGATGTCTCAAGACGAACTGGTCGCTGCGCTCGAAACCGCTGGCTTCGGTGTGGACGCGATCTACCATGAGGCGGTGATCCCGCCGCCGGACACGTTCATGACGGTGGTTGCCAGTGTTTGATTGGCTAACCCCTGAGCTGCAACGAGACGTCATCGATGGCTTGATCATCACGGTCGGCCTTACCATCGTCACCTCGCTCACATCGCTTGCGCTCGGCTATTGGGCAGCATTGGCCCGCTCAGGTGATCGGCCTCTTCGCCGGCGCATCGCAGGAACCTATGTGGAGATCTTCCGGAACATCCCCGCGTTGATCCTCGTTCTGTTCTTCGCGTTTGCCGTACCGAATGTTGTCCCCATCGACCCTCGTCGAACGATCTTCTTCGACAACCCGATCGTCGACGGCCTGGGAGCTATCACCGGTGTCCCGATCCCGTACTACCTCGCGGCGGCTGTGCTCGCCCTTACTCTCAACACGGGTGCGCACCTCGCTGAGGTCATTCGCTCCGGATTCAACAGCGTCCCGGTTAGCCGAGTCGACGCAGCCCGCTCGCTTGGAGCGTCACAACTGGACGCAATGAAAGCGGTCGTTGCTCCAATCGGAGTGCGGATTGCGTTCCCTGCGATCTCGAACCGGCTGATCCACAATCTGAAGAACACATCGCTCGCATCGTTCGTTGCGGTGCCCGAGTTCTTCCAGGTCGTGCAGGGAGAAATCACCCGCACGTTCCAGGCAACCACGTTGTTGCTCTTCGCAGCAGGGATGTACCTCGCACTCTCGACCGTGATGACCATCGGTCTTCGTCTGGTAGAACGCAGGCTCGGACACGTGCAAGGCGAGACGGAGCCGCTCCGTGTCTGACCAGCTGCGCTTCCTCATCGAGATCTTGCCCGAACTGCTGATCGGGTTCCCGAACAATCGGCCGGGCGGTCTGCTGTTGACGGTCCTGCTCACATTGGCGTCGCTGATCGTGGGCACAGGCTTTGGCGCGATTGCCGGGGCTGCCCACCACAGCCGCTTCCGCGTCGTGCGATTCGCTGCCAATCTCTGGGTGCAGGTCATTCGAGGTATTCCTCTGCTCGTACAGTTGGTCGTTATCCACACGACGCTTGGTGCAGGCCGAATCCCTGGAATTCCTTTTCAGACTTCAGCACTGCAGTCGGCCTTCGTCACGTTGGTGCTGTATACGAGCGCGTACCAAGGCGATGTCATCCGCGCTGGAATTTCATCGGTTCCAAAGAGTCAGATCGACGATGCTCGTCTCCTCGGTGCATCGTCCTATGGACTGCTGCGGACGTTGTTGTTGCCGACGAGCTTCCGAGTGATGCGTCCGGCGCTCATCACCCAGGCAATTACGGTGTTCAAAGATTCGTCTGTCGTGGTGGTTTTAGGAGTCGCAGATCTCACGACGAATGCTCGAATCGCGCTCGGCGGTGACGTTGGTAACGCACCGTTCTGGGTCGCAACGTATCTCCTTGTCGGAGCGCTATATTTCGTAGTCGCGTGGTCCGCAGGAAGGCTCGTAGTGCGATACGACACGTCCACCGGGAACAACTTCGGAACGATTGCGCAACAGCTAGCTCCCTCCGAATAGTGAGCTAGCGTTATTCGTTAGGGAACGTATAAGGAGACCCAGTGAAGAACAATCGTAACCGTCTTGGAGCAGTCCTCATCGCAGCATCGCTCGTCGCTGCTGCGTGTGGTAGCACCGGTGTTACCGACGTAGCTGAATCAGCTGTCGATGATGTGACCGAAGCGGTAGAAGAAGTCACCGAGACCGATGATTCCGACGGCGATTCCGAAGCCGAGGATTCCGAAGACGCTGACGCAGAGGCAGCGGAAGAACAAGACGCTGAAGAGGTCGAACTGACCCAAGGTGGCAACCTCCTAGAGGAGATCACCGAACGAGGCGTTGTTCGTGTCGGTGTCCGCAACGACAACCCGCCGATCAGTTTCATCGACGAAGACGGCGAGTGGGTTGGATTCGACCTCGACCTCGCTGCAGCGCTCGGCCGTCAGCTCGGCCTCGAAGTCGAACTCGTCCCAGTCGATGGAACCACCCGCATCACCTTCCTCGAGAGCGGCCAGATCGACATGGCCGTTGCTTCGGCCAACCACACCCGTTCCCGCGACGAAGCGATTGATTTCTCGATCACATACTTCTGGGACAACCAGTCCTTCCTCGTTCGCACCGGCGAATACGAGAACATCGATGAACTCTTCGGAGCAACGGTTGCTGCAAGCGCCGGTAGCTCAACGATCGACAGCTGGACGAGCTACACCGCCGAACGAGATGGCGACGCTCCCGAGTTTGTCGAGTTCGAAGACAAGCTCGCTGCCGTTGAAGCTGTTCGCTCCGGTGCAGTCGAGGGCTACACCGAAGACAACATCACACTGCTTTCACTCGCCGCAGGCGATCCAAATCTCACCCTTCTGCCTGGCGGACACAACGTCGTGCAGTTCGGCGTTGGTGTTCCAGAGAACCAGTCCGACTGGCTCGACTCGGTGAACTTTGCCCTCCAAGACATCTGGACGAGCGGCGAATTTCAGGAGCTCTACGACCCGTGGTTCGTTGGCCCCGATCGCATTATTGACCTACCACTCGGCGGAGAGATGGAGATCTGGGGCTAAGTCCCGGACCTCGGTAGATAAGAATCTCGACGCCGTTACACATCTACACACTGAAAAGAGAGACAATGAGCACAGTAGATATGCCGGACCAGAAGGAGTCATCGATGGCCTCGACCGTTGAGACGACAGCCACGTCGGAGGAAACGGGTTCCCTTGGGGTAGCCATTCTTCGCATTACTTTGGGAGTGGTCGTTCTTCTAACGTGGTTTAGCAACGTCACGCAGGATCCGAATTTCTACTCCACCGAGGGTCTTTCAGGCTTCTTTGACTGGGCCTTCCTCTCCGAGGAAGAGGGCGGAAACGGCGGATCGCTCACCTTCATTGGTTCGCTATTCGATGGCATCGAAGACGCTGGGCTTCTCGGTTTGCTCGGCTTTGCTCAGATAGTCATGGAGTTCCTCATTGGTGTGGGTCTTCTGTTCGGCGTCTTCACCCGCTTCTTCAGCGCACTTGGCTTTGCGTTCTTCGTTGGCCTGTTCCTCACCTTCTTCGGTGGCGAAGAATGGATCGGAACCTACCTTCTGCTCATGGCAGGTGCGGTAACGACGTTCCTTAGCTGGGGCGGCCGCACGCTCGGCGTCGATCGTGCAATCGCAGCAGCTCGTGGTGAATCGCCTGGGAAGCTTCTCTGGTAACGGTGCTCGGTCTGACACTTCTCGACGCAGCAACGGCGCTCACCTACGCGGTGGCGTCGTTGCTGTTGTTCGTTTTCGGTGTCAACCTCGTCGTCTTCGTCGTCCGGGTGTGGCGACGAGGGCCAGTCGTCAACCTTGCCACACCCGATGTTGACGAGAGTGACCTCCCTCTCGTCACCGTGCAACTCCCGATCTACAACGAGCTCTATGTGAGCGAACGGATCATCTCGGCAGCATGCGCGCTCGAGTACCCGGCGCTGAAGCTGCAGATTCAGGTACTCGACGACTCGACCGACGAAACGACGGCGCTCATCGCTCAGATCGTGGAAGAGGCTCGTGCGAACGGCACGAACATCGAGCATGTACACCGAACGAACCGATCCGGCTACAAGGCTGGTGCGCTCGCCGAGGGCATGGAGACCGCCACGGGCGAGTTTGTTGCGATCTTCGACGCCGACTTTGTGCCCCCTCCCGAGTTCTTACTGCGGACGGTCACCGAGTTCAGCGATCCCAACGTGGCCTTTGTTCAGGCGCGTTGGGGCCACCTGAACCGGGACTACTCGTGGCTTACGAAAATCCAAGCTCTCGCGATCGATGGACACTTCCTCGTCGAACAGTCCGGTCGCGGCGACCGTGGCTATTGGTTCAACTTCAACGGCACCGCTGGTATCTGGCGGGCCGAGGCGATCCGTGATGCCGGCGGGTGGACCGCAGAGACCTTGACCGAAGATCTCGACCTGTCGTACCGAGCACATTTGAAGGGGTGGACAGCTCGTTACCTCGAAGACCTCGTGGTGCCAGCGGAGCTTCCTGTCCAGCTCCTCGGGTTCCGACGCCAGCAGCATCGGTGGGCGCGAGGCTCGATGGAGTGTGCACGCAAACTCCTGCCGTCGGTTTGGCGCACGAAGGCATCGATCGGCACGAAGTTTCAGGCAACTCTGCATCTCTTGGCGTATGGCATCCATCTGTTGTTGCTCTTGCTCTTCTTGATCTATCCGCTGATCGTTCGGGTCGGAGTCAACAATCCTGGATTCAGCACGCTGTACGGCGCAGGGTATGTATTGGCTCTCACGTCTCTCGCTCCGGGAATCTTCTTCATCGGCGGCCAACGCCAAGGTGGACGGGCGTGGTTCACCTCAATCCCTCGCATTGCGATGGTGACGGTCTTTGGATCTGGCCTCATGCTCAACACCGCGCGCGCCGCCCTGCAGATCTTCACCAAACCAAACCCTGAGTTTGAACGCACGGCCAAGTTCGGGTTGGATCAAGCGCCCGCAGAGGCCACCTGGACAAAACGTCGATACCAACTCGACATTGACCGGATCGTCATAGGAGAACTACTGCTCGGCTTTTATGGCTTGTTCGTAATCAACTTTGCCTGGGCGAATCAGAACTGGGGCATCGTCATCTATGCGAGCGTGTTCACCGCTGGCTTGCTCATGATGGCTTTCGCGTCCATCGCCCACGCATTCGCAACGTACCGAGATCGCATCGATCGTAAAGCCCAGCTCCTACTTGAGAACCAAACGTGGTCCGTAGAGAGCGCCGACGAATCCAGGGTCAATCGGTGAGCCGAGCGCTCATCATCATGGCGAAACAGCCCGAGCCCGGATCGACCAAGACCCGGTTGACCCCAGCAATGACCTCGGTAGAAGCAGCGAACTTCTACTCTGCGATGCTCGACGATGTCGTCTCACGATTCTCGAAGCGAGACGATGTGGCGTTGATGATCGCCGCTGGCACGGCCGGGTCGATCCCGTGGTTCGAAGATCACTTTCCGGGTGTGCACATCGTGGCCCAGGGCGAAGGGACGCTCGGCGAACGGCTCGATCGTGTCTTGACCGGAGCGTTGACGGCTGGGCACGAGGCGGCCTTTGCCATCTCGAGCGACAGTCCTGACATCCCCGATAGCCACCTCACGGACGCGTTCGCGATGCTCGACTCCAACAGCTTTGATGTGGTCCTCGGTCCGTCCGAAGACGGCGGGTATTGGACCATCGGGTGGACGCAGCCGTGGAGCGACATGGTGACCAATGTCGAGATGTCACGTCCCGACGTCCTTGAGAATTCCATTCGTATCGCAGAGACTTCAGGAGCCCGGGTCGGCCTTGCGGGGGAGTGGTACGACGTGGATGAGATCGCCGACGTCGAACGGCTGGCCGGCGGCCTTCCGTCAGCGGACCTGCCGGCGCTCTCGGCCCTCCTGACACAGGAACACCTTTTTTCGCAGGAACACCTCTTTTCACAAGAACACAGTGCGTCTATCAGCGTTGTCATCCCAGCGCTCGATGAGGCGGAGAACATCGCCGCCGTCGTCACCGGCTTGTTCGCCGAGGGAGCAGACCACGTGGTCGTCGCCGACAACGGATCGGTAGACGACACTGCGGAAAGAGCGCGAGCCGCTGGCGCCGATGTGGTGAGCGAACCTCGACGGGGCTACGGCTACGCATGCGCAGCGGGCACCCGCGCTGCCCTCGCAGCCGGAGCGAACGTGATCGCCTACATCGACGGCGATCAAAGTTCGCGTCCAAGCGAACTAGCCTCGATCGTTGCGCCAGTCGCGTCCGGTGAGGCCAGCTTGGTGCTCGGCTCGCGAACAAAAGGCTCGATCGCTGCGGGGGCGATGCCTCCCCATCAACGAGCAGGCAACGTCGCAACGGCTGGGCTGATGCGGCTGCTCTATCGGGTGCCCGTGAGCGACCTCGGTCCCTACCGAGCAATCGATGCAGATCTCGTCTCCGCCCTCGGCATGACCGAGATGACATTCGGTTGGCCAACCGAGATGATGGTCAAAGCAGCCCGCCGTGGCGAGAAGATCCTCGAGGTGCCGGTGAGCTGGGACAACCGGGTCGCCGGAGCCTCCAAGGTCGGTGGAAGTCTCAAAGGTTCGATTCTCGCGGGATGGGCAATCATGCGCGTCACGCTGCGCCACGCCCGTTCCTCTGGGTCTGGGACCACCGCAGCGGGACAGGCCATGATGGGCAGATCATGATTGGTCTCATCACCGGAAGCGGCTTTGCCGACCTGCCCGCACTTACCCATCAGGAACCCGAGAGCGTCGAGACGATGTATGGGTCGGTAACGGTCACCAAAGCGCGCTGGAATGGACAGCACGAACTTGCGTTCATTCCCCGTCACGGTGCCGACCACTCGATCGCCCCACACCTGATCAACTACCGTGCCAACGTGTCAGCACTTCACGCCGTCGGCGTTCGTGCGATTGTGGCAACAGCGGTCAGCGGAGCGATCTCGCCGGGATATCAGGTTGGTGAACTGGTCCTCGTCGATGACTTTCTCAACTTCACAACCGGACGAAACGATACGTTCTTCGACGTTCCGGGCTCGGTTCGTCACACGGAGATGACAACGGCCTATGACCCCGAACTTCGAGGGCTTGTTTTGCAAAGCGCCGAAGCCGTCGGCGTCACCCTGGTCGACGGCGCCACCTACTCGACATTCAATGGCCCGCGCTTCGAATCCCCGGCTGAGATTCGGATGGCCGAGCGAGCTGGAGCAGATCTCGTTGGGATGACCGGCTACCCCGAGGTGGTGCTGGCTCGCGAGCGCGGCCTTTCGTATTGCTCGATTGCGATCGTCTCAAACCACGCGGCGGGGAAAGGCGATGAACTTTCAATTCCCGAGATCATGGCCATCATCGGCGATGCATCGCCGAGCGTTCATGCAGTTATCGGGGCGACGGTCGCTGCCTATGCAGTCGTTGCCGACGACCCCGCATACTCTTCGCTGCGGATGATCTCTGGCGACGACGGCGCGGAGTGGGACCTCTCCAACCCCGATAATTTCGCAGTCACCCCAGCCCAAAACACGGAAGAACAGTGACGAAGGCAGCAAACGACGTGACGAAGGGACCAGGAGCAGTGCAACGAACCCGGCTGATCGCAGATGCGGTGATCCCCGCAGATGGCACCGACACACTCCTCTTTGATGCGGCGGTCGATATTGGTGTCGACGGGCGCATCGAGGCTGTCGGGCCGGTCGCCGATGCAACCTCAGACTTCGACGGCAACGTGTTCACCGTCGGTGGGTTGCTCATGCCAGGTCTCGTCAATGCCCACGCACATACGCCAATGATCATGATGCGTTCTGCTGGCGACGGGATGGACCTGCAAACATGGCTGACCGATGCGGTGTGGCCGCGAGAGGGCAAGCTCACACCGGAAGACGTGATGTGGGGCCAAGTGCTCGGATCGATCGAGATGTTGCGCGCAGGGGTTACTACGACGGTCGAGATGTATATGTTCGAGGATTCCCTGCTCGAAGCGGCGAGTCGCACTGGGCAGCGAACGATGGCAGCCAGCGGACTTGTCTCGGGTATCAACCCCACGAATGCTGCCTTCACCACAAGGGTCACCCAAGTTTCGGACTTCTTCGATTCGCATCACGACCCAGCTCGCCGCATGTACTGCGGGTTTGGGCCGCACTCGGCGTATGACCACACCCCGGAACGGCTCGCCGAAGTCGCCGCCGCAGCAAACGAGCGGGACGCGTTGATCACGATCCACTTAGAAGAGACCCAAGCCGAACGAGCGCTCGTACTCGAAACCTACGGCCGGTCGGCTACTCAGCTGCTCTCCGAAAGCGGGATGCTCGACGGTCGGGTATTGGCAGCGCATGGCGTGTGGCTCGACGATGAAGATCGATCTGCGCTCGGCGCCGCTGGCGCCGCTGTTGTGCACTGTCCACAATCCAACGGCAAGCTCGGCTCGGGGATCGCGGACGTGCCAGCGATGCTCGAGGCAGGAATCACCGTCGGGATAGGCACCGATGGGCCGGCCTCAAACGATTCGCTTAGCTTGTGGGACGAACTGCGGCTCGCTCCGCTCTTTGCCCGCGCCGCATCGGCGAACCCCGGAGCGCTCGACGCCGCAACAGCGCTCGACCTCGCAACTCGTCAAGGCGCACGGTCGATGGGCGTGCACGATGTTGGCGAGCTGCGTCCAGGTGCATGGGCCGACCTCATCCGCCTCGACCTCGACCAACCAGCGTTTCAGCCGGGGCTCCCCGGTGAGCTATTCGGACATGTCGTGTGGGCAGCATCGGCTGAGCACGTCACCGATGTCTGGGTAGCTGGTGAACAGGTGGTTGTAGCGGGGGAGGCCGTGACGGTCGATCGGCACGAGGCGCAACGAGAAGTTGCTCGCCGTGCACAACGACTGCTGTAAGCCACACGACGAGCGAGCCGCGACAGGAGTCACGTAGTGGTAATCGGAACTTCGGTGTGTAGCTGTTAGTCTCTATGGGTCCACAACTGTGGGCAACCGCTCTGATGTACGTGCCCTACAGGTTCGGCAATCGGGGCTGGGTCCGACACCCAAGGAAAACACATGGATTCTGTACTCCCACCAAAAGACGAAACGATGGCGAGTGTTCGTGAGGCATTTGGTCTCTCCGACACCGACACGGGTTCTCCCGAGGTTCAGATTGCGCTGCTCACCGCACGTATTACGCACCTCACCGAGCACCTGAAGGTCCACAAAAAGGACCATCACAGCCGTCGAGGACTTCTGATGCTCGTTGGTCAGCGTCGCCGTCTGCTCGATTACGTTGCTGACAACGACGTCGAGCGGTACCGCAAGCTGATTGCGCACCTTGGAATTCGCCGGTAGGAAAACAGAAGCGAGCGGCCCAGCGGCCGCTCGTCTTCGCGTTTGGGGAGCATTCCTCACATTCGATCGACGTGTGTCGAACTTGTAAGTATTGGATCTGCGGCCAGATACGTCTGGGCGATCCACCCACCAGCCAACGCTGGTGAGGTCGGCGAAACGCCGGCCAGCAGAAGCGAACCGAAGGTCGGTTCGACACGTCCGGCAAGGTGCCGGGCCATACAACTCGAGACTTTCTCGGGTGAAGGAGAAGCCAATTCATGGCTGAGAAACATTCCGTCAGCGATGCCGTTATGGGCGCGCCTGACAAAATTATGTCGTTCGAAACCGGCCAGCTCGCTGGTCTCGCAGACGGCGCAATCCTTGCCCAGCTGGGCAACACCATGGTCCTCGTGACCGCAACATCGAGCGACAAACCACGGGACGGCGCAAGCTTCTTCCCGTTGACCGTCGACATGGAAGAGCGCAGCTACGCAGCTGGAAAGATCCCAGGATCGTTCTTCCGCCGTGAAGGCCGTGCGAGCGAGGCAGCGATTCTCGTCGACCGTCTCACCGACCGTCCCCTCCGTCCAAACTTCCCAGACGGATTCCGCAACGACGTACACATCGTCGGCACCATCTTCGGCGCCGACATGGAGAACCCATACGACGTTCTCGCGATCAACGCAGCATCCGCTGCACTCGTCATCTCCCGCATCCCATTCGAGTCGCCAATCGGCGCCGTTCGAATTGCGTACACCATCGATGGTGAGTGGATTCCGCATCCGACCTACCAAGAGTCTGCAGAGTCGACATTCGAAATGGTCGTCGCTGGACGCCTGCTCGACGACGACGATGTCGCAGTCATGATGGTCGAAGCCGGAGGCACCGAAAAGACATGGGGTGCGTTCGAAGCAAACCAGCCAGTCGTCGACGAAGGAACTCTTGCTGAGGGCCTCGATGCTTCCAAGAAGTGGATTCGTCAAGCGATCGAGATGCAAGAAGCACTCGTCGAAAAGGTCGGCGTTCCGGAGAAGATGTCGTTCCCTGTTCTCGGCGACTACAGCCCAGAGCTTTTGGCCGCTGTGGAAACTGGTTTCGGTGACAAGATCGCCGCAACTCAGACCATTGCAGACAAGATGGAACGCCAGGGTGCAGAAAGCGCACTCAAAGACGAGGTCAAAGAAGCGCTCGGCGAGCAGTTCGCTGAAGAAGCTGGCGCTATTGGCCAGGCATTCAACTCGGTCAAGAAGCGCGTCGTGCGTGAGCGCATCGTCAACGACGGTGTTCGTATCGATGGTCGTGGAACTGGCGATCTTCGTCCGGTCTCCTCGGAGGTCGATCTCATCCCTACCGCTCACGGTTCTGGCCTGTTCCAGCGTGGCGATACTCAGGTCATGAACGTGACCACTTTGGGCATGGGACGCATGGACCAGATGATCGACGGCATCGACCCGATCGATCGCAAGCGTTACATGCACCACTACAACTTCCCGCCATTCTCGACCGGCGAGCCTGGGTTCATGCGTGGACCAAAGCGCCGCGAGATCGGCCACGGTGCTCTCGCAGAGCGCGCCGTGTTCCCGGTGATCCCATCGATGGAAGAGTTCCCGTACACCTTGCGTCTCGTCTCTGAGGTTCTCGCGTCGAACGGTTCGTCTTCGATGGCGTCGGTTTGTGGTTCGAGCCTCTCGCTCATGGACGCCGGCGTTCCGATCAAGGCACCTGTTGCAGGTATTGCGATGGGCCTCGTCAAGATGGACGACAAGTACGTCACCCTCACCGACATCCTCGGTGCTGAGGACGCCATGGGCGACATGGACTTCAAGGTCACCGGTACCCGCGACTTCGTGACGGCTCTCCAGCTCGACACCAAGATCGACGGCATTCCTGCTGACGTCCTCGCTTCGGCGTTGACCCAAGCCAAGGAGGCCCGGCTTAAGATTCTCGACGTCATGGCGGAAGCAATTCCTGCCCCACGCGACGAGGTTGGTCCAACCGCTCCGAAGATCGTTTCCTTTGAGATCCCAATCGACAAGATCGGCGAGGTCATCGGTCCAAAGGGCAAGGTCATCAACGCCATCCAGGCCGAGACCGGCGCCGACATTTCCGTCGACGACGACGGCATGGTCGGCATCGTGTCGGTCGCGTCGGCTGACAAGGCCAAGGTCGAAGAAGGCGAGCGTCAGATTCGTCTCATCCTCGACCCTCCAACCGCAGAGGTTGGCGAGGTCTACCAGGGCAAGGTCGTGAACATCACCAAGTTTGGTGCGTTCGTCAACATCCTTCCTGGTCGTGATGGCCTTGTGCACATCTCGAAGCTGGGTGGAGGCAAGCGCATCGACAAGGTCGAAGACGTTGTTTCTCTCGGTGACGACATCGAGGTCAAGGTCGAAGACATTGATCCGAACGGCAAGATCTCGTTGCGTCCAACCGCTGATGGCGGCGGCGATGACTCCGACGATGGTGGCAATGGTGGCGGCGGCAATGACCGCGGTGGCCGTGGTGGTGGCGGCGGTGGTCGCAACCGTGACGGTGGCGATCGTGGCGGACGCGACGGTGGCAGCAGCGGTGGCGGCAAGTCCGACGACCGTGAAGTTGCGTCGTTCGAAGCCAGCTTCGATGCGGAGCTCGCCGACGAACTCGGAGACCTCGGACCTGCTCCAAAGAGCAACCGCGGTGGACGAGGACGCCGACGCTAGGAACGGAACCGTTCGTTAGAACGAAGCAATAGGTGAGGCCCCCGAACAATCGGGGGCCTCACTTCGTTTTGGCCCCACCTGCGGGGACAGGCCCCATGACATTTCGTAATGGGGACAGGCCCCATGAACACCGATGACGGCGTTGGATGCGATGTTTAGCCGTCGAGCGAAGCGAACGGTGGGGACAGGCCCCATGACGCTTTTGTAATGGGGCCTGTCCCCATGGGTTTGGTT
>CAYVHV010000052.1:0-16336 GCA_964451305.1 uncultured Acidimicrobiales bacterium | reverse complement strand
CGTGGCGGAACTGGCAGACGCGCCAGGTTTAGGTCCTGGTGCCCGAAAGGGCTTGTGGGTTCGATTCCCACCGTCCGCACTGTGAAGAGACCGATCACATGAGTACGAATACCCCCGAACAGTCAGAGTCCAATGCGTCGCCGCTGACGGCTGCACCAGCGCCCGCTAGTGGCGTTGCCGCACTCCTCGCCGCTGCACCCTTTGCACTTGCGGTCATCGACCAACGACACCGGCTTACCCATGCGAACGACAAGGCCAGCCGACTGTTAGGCCTGGTCCCCGACCGTGTTGCGGGCACCGCATTTGTCGACCTCCTCGCCGACCCGGGTGACAGCCCGCTCGTCGACGATGCGTTTCGGCAAGCAGCCGGCGGCGAAACGGTTCGACGCGCTGTGCAGATTCTTGCCGCTGGGGTTCTTCGGGGCGTCGAGCTGCAGTGCTGGCGCCACGAGGTCGAGGTTCCGGGTAGTGACGGCCCCCATGTGTTGATCATGGTCGATGCGTCGACAGCGAAGAATCAGGCTCGCCAAATCAGTTCTCTGATCGCTCGCAGTCCGCAGGGCATGGCGCGACTCATCTCGGGCACGTCGATGGCCAACGTCAACGCGCAATGGACCGAGATCACGGGCCAGCCAATCGCCGAAGCGAACGGCGACGGTTGGATCGAACGCATCGATCTCGATGGCCGAAGCGATTTTCTCGCGGCGTTGACCGAGGCAGTCCAGGCCCGCCGCGGGCTTCAGGGCCGGCTTCGCATCATCACCACCGATGGCGATCGCCGGTGGATCGATATCAGCGTGTCTCCACTCGACCAACCAGGACAATCGCTCCTGACCTTTGACGACACCACCGATGAGTTCGACACGGCACGACGAGCCGATGAGCTCTCACGTGTGCTCGAAGCGACGACGGATCTCGTCGGCATTCTCAGCCCCGATGGTGCGGTGCTGCGGTGGATGAACGAATCGTTGGCGGAGCTCCTTTCCGATGCTGCGCTCGATCGGGACTTCACGGCTTCACTCGACCAAGCGTCGGGCACAGCGTTCACAACGGTTGCCCTACCGACCGTCAGCGCAGAGGGAAGCTGGCGCGGCGAGCTCGATCTGGTGACCGGAAACGGCATCACCGTTCCCGTGTCGGCAATGCTCGTGCCGCACCACGATCCGGCCGGCGCGGTCGATGCCATATCGGTTGTCGCACGCGACATCAGCGACCTACGCAATGCGCAGACCCACGCCGCCGATACCGAACTTCGGATGGCTGCACTCGTCGAGAACGCATCCGACCTCCTCATGTTGGTCAGCAACGCTGGCACTGTTCTCTATGCCTCCCCTGCTGTGGAGCGCTTTCTCGAACATGGTCCTGGCAGCCTTGGCGGCGCCGACATTCTCGAGCTCGTCCATCCCGACGATCTCGAAGCGGCATACGAACTCGCCGCGGCGACGCTGGTGGATCCGCCGTCGCCACAAAATGCGACGGCACCGGGCGAGTCCGGCGAACCGTTCGCGCAAACCGCTGAACTTCGTATCGCACACAGCGACGGGTCGTACCGCACGCTCGAAGTCACGGCGAAGGATCTGACGAACAACCCTGCCGTCGGCGGCATCGTCGTAAACGCCACTGACATCACCGATCGGGTCGCAGCGACCGCACAGCTCGAAAACCTCTCGTTCCACGATGACCTGACCGGTTTACCGAATCGGACCTTGCTCATCGACAAGATGACCGAAGCGCTCCGCCGGGCTCGCGAGCGTCGCATGCTCGTCGGCCTACTCTCGCTAGATCTCGATCGGTTCAATGTCGTCAACGAGTCGCTCGGCCATCAGGCTGGTGATGATCTGCTCAACGAGGTCGCGGCGCGAATCAACAACGTGATTCGACCTGGCGACATCGTTGCTCGGCTCGGCGGCGACGAGTTCGCTGTCGTCATCACCGACATGTTGCGTCGCGGCGATGCCGTGAACGCGGCGCGCCGCTTGCGTAAGTCGCTCACTCAGCCGATTCGAATCGGTGATCAGAGCGCGGTGATCACCACCTCGATCGGTATCGCGATCGCCGAGGGCGACGAAGATCCGGTCGATTTGCTTCGCGACGCCGACACGGCGCTGCATCGGGCAAAGACCAAGGGTCGTGACCTCGCCGTTGTCTTCGACGACCATCTTCGCGATCAGGCGGTTCGACGCCTCGAGGTCGAGAATTTGTTGCGCGAGGCAATCGCGAAAGACGCTCTCGTCGTCCATTACCAGCCGGTTCTCGATATCGAGTCGGGTCTTCTCTCCGGCTCCGAGGCGCTCGTCCGCATCCAGAACGACGATGGCTCGCTCGTGATGCCAGGTTCGTTCATCGACGTGGCTGAAGATTCGGGTTTGATCTCCGAGCTCGGCCATCAAGTCCTCGTCAAAGCAATTCACCAGACCGCTGCGTGGACCCGAAAGAACGTCCCCGGCCAGCAGCCGTTGTCGATCGCGGTGAACGTGTCGGCTCGCCAACTCACCGATCCGCACTACGCGGAGAAGCTACGCGAAGAGCTCGACAGCGCAGGTTTGGCACCGAGCCAGCTGTCGCTCGAGCTCACCGAGAGCGCACTGATCGACGGCAACCCAACGACCGAGCGTTCGCTCCAAGAGTTGCGAAGTCTTGGCGTGCGCATTGGTCTCGACGATTTCGGCACCGGCTTCTCATCGCTGGCCTATCTGAAGCGCTTCCCGATCAGCTTCCTAAAGGTCGATCGCAGCTTTGTCGACGGCCTCGGTACCGACGAGAACGACTCTGCGATCGTGCGAGCCACGATCGCTCTCGCTCACGGGTTGAACCTTCGGGTCGTCGCCGAGGGCATCGAGACCGAAGGCCAGCTCGAACAGCTCGCAGCGCTCAACTGCGACCTTGGACAGGGGTATCTGTTCTCAAAGCCGGTTGGTGCTGACCAGTTCAGCACCTACCTCGGCATGCGCTGGAACCGCTAGCTCCTCGGCTGGATCTCTAGAGGAGTTCTTTGAGGGCTCGGAAGGCTCGCCCGCGATGGCTGATCGCGTGTTTCGCAGCGGAGTCCATCTCTGCGAACGTGAGGCCACCAGCGTCGTTCGGAATGAAGATCGGGTCGTAACCAAAGCCGCGATCGCCTCTCGGTTCGAGCGCGATGGTGCCTTCGACGACGCCGTGGGCCACAAGCTCGCGGCCGTTGGGGCGTGTCAGCAGCGCGACGGTTCGAAAGCGCGCCGTGCGTTGAGCTTTCGGAACGCCGTCGAGCACCTCGAGGGACTTCGCGACGTTGTCCGCGTAGGTCGCGTTCTCTCCGGCGAAGCGCGCGGTGTACACGCCGGGCGCACCACCGATGTGATCGATCTCGAGTCCGGTGTCATCGGCGATTGCGGCGAGGCCGGTCGCTTCTGAAATCGCAACCGCTTTGAGACGGGCGTTGCCTTCGAGAGTGTCAGCATCCTCGACGACATCGGGGATCTCCGGTGGTCGTGGCCGAATCTCGACCACGTCTTCCATGAGGAGTGCGATCTCGCGAACCTTGTCCGGGTTCGCGCTCGCCATGACGACGATGGGCAGTTCGCGTGTCATTAGCGGCCCGGGAGCTCCGCTGGCGGCTCGGAGAGCAAACCGCGCTGGGCTTCGGTGATCGTCGCGATACCGCCGGCGGCCAGGTCGAGCATTTGGTCGAGGCGAGCTCTGTCGAACACCGCGCCCTCGGCGGTGCCTTGGATTTCGATGAAGTTGCCGTTGCCGTCCATGACGACGTTCATGTCGACTTCGGCGGCGGAGTCTTCGATGTATGGAAGGTCGAGGACGGGGGTTCCGTCACATACGCCGACCGAGATCGCCGCTGCTTCGGTGGTGATTGGGTTTGCAGCGAGTTCGCCGCTTTGGATCAGGCGGGTGATGGCATCGTGGAGCGCAATGTATCCACCGGTGATCGACGCGGTTCGAGTCCCTCCGTCGGCTTGGAGTACGTCGCAGTCGATGACGATCTCACGTTCACCGAGGACTTCCATGTCGACGACCGCACGGAGCGACCGGCCGATGAGCCGCTGGATCTCTTGGGTTCGTCCCGACGTGCGGCGTCGGATTCGTTCCGAGCTCGAACCTGGGAGCATCGAGTACTCGGCGGTGACCCAGCCCTTGCCCGTGTTCGCCATCCAACGAGGCACGCCGTCGGAAATCGACGCGGTGCAGAGCACCCGCGTGCGCCCGAAGGACACCAACACCGAGCCAGCGCAGGTGTCTACGAAGTCTCGGTGAAAGCTGAGGGGGCGAAGTTCGTCGTCTGAGCGTCCGTCGGGACGGGCCATGGTGTCTCCAAGTACTTGAGGTTCGCCATGAATCTACCTGGCCGAGTCGGCGAATGGCAGTGCCTGGGGCACGACTGCTGCCGACTCGACGAGGCGACGATCGGCATCTCGGGTGAGTTCCCTGTAGTTGCAAACTTGGGCCAAATGGCCCAGGCGCGCACAACAACACTGCAGTAAGAACCATCAGCGGCACGGCACGTCCGCCCGACAAAACGGCGAAGACCCGAGGCCAGCAGCGCTGACCTCGGGTCCGTTCGGGAGTTGTATTAGTGCGTTACGAGTAGTCCTCGGCGATTTCAACAAGGTCGGCGAACTGATCGAATTCGTCGGTGTCTAATTCACGGGCGAGCGAGTCGACTTCCTGGCTGAGTGCTTCGAGGCTGACGCTCTCTGCGTATGGGTTATCCCGCAGGATCTCAGCGAAGGTTGCAACCACGGTGGCCTGACGGAAGCTGGATGAGGTTTCGGTCCAGTCGGCGTCGAGGTCACGCATGTCGATGTCCTGATCGATCTCGATGACGTCACCGGTCTCTGGGTCTTCCCAGCGGAGGCTGACGAAGCCGAGTTCTGCACGGGAGTCGATGTTGACGTCACGATCGAAGACCACTTCGTAGAGCGCCGTCGCTTGGTGACCTGCACCGAGCTCGCCAGCGTCGACCTCGTCGTTGCGGAAGTCGTCGTCGGCAACGGCACGGTTCTCGTAGCCGATCAGGCGGTACTCGTCGACGACTTCGTCGTCGAAGGCCACCTGGATCTTGGCGTCGATGGCTGCGGTAATGAGCGTCGAGGTTAGGTCTTCTGAGAACAGCCGCTCGGCTTCATCGATGGTGTCGACGTATGCGTAGAAGCCATCGGACTGGTCAGCGAGCTGTTCCATCGTGGTGTCGTTGATGCCGTTGAGGCCGTATCCGACGGTCACGAGGCCGATGCCGGCGTCGGCGTCGCTACGGAGCTGGGCAGCGAGTGCATCGCCGCTGGTGATGCCAGCGTTTGCGAGGCCGTCGGAGGCGACGATCACTCGGTTGACACCGTCTTCACGGAACGCTTCACGGGCCAGTTCGTAGCCTGCGTCGAGACCGGCTTGGAGGTTGGTAGAGCCACCGGTCCGGAGGTTATCGATCGCATCGAGGATGCGGTCGCGGTCACGAATCTCGGTTGGTTCGAGAATGATGTCCGAGCTACCCGAGTAGGTAACGATTGCGACGGTGTCGTCGCGATCGAGCTCTTCGACGAGAAGTGACAGCGATTGCTGCACGAGGCCGAGACGGTCTGGGGTGGCCATCGAACCGGAGGTGTCGACCACGAAGGTGAGAGCGACTGGCTGGCGGTCGTCGTTGTCGATCTCTTCGGCCTTGACGCCGACACGGACGAGCCAGGTGTCATCGTCGAATGGTGATGGTCCGCCGTCGACCTCGATGTCGAGGCCGTCGCGTGGTGCGTCGTAGCCGTAATCGAAGAAGTTGACGTACTCCTCGACTCGAACCGATTCACGTGGTGGGAGCTGTCGTTGTTGTTCGAGGAAGCCTCGTGCGATCGAGTACGAGCCGGTGTCGACGTCGAGTGAGAAGGTCGAGAGCGGGTCACTGCGGGTGTCGATGAAGGTGCGGATGCCGTAGTCGGTGAAACGTGGGTCTTGGCTGGTTGGGTTGTTGACCGGTGGCTCGGAGAGCTCGTCGGGGTCGACGGTTCCGAACAGGCCGGCGCCTTCGCCTTCGGCAACCGCGTTTTCGGCGTCGTTGCCGTCGTCGGTAATGGTGTCGACGAGCGCTTCTTCGGCGTCGCCTTGGGTTGCACGTTCGACGAGTGCTTCGTCACCACTGTCGTTCGACGGAGCAGCGAATGACTCTTCCTCGTCCTCCATTGCCTCTTCTTCTTCGTCTTCCATCGCCTCCTCGACGCGAGAGAAGTCGTCGGTTTCGACGGCGCTGTCTTCCCCCGCCTCGTCATCGCCCGAGACTGCTTCGTCGACCTGATCAGCGGTCCCTTCGGCTGCATCGGTGACGCTGTCTGCGGTTGAGCCACAGGCGGTTGCGATCAGTACGAGGGCGACGAGCAGTGCGAGAAGTCGCGTTGACGTGGTGAACGTGCGGGGTGCCGGAGTCTTTCCATCCGGGTGATTCGAGAAGTTGGTTGAAGTATCCATGCCACTTCTACGATCGGCATTCGCAACGAGTTCCTGAATTTCGAAAATAATTTCCGGACGACCGGAAATTCAGGGCGCCTAGGGCCGGAATGTCCGCCCCGGCTCTGCAATTTCAACGGTTCCTGAGTATGTCTGCGCGAGCGCCGTTACCCGCTCGGAGGGTTCATGACCAGGTGGCACGTGGGTCAGGACGAGGGTGTTGATCCCAGCTGCGGTTGCCCGTTCGCCAGCTTGGCGGCCCGACACGTGCGGAATCTCGGACTCTTCAAGGTCGATCGGCAGCGTGGTTTCGTACACCATGAGGTCGATGCTGGCGCCGAAGCTCTCGGGGCTCCATCCGGGCCCGGTATCGGCCGAGTACGCCACCGCCACTCCCCCAGACTCGATGCGCATCGCCAATGTTTCGACCGGGTGATCTGTCTCGGAGAAGGTGAACGAGAGGTCACCGATTTCGATGACATCCGTCGCGTCGATCGTCGTCCACGAGAAGGTGTCTTCGGTGGCTTCGGGGACCGCTGCGTCGAGGCGGACTTTCGTTCCCGCTGTCCCGTAAACCGGGAGGCCGAGCCGTTCGATGCCGTACCGGTATGCGTGGTAGAGCATCGGCATCTCGGTCCAATGATCGGGGTGTTCATGGCTCAAGACGATCGCGTCGATCTCGGCGAAGTCGATGTGGCGCTGTAGTTCGATGCTCGAACCGGGGCCAGCATCGATCAGAACCGAGGTGCTCGCGGTTTGGACGAGGTAACACGAACAGGCCGAATCTGTTGAGCTGTAGGTGCCGGAACTACCAATGATCGTGATTCGCAGATCGTTCGGATTGTTCGACTCGCTCATTTCAGTGTGTGCTCATTTCGTGCTACGACGAACCGTCTCTACGATTTGTCGTCAGTTGAGGTCCATTGGCCGACGTCTTTGAGCTCGGGACCGAGGAGCATGGCTCCGATCCTGGCGAACTCTTCGACGTCACCTGAGGACAAGAACACCGGCGGCACCGGAGATCCTTCCCGAAGTGTGCCACTGGAAATCAACGTGGAGCGAACCCCGAAGGCGGTTTCGTCGGCCGATGAGACCAAAACCACATTCCGGCCCACCGCGTCTGCGATCGTTCGAGCGAGGAACGGGTAATGAGTACATCCCAAGAGCAGTGCGTCGACCTTCGCGTCGACGATCGGGGACAGCAAGCGCTGGGCGAGGACACGAACTTGGTCGCTCGCCAACTCGCCTCGTTCGACGAACTCGACAAAGCCCGGGCACGCTGCGCAGACGAGCCGGACGTCCTCGTCGGCTGCAGCGACTGCGGTTTGGTATGCGCCGCTGCCGATCGTGCCGACGGTTCCGATGACCCCAACATTGCGGGATTCGCTGACCTTGAGCAACGAATTCACCCCGTGGTCGATCACACCGACGATGGGGCGATCGTAGGTGTCTTGTAGTTCGTCGAGGGCGGCCGCCGATGCGGTATTGCACGCGACGACGACCATTTTCACGTCGTGTTCTTCGATGAGCCACTGCGTGATCTCGTGGGCGTAATCGCGAACATCGTCCAACGGCTTCGACCCATACGGGTAGCGGCCGGTGTCACCGACATAGACGAGCGCTTCGTTCGGTAGAAGGTCGATGAGCGCCCGCGCAACCGTGAGACCGCCAAACCCGCTGTCAAACACGCCGATCGGACGAGAATCCATGAAATCAGGCTAGGCGCTGGCGTTCATTGTGAGCGGCACCCTCGATGACGTGTTCCATAAACGACTTCTGCGAGACGGGTTCTCTAAAGCAATGACCCGCGACGCCGATTGAAGGTCATGAGTTCGTTGACATTCACCGAGCGGAAGTCGTGCGTGTCGTGCGGAGCAAACCGCTCGACCGCCGTCTGGTCGGCCACCTACGACAATGGTGCGGTCAGCCGCTTTATGGATCGCTACGGGTATGCGGTCGATTGGAGCCCAGAGCTTGGGAAGAAGCCAATCTCGCTTCTCTGCTGCACGAACTGCAGCATGCTCTATCACGAGCACATCCTCGATGAGGAGTCTCTCGAACGCCTGTACAGCGACTGGATCGACGAGAACCAGATCAACACGCTCACCGATGACCTCGAGGATGTGAACAGCCCTGCGGCCAAGTTTCGCGATGCTGCGGACAATGTCCGCCACCTCGTTCGCCTGAACCGTCTGATCGCCGCAAGCGGCTATGACCCATCTCGGCCGTGGCGGGTTCTCGACTTTGGTTGCGGCGCCGCCGAGTTTCTCAAGCAAGCGAGCCTTTTCGGATTCGAAACATGGGGCGTCGACTTCAGCACGACTCGTGCTGCCCAAGCGCTCAACCAGCAGATCTCGATCATCTCGTCTCTGCGCGAGTTCAATGACGTGGCGACCGAGCCTGTCCATGCGGTCACGATGTTTCAGGTGCTCGAGCACCTCGACGACCCACGACGGACACTGTTCGAGCTCGCCGATGTGCTCGTGGACGACGGCATCTTGATCATCGAAGTGCCGGATTGTTCGAACGTGACGGTGCCACGAACCTTTGAAGAGTTCCGGAACGTGCACCCGCTCGAACACATCAATGCGTTCACTCCCGAAACGCTCACGGCCCTTGTGCAGTCGACCGGTTTCACCAAGATCAACCCTGGGCCAGCGCACGTGACCGATCGCCCCGAAGCACTCGTTCGTTCGGAACTGACCCGCTTCTATGAGCCCAAGCGAACCAACCAGTACTTCCGTAAGGGTTCGCCAACGTCGCTGTAGTCGCCAGGATCGGCGGTAGTAACGGCATCATCGGCGGGGCCGTAGCGATAGGCGCGCACCTGTGGCGCGAAGCCTTGCATCGAGACCAGCACCTGCAGCAAGACCCCGTGCGGGTCGTAGCGTGCTGCATCGGCGAGATCGGTCGGCGACGGGACCGCTTCTGCGCTCGGGTGCGAGTGCCAGACGCCGAGGAGTTCGTTTCCGGCGTCGTCGATCCGGTTCTCAGCATCGATCATCGCGGCACCGTCGAGGGCGAACGCTGTTGGGCTCGCGAGTGTGTTCTTGACCGGATGCACGCTGGCAGCGTGCCAGCCGCCGTCGGTCGTGGTGCCGCCGATCAAGCCACACGCTTCGTTCGGTAGCGCAGCCCGCGCCATCGAGATCAGCGAATCGTGGAGTTTTCGCCCGAGGATCAGTGTGCGCACGGATTCAGGTTATGGCGTCTTCACGTTACGATTCCCCCCGTGGCTAACAAGAACGCAAACAAGCGTGCGAAGAACGGAAAGCAGAAGCCGGGCATTACCGGCCTCGATAAGAAGATCGTCGCCACGAACCGGCGCGCGCGTCGAGACTTTGAGATCAGCGACACCTACGAGTGTGGAATGGTGTTGCGCGGCTCGGAAGTGAAGTCGCTTCGCGAGTCGCAGGTTCAGATGACCGAGGCGTATGGGCGCATCGACGATGGCGAGCTGTGGTTGCTCGGCCTGAACATCTCGCCGTATGCCTCGACCGGGTCTTCTTCGTTTGGCCATGTGCCCGATCGGCACCGAAAGTTATTGCTGCACCGAAGCGAGATCGACCGCATCGATGCCAAGGTCTATCGCAACGGATTGGCCCTCGTTCCGCTGTCGATTTACTTCATTGGCGGCCGCGCAAAGATAGAACTTGGAATTGCACGAGGAAAGAAAGAGTTTGATCGTCGACAGGATATTGCTCGCCGTGATGCAGATCGTGAAGCGGAACGGGCCATGTCTCAGTCACGACAGCGCAAGCACTACCAATAACCACACTCACTCATATCAAACCGTCTCGGACGAGCGAAAAGAAAGCGTAGATCCCTCATGATCAACACAACACCGGAATGGCAAGCCCTGAAAGCACACGCAGTGGCGCAGCAGTCAACCTCGTTGCGAGATCGGTTCTCCGCAGACCCTGGCCGCTCGGAGTCGCTCAGTCTCGATGTGGATGGTTTGCATGTCGATATGTCGAAGCACCTCATCGATGGTGAGACCGTCGATGCCCTCGTGGCGCTCGCGAACGCTGCCGGCCTTCCGGCCCGTATCGAAGAGATGTTCACGGGCGTACACATCAACTCGACCGAGGACCGGGCGGTGCTGCACACCGGTCTGCGGCTTCCAAAGGGTGCTGAGCTGACCGTCGATGGCCAGGACATTCCCGGCGACGTTCACGCCGTGCTCGATCACATGACCGATTTTGTGAACCGGGTGCAGTCGGGCGAATGGACCGGCCACACCGGCAAGCGCATTCGCACCGTGGTCAACATCGGCATCGGCGGCTCCGATCTCGGCCCGTACATGGCATACCGGGCGCTCATGAGTTATCGCCACGAGATGATCGAAGCCCGGTTCGTGTCGAACGTCGATGGCACGCACCTTCACCAGGCGCTCGAAGGCATCGACCCGGAGACGACGTTGTTCATCGTTGCGTCGAAGACCTTCACGACCCTCGAGACGCTGACGAACGCGAACAGCGCTCGCAGTTGGCTGCTCGATGCTGTTGGTGGCGATGAGTCTGCGATCGCCAAGCACTTCGTAGCGCTGTCGACCAATGCCGAGGGTGTCGCTGCGTTCGGTATCGACACGGCCAACATGTTCGGCTTTTGGGATTGGGTTGGCGGCCGTTACAGCATGGATTCGGCCATTGGCCTGTCGCTCATGTTGGCGACGAGCCCGCAACACTTCTCCGACATGCTCGCTGGCTTCCACGCCATGGACAACCACTTCCGCACCGCACCACTCGCGGAGAACGTTCCGGCGCTCCTCGGCTTGATCGGTGTCTACTACCGGAACTTCCTCGACTATCCGACGCTCGCGGTTCTTCCGTACTCCCAGATGCTCGATCGGTTCCCGGCGTACCTTCAGCAGCTCGACATGGAGAGCAACGGCAAGCAGACCACCCTCGACGGCAACCCGGTCGACTACGACACGGGAGCGATCGTGTGGGGCGAGCCGGGCACCAATGGACAGCACGCCTTCTACCAGTTGATCCATCAGGGCACGACGCCGATCCCCGCCGACTTCATTGGCTTCTATGAGCCCGATGTCGACACGATCGATCATCACGATGCCCTTATCGCGAACCTGTTCGCACAGGCTGAGGCGTTGGCCTTTGGCAAGACCGGCGATGAGGTTCGAGCCGAAGGGGTCGATGAGGCGCTCGTCAGCCACAAGACCTTCCCTGGAAACCGCCCGAGCACGATGATGATGGCTCCGAAGCTGACGCCGTTCGTCCTTGGACAGCTCGTCGCGCTCTATGAGCACCGCACGTTTACCCAGGGAGTGATCTGGGGCGTGAACAGCTTCGATCAGTGGGGCGTTGAGCTCGGCAAGGTGCTGGCAACAGCGATCATTCCCGAGCTCGCCGAGGGCGATGTCAACCTCACTCACGATTCGTCGACGAACGCGCTTATCGAGCGCTACCGGGCACACCACGGCCGGTAAGTCGGGTTGGGCGTGAGCGGGCGAAAACGCTCAGATCGCTCGCGCCTCAATCACCACCATTTCTTCCGATAGCCACTATGTGTGACATATGTCGTACTGTTAGTGGTTATGTGGAAAGCGATAACTGAGGCGGCGGCACACGAGACCCGCGCTTCGGTCGTCGTCATTGGCTCGGGCGCGGCCGGCCAAAGCGTTGCCAAACGGCTCAGCGCCAACGGCGTTGACGTGTTGATTCTGGAGGCCGGACCGGCCACCGAGGTCCACCGTAAGAGCCAGCCGCTGCTTCAGGCGGCAATGCCTCCGGTCCATGGGCAGTACCCCGATTTCGGCGGCCACATGCTCATGAACCTCGGGGGAAGCATCGGCAAGCCACAGATGCCGCTCAGTGCCGATGGCAGCGTTCCGGCAACGGGCATTCGGCTCGCCAAGCTCGAAGATAGTGACCTGACCGACTGGCCACTTTCGAGAGCCGAGCTCGATCCGTACTACGACATGGTCAGCGAGTGGTTCAACCTCGACTGGTCTAAGTACGACGTGCCCGAGTTCGATGACCCGCGCTTGTCGGCCTTGCCGTTCCATGTGGTCTCTCGGGAGCGCTTCTCAAACCCGACCCGCGACCACCTCGGCGCGATCCGGGTTCTCCTCGAAGCTCCCGTTGCCCGCCTCGAATTTGAAGCGACCGGCAAGATCACTTCTGCGGTCGTGCGCCAGCGCAGCGGCGAGGTGCTCCGCGTTGAGGGCGACATATTCGTGTTGGCGATGAACACGATGCCCGCAACCCAGCTGTTGCTCAACAGTGGCGCGGCGAATAGCTCGGGCGCGCTCGGCCGCTACTTGATGGATCACCCACTCGTGACGCTCGGTTTCATCGAACCTGACGCGGCCCTCCCCCGGGACATGCTCGACAGCCTGACGCCGAAACCCACATCGAGTGGTTTGCATTGGCCCAAGCTCGTTTCGGATCAGGCGGCGGTCGAATCTGGCCGACTGGTCAACACCGCGCTCACGCTGGTGCCGCTCGACTGGAGCGTGCCGCGAAACGTGGGACGGCATGCGATGTTGAAACCGGTCGTCGTCGGCGCCCGCAGCGGCGCCCGGCACAGCTTGGGTCGGCTCACCCACGGCGTTCGACATCGCCGCTTCTCGACGTCGATGGTGCGCGACGTCGCTCGCACCGCGAGCGGTATCGACGAACTGTTGCACATCAAGTTTCGCCCCGCTGGCCCGCGGTACAACCTGGAGAACGGCTGGTGGCACGAGGAGCTTGCGAACTCGTTGCCGAGGAGCTTCGAGATTGCGGGCATGGTTGAGCAACGGCCGCACCGCGAGAATCGTGTCGAACTGACCGAAGAGCGGAACATCCTGGGTTGGCGCAAGCTGCGGGCGACGTGGCGCTACAGCCAGGAAGACAAGGACGCTGTCGACACTGCTGTAACACCGATCATGGATGCGCTTGAGGACGTGGGGTTTGGGCGCATGACCCGCATCCCATCTCGATGGCATACCGAGAACTACTCGTGTCATCACGCGTCGGGAACGATCCGGATGTCGGACGACCCAACGTTGGGGGTGGTCGACGCCAACCTGCGAGCCCACGATCACGAGAACCTCTACGTCGTCGGCAAGTCGACGTTTCCGAGCATCGGGTTCGCGAATCCGACGCTCACCGTCATGGCGCTCGGAGCGCGGCTCGGTGATCACCTTTCCGATAACGCGATGCAAGCACGCCGCGACAAGCTGTCGCGGTTGCGCAAGATCGCGGAAACTCCGCGGGGCCTGTCCCCATCGTCGAGTCCGTTAGCTGACCAGCTCTAGGCGGCCCGTCCAGTCGAGGAAGACCATATCGCCGGTGACTTCGAGGGTCACCGGGCCGTCGGCAGAGCTTACGGCTTCCATCAGGTCGCCGAAGCCGTTTCGTGCGAGCATCGAGCCCCTGCCCACCGCATCCGTTGGAGTTACCCGATACGTTCCCGGTGCGAGGTCGTAGCCAATTAACGCTCGCCCGTCGTCGAGGGTGAGCGGATTGATTCGAGGGGCGGTCTGCAAGCGAGTTGCGCGAGTCCTGAATTCGACGCTCGTGCCTCGTGGGTCGACGATCGCGATCGTCGGTCCGGAGTCGATGACGAAGTCGTTGACGACGATTGCGCCGTCGGCGTCGTTGAGTTCGAAGTAGCCGCCCACTCGGTAGTAGCCAAATGGTGCATCTTGTGGAACATCGTGGGCGACGCCCCCGCCGGCCAAGGTGACCGAACGTGCGCCGGGTTCGAACCGGTTTCGACCGCACGACACGAAGGTCTCTTGCTGGCCGCGCACAACGCAGAAGTCGATGCCGTTTCCTCCGCGCACGCTGTCGCCGTTGTTCACTTCGATTCGGTCTGCGCCGTTGCCTCCGTGAAGGTCATCGATCCCGAGTCCGCCGTTGACGAAGTCACGGTCGGTGCCGCCACGCATCCAGTCGCGGCCTTCGAATCCGTAGAGAATGTCCATGCCTGCGCCGCCCTGCATGCGGTCCCAACGATCGGATCCGTAGATCTCGTCGTTGCCAGCGCCGCCGAACATGCGCGCCCCTCGGGTGTCGGCGCGAGCGTCTTGGGAAGTGCCGAAGTTTGCGGCATAGAGCTGATCGTCGCCTTGGGCGCCGAAGAGGATGTCGAAGCCTCCGCCGCCGAGAACGATGTCATCACCTTGGCCAGCGCAGACGATGTCGTCGCCGCCGAGCGCGCTAATGAAGTCGTCGCCCTGAGCAGCGAAGATCACGTCGGGGCCGTTCGTTCCGCTGATCGTGTCGTCGCCCGCGGTGCCAAAGATCGTGATTGGTTCCCCACCACACGTCTGTTGCGCAGCCACGGGGCTGCTCGTTGCGAGAATCGAGCCAATGACCGCCATCATTGCCAGGAGAGCCTTCGATTTCATAATTACCATCCGAGCATGTTTTCGGTATTGCCTGTGTTGGAATCGACACTATCGACGGCGTTGGGCGAGCGCCCAGTCGTCAACGGCTGCCGATGTGGCGACTTATTGATCTTCGAAGATTTCGAGGACACCAGAGTATGCGCTGACCCATACGTCGGATGTCTCGGGATCGATCGTGATGCCGATTGGCTTGTCGGCGACATCGAGTTCTTGGACTTCTTCCATGGTTGATGTGAGCACCTTCGACAGCGTGTCGGAGTTGTAGTTGACGACGTACAGCGCTTCTCCATCTTCGGAGAGAGCCATCGACCGTGGTGCGTCGCCGGTTCGGACGGAGGCGACGACGGTGTTGGTCGCCACGTCGATCTTGACGACTTGATCGTCGCCGTTCAGCGTGGCGTAGAGGTATTGGTCGTCTGGGCTGAGGACGAGGCTGCGGGGAGCTCGGCCGACGTCGTTGATCCACTCGACTTCGAGGCCGGCTGCCCAGTCGGTTTCGTGGTTGCCGGTGCCTGGGGTCTCGACCGGTTCGCGAATTTCGTCGAGGTCGAGTACCGCAATGCGAGAGCCGCCTTGTTCGGTGACGTAGGCGGTCGAGGAGTCGCTGGTGATGGCAACGCCGCGAGGGTGGCGGCCGATGTCGATTCGGGCGACTTCGAGGCCGAGGGCGGTGTCGACGATGCTGACATCGAAGCTGCACCAGTTGGCAACGACGACGAGACGGTCGTCGGGGGTGACGGCGAGGAACTTCGGAACCGCCCCGACTTCGATGACCTGGTCGATCTCGAGGCCGAACGAGTCGACCCGGTAGAGGAAGCTGTTGTCCCAGCCGGTGTTGTTGCAGCCGTCGCCGGGTTCAGGACCAAAGCCTGGGCCGTACATGGCGTAGTTGGACACATACACCTGTGAGCCGTCGCTCGTCGGCGCTGCTTCAACAGGGGCACCTCGGGCGACGACACCGTCTTCGATGCCGAAGGCGGCGAGGTCGACTTCGTCGTCGATGGTGCTGAGCAGCGAACCTTGGTCGTCATAGACGGTGACCGAGTGGCGGTACATCATGTTCTGGGCGAAGAACAGGCCGGTGCCGGTTGCGGTGACCGATTTCGGTGCGATGTTGCCAAAGACGTTCTCGACCCGGGAGAGCTCGCGCTCGGACAACGGGATCGTGCTTGTCGTCGTGGTTGGCGGGACGGTCGTGGTCGTTGTCGGTGCCACCGTGGTCGTGGGGGCGACCGTTGTCGTTGGAGCGGTTGTCGGAGCGGTTGCTTCTGGGAGCTCGACGACGCCGAGCACTTCGGTGGCGGGGCCGCCAACGACGGTTGCGCTCTCTCCTTGAAACAGTGAGCCCACAACACCGACGACTGCGACCAACGCGATGATGGCCGCAAACATCAGTGCGGAGCGTCGGCGTTCGTCATCGGCGAGCGGTTGTTGCGCATCGAGGTCGATCAGTTCTGGGCGATGCGCCGGCCGCGGGCCGGGGCCAGGCCGTGGCACCGTGACCGATGGTTGCGTTGTCGATGGCTGTGCGGCCGAAGGTTGAGCGGCTGCGTGTTG
>CAYVHV010000051.1:0-17527 GCA_964451305.1 uncultured Acidimicrobiales bacterium | reverse complement strand
GCGCTGCCCCATGGGGCAGCGCAGCGATCTTGCCGATCAGCTACGCGTACATTGCGATGATGGGGCCGGACGGGCTGGCCGATGCGAGCCGTCTCGCCATCCTCAATGCCAACTACATCGCAGCCCGCCTCGATCCGCACTTCCCGATCCTCTACCGCGGTGCACGCGGTCATGTAGCGCACGAGTGCATCATCGACATTCGTGACTTCAAAGATGTTGCATCGGCCGAAGATATTGCAAAGCGCCTGATCGACTACGGCTTTCACGCTCCCACGATGTCGTGGCCCGTGGCAGGAACGCTCATGATCGAACCGACCGAAAGCGAATCGCTCGCCGAGATCGACCGGTTCTGTGACGCCATGATCTCGATCCGAGATGAGATCCGCTCCATCGAAGCCGGCGATGACGATGCGGAGGACAATGCACTCGTCAACGCCCCTCACACGGTGGCGGAGGTGTCGGACGACGAATGGACACACCCGTATACCCGCCGTCACGCCGCCTACCCAGCGCCCTGGTTGAACGCAACGAAGTTCTGGCCGGCGGTCGGCCGTGTCGACAACGGCTACGGTGATCGAAACCTCCAGTGCTCCTGCCCTCCAATGAGCAGCTACGAATAAGCGCTCACCGACCCATACGAATCAACAGCAAGCAAGAAGGCAATTGACATGAACAACCCAGAAGACCTCAAGTACAGCCAGGACCACGAGTGGGTACGCGTCGACGGCAACATCGCGACCGTCGGCATCACCGACTACGCCCAAGACGCGCTCGGTGACATCGTCTTTGTTGAGCTCCCCGAGGTGGGAGCGTCGACCAAGACCGGCGACACCCTCTCCGAAGTCGAGTCGACCAAGTCGGTCTCGGACATCTTTGCACCGCTGACCGGCACGATCACCGAAGTGAACTCGGCGCTCGATGACGACCCGACCGCGGTCAACAGCGATCCGTACGGCACGGGCTGGATGTTCAAGGTAGAGATGGCAGACGCTTCCGAGCTCGATGGACTCATGGATGCAGCTGCCTATGGCGAGTTCACCGCTGAGTAGCGGCCAACTCGTCGTCACGACGAGCCACAAGGCGAGAACAGAGGCGATCTCACGGGCCAAAACGTTCGCGGGCCAATGGGGATACGAGTATCGGGAGCGCGGTGACCAGCCGTTCGACGCGATGATCGGCCCGGGCGATGCCGCGCTCGTTTTCACAAATAGCGAGCTGCGGCTCGCGTCCCTCGCCGGTTCGCTCACCTCACACCTCGGGACCGCCTTTATCCGGTTGAAGTCGTTCAGCCGGAACGAGGGTGACCCGTTGATCCGTGCCGGGGAGTTACAGCCGGGCGATCGCGTAATTGACACGACGTTCGGTCTCGGTCGCGATGCTGTCGTCGCTGCATCGGCTGTGGGCCTGACCGGCGCCGTCACCGCGCTCGAGTCGAGCCCTGGCTTGTTTCATCTCGGCCACTTCGGCCTCACCGATGGGGCATTGGCCACTAACCAGGTGGCGCTAATTGCAGGTGCAGCGCCTGCGCCAACCGAGCTCGTCTTCGCCGATGCTCGGGAGTGGCTATCCACGGCACCGAGCGATTCAGCTGATGTTGTGCTCGTCGATCCGATGTTCGACGAACCCAAGACGTCCGATACGGGCTTTTCGTTGCTCCGGTCTGTGGCCGATGATGCGCCGATCGACGAAACATGGGTCGCCAACGCCCGTCGCGTGGCACGCCGGTGGGTTGTCGTAAAGGCTGGCCCGAGCGCACCGTGGTTCGCCGATGCTGGCCTCGAACCCGTGCAGAGCCACAGCAATGCCAACTGGTGGAGAGCGAGCGCGTCGTAGCTGGAACTACACGTGCACGAGTTCAATCGTGAAGGTGGCGGTGTCGCCAACGTCGATACCTTCTGCCTTGCGAACGTCCTTCTTCACCGGCAAGACGTACGCCGCTTCCTCTTTGCTCGGAAACAGTGAGGTGCTCCATCGGGTGTCTCCGACCTGCACCTCGACCTTGACGCTTCCGAATCCGCCTGTCATCGACGTTGCGTCATCGATTGCGTCGGAGTCGTCTGCCGAGAGCGTCACAAAGACCCACGAGGCGCCCTCTTTCCAGAGGTACAACTCGGCATCGAAGGTGATCTCCATCCCTCGACACTACCTATGAACGGTTGACCATGACCTCGGTGGCCTTCACCGATGCCCATACGTCGCTGCCTACGTGCAGATCCATCGCTGTCGCTGCACCCGGGGTGATGTCGACGTTGAGGCGCAGCGGAGCATCCAACGTCACGCGGGTGATATCGCCCATAGCCTCGATCGTCGCGATCGTCGTCTTCCAACTGTTCCTGGGGCTGCCTTCGGGCTCGCTACTGTGAAGCGCGATGGCGTTCGGTTTGATGGTCACGTGTACTTGACCTTCGGTCTGGGTGTCGGCGGTCGCGAGGACTCTGTCGGAATCGTCGAGCGTGACCGTGCCTCCGCTGTTCGTTCCAGAGAGCAGGTTCAGGCCGGCGAGCGCTGCGGCGTACGGCGTCGCGGGACGTTGGGCAATCTCAGCGGGCGACCCTTGCTGGGTGACGTACCCGTTCTCGATGATCACCACCCGGTCTGCGAGCAGGAACGCATCGACGGGATCATGGGTGATTAGCACTCGAGGGCCGGGGTATTCGTCGAGATGCCGGCGCAACAGTTGACGCAACGAACCTTTGGTTTCGACATCGAGTGCGGCGAGCGGTTCGTCGAGAAGCAAGAAGTTCGGTTCCGACGCCAAGGCCCGGGCGATTGCGACGCGCTGAGCTTGTCCTCCCGAAAGTTGTGATGGCGTGCGTGATTCGAGCCCGGAAAGTTCGAAACTGTCGACCCACCGTTGCGCCGCCGATCTCGCTTCGCTCTTCGCCGTACCCGAAACCGATGCAGCAAAGCTGATGTTGTCGAGCACATCGAGGTGTTCGAAGAGTAGGTACTTCTGAAACACCACTCCGGAGCGGCGCTGCTCGGTAGGGACAAATACTCCGGCGGCCGGCTCGTCGAGTGTTCGGTCGCCGAAGCTGATCTTGCCGGTGGTCGCCGAGAGCAGGCCTGCGAGCGCCCCGATGAAGGTCGATTTTCCGGAACCGTTTGGTCCGAGAAGCGCCGTCGTCATGCCCGCATCGAACCGTACGTCGACGTCGAGCGTGAAGCCTTCATCGCGTTCGACGGTGATTGCGGCGTGGAGGTCGTGCGGGTGCTGGCTCATGTCCGTCCCCACCATCGGTTTCTCATCGTCAGTAGTACGACGAGTGAGATAACGACGAGTACCAAACTGATGGCGACAGCCGAGTCACGATCGGACTCGAGCGCCACGAAGACAGCCAACGGCAACGTTTGCGTTCGGCCTTGAAGATTTCCGGCAAAGGTGATCGTCGCCCCAAACTCGCCCAACGCTCGCGCCCACGCCAGCACGACCCCCGCTCGAAGCGACGGCGCAATGCCAGGGAGCGTGATGCGTCGAAAAACCTGTAGTGGCGACGCTCCCAACGATGCAGCTGCCTTCTCAACATCTGAGTCGACATTGCGTAGCGCTCCTTCGACGGTCACCACAAGGAACGGCATCGCGACGAAGACGTTTGCCAGGATGACACCCCAGATAGAGAACGGCAGGAGCAGCCCCGTCGCCTCGTTGAGCGGTTCGCCAACGAAGCCGCGTCGGCCCAGGGCGAACAACAGCGCCGCTCCCCCGACCACCGGTGGGAGCACCATCGGCAACGTGACAACCGAGCGCAGCACTCCCATCCCGGGGCGCTCAACACGAGCGAGCATCCACGCCAACGGCACGCCGAGGACGACCGAGATCGCAGCAGCGATGGTCGAGGTGATCACCGAGATCCGAAGTGCATCGGTGACGGTATCGGCGGTGATCAGCTCGGCGAGGTTCGACCACGGTGTCTGGACGGCGAGACCGACGAGCGGCAGGACGAAGACGAGCGCGCCGAGCACGCCCAACACCAGGAGCACCCGAGGCGATCTACCCGTGATCTGACGACTCACTGTGGTGCTCCGAACCCCAAGGAGGCAAAGACACCGCTCGACTCTGCGGATAGGACAAAGTCGACAAACGCTTCTGCACCATCGGGGTTGGGCGCATCGGCGAGCGCCACGACGGGATATCTCGTAACGGGTGGTTCCTGCACGCCGATGCCGATCGACTCGACACCATCGGGTGATGCCAAGGCGTCGGTGAGATACACCAGCCCGGCATCGAGCTCGCCAATCTCGATCTTGGTCAGCAACGCCCGAACGTCCGGTTCGTTCGTGTCGACGCTGGCTTCGACGCCGATGCGTTCGAGTGTCTCGATCGCGAGTTCTCCACATGGCACCGCGGGGGCGCACAATCCAACGACCAGCGCATCATCTTGCAGATCCTCGACCCCGACGACATCTGCTGGGTTCCCAATTGGGACGGCGAGCACGAGCGAGTTTGTGGCAAAGATGACGGGTTCGCTACCGAGCAGGCCCTCGTCAGCGAGCACGTCGACCGTCTGCTCATTTGCCGAAGCAAAGACGTCTGCGGGTGCGCCCGCTCGAATCTGTTCTCGAAGCGATGAGCTGCCGCCGAGGTTGACAACGACATCGACACCGGGATTCGCTGCCTCGAATTCTGCTTCCAACTGAGTAAACGCATCGGTGAGCGACGCGGCCGCAAAGACCTGCACCGAACTCGCTGCGTCAGAACCCGAACACCCAGCGAAGAAAATCGCCCCGATCACGAAGCACGCGAGCTCCGAAAAGCGAACGACTGACATGGGGCGAGTGTACGTTCCCGAAGGCCTCTCCGGGTAGCCGGTGCAGTGGCCTAGTGATCGCCGTCTTTCGCAAACTGCGAGGTCACCGCCACGATGAGAACGCCTGCGATGAGGCCCACAACCGCCGACAGGCCGGTGTTTACGAGCCAACCGAGGACGCCACCGACACCGGCAATTCCATGTACCGAGTCTTCAGCGGCGAGCAACGCATCATATGGAGGATCCCAACCGAGCTCGTGAGCGCCGACGATGAGGATGTGGCCGCCTACCCACAGCATTGCTGCGGTACCTACAACGGTGAGCCATTTCAACAGAATGGGCATCCCAGAAACGAGCTTGCGCCCGGTGGCTTGGGAGGCCTCGTTATCTTGTTCGATCATCCGGAGGCCAATGTCGTCCATCTTGACGATGAGTCCGACGACGCCATACACCACGAGCGTGATGAAGACCGCTACGACGATCATGATGACCGTTCGCTGCAATAGCGGTTCTTCGATGACCTCTTTCAATGAGATCACCATGATTTCCGCCGACAGAATGAAGTCCGTTCGAACCGCGCCTTTGATCGTCTCTGCCTCAGCCTCTGGCCCGAGCGCTGCGGCCGGAGCATGGGTGTCATGGTCATCATCGTGATGAGCAAGCTTGTGGTAGATCTTGTGCGCTCCCTCATAACAGAGGAACAATCCTCCAAAGATCAGGATGATCTCGACGAGCGTCGGCGCGACTGCGCTCAGGATCAGGGCGACCGGCGTGATGAACAAAAGCTTGTTTCGAAGCGAACCCGTTGCGATCTTCTTGATGATCGGGAGCTCGCGTTCGGCTGCCAGACCTTGCACGTACGCGGGCGTGACTGCGGCATCGTCGACAACGACACCAGCGGCCTTAGCGCTGGCGCGCGCTGCGGCAGCGCTCACGTCATCCACTGAAGCGGCGGCGAGCTTGGCCAGCGCCGCGACGTCATCTAGCAATCCGACTAGTCCACCGGCCATCGGCAATCCTCACAACACTCGAGTGTTACGACTTTACTCTGTTCTCACCTGCGGTCGATGAACTCTGCCAGATGGATGGGTCAGCGCTCGGCGCCAACCGAGCAGGGTCGAGTTCTTCGACCTGCTGTTCGAGCACGCGACACCGTGACCGCGCATCGACGTATTTGCGATATGCGGCGCGTGCCGACGCATCGGTTTCCTCGAAGAACGCCTGCAAGCTCGCCCTATTGCCCTGCGGATCGTCATCGCCAAGAGCAGCCAGTTCCTGGCGAGCGCTCTCGGCTTTGACCATTAGCACTGCTGCTTCGTTGTCGAGATCCGCTGCCCACTTCTTTGCTGCCTCGGCCTGTTCAACGGCCTTTGCATACTCGGCATAGCCGCCATCGTCAGCCTCGGCGTCGATCTCGACGTTTTCGGTTGCCAATGCCATCACGGCCAGCGGCAAGCTTTCGAGCAACATGCCGAGGGGCGACTCGAAGGGGCCGATGGCCTTCCCGCGCCGCACTCGAAGCGGAGCCATGGCCATCGTGGCGCTGCCCATTGCTTCGGAAAACGCTGCTGGCGTGCCTTCGACCTCACGCACTTCGGCGTCGATCCGGCCAGCCTCGAGGATCTGCGCCACATGGTCGACCTCATCTTCATGATCGGTCGGCGGTACGTAGACGATGATCGACGCGTCCTTCCACTCCTCGTCGCGCTGACAGAGCCAGCCGAGCAACGTAATGAACTGGCCGACCTGATCGTCGGACCACCAGAGTGCGATCGTGCGTTCTTTCCGGGGCGTCGCCTCGAACTCTTCCCACGCATGCGCGCCGACGTTGAGCACCGCCACGTTGGTACCGAATCGCACCGCCCCTTGGAGCATTCGCCCATAGGCCTGTTGCTCTTCATCGCTTCCTCGAAGGTCTCGGACACCGAAGAAACTCGTGTTGGGCTTTACCGTGCCCAGGCCGTGGGACTGCACGAGGGTCTGCACACCAATCTCGGCATTCTCGACCAAGATCGCACGAGCGAATGCCCCAGGAGCGACCCGAGCAACTTCGCGGGCCAGATCGACTTCGATCTCGTCGACGCGCCGACGCAGCCTCGGCCCGGTGCCTTCGATCATGCGAACAGCGGTCAGGAACCCCGAGTCACCCTCGAGCCACGACGCCATTTGAATCATGCGGTTGCGCGTGTCGGGGTCGCGCGGGACAAACGCGAGGATGCTCGGACGCCAGTCGCGGTTGCTGGCAGGCTCTTCACCAATGGCCTGGATGTGCTGGCGGGCCTTGTTGAAATGATGCGAACCGGAGCTGTCGACCCAACGATCCGGGGTGTCGCGGTTGCGCAGGTAGTTGAACAGGGCCACGAAGATCAACGCAGCGATGAGACCGGTGACCGGGTTGATCGCAAGAATCGCGACGACGCACATCAGAACGCCGAGGGCACTCAGGCGGGCATCGAACCATTTGAAACGAGGTCGGAACGATGTGCCGCCGGCTCGGATCTCGAAGAAGGTTGCGTAGTTGATCAGCCCGTAGCTGGCCAGGAAGAACATCGAGATCACCGGGGCGATCGCGTTGAGGTCGCCTGCGGCGACGGTGAGCAGCGCAACGATGGTGGATAGTCCGAGCGCTCGGCGTGGGTTGTTCGTCGGACCAGACCCGACCTCGAAGAACTCGAGCCGTGGGAGGACCCGGTCTTCGCCGAGCCGTTGCAGCACACGGGGACCACCGAGAGCCGACGCCAAGGTCGATGACAGGGTTGCGGCAAGAACACCGACGAGCATCGTCCAGCCGACCAGCGAGACGTCGCCCATGATCGTGGTCGTGTCGCTGACGAGGGTTGCAGCTGGGGCAACACCGGCGATCAAGATGATGACGCCCACGTAGATCGCTGTCGAAAGCCCGACCGCCATAAACGTGCCTCGGGTGATCGACTTGCTCGGTTCTCGCAAGTCCCCCGACATCGCCACGCCTTGACTAAAGCCAGTCACCGCCGGGAAGAAGACCGCAAAGGCCTCCCAGAAGCCAACATCACCGGAGCCGCTCGTCGCGTTGTCGGCGAAGATGCCCGCGTCGAAGTCGCCGACGACGCCGACAAAGAACGATCCAAGAGCCAAGATCAGCAGCGTCATCACGAGATACTGAAGCCGCGTCGCAAGGTCAGCGCCGACCGCAGCGACTCCGACGAGCAGCAAGACCAACAGCGCGGCAATGCTCTGTGTCAGTAACGCCGAATCGCTTCCGAGCGCGACCACGACCGCCTCGGCGAAACCAATCGCGTAGAACGCAATCGATACCGAGATAGCGAGGTAGAGCACGACGCCGACGGCGCCGCCGAACTCGATACCGAGCGTTCGTGAGATGAGGAAGTACTCGCCTCCACCACGAACCCGCATGTTCGTCGCGACAACGGCCAGTGAGATACTGGTCAGCACCGATACCGATGTCGAGATCGCGAGGATGAGCAGCGCTTGTACGAGGCCGACCGAGCCAACGACAAAGCCAACGCGCAGGAAGAGCACGAGCCCGAGGATGGTCAGGATGCTCGGCGTGAACACCCCACCGAAGGTTCCCAAGACCCCGCCCTCAGGTACCTCCGCTGTCGTTGTATCTTGCGTCAATTGCGTTTGTCCCTCGTTGACCCGTCCGTTGACGACTGTAGCCCGAAGCTATGCGGTCACGGGACGCGAGATTCGCACCTGTTCGATCTTGCGGCCGTCGACGGCGATGACGGTCAGTGTGAAGTCGCCATGGGAAACTTCGGTACCGACCGCGGGGAGCTCGCCGGTGTGATCGAGTACGAGGCCGGCGAGGGTTACGACATCGTCGTGAGGGGCAAACGACTCACCGAGCTTTTCACGAACCTCGAAGAGCGGCGCCTCACCGTTTGCGAGCAGTTGGGCTCCATCATCTTCGAGCAACCAGTCGTGGTCGTCGTCTTCCATGATCTCGTCGATCACATCGTCGAGCGAGATAAACCCGACGGTCGAGCCGTGCTCATCGACCACCATGGCTGCGTGCCCGTGCCCGCGCTTGAAGTCTTCGAGCAGGTCTTCAGCGGTTGTCCGTGCTGCAACCACCGATAGCGGACGCAAGATTTCATCGAGCGAGCTATATGTGCCCATCTGGCTCGAGCGAATGAAGTCCTTAATGTGGAGCATGCCGACGACATGGTCGAGATCGCCGTCGATCACCGGGTACCGGCTGCGAGCCGATGAGGCGATCACGTCGGCAATGTCGCTCGCCGATGCGGTCTTGTCGATCGCCACGATGTTGGCTCGGGTGATCATGATCTCTTCGGCAGGGCGCTCGTCGAGTTCGAAGATGTTGCGGATCATGTCCCGCTGGAGTTCGCCGAGGTGGCCACTCTCGGCCGATTCTTCGGTGACGATCGCTAGCTCATCGCTGGTGAACAGCGATGCTGCCTTGTCGGGTTCTGGAATTCGCAGCATCCGCATCAGGGCAAAAGCGATCGCATTGAGGACGGTCACCATTGGCTTAAATAAGGTGCTGAAGAAACGCATCACCGGGTTGAGTTTGATGCTGACCGACTCGGGAGCTTGCAATGCGAGCGCCTTTGGGATCATCTCGCCGAGCACCACGTGAAGGTAGGTGATGATGCTGAGCGCAATCACAAAGCTCAACGTCGACACGATCGCACCGGAAAGCCCAATTCCTTCGAGCGGACCGAACAAAAGCGTTGCGACCGCTGGCTCGGCGTACATACCAAGGCCGATCGAGGCCAAGGTGATTCCGAGTTGTGCCACCGCGATGTAGCTGTCCTTGCCCGCATGGCGTTTCATCAGGTCGGCCAACCATTGGGCTGCGCCGCTGCCGCGCTCGGCCAACGCCTCGAGACGGCCAACTCGCGCACCGACGAGTGCAAACTCGGCGGCGACGAAGAGGCCGTTGACAACGACCAACACAATGATCGCGATCGCTGGGAGAACGATATTGCCGACGAGCGTGATCTCGGTCGGAGCTTCCGCGGCGAAGATCGCACTGTTCATCAGACCGTTCACGACTTCACCTCCCCGCTGTCGGCGGTTGGGAGGCTGGGTTCGGGAAAGCTCACACGGTCGATGGCGTTGCCGTCGGTGGCATCGACTCGGAACGGCACAGGACATCCCGGAAGCTCGACCTGTTCGCCGACGTTCGGCAACCTCGAGAGCTCGTGCCAGATCAGGCCCCCGACGGTGTCGACGTCGTCTGTTGACAGCTCGATCTGGAAGCGTCGGTTGACGTCTTCGACGAGAACTTCACCAGACATGGACACTCGGCCATCTTCGACGACGATTGGATCGGGGTCGACGTCGAACTCGTCGCGCACTTCACCAAAGACCTCTTCGACCGCGTCCTCGATCGTGACGAGCCCGGCGATGTCGCCGTACTCGTTGATCACGAACGCGCAATGCTGATCGGAGTCGTCGAGGCGCTCCCAAAGCGTTGGAACGCTCAAGGTCTCGGTGACTTCGAGGATTGGACGGGTCACCGTTGTGACGAGCGCATCAGGTTCTCGTTGTGCCCCGAGGTAGAGCGCACGCAGATGCACGATTCCGAGCACGTCGTCGGAGTCTTTGGCCCACACTGGGAACCGACTGTGAGGGGTTTCGACGATTCGGGCCAATGCGCCCGAGAGCGTCTCGTCGGCGGAGATCCCCACCAGTCGACGGCGTGGCGTCATGATCTCGCGAACCAGCCGCTGTTCGACGTTGAGCACACCCTCGACCATGTCTCGCTCGGTGGTGTCGATAAGACCCCCAGCGGCGCTCTCGTTGAAGAGGGTTCGGAGTTCGTCCCGTGAATGCACGTGACTGTGGCCGTGGTCGCCAGCGCTCAGGCGGAATACCCGCATGATCGCGAACGCCGAACCGTTGAAGAACGCCACGAGCGGACGGAGCAGTGTCTGACTGATGGCCATTGGCCGGTAGGTGGCGATCGCGATTCGTTCTGCGTATCGCAACGCTCCAGTCTTTGGGAGCAACTCGCCAAACACCACCTGCAGCGAGGTAACGATCAACAAGACCAGCAAGATCGAGAAGATCTGGCTTCCCGAACCAAAGATTGGTTCGAACAATGGTGTCAGGCGTCGCTGGCCGATGATGCCTGCGACGAGGCTGGAGAGGGTGATGCCCACCTGGCAGGTCGCAACATAGTTGTCGAGGGCCACGTGGTCGTCGACGATGGCAAAGAGCTTCTGGGCTGCTTTGTTGCCACCTTCGGCTTCGGTCTGGATACGGGACTTGCGCGCTCCCACCGTCGCAAACTCGGCGGCGACGTAGAGCGCGTTCAAGATCAGCATGAACACGATGATGATGATCGTCACCGGCAGATCGGAAAGGCTCGCCTCCCCCGATGACTCTGCAAAGGCCAACGCGCTTCTGCCAACTGGCAACGAGAACATCTCTGAATCTTAGAGCGCCGCAGCCGAAGAAGGGTGCCTTCTTACCTACAAGAGGTGAGCGACCTGGCCGAGGAGGTGTCGGCCGACCACCGCAAGCCAGATCGCATAGGGGATGACGACGACGACCAATGCGTCTCGTAGCTCGATGTAACGGCTGTGTTGGACCGACAGTGTCAGCAGCGCTGGAAACCAAACGCCGAAGGCAACGACCGCCACCACGAGGCCGGGGCCGGTCACCTGCAACAGCCCGGCACTGATGAAAAGTACCGCCCCGAGGATTAACACAGGACGGTGAGCAAAGCCGACTGTCGTCAGTGTCTTTACGAGCGATGGTTGATCTGCGTTCGAGCTGACCTTGTCGACAACGATGCGCCCAGCCACCCAAATGCCGGTGCCGAGGAACAGCCAACCCCAAATTCCGAACAGCAGCATCTGCGCGAACTGTTGTGGAGAGTTGAAGACGAGCCCGCCGAAACGATTGAATGCCAGCACCACCGATGCGCCAAAGACGGTGAACGCGCCGACGAAGAACATCTGTGGCGTGATCGTGCGCCACCGTTGCGGGTGCAGCCCAAAGAAGGTCTTCAACGCGATCATCGCTGCCACGTTTCTGCATGCGGCCAGAACGTCTCGACATCGCCAGGGAATGACGTGATCCCGGGCAAGATGTCCATGATCTCGGTGATGGGCCCGCCGAGGGGCAATCCTCGGGCCGGGTCGAACGTGGTGCCGGTGATCGTGTCTCGAAGGACATCACCGTCTACGACGAGTTCGACGAGGTCGTTCCCGACCTGTCGCGAGAACACGGCCCAGCTCTGTGGGTTCCTCGGGTTACTCACCACGGCGACCGGCACACCTGCGATGACGTCGTTGACCACCCCGACACGACGAAGGTCTTGGACCGGATAATTCCGAGCTTCCTCGGTGAAGTCGACGACGATATGAAATTCGCCGAGATCGAATCCCGAGGGACCTCCAGGGGCATCGAGTGCGAGCGAGTCAGGGTTCTCTGAGAGCCACGCGGACCACGTCGTGAACTCCGATGCGAGTAGCTCTACCCGTTCGCCCTTACGCGGTCCGGCGATGGCTTCGCCTGTGGGCTGGCTCCAAACACTTCCGGTGTCGTGGTCCCACCACGTCATTGCATTGCCCCATAGCGCGCCGTGGACGCCAAAGATCAGGGTTTCGTCTCCCAACTGGCGGCGATGGACCATCGCCGTTGCGCACAACGGTCACCAACTGACGAGTATGGGTTCGCCGCCGAGTTCGTCGATGACGAGTTCCCTACCGTTGAGAAAGCTCACCGGGTAGGCCTTGGATTCGCCGTTGATCGTGACGCCGATGACCTCGGTACCTGCAGCCCACGGTGATTCGTTGCTCGACACGAACGTGGGGTCATAGATCGGTGGAATGCCGTCGCGGGGCAACAACTGACGGAAGCCCTCTGGGAGTGGTTCTCCTGCAGCGACCGGGTCGTAGACCTCGCTCGGGTCTGCTCGCACGCCTGCCTCGACGGCGAGGTCGGAGACATCACCGGTCGCAAATGCCCAGCCGGTGAAGACGACCAAGACGCCGAAGAGCGCGGTGAGAAGCGCCGATGATGGCCCTTGAGCCTTCTGTGTCATACCGCCCTCAACCCTCGACGCGGCGCGCAGCTTCCCGACATCAACAGATTCGTAGTCACTAGCCTCGAAGGTTACTCGATCACACCGGCGCAGAGCCGTCGCCGAAGGGGCTGCCACCGAGGGCTTCGCGGCCGTGGGCGGTTACCCAGCCGTCAGTATTTGGACCCTTCGGGGTGACGCCGGTGGGGTTGATGCCTGTATGAACTTCGTAATAGTGGGCCTTAATGTTGTCGAAGTCGATCGTGTCGCCGAATCCAGGGGTCTGAAACAAGTCTCGTGCGTAGCCCCAGAGCGCTGGCATCTCCGTCAGCTTGTTTCGGTTGCATTTGAAGTGGTTGTGGTAGACGGCATCGAAGCGGACGAGCGTCGTCCAGAGACGGATATCGACTTGGGTGATCGAGTCGCCGACGAGGTACCGCCGAGTGGTTAGGCGCTCTTCGAGGAGGTCGAGCCGGGCAAACAACGCGTCGTACGCCTCCTCGTGTGCTGCTTGGCTCGAGGCAAAGCCGCTCTTGTACACGCCGTTGTTCACGTCATGGAAAATCTGATCAGAGAGCTCTTCCATCTCGTCACGGTGCTCCTCTGGCCACAGGTTGGGCGCTCCCTCTCGATGAAATGCTGACCATTCCTTGGACAGATCCTCCTCGATCAGCGGAAAGTCGTTCGTGACGACGCTCGTCGATTCGATGTCGACAATTGCCGGCACCGTAATGCCTCGGGGGTAGTCCTCGAAGCGGTTGAAGAACGCTTCCTGCAGTTTGTGGATGCCGAGGACTGGATCGAGACCATCGGGGTCGAGGTGAAAGTTCCAGCTTGACGCGTCGTGCAACGGGCCGGCGACACCGACCGACATTGCTGACTCGAGACCGAGGAGGCGATGGGTGATCAACGAGCGGTTCGCCCACGGACATGCATGGGCGACGACGAGCCGGTAGCGACCAGCCTCGAGCGGCCATCCATCCTCGCCATCCACGGTGATGCGGTCGGGGATGTAGTTCATGTCCCGGTCGAACTTGCCTGATGTGCTCTTACCCATTGTTCCTACTCATCTCAATCTTGTTCATCGCGCTCGGTCATCTTGTTCATTGCGCTCGTTCGTCTGGGGCCGGATCGACCTGCTACTGACGGCAACCCACCGCGCTCGTTCAGCATGCCCGAACGCGGACGAATGCTTGACTACATATTCGTATGAATATATTGTGCCGATGTGCCCGCTAGCAACGACAACTTCCTCGATGGATACCTCCCGTACGTCCTGCGGCGCGCCGACCAAACGTTGTCCGCCCCCTTCTACGAGGTGCTGACGCGGCGTGGGGTCGCACGGTCCGAATGGAGACTGCTCGCCGTCCTCCTCGACCTTGGAGAACTGTCGGTTCTCGACCTTGCCGAAGCGTCTCTCAGCCCTCAGCCCACGGTGACGCACGCGCTACGACGACTCGAAGAACAGCAGTTGGTCACCCGCTCCCCTGGCACAGAAGACAAACGACAACGTATCGCCGCCATTACACCCAAAGGCGCGAAGATGACCAACGAGTTGATCGCCGAAGCCCAACGCCTCGAAGCCGAAGCGCTGGCCAACGCCGGAGACCTGACCTCCCTCGTCGAAGAACTCACACAACTCACCAGAAGAATCGAACGCCAAAGCGAGCCCCAGCAATGAGCACGTACGACCCGACACCGGCGACCAAGCGCCGCCCCTTCAACCTCCAGAAATGGATCGAAGATCACCGCGAGGAGCTCACTCCCCCGGTTGCGAACAAACAGATCTGGCGAGAGGCAGACATGATCGTGATGATCGTCGGAGGAGGTAACGAACGAAACGACTTCCACGACGACCCTCGTGAAGAGTTCTTCTACCAGATCAAAGGTGACATGAACCTCGTGCTCTGGGAAGAAGGAAGCCATCCGGTCGACATGCCGATCCGGGAGGGTGAGGTCTACCTCCTGCCCCCTCACCTCCGACACTCACCCCAGCGGCCAGACCCAGAATCCATCGGCCTCGTCGTGGAGTATCAACGCGACATCGGCGAACTCGACGGCTTCGAATGGGCATGCACGAACTGCGCGAACAAGGTTCACCGAGTCGAACTTCAAGTTCAAGAGATCGACAAAGACCTTCCCGCACTCTTCGCGGCGTTCAATGACGACATCGAGGCTCGCACGTGTCCGACGTGCGCCACGCTGCACGCGGGCAAGGATGGGCGGCTGTGAGCAACGCCTCTCCGTCGGCGTCACAAACCGCAGCCGAGTTCGACGCGGCCGACCCGCTCGCGTCGTTCCGCGAACGCTTTGAGCTTCCCGATGGCATCTATCTGGTCGGCAACTCGCTGGGAGCGCTCCCGACGACCGCCCGAGACCTCGTGAACGCCGAGCTCGATCGGTGGAGTTCGCTCGGCGTGGAAGGCCACTTCACTGGCGATCTGGCATGGAAGGACTACCACGAACTCGTGACCGACCAGCTCGCGAATATCGTCGGGGCCCACCCCACCGAGGTCGTTGCAATGAACGGCCTCACGGTGAACCTGCACCTGCTCATGGTCAGCTTCTACCGCCCCACCCCGCAGCGACACAAGGTGTTGATCGAGGCCGGAGCATTCCCGTCGGATCATTTCGCGGCAGAGTCCCAGATCGACCAACGCGGCTATGAACCCGCAACATCGCTCATCACGGTCGCCCCGAGAGCCGGGGAAGAGACCCTGCGTCTCGAAGACATCCTCGATGCGATCTCCATCCACGGAGACGAGCTCGCGCTCGTGCTACTCCCCGGAGTCCAGTACTACACGGGTCAGGTCTTGCCGATGGCTGAGATCACCGCAGCGGCCCATCGCGTTGGCGCACAGGCCGGCTTCGACCTCGCCCATGCGGTTGGCAACGTCGAATTGGCGTTGCACGACTGGGATGTGGATTTCGCCGCATGGTGCTCGTACAAGTACCTCAACAGCGGACCCGGAGGCGTCGCAGGAGTATTCGTGCACGAACGCCATATCGATGACCAAACCCTGCCCAAGTTCACCGGCTGGTGGGGAACGAACCCCGAGACCCGCTTCAAAATGGTGAACGAATTCGATGCGATGCCGACCGTTGAATCTTGGCAACTATCGAACGCACCGATCCTGCCGCTCGCGACCCTCCGAGCATCCCTCGACATCATCGCTGAAGCGGGCGGTATGCCCGCACTTCGAAAGAAGTCCGAACTCCAGATCCAGTACTTGGATCGACGGCTCGCCGAGTCGCTCGACGGCCGGGTTCGCAACGTCACTCCCCCAGCGCTGTCAGAACGCGGCTGCCAATTCGCCCTCCAGGTGACGAACGGAAACGGACGATCGGTCTTTGAGGCACTCGAACACGCTCGGGTGTTCTGTGATTGGCGCGAACCCGACGTGATCCGTGTCGCGCCTGTGCCGCTGTACAACTCGTTCGAGGACATCGACCGGTTCGTCAAAATCCTCAACGAGGAGACGTCATGAGCGCATCCGCCGTGATCGTCGGCGCTGGTCAAGCAGGAGCGCTGCTGTCGATCTACCTCGCACGTCAGGGTTACGACGTCACCGTGTATGAACGCCGCCCCGACCTGCGCCGGGCGAACATCGACTCGGGCCGCTCGATCAACCTCGCCCTTGCGACGAGAGGCATCGTCCCGCTGGTCGACGTCGGCGTCATCGACAAGGTCGACGCGATCACCATCCCGATGCGTGGCCGCATGATTCACACGCCCGGAGATCTCACACCAGAACTTCAGCCATACGGCTCGACACCTCAAGAGGTCATTCATTCGGTCTCTCGAAGCGACCTCAACGCCATCTTGCTCGACGCGGCTGAAGCGACCGGCAAGGTCACGATCGAGTTTGACGAGACGCTCGAATCGGTCGACTTTGAGTCGTCGACCCTCACGTTCAATTCCGGACGTCGCCAATCGTTCGACCTGTTGTTCGGCGCTGACGGCGCCGGCTCGCGAGTCCGAAAAGCCATCGCCGCATCCGGAGATGCCACCTTTGAAACGCAATGGCTCGATCACGACTACAAAGAGCTCACGCTGGCAGCGAATCCCGATGACTCACACCGGCTCGACCCGCACGCGCTCCACGTCTGGCCCCGAGGCGACTTCATGCTCATCGCACTCGCGAATCCTGAGGGCGACTTCACGGTGACCTTGTTCGCCCCGAAGACGACATTCGCAGAACTCACGACATCGAGGGACGTCGACGACTTCTTCACGAACGAGTTCCCACACTTTGCGACCATGGTTCCCGACCTCGCCGCTCAGTTCGCCGAGAACCCGACCGGTTCGCTAGGCACCCTGTGGGCGTCGGGATGGAGCAAAGCGGGTCGAGCGGTCATCGTGGGTGACGCAGCGCACGCCATCGTGCCCTTCCACGGTCAGGGAATGAACGCTGCGCTCGAATCGGTGCGGGCACTCGACCGCCACATGCGAAACTCTCCCGACGATCTCCACTCGGCATTCACCGCATATGAAGCAGAGCGCAAACCGAACGGCGACGCAATTGCGCACATGGCGTTGAACAACTACGTCGAGATGCGTTCGGGAGTCGTCGACCCGGACTATCTCGCTAAACGCGAACTTGCGCTCGAACTCGAGCAGCGGCATCCCAAACACATCAGCCCTCGTTACAACATGGTCATGTTCTCGACCATGCCCTACGCCGAGGCGCTCGCCCGTTCCGAGAAACAAGCCGAGCTCATAACCGCTGCGATCGACGACCCCTCCTATGACATCGACGCAGCGGTGCAAGCC
>CAYVHV010000050.1:0-19245 GCA_964451305.1 uncultured Acidimicrobiales bacterium | reverse complement strand
GGATTGGCTCCAAGACTCATCCGCTCGAACGTGAGCGTGTCGTTGGCGATACGCCACCCGTTGCCGTCATCGCCGATGAGGTCGACAGCGGCAACTCGTGCGTCGTCGATGAAGACCTCGTTGAAGATCGCCCGACCGGTCATCTCGGTGAGTGGCCTTGTGTCCACACCGGACTGGTGCATGTCGAATGCAAACCACGAGATTCCCGCATGCTTTGCGAGCGTCGGGTCGGTGCGAGCAATCAGCATTCCCTTGTCGGCGATCTTGCCTCCCGATGTCCAGACCTTCTGACCGTTGACTACGAACTCGTCACCATCACGAATCGCGCTCGTTTGGAGGCTCGCAAGATCAGACCCCGCGTTGGGTTCGGAGAACAGCTGGCACCACGCCTCGGCTCCGGTGATAATCGGACGAACGTGAGCGTCGATCTGTTCGGGGGTGCCATGAGCGGCAATCGTTGGCGCTGCCAGCATCATGCCGAGGCCGCTCGGAGGCCCGAGCGTTCCAGCGTCCGCCATGGCTTGGCGCAGCGCACGGTTCTCCGCACGCGAGTACCCACGCCCGCCCGCAGCTTCTGGAAGCGTCGGGTGGCTGTACCCAGCGTCGGCGAGCAGCGTCCACCACTCGCCCACCGTCAGGTCCGGGCTCCAGTTGCTCGCAACCCAGTCGGTCGCTTCGGCTGAAACCTCGTCCTGCGACATGTGGGAGCTCCGTATCGTTGTGTCTGCGTTTTCTAAATATCGAGCAGTGCTTCGTCGAGGATGTGACCGGGGCCTTCGCATGTCTCGCATGTCTTGGACAGGGACTCGACGAGCCCTTCACCAATACGTTTGCGCGTCATCTCGACGAGGCCAAGCTCGGAAATATCGAACACTTGGGTTCGGGTCTTGTCCTGGGCCAACGCTTCTCGGAAGACTCGAACAACCTCTTCGCGGTTCTTCTTGACTTCCATGTCGACGAAGTCGATCACGATGATGCCACCGACATCTCGAAGCCGAAGCTGGCGAGCTACCTCTCGGGCAGCTTCGAGGTTGTTCCGGTAGACGGTTTCTTCGAGGCTCGACTTTCCGACGTTCTTGCCCGTGTTGACGTCGATGACTGTGAGCGCTTCGGTGCCCTCGATGATGAGCGAACCACCCGATGGCAGCCAGACCTTAGTGTCGACTGCCTTGCGGAGTTGTTCGGCGACGTGATGGCGTTCGAAGAGCGAAAGCGGCTCGGCGTCGCGGTCGTAGTACTGCACTCGATCGGCAAGCGCTGGCGTGATGGATTCGACGTAGCCCTTGACGTCTTCATAGAGCGCACGGTCGTCGATGATGATGCCGCGGTACTCCTTGTTGAACTCTTCGCGGATGACGCGGACAGCCATCTCTGGCTCCCGGTAGAGCATGGCGGGGCCCGAGCTTGCGTTTGCGAGCTTCTCGATTGCTTCCCATTGGTCGGCTAGACGCTTCACGTCGTTGACGATCTCGTCTTCGGTCACGTTCTCCGCAGCGGTGCGGACGATAATTCCGGCACCCTTTGGCTTCACGCGGTCGAGGATCTTGCGGAGGCGCTTACGCTCCTTATCCGGCAGGCGCTTCGAGATGCCATAGGTATCGCTGTTCGGCACCAGCACGACGAAACGGCCAGGAAGCGACACTTCTTGGGTGAGGCGTGCGCCCTTGTGGGCGATTGGGTTCTTCGTGACCTGACAGAGAATGTTCTCTTTGGAACGAAGGAGTTGCTCGATCTTGGTGCTGCGGTTCTCGCTGCCCTTCGCGCGCACGTCGCTGCGGTACAGCACAGCGTTCTTCGGCGTCGTGATGTCGATGAATGCTGCTTCCATGCCAGGAAGGACGTTCTGGACTCGACCCTTGTAGATGTTGCCGTGGATCTGGGATACATCATCGCTCGGGCGAGACACATAGTGCTCGATCAGCGTTCGTCCTTCGAGGACCGCGATTTGGGTCGCTTCTTCTCGAACGGACACGCACATCATGTATCGGCCCGCTGGTCGACCGTTGCGCTCGCGACCCTTACGAAGGGCGAGCGTCTCTTCGTCGAGCTCGACGGCGTCGCCGGTGAGCGCGGTTACTGGCTGAGCGGGGTTGTTGCCCCCACCATTGCCGCCCCCGCCTCGACCGCGGCCTCCACGACGACGTCGACGCTTCTGGCCGCCACCTTCGCCTCCGGAGTTGTTCCCGCCAGAATTGTTGTTTCCACCAGAATTGTTGTTGCCGCCGTCAGAGTTGTCGTTGCGCTGATTCTTTTGCTGCTGGTTGTTCTGGTCGCCGTTCTTTTGGCCACCGCCACCACCACCGCCGCGACGTCGACGACGTCCACCGCCGCCGCCCTTGTTGTTGCCGTTACCGTTATTTCCGTTGCCGTTGTTCCCAGAGTTTCCATTGGAGCCGCTTTTGGCATCTGCAACTGGAGTTCGGACGGGCGCGGGCCGAGAGTCGCCAATTTGTGGCTTCCGGGCAGTTGTTTCTGGTTTACTTTCGCCACTCTGGGCGCGTGTTTGCGAGCTAGAACTGGAGCTGGAGCTGCCGGAGGCGCTTTTGGCTGCCTCGCGGTCTGCTCCCGCGTGATCGTCGGACATGTCTTTCCCTTCTCATGACGCACCCATCAATGGATGCGCGGAACGCGCGGTGGCTGCATTCGGGCAGCTGGGACCGGGCATTTCAAAACTTTTGGCCTCGATGCCCGTCAGGGTCCATGCCATCGCGACGTTCTCCTTGAGGAACGCCTGCTTCATTGTGGCTTGATCGAGGGTCATCTTCACCTAAATTGTTGGCATCAGCGCACGTATTGCACTGGGATGCGGGTGTGACCTCACAAAATCTTAGAGGTCTGCACGCGCAACTCTATCGCCTCGCTGACGCTGAGCTGCAGATACTCGACTCAGCGCAACCGGTGCGCGTGAACGTTCTGCACGAGACCAAGCGCCATCAGGCTGGCCAACATCGATGAACCACCGAAAGAAATCAGGGGTAACGGGATACCTGTGACCGGCATCATTCCCATGTTCATCCCAATCGCTTGGAACGCTTGAAAGAGGAACATCGAGAACACGCCGACGCAGATGAGGCGGCCGTATTCGTCTTCGGCGAGGTGTGCTACTCGCCAAATTCGTAGCAACAGCACCGCATAGAGACCAAGGAGCGCCCCCGCTCCTGCAAACCCGAGCTCTTCGCCGAGAACGCTGAAGATGAAGTCGGTTTCTTTTTCGGGGACGAGCGAGCTGAGGTTTTGGGTGCCTTGAAACAGCCCCTGGCCGGTCAGCCCGCCGCTGCCGATTGCGATCTCGCTCTGGTCGACGTTGAACCGATCTGCGTTCTCCGGGTCAACAAATGCGGTGAAACGTTCGATCTGATATCCCTGCACGAAGTCACGTTGCACCATCAGCCAGATCGCCAGGCTCACCATGCCGAGCACCGCAGCGACGTGGCGCAGCGCAATACCGGCCACGACCGCAATGCCGCCCACGATCGCCGCATAGACCATGACGGTTCCGAAGTCGGGTTGGAGCAGCACCAGCGCAGCGAGAACTCCTGCGATGCCGAGGCCCAACATGACGTTCACAAAGGGCAGCCCATCTCGACTACTCACCGAGCTAAACCACGACGCCAATGCAACGATGAGGGTTAGCTTTCCGAACTCGGATGGCTGGACGGTAACGAACCCAAACGAATACCACGAGGTCGCACCGTTGAACTCGGAGCCGAAGAAGAACAATCCGATCAGCAACGCGACCGTCACCGCATAGATGACAGGGATGAACGCTCGGGTCTTTCGATAGTCGATTCCGGTAACGATCGCGGCGAGGAAACTTCCGATTCCGACGAAGATCAGCTGGCGTTCGAGAAAGCTCGTGTCGGCAACGTCGGTCTCGGGGTTTACCACTCCCCTCGTCGCCGAGAAGACGGTGACGAGGCCGATGGCGAGCATGCCGATAGTAACCAAGACGATCGAAATATCGATGCGCTTCCAGAGCGCGCCGTCGGTTTCTCGTTCGGTGAAGCCGGCGACTCCGGCGCGCAATGCTGTCATCGCCCCACCCCGGTGATGTTCGCCGCTGGGGTTCCCGCCGCACCAGTGTTCTCTGCGGCGGCTTCATTCTCGGCTGCGTCCTCGAGCTGAGAAAGGTCGGTGATCTCATCGACGCCGTAGATCGTGTCGATCTCTTCTTGGGTGAGGGCCGGAGCCACCTCGTCGTTTGCGATGGCGTCGAAGAGACGAGCCACCATCGGTGCAGCTTGGCGTGAACCAAAGCCGGACTCTTCGAGAATGACTGCAATGACGAACTCGGGTTCGTTGATCGAGGTGCCAAAGCTGCGAGAGCCCGATGGTCCGAATCCGACGAACATCGAGTTGTCGGCCCGGCCGAGGACTTCGGCGGTTCCCGTCTTACCTGCCACGGGCCAGTTGATCAGATCGAAATCGATACCGCCCCGGTCAGGTTCGTTGAACGCAGCGAAGGCCGTTCCGCCCGGACGAGTGGTATCGGTGCCTTCTTGGAGGGTCACGCCGAGAAGCCCGTCGAGAATCTCTTGTTCGATGGCCGCTGGGATCTCGGTCTCGCGAAGCACGCGAGGCCCGAACTCGATCGCGCCAACCTCATCGTCACCTTCGGGAGGGATGACCGCTTGGGCGATGTTCGGTGCGAAGACCGTGCCGCCGTTGGCGAGCGCGGCGTATGCGTTGGCGAGCTGCAATGGAGTAATGGCAACCTCGCCCTGGCCAATCGCGAGGTTTGTGTTGTCACCAGGCCCCCACTCGCCACGTGGGAACAAATCGGGCGCTGCTTCGTGACGGTCGGCGAGCTGCTGTGCGTCGGGGATCAATCCGCCGCTCTCCCCCGAGAGCTGCAGGCCGAGCTGGCTACCAAAGCCGAAGTCGCGGGCGACATCTTGGATGCCCTCCGGGTTGACTTCGTCATCGCTCGCAATCCAGAACGCCTCACCGATCTTGTAATAGTAGGTGTCCGACGAGAACGTGATCGAGTGTTGAAGGTCGACGCCTTCGAGCTGTGCATCGCCTGCGTTGCGCTTGCGGCACCCGCTGGCCAGAGCACCGGCGACGTCTCCGGAGAAGTCTTGGTTACACGAGATGAGGTCCCAGTATCCAGGGTCCGACGTGGGGACATCCCACTCTTCGACGTGCTGCCAACCAAAGACATCGTTGAGTTCTGCTGCAATCGCCGTGAACGGCTTGAAGGTCGATGCAGCCGGGTAGATCTCGCTGATCGCCCGGTTGAGCAACGGCTGCTGCGCGAGCGGATCGTTGAGCTCGTCGAACTGGGTCTGGCTAATGCCGTCGATGAAGTCGCCCGGATCGAAGGTCGGGTATGAGGCCATCGCCAAGATCGACCCGTCTTGGGGATCCATGATCACCGCTGCGCCGGCGGGAGCGTTGAACGGCGCCTCGTCAGGTCCGGCCTCTTGAAGCCGAGCGAGGTCGAGCGCACGCTTGAGTTCGAACTCGAGCCGTACCTGCAGATCGATATCGATCGTGAGCTGCACATCGGAGCCGCGCCGAGGTTCGATCGTGCTGATCGTCTCCACGAGGTTGCCGACGTTGTCGACGGTGAACTCTCGCGTGCCGGGAACACCTCGGAGGTCATCTTCAAAGAACGCTTCGATCCCCTGCTTGCCAATCTCGTCGTTGGATCGGTATTGCTTGCCGTCAGGATCTTCGATCAGATCCGCTGGGTCGTCGCTGTTCGGATCATCGATCAGATAGAGCCCGGCCTTGCTTTCGAGTTCGCCGCCGGTGATCGAACCGACGTAGCCCAAGATGTGCGCTGCGCTCTGACCGAACGGATAGCTGCGCACGACGTCTTGATCGACAGCGACACCCGGGTACCGATCGGGTCGCTCGCCGATGAAGATGAGGAGTTCTTCGTCGACATCTCGAGCGATTGGGATGTCGTCGAAGTCGAGAAACGATGGATCGTCAAACGCCCGTTCGAGATCGGCGATCTTTGTGAGCTGGCCCGACTGGGAGAGTTCGCGGGCGAGGTCACCGAACATCTCTTCGCGGAACTCTGATCGGGCATCGACCGTGTCGAATCCCATGGCTTCGAGCGATTGCACGTGTTCGTCGCGGTTGATCGTCACGATGGTCGAGAGACGGTTCTCCACGAGCACCTGGCCGTTGCGATCGAGGACTTGACCTCGGGGCGCTTGCGTCCGGATCGTGCGGGTGATGTTGGCTTGCGCCGTGACCTCGAAACTCTCCGATTCGAGGGCCTGCAAGAACCACAGGCGGCCAAAGAGGGCAACGAAAAGCGAGAACGCGACAACGCCAAGAACCCGAAGTCGGAGCCGACTCGTATCCTCCATCAGCGGCGCGCCTCCAGCGCGATCGATGCTCGCATCGTGCTAGTTCACCACGGCTCGGGCCGGTTCGGTACGCGCCACCCCGTGGGGGTCGGCGACCACCCAGCGGTAGGCGTTTCGAACCGGGATAGCGAGAAGGACAGAGAAGAACGAAACACCTGCTGCAATACCGAGGAGGCCCCACTCCACAAACTGTTCTGAACCCAGAACACCGAGCCCAAGCCCATAGGTTCCTGTGGCGAGAAAGGACGTGATCGCGAGCAGTACCGGGAGCACCCGAGCGTCTTCTGAGTCGATGCCACGCGAGATGAATCCAATGCCGTAGCCAAAGGTGGCATAGACCCCAGCAGCGAGCCCGAACGCACCGGGGATGACGAGGTCGAGCAACAGTCCAGCAGCGAAGCCGTTGCGCGCTCCATAGTCAGGGCCGCCAATAATGCCGCCGACCAACGCTGCGACCAGGAGTGCATCGGGGGCGATGCCAAAGGGACGAACGTGAGCGAACAGCGATACCTGCAGCACGACCAGCGCGAAGAGGACGACGAGGGTCCGGAAACGTTTGGTGGTCACTGATCTGCCTCGGTAGATGCGTCGAGAACCTCAACGTCAACTTCTTCGGTGGCCTCTACGTCTTCAGCAGCCTCGACCTCTTCCGCGACTTCAGCTTCGGCTTCGGCTTCGGCTTCGAGCAGCTCGGCCTCGGCTTCTTCATCGAGGCCGGGTTCCACGAGCACGACGCTCACGAAACGGAGATCGGTCGGGTCTGCGGCCAGCTCAACGCTGAGCGTCTGGTTCGACGCGTCTTCGTTCTGAACGGCGAGGCTCACCGTTCCGATCACAAGGTTTGGTGGGAAGAGCGATCGATCGCTCGCTGTCGTGGTGACAGGGTCACCAACTTCGATGGTGGCGCGGTTGCCGATTCCCTGGGGGATCTCGATCGTCGTGGGCGAACCTGTCCCGCGTGCCAAACCAACTTCGCCAGCGACTTCGACGCCCATCACGAAGTCACGGCTGGAGATCAACCGAACCGACGACGATGTTCGGTCGACCTGCTCGACACGGCCAACAACGCCAGCGGCGGTAATGACCGCCATGTCGCGCTGCACGCCGTCCCGACTTCCGAGCTCGATCTCGATCACGCCGGTACTGAAGTTGCCAACCTCGCCGGTGCGGACACGGGCGAGTGCGAGCGGTAGGTCCGTGGACTCTTCAATACCGTTGATCGCGAGCAGGGCCTCAAAGTCCGCACGGTCAATACCGGACCGAACCAGTTCGCCGCGAAGCGCATCGACCTCTGCACGGAGGGCCGCATTCTCGGCCTGAAGGTCATCGACTTGGGTGGCGTTCTCCCAGATGCCGGTGATCGGCGAGACAAGTCGTTCACCACCCGCCCGAAATGGGGTCACGACCTCGCGAGCACCACTCTGGATCGTGCCGAGCGGGCCGAACGCTTGGAAGTCGAGGGTGATGAGCGTGGCTGCCGCCAGGAAGATCAATCCCAGCGTGACTCGCCGACGCCCCGAATGTTGGGGGGCGACCATAGACGTCTCTTAGATGCTGCCCGAGCTGAACAGCACACCGCGAAGCGAGTCGAACTCTTCAAGGCTCTGGCCAGACCCGAGCGCAACGGCGTCGAGTGGTCGGTCGGCGACGAACACGGGCATGCCGGTCTCGTCGTGGATGCGCACGGCGAGGCCGTGCAGGAGGGCCCCGCCACCAGCGAGGCAGATGCCCCGTTCCATAATGTCCGCTGCGAGTTCTGGCGGCGTCTGATCGAGGGTGACCTTGACCGCATCACAGATCGATGACACCGGCTCAGCTAGTGCTTCGCGGATCTGCACGCTCGTCATCTGGATCGTCCTTGGAAGCCCTGTCACAAGGTCACGCCCGCGCACCTCGGCCTGCATTTCGGTTTCGAGCGGATACGCCGAGCCGAGCGCTTTCTTGATCTCTTCGGCGGTCCGGTAACCGATCGCGATACTCTCTTCTTTCTTGGCGTACTGGACGATCGAGTCGTCGAGTTCATCGCCGCCAACGCGGACCGACTGGCTCGCGACGACGCCACCGAGCGAGATGACAGCAACTTCGGTGGTGCCACCGCCGATGTCGACGATCATCGAGCCGTACGGGTCTTGCACCGGGAGGCCAGCACCGATCGCTGCGGCCATTGGCTCTTCGATGATGTAGGCGGGCTTGCGTGCGCCAGCGAACTCGGCCGCTTCTTGCACCGCGCGTTGTTCGACGCCGGTGATGCCCGATGGGACGCAGATGACCATACGAGGGCGAGCCCACTTCCGAGGGTGAACGCGTTCGATGAAATAGCGAAGCATCTTTTCGCAGATATCGAAGTCGGCAATGACGCCATCTTTGAGGGGGCGGACCGCTTGAATATTGGCCGGTGTGCGGCCGATCATGCGAGCTGCTTCAGCCCCGACGGCGAGCGGTTCGCCGGTCTGAATGTTTACTGCAACAACCGACGGTTCGTTGAGAACAATGCCCTCACCGCGCACGTAGACGAGCGTGTTGGCCGTGCCGAGATCGACCGCCATATCGCGACCGGATAGCGATCCGAAATTCGCAAATGATCGTGACAACCCGTCGCCCATGACACTCCAACATTTACAGGTTCGGAAGGTCCGTACCCGTGCACCTGCGTGACTCTAGCCAGATCTGTAACAGAGTTGCAAAATCAAAGACACACAAGGTGGGCGGGCGACTTCGGAGTGCGTTCAAATTAATATCGGTGGCCAGTACTTGGCCGCCGATTCAGCTACAGATTTGGGAACCAGATCCCGATCTCGCGGGCTGCGGACTCGTTGGAATCGGAGCCGTGAACGAGGTTTTCGGTCATTTCGGTTCCGAAGTCGCCTCGGATCGTTCCTGGAGGTGAGGTTGCGGGGTTGGTCTCGCCCATCATCGAACGAACCATTGCAAAGGTGTCCTCAGGCCCTTCGAGCACCATAGCGAGCACCGGACCTCGGCTCATGAACGCTTTGAGGTCTGGGTAGAAGCCCTTCTCGACGTGCTCGGCGTAGTGAGCGTCGAGGGTGTCAGAGTCGGCGGTGCGCAGTTCAGCGGCGACGATCTTGAGCCCTTTGTTTTCGAAGCGGGTAACGATTCGGCCGGCGAGGCCTCGTTCGACAGCGTCGGGCTTGCAGAGTACGAAAGTGCGGTTCATAGCCGACGAGTGTACCTGCTGCGGTCGGAATGGACCGGATACACCTAAGCTCCTCGGCATGGACATCAACGCTGAATATGAGCCGAGCACGTGGCAGTGGGTAGCCGACCAGGTCGCGGAGTATGAAGCCTCCGGCGGAGAGCGGGCGAACACGCTCATGGACACCGGCATTCCGATCATCGTGTTCACCACGGTGGGTCGAAACTCAGGCAAGCTCCGCAAGGTCCCGCTCATGCGTGTTGAGCACGATGGCGTCTATGCGCTCGTCGCGTCGAAGGGCGGCGATCCCAAGCACCCGGGCTGGTTCTTCAACCTCGAAGCCGACCCGACCATCATGATGCAGGACGGACCAGAGCCGTACGAGACGACCGTCCGCCAGATCGACGGAGACGAGTACGACACCTGGTGGGACCGAGCCGTCAGCGTTTACGCCCCGTATGAGGAGTACCAAGAGAAGGCGCCGCACCGGAAGATTCCGATCTTCCTGACGGCGCCCCGCTCGGCATAGCTCCCCTAGCGTCGCCCGCCGTCGACGAGGAACTCTTGTGCGGTACAGGCAGCGCCGTCGTCGGCCGACAAGAACAGCACCATCTGCCCAAACTCTCGTGGGTAGATACGGCGTTTGATCGCTTGGTCGTTCATCGTCCCCGCTTCCCCTTCTTCGTCCCACCACTTTTCCAACTGGCGCTCGGTCACAACCCATCCGGGTAGAACCGTGTTCATGCGAACCCCGTAGGGCCCAAAGGTTCGGGCCATGGTGCGCGTAATGCCTTCGACGCCCGACTTCGCAATGGCGTAACCGGGGAACTGGTCCTCTTGGATCTGATAGCTGCTCGATCCAATGTTGACGATCGAGCCGTGTTCGGCTTCGAGCATCTGTGGCGCAACCGCTTGGATTGCAAAGAAGTAGTGGCGCAGGTTCGTGTTGAGACGGTCATCCCAATATTCGGGTGTGATCTCCTCCCACGTGTGCCGGTCATCGCTGGCCGCATTGTTGACCAGCGTTTGGATGCTGCCGAAGTCTTCGATGACGGCGGCGATCGCTGCTTGCGTCGCTTCGATATCGAGGAGGTCGACGTCGGTAAAGACAGGAGTGTGCGAAACCCCAAGCGCCTCGCAACGGGCGATCGTCTCGGCGGCTTTGTCGACCTGCACGTCGAGAAACGCGACCCGGCTGCCCTGTTTGGCGAACTCTTCGACGAGCGCGGAACCAATACCGTCGGCACCGCCGGTGATCAGTACCGTCCGATCTACGAGCGACGGGTAGGACGCATACTCGGCGTCGGGAGCTGCTTTTGGGTCGACTGGCATGGTGGTTGTTCTCCTCGTGGAAAGTCGGTGGATGTTCGGGCTAGAAGTCGTAGAGCAACGCAGGGTTGGTAACAAGAACCTGGTCGTGTAGTTCGGGGGTCGGCAGCCACTCATCGCGGAGCCGAAGCAGGTCGTCGTTTGACGGCGGGTTCGTCTGACCGGGGTGTGGCCAGTTCGATGCCCACAGCATTTGTCCTGGAGCCCGCTCGACGAGTGCGTTCGCACATCGGGTCACGGTTTCGTACCGATGACTCGGGTCCTTCGCTGATTCATATGGCGCTGAGAGCTTCACATGGGCTCCAGCGTCGACGAGGTCGAGCAATACGGCGAACGCTTCGCTGTCGGGTTCGACCGGGCCCATAAACCGGCCCACGTGGTCGATGACGAGCGGACATGGCAACGCCAGTAGCTGCTCGAGGTGCAACGCCAGCTCGTGGCCGTCGAGTTGCAATTGGATATGCCAGCCAAAGCTCGCAATGCGTTCTGCTACCGGGGTGAGCTGGTCCCAGCCAACGGCTCCACCGGGCAGCATGTGGAACCGGGCGCCCCGAACCCCGAGGTGTGTGTAGTCCCACAAGGTCGAGTCTTCGACGTCAGCATCGATGACGACGATCCCCCGAGCGGTCGGGCCGATGCGAGCCATCGCTTCGAGCTGGCAGCGGTTGTCGAGCCCGTAGGTGGTGGGCTGGACGACCACGACTCGTTCTGTTCCCAGCGCATCTTGGACCGCTGCGTAGTCGGCCACGCTGGCGTTCGGTGGTCGAATCGATGCGGCGGGCGCGGCTGGATACCGATCGTCGTAGAAGTGCATATGGGTATCGGTTGCACCCATCAACGCTGCTCCCACCAACCCATCAGGTTCGACGCTCGGTCGGCGTTTACCGATCGCGGCGGTATTTCTCCGGCGATCATCGCAGCGACTTGTTCGACGCTGCTGGCCGCTTGCGCGTCTGCGTTTTCGGGTGTTAGTCCGCCGAGGTGTGGGGTCGCAACCACACCCGGTATCGAGGCAAGCCGTTCGTTGGGGCGTTGGTCAGCCGCCATGCCGACGTCCATGCCAAGGGCGCCGAGATGGCCGGATTCGAGTGCTGCAGCCACGGCATCTTCATCGAGAAGTTCGCCCCGCGAAACGTTGATGAGCGTCGCTCCGGGCTTCATGGCTGCAAGGGCCTTCGGCCCGATGAGGTGATGGGTTTCGGGGATGGCTGGCGCCAGCGGAAAGACCACGTCTGATCTGGCGAGCAGGTCGCCGAGCTCGACGCGTTGCATCCCGTCGGCAAGATCGGAAACGAAAGGGTCAGTGACGAGTACGTCGAGGCCGATGCCGACGAGCAGCTCGGCGAGGTACGAGCCAATCGCTCCGTAGCCAATGATGCCGGCGGTCTGGCCGCGGAGCTGGCGACCCGGGCGTTGGGGCGGTTGCACACCGTTCTGATAGTCGACCGTCGACGCTGAGACGCAACGAGCCGTATCCATCAACAGCGCGAGTGCAAGTTCTGCCGTCGACGGCACGAAGCTCTTGTCCGCTTGGCCAACCAGCACGCCAGCTGCGCTGGCCGCATCGACATCGATCGTGCTGATATCGACGGCGGTTCGGAGGAAGCCCAGTAACTCTGGAAGCTGCTCGAAAACAGCAGCCTCACCAGGGGTGGCCCGGTGCGCAACGATGACGTCACAGCCAGCAGCCGCCTCGATCAGCTCTGGTGTCGACAGATCGCGGTTGGTCGGGTTCAGGATGACGTCGGCGATCTTGTCGAGCTCAGGCAGTGCTCGGCCGTAGTAGGCATCGAGATCTTCTGGATTGTGCGTTACAAATACCCGCATGAGCCGAACCTAGCCGACCAGCCGATGACCTATATGTCTCGGGCTTCACCAACGACATAGAGCGACCCGGTCACGATGACCATTCCTTCCACGCCGGCGAGTATTCGTGCCCGGTCGACCGCTTCTTCGGTGTCGGTGGCTGTCTCTGCGGTGGCGCCACTATCGGTCGCTGCTTCGGCGATTCGCTCCGGGCTAATGGACCGTGGCGAGTTGACCGGAGTGGCCACGACGTAGTCGCCGGGGCCGATGCCGACATCGGCGATAAACACGGCCGGGTCACGCGGCTCGAGTGCAGCGAGCACAAACACCCGGGGCGAGGGACCAGCAAACGATGTGGCGAGCGTCAGGCTCAGCGCATCGGCAGCTTCCGGGTTGTGTGCCCCGTCGAGGATGATGGTCGGTTCTTTGTCGACGACCTCGACTCGACCGGGGAGGATGAGCTCGCCAAATGCCTCCGCCACAACATCGTCGGGTAGGGCTGCCTGAAAGAACTCTTCGGTGGCGGTGAGCGCTACCGACGCGTTCATGGCTTGATGACTGCCGTGGACCGAGAGGAAGACCTCTTCGTACAAGCCCCGAGGTGTGCGTAGATCGATGAGGCGTCCCCCGACCGCTGGCTGATCGACCATGAGCTCAAAGTCGTTCTCTGCAAAGAGCACCGACGATGCCCCTTCGCCTTCAAAGATGTCGCGCAGGTCGGGGTCGGTTTCGCCGACGACGAGTGTCGAGTTGGGCTTGGCGATGCCCACCTTCTCTTTGGCGATGTCGCGTCTCCAATCGCCTTGCTGGTCGGTGTGGTCGGTGCCGATGTTGGTTACGACTGCCACGTCGGCGTCGATGACGTTGGTGGCGTCGTAGCGCCCGAGGACCCCGACCTCGATGACGGCGACTTCCACCGCTTCTGCGGCAAAGATTCGATATGCCGTGGCGGTGAGCAGATCGAAGTAGCTGGGAGGGACTTCGGACATCTCGGCGACCGCAGCGAGCGATAGTACTTCTTCAGCAAAAAGATCTCGGCCGACCGGTTCGCCATCGATCTCGATGCGTTCGGTGATCGACGAGAGGTGTGGGCTGGAGTATCGACCGACCCGCAGACCGTTGGCCATGAGCAACCGCGAGATCATGGTCGCGGTCGAGCCTTTGCCGTTCGTTCCGGTCACGTGGATTGTTCGGAATGCTCGGTGTGGATCTCCGGAGAGTTCCATGAGCTTTTCCATCGAGTCCAGGGATAGATCCTCGAAAAACCCGGCACGAGCCTCGAGGTTGATATGGGAATCTAGATACCGAAGTGCCTCAGGAAAACTCATACCGTGAGCCTACGGATGAAAATCCCGGCGGAACCGCTCGTCGACTTATGAATGCAACACAACATGCAACGCCGCCTCCGGCGCACAGCCTGCGTGGCGATTGAGCGCTCCCCGAAGGGACTATGAAGCCGCGCGACTTGGGCGTTCGTCGCCCTTCTTCGGTGGCTTTGCCGGATGCAAGGTCGGCAGCACACCTTCGAGCACAACTTCTTCGGTGATGATGACCTTGCTGACGTCTTCACGTCCGGGCAGGTCGTACATCGTTGCGAGGAGCACCTCTTCGAGAACCGCACGCAAGCCACGGGCGCCAACGCCACGGGCGAGCGACTGATCGGCAATCGCTGCAAGCGCTTCGTCGGTGAACTCGAGTTCGCAGTTCTCGAACTCGAAGAACTTCTTGTACTGCTTGATCAGTGCGTTCTTTGGCTCGGTGAGCACTCGTACGAGATCGTCGCGGTAGAGGTTGCCGACAGATCCCACGACTGGGAGGCGGCCAATGAACTCTGGAATGAGTCCGAAGTTGATGAGGTCTTCTGGGCGGATGCGGGTGAGCACGTCGCCGAGGTCGTCACGTTCTTTGCGCTTCGCGATGCTTGCACCAAAGCCGACGCCACCGCGGTCTTCGCGTTGGTCGATGAGCTTCTCGATGCCAGCAAAGGCGCCGCCACAGATGAACAGCACGTTGGTGGTGTCGATCTGGATGAACTCTTGGTGCGGGTGCTTGCGTCCACCTTGTGGCGGAACGGCAGCGGTGGTTCCCTCGAGGATCTTCAGCAGTGCCTGCTGAACACCTTCGCCGGAAACGTCGCGGGTGATCGATGGGTTTTCGCTCTTGCGAGCAACCTTGTCGATCTCGTCGATGTAGATGATGCCGGTCTCGGCCTTCTTCACGTCGTACTCGGCTGCTTGGAGCAGCTTCAGTAGGATATTCTCGACATCCTCACCGACGTACCCAGCTTCGGTGAGTGCGGTTGCGTCAGCAATGGCGAACGGAACGTTCAGCATGCGAGCAAGCGTCTGTGCGAGCAATGTCTTGCCGCAACCGGTAGGCCCGACGAGCAAAATGTTCGACTTGGAAAGTTCGACCTCGTTATCGAGGTTCGCCCCAAATTCGACGCGCTTGTAATGGTTGTAGACCGCAACGGCGAGGATCTTCTTCGCGTGGGTCTGACCAATGATGTAGGTATCGAGGAACTCGTGGATCTCCGACGGAGTTGGGAGGCTGGTGAAGTCGATGTCGCTCGCCTCGGCGAGTTCTTCTTCGATGATCTCGTTACAGAGATCGATGCATTCGTCGCAGATGTAGACGCCGGGACCAGCGATGAGCTTCTTCACCTGTTTTTGTGACTTGCCACAGAAGGAGCACTTGAGCAGTTCTCCCCCTTCACCAAATTTGGCCACGCGCTGGTTCTCCCGGTTTAAAATCTGTTTCGGTACGACAAAGTTGTCGGACGATTATTCGACGGCCTTTATGGGCCCTGAGGTATCTACAGTGTCCCTGTTGTCGATGACCTCGTCAATGATCCCATATTCCTTAGCTTGGTCGGCGGTCATTACGAAGTCTCGGTCGGTATCTGCCGAAACTTTCTCCGGAGTTTGGCCCGTATGGTGCGCCAAAACATGCTCTAGAGAGACTTTCATGCGGTTGATCTCGTTCGCTGCGATCTCGATATCGGAGACTTGGCCCTGTGCGCCCGAGTAGGGCTGATGGATCAAAATGCGTGAGTGCTTGAGTGCAAGGCGCTTGCCGGGGGTGCCGGCTGCGAGCAGAACCGCTGCTGCCGATGCGGCCTGTCCGAAGCAGATCGTGGTGATATCTGGCTTCACGTACTGCATCGTGTCGTAGATGGCGAACAATGCGTTGATGTCGCCACCTGGTGAGTTGATGTAGATGTTGATGTCACGGTCGGGGTTTTCGGACTCGAGGTGCAACAACTGTGCGGAGATCACGTTCGCGACCATGTCATCGATCGGCGTACCGAGAAAGATGATGTTCTCACGAAGCAAGCGGGAGAAAATATCCGACGGACGCTCGCCGTGCGGAGTCTTTTCAATGACGTTTGGAATGACTGGACTCATCTGAATTTACTCTTCCTCTGACCCGTGGTCAGCATCGTCATGGTCGTGTTCGAGAAGATCTCGATCGATTTCGTTGCCGTCTTCGTCGACAATTTCTGCTCGTTCGGTAACCCACTCGAGCGCGGCCCGTATTCTCATGTCGGACCGAATTGGCTTGAGTCGACCCGCAGCATCCAATTGTTCGCGGATCGTGTCGAGCGGTTGATCGAGCTGAGTCGACAGGATTCGGAGTTCCTCATCGAGCTCATCGTCGGAAATTTCGATCTTTTCAGCTTCTGCAACAGCGCGGAGGACAAGGTCTACTCGTGCGCTGACCTCGGCTTGTTCACGGAGCTGTTCACGGAACTGCTCTGGTGAGGTGCCGGTGATCTGGAGGTATTGCTCGAGCTGTATGCCTTGTGCCTGCATGCGCATCGACATGTCTTGGGCACGGTTCTCCATCTCGTCTTCGAGAAGGGCTTCGGAGATGTCGTCGGTGACGAGCGCAGCGAGCGCCTCGCCGGTCTTCTCGTCGAGCGCCTGCATTGCTTGGTTGCGCTTGACGTCTTCGAGACGGCTCGTAAGGTCGGCCTTGAGCTCGTCGATTGTTTCGAACTCGCTGGCGAGCTGTGCGAATGCATCGTCTGCTTCTGGAAGAACGGACTCTTGGACTTCTTTGACCGTGATCTCGAACTCGATCTCGGTGTCTTGGCTTTCATCGGGGTGATCGGCGGTGAAGGTGAGTTCGTCTCCGGCCTTTGCGCCTGCGAGGTTCGCATCGATGTCTTCGATGCCAACAGCGTTCGTTCCGACGATGTAGTCGTAGTCGCTGGTGGTGAGCCCTGGAATCTCTTCGCCGTCGATGACGGCTTTGATGTCGATGGTGACGTGATCGTCGTCGGCTGCAGCACGGTCGACGCCGGAGAGCTCGGCGTGTTGGCGACGGATCGAGTCGAGACGTTCTTGAAGGTCTTCGTCGTTGACGAGCGGAGACGGAATCTCGACCTTGATCGAGTCGTATCCGGACACCGTGATGACGGGGCGAACCTCGACGACAGCGTCGAAGCTCACGTCACCTTCGGACTGACCGCCGGTGATGTCGATCTCGGGAGCCGCAATGACATCGACCTCGTTGTCGGCAACTGCCTTGCTATAGAACTCAGGCAGTGCTGACCGGAGCGCTTCTTCACGAGCCATCTCTGGTCCGTATTGCTGTTCGATCAAGCGACGGGGCACCTTGCCGGGACGGAAGCCTGGCATGCGCACCTCTTTCGAGATGGCTTTGTAGGCCGCGTCGAGCTTTGGTTCGAACTCGTCGGCGTCGATGGTCACGGACAACTTGACCAAGTTGCCCTCGAGGGTTTCAAGCGTGCTGTTCACAGAGAGAGAAGCTTACTGTTATCTCAAGACACTCCCCCTGAGTCTTGGGACCGATTTTGGTCGGCGACGAGTATTCGCTACGTCTCTTGTGCCATCACTGTTCGATTCCCTACTCTGACCTCGTGGTCGAAATGCGCAATACCCCAACTCAAGAGCGCTCGCGTCAAACGCTCGACGCGATCATGCGCGCAGCCGACGCGCTGTTTGCTCGCAAGGGTGTGGACGGCGCGACCAACACCGAGATCGCCGAAGAAGCTGGCTGCTCGATTGGTTCTCTGTACCGATTCTTCCCCGATAAGGAAGCGCTCGTTGCCGAGTACGTCAATCGGTATCTTGTGGCGCTGGCCGAGAACTTGAAGCCGCTTCCAGAGGTGATCACCGACGACGAGCTCGACCGAGTCGTCTCGGACATGGTGGAACGCAGCATCATTACTCGTTCGTCCTTTGCTGGCTACGACCATGTGCGCTTGTGGCGATATGCGGACGGAACCTCGGCGAACGACGTCGTACGTGACTCCGAAGTTGCACTCGTCCTTTCGCTATTTGAGTCTTCGACCTTCAATCTGCCAGCCGACGTTGCCGAACGAATGACCATCGTGATCGTCGACGGCACGTGGCCTCTGATCGCGTCGCTCCCGTCGGTCAGCACGAGAGAGCGAGTCGCCATGAGCGATGAGATCACCTTCTCGATCTCGAGTTATATACGCGCTCGAGCTGCGGAGTTCGCCGACTGATCGAGTGGCGAAGTTTTCGCCAATAGGTTGAACATGAGCACTCCCTCAGTTTAATATGAGGAGGCACTCAGCTTTTTAAGGGCTGGACCGTTGGGGGTTTTGAGGGTCCGCCGCCCTCGAATCCAAAAACCCAACGATCTTGAAGAAAGGGCAACCCAACCGCCATGGGTTGCCCTTTCGTCATTTTGTGTGCCCTCCGCTCAGCGAGCGGTGTAGCCAGCGTCGACGTGAACGATCTCACCCGTCATGTAGCTCGCGTCGTCACTTGCAAGAAAAGCCACCACCTTGGCCACCTCTTCGGGTTCGGCGAGGCGCTTCATTGGAATCGTTGCATCGGCGAGTGCTTGGAGCTCATCTTCTGTCGGAGTGGACTCACGTTCGGCCGACAGCATTGGTGTGCGCACTTCACCCGGGGCGACCGCATTCACGCGAACACCCTGTTCCACATGGTCCAGCGCGAGGGCACGAGTGAGTTGGTGGACCGCGCCTTTGGAGACGCAGTACGCAGTTGAGCCCGCCGACGCAACACCACCCCAGATGCTCCCGAAGTTGACGATCGCTCCCCCACCAGCGTCGACCATGTGCGCGACCACCGCCCGACAGAGATAGAACATCCCGTCGATGTTGGTTCCCATCACCCGTCGCCAATCATCATTCGACGTCCCGAGCGAATCTGCGCGGTGGATGGTGCCGGCAGCGTTGACGAGCACATCGATCTTCCCGAACCGCTCGACGACCGCGTCGGCCGTCTCCAAACAGAAGTCGCTGGAGGAGATATCGCCGATATAGACAGCGTCGCTCCCTACTTCGTCAGCAATCGTGCGGGCGCCGACCTCATCACGGTCGAGCAGACAGATAGTTGCGCCGCGGGAGGCAAACTCGCGAACAGACGACGCTCCCATTCCAGATGCCGCACCGGTGACGAGAACTACAGAACCTGCAAACGAACCCATCGCTAGACCCTAAGTCAGGAAGGTCCGTCCGTGACGCAGTTTCGTCCGTCAGCCCAAAACGCCTGCGAGAAAGAGCCCGGCCGCCATGACGACAACCAACATGGCGAGCGCCGCCACAAGGTGAGCCGCTCGTTCATCAGCCAACGCATCGAGGGGTTCGGGTGAAGAACGCGA
>CAYVHV010000049.1:0-22634 GCA_964451305.1 uncultured Acidimicrobiales bacterium | reverse complement strand
CGCCCATGGGGACAGGCCCCGTTACAAAACGTCATGGGGACAGGCCCCGTTACAAAACGTCATGGGGCCTGTCCCCGTCTCCGTTAGCCGATGAGACTCTTCCAGAAGGTGACTTTGGCGTCACCCGGTCCGAAGAAGTCCCGGATCCGTGCTTCTTCCACGAATCCTCTCTTCTCATAGAACGCTCGTGTTTGCGCGTACTCGTCGCTACTTGACGTGTCGACGATCAACGTGAGCGCAACATCGTGTCCACGACGACGCAACTGCGCCTCGATGTACTCGATGAGCGTTGTTCCTGAGCCGTCACCGTGCCGACTCGGCTCGGTGGCAATGAAGTAGAGGTTCCACATGCGGTCGGCGAAGGGCTCCGGCGCAAAGTACGCGGCCGAAACCACCCCGCCATCGTCGGCGGTTGCCACGATCCACGAGTGGTCCCCGAGAGTTCCGTCAAAGAAACCCGAGAGCATCTCGTCGAAAACAGCAATTTCGTCGAGCTCGAACATGTTGTTGTCGAGCGCGAACTGCTTAATCATTTCGGCGTCTGCCGGAATGGCAGAGCGAACGTCGAAGGTATTAGTCAACGTCTTATTCCTTTCAATGAAGCCGATTGTTTTCTGCTAGCTGCGGGGAGTCGATGCGCGACTCAACCCGGCTTCCGGACACCACAAATGTGTCCGGGACTTCAGATGGTTGTACTCGTCTTCACAAAAAGGTCCTGGTAGGGAAATCCCAACCATAGTGCGATTCTGTATTGGCATAAAGACCAATGGGGACAGGCCCCATTACGAAACGTCATGGGGCCTGTCCCCAATCGGTTTGTCGTCGACAAAAAGAAAACAGGCTGGCGTGGACCCCCCGGACCACACCAGCCTGTTCGACCGCCGGCCGCTCTAGAGGCGACCGACATTTATCCCGCCAACCCCCCAAAGGTGGCGAGAGATCTTGGGCTAACCGTTCGCAGCCTCCAACGCTCGCTTCGTGAGCACCTTGGCCAGATGCGTGCGGTACGCCGCATCGGCGTTGAGATCCTCAGGAGGCGCAGTGCCATCGGCGGCCATCGCCGCAGCATCGGCTGCGGACGCACCGCTGGCCAAGGCAGCTTCGGTCGCACCGGCACGCAGAGGCGTCGATCCCATGTTCACCAGCGCCACACCCTTGCCGCCGTCGGCAACAGCTACGCCGACGATCGCCCAGTCCTGAGCTCGCCGGTTGAACTTCTGATAGTTCCACGCACCCGTATCGGACGGAACCCGGATCTCGATGATCATCTCATCTGGAGCGAGCGCCGATTCGAAGTAGCTCGTGAAGAAGTCGGTCGCCGCAATCTCGCGTTGACCGTTCGGTCCTTGAGCCACGATCGTTCCGCCGAGTGCGAGCACAGCAGCTGGAAGATCCGACGCAGAGTCAGCGTGTGCCATCGTGCCGCCGAGCGTTCCCCGGTGACGGACCGAAGGTCCGCCGACGAGCGACGCCACATGAGCAAGCATTGGACAATGCTCGGCCAGCACATCACTGGTCTCGAGATCCTTGTGCTTGGTCATTGCGCCGATCGCAATATGACCGTTGACCTGGTTGATGTAGCTGAGGTCGTTGATCCGGCCGACATCGATGAGCTGGGTTGGCGTGGCCAAACGGAACTTCATCATCGGGATGAGCGAATGCCCACCGGCGAGCAGCTTGGACTCGTCTCCATACTCCCCAAGGAGCTGGATTGCGTGTTCGGCGTTCTCTGCCACCGTGTAGTCAAATGCTGCAGGAATCATGCTGCACCTCCTGCGCTGTTGATCGCTTCCCAAACTCTCTTCGGCGTCGCAGGCATGTCCATGTCCTTGACCCCGTATAGCGAGAGGCCATCGATCACGGCGTTCATGACCGCAGCAGCCGAACCGATCGTTCCGGCTTCGCCCGCGCCCTTCACCCCGAGAGGGTTCGTGGTCGACGGCGTGACCGTGAAGTCGAGCTGCATGGATGGAACTTCCATTGCCGATGGCACGAGGTAGTCCATGAACGACGGGTTGTTGATGTTTCCATCGGCGTCGTACACGACTTCTTCGTAGAGCGCCTGAGCAACACCTTGGACAATGCCACCGTGAAGCTGACCCTCGACGATCATCGGGTTCACCTGATGACCGCAGTCATCGACCGCAATGTAATCGATGAGATCGACGCGACCGGTTTCGGTGTCGATCTCGACAACCGCGACGTGCGTACCGAATGGGAAGGCGAAGTTCGGAGGATCGAAGCTCACCTGCTCTTGGAGGTTCGGCTCCATTCCATCGGGAAGATCGTGCGCAGCGAATGCCGCAAAGCCGAGCTCCTGAATGTGGACCGACTTCGATGGCGTGCCCGCAACCGAGAACGCTCCAGCTTCGAACTGGACATCCTCAGGAGCTGCCTCGAACTGGTGCGCTGCGATCAGCTTGGCCTTCTCGATGACCTTGTCGGCCGCCATTGCAATCGCCACGCCACCAACAGCCAGCGAACGCGAGCCGTAGGTATCGAGACCGAGCGGGCTCTTTGCAGTGTCTGAATGCAAGACTTCGACATCGTTCGGATCGACGCCCATCTTGTCGGCGATGATCATCGACCAAGCGGTCTCATGGCCCTGACCGTGAGGCGTTGAACCCGACACCACTTCGATCTTTCCGGTCGGCAGCATGCGAACCGTCGCATGCTCCCAACCGCCAGCGCCATAGTTAAGGCCACCGAGCGCACGTGACGGTGCCAGGCCGCAGATCTCGACATACGAGCACATGCCCATACCGAGCTGCTTGGTCTCGCCAGCATCACGACGGCGAGCTTGTTCAGAGCGGAGCTCTTCCATCTTTGCGATCTCCAGCGCCTTGTCGTGGGCTGGGCGGTAGTGGCCCGAGTCGAAAATCAGCGTCGACGCTGCCTCGTGGTTCTCGAACGCTTCGCCTCCGTTGATGTAATTGCGAGCACGAATCTCATCGGGAGTGATGCCAACCTCTGCAGCGAGCATGTCCATGATGCGTTCAATGGCATAGCTTGCTTCGGGACGGCCGGCGCCACGATACGCGTCGGTCGGTGTCAGGTTCGTAAAGTACCCGTCGCAGGTGAACGCGAGGTTCGGAATGTCGTAGACGCCGGTGTATAAGAAGCTTCCCAAAAGCGGCACACCAGGTGTGATGAGCATCATGTATGCGCCCATGTCGGCATCGATGTGCACGCGAACCGAGCTGATCTTGCCGTCTTCGTCAGCAGCAACTTCCATGTGCTGGATCTGGCCTCGACCCTGATGCGATGAACCCGCAGCTTCGGAACGAGTCTCGGTCCAACGCACTGGAAGGCCGAGGTGGTTCGACAACGTGACCGACAGGATTGCGTCCGGATCGACGTTGAGCTTGCCACCGAAACCGCCGCCCACCGCCGGAGCGATCACGCGGATCTTGCTCTCGGGGATACCGGTAGTGGCTGCGATCATGACCTTCAGAATGTGAGGCACCTGAGTTGCCGAGTAGAAGGTGATCTCGCCACCCGCAGGTGATGGGATTGCCAAACAGCCACGTGGCTCCATCGGTGACGGAATCATTCGCTGCTGAACAAACGTGCCCTTGACCGTGTGCGCTGCTTCAGCAAACGCCTTCTCGGTTCCTTCCGGATCTGGAATCAGCGGCCAGTGGAACGCCTTGTTCGTTTCGAGGTCCGAGTGCGCCATGACCTCGTTCTGTACTGCGGCTTCGAGGGAGCCAACCGCAGGGAGTGGCTCGTAGTCAACGACGACCTTCTCGGCCGCGTCGACTGCGCCGTAACGGTCGTTGCACAACACCACTGCAACGATGTCGCCGACGTGCTTTGCTTCGTCGACTGCCACGGGGTTGTGCGCCGGGTTGACCATGTCTTCAGTGACTGGCCATGCACATGGCAGTGGTGCGAGCCACAGTCCCATGTCGGCGAGTTGCGCGCCGGTGTAGACCGCGGTCACGCCTGGCATTGCCTCGGCTTCGGAGGTGTCGATGCTGTTGATCTTTGCGTGGCCCATCGTCGAGCGGACCATGCCCATCCATAATTCGCCCGGAGCGTGGATGTCATCGATGAACTTGTTCTCGCCGATGAGCAGCGCGGGATCTTCCTTGCGCAGCATCTTGGTTCCCATCACCGCGGTCATGAGGCACCTCCCGCAACGCTCTGCACTGCTTTGACGATGTTGTGGTAGCCGGTGCAACGACAGAGGTTGCCTTCCAAGCCTTCACGGATCTGTTCTTCGGTGGGGTTCGGGTTCTCTTTCAAGAAGGAGGTCGATGCCATGACCATGCCGGGAGTGCAGTAGCCGCACTGCAGTGCGTGACACTGCTGGAATGCTTCTTGCATTGGATGCCAGTTCTGGTCGCCCGTCGCGATTCCTTCGGCTTCGGCGACTGCGGCCAAACCCTCGATGGTTGTGATGTCGGCTCCGTCAGCTTGAACCGCAAGCACGGTGCACGACTTTACGGACACTCCATCGAAGTGAACGGTGCACGCTCCGCATGACGACGTGTCGCAGCCAACGTTGGTCCCGGTGAGGCCAATTCCATCGCGTAAGTGGTGCACTAGCAGCGTTCGCGGTTCAACGTCATGACTATGTGTCTTGCCGTTGACGGTTACGGATACGTCCATCAAAGCCCCCTGATCAGAGTTGTCTGAGCCAATTCTGGCCTACCTTTGTGACGCGCGCCACTCCGGTTAGATGATTGGTCAAAACGAGCACTGCAGCACCCTGCTATGTGACGTTTCGTAATGGGGCCTGTCCCCATGACGTTTTGTAATGGGGACTGTCCCCATGAGGGTGGCTTCGGGCTGAGCGCTAAGGTGACGTCATGAGATTTCTCCTCGAGCTTCGACTTATGGGCCCGGCTTTCTAGGCATTCCGCCAGAAACGCCGGGATTTGTCGTACGTTCAAAACACCATCAGGAGAAGCACCCACATGAGCAGTCGCTCGAACCAGAAGCCGTCGGCAATGCCGGCACATAAATACCAGCCATTTCCCCAGGTCGACCTTCCCGACCGCACATGGCCAAGCAAGACGATCACCGAAGCGCCACTGTGGTGCTCGGTAGACCTCCGCGACGGAAACCAAGCGCTCATCGAGCCAATGGACTCCGAACGCAAGCACAAGATGTTCGACGCTCTCGTCGCGGCGGGCTTCAAGGAGATCGAAGTTGGATTCCCATCGGCATCTGACACCGACTTCCAATTCGTTCGCGAGATCGTCGAACAGGGCAAGATCCCAGACGACGTCACCATCCAAGTCCTCACCCAATGTCGAGAAGGCCTGATCCGACGCACCTTCGAAGCGATCGACGGGGCGCCCCAAGCAATCGTCCACATCTATAACTCGACGTCGACTCTGCAACGAAAGGTCGTGTTCGGCCTGGACGAAGACGGCATTGTCGACATTGCCCTGAAGGGCGCACAGCTCTGCCGTGACCTCGAGAGCGAAATCCCGAACACCAAGGTCCACTACGAATACAGCCCCGAATCCTTCACCGGAACCGAGCTCCCATTCGCGAAGCGCATCGTCGACGAAGTCATCGACGTACTCGACCCAACCGACAAGACCGTCATCATCAACCTGCCGGCCACCGTCGAGATGAGCACCGCCAACATCTATGGCGACATGATCGAATGGATGCACCGCAACATTGCGCGGCGAGACGAGATCGTGCTCAGCCTTCACCCCCACAACGACCGCGGCACTGGTGTAGCCGCAGCCGAGTTCGGTGTCATGGCTGGTGCCGACCGCGTGGAAGGCACACTGTTCGGCAACGGCGAACGCACAGGAAACGTCGACATCATCAATGTCGCGATGAACCTGTTCAGCCAAGGCGTCGACCCCGAACTCGACATCTCGAACATCAACGAGCTCCGCCGCACTGCCGAATACTGCAATCAGCTGCCCGTGCACCCTCGACACCCCTACGTTGGTGACCTCGTCTACACCGCCTTCAGCGGCTCGCACCAAGACGCCATCAAAAAGGGATTCGAAGCGATGACGAACAGCGACTCGTCGCTGTTTGAAGTCCCCTACATTCCAATCGACCCTGAAGATGTCGGACGTTCGTACGAAGACGTGATTCGAGTCAACAGCCAATCAGGCAAGGGTGGCGTTGCCTACCTGCTCAAGACCGAGCACAACCTCGACCTTCCTCGCCGGATGCAGATCGAGTTCACCCGAGTCATTCAAGGCATCACCGACCGCACTGGCAAGGAGATGACCGGCTCGAATATCTACGACGAGTTCGACGCCACTTACCTCGCCGCCGGTGGGCCATACCTGCTCAACGGATTTGAGTCCGCGCAAAACGCTCAGGGTGAAGACCAGACGTTGCTTACGGCTCGGGTCACCGAGAACGGCGAACCAAAGGTCGTGCAAGGCACCGGAAATGGCTCGCTCTCGGCATTCGTTGTCGGGATGGAAGAACTCACCGGCAAGGAGCTTCGCGTGCTCGACTATCAAGAGCACTCCAAGGGCTCGGGTAAAGAAGCTGTTGCTGTCACCTTCGTTGAGATGCAGATAGACGGAGAGGACCTCTGGGGTTGCGGTGTCCACACCGACATCACCACCAGCTCCATGCGTGCGGTCATTAGCGCAATGAACCGTTCCGCCAACAACAGCTAGCCACCACGCTTATGGGGACAGGCCCCATGACGTTTTGTAATGGGGACTGTCCCCATTGGGCGGTGGAAACAACTGGTCTTCGCGAGTTTCGGTTTGTGGGGGAACACTCGTAGACTCTCCAGCTGGCCTGCAGAGCAGGCTCCCGAGCGTAAGCGTCCCGCTTTGCTCGTCGAAGAACGTGGGGCCAGACCGGTCCACAGAGAGAACGGGTTTCGTTATGCCAACAATCAACCAGCTGGTCCGCAAGGGCCGCGAGTCAAAGCGGCGTAAGGAAACTACGCCAGCTCTCAAGGGCGCACCGCAGCGCCGTGGCGTGTGCACGCGTGTGTACACCACCACTCCAAAGAAGCCGAACTCTGCACTCCGCAAGGTCTGCCGTGTCCGTCTTACTTCGGGAATCGAAGTCACTGCCTACATCCCAGGCGAAGGCCACAACCTCCAAGAGCACAGCATCGTTCTCGTGCGTGGCGGTCGTGTGAAGGACCTTCCCGGTGTTCGCTACAAGGTCATTCGCGGCACGCTCGACACCTCCGGTGTTCGTGACCGCAAGCAGGCTCGTTCCCGCTACGGCGCAAAGAAGGGCTGATTCACATGCGTAAGAATGCAGCACCACGCCGCGAACTCACTCCAGATCCCGTCTACGACTCAGTGCTCGTCACCCAGTTCGTAAACAAGGTTCTCCAGCGCGGAAAGCGGGCAACCGCCGAACGCATCATGTACGAAGCAATGGAGACCATTGCCGAAAAGACCGGCGGTGAAGCACTCGCCGTGCTCAAGCGTGCAGTCGACAACACCCGCCCACAGCTCGAGGTTCGCTCCCGGCGTGTCGGTGGCGCGACCTACCAGGTTCCAGTCGAGGTTCGCCCACGTCGTGCGAACACCCTCGCTGTTCGCTGGCTCGTGAACAACGCTCGCAACCGTCGTGAGCGTTCTATGGCACAGCGCCTCGCAAACGAATTGCTCGACGCATCGAACGCCGTCGGTGCCTCGGTGAAGCAGCGCGAAGATCTCCAGAAGATGGCCGAATCCAACAAGGCATTCGCTCACTACCGCTGGTAGTCACCGGCTAGATCGAATGAGGGAGGCACGGCCGGTGGTCGTGCCTCTTTCTGGTTTTCGGCGAGCGCCGTCTGAGCTACTCGCTGTAGCTACGCGCTGTCGTCGACGAGTTCGTCGTCGGGAGCCAGAGATTCGGCATCGTCCGCAGCATCGGTGCCGTCGGCCGCGTCCATCATCTCGTAGGGCAACTCAACCGCAGCGCCAACAGCAGAATCGGCCTCGGCTGCATCGTTTGCGTGCTTGGCTTCGAATGGATCGAGCCCCTCGTTGAGGAGCTGAATGTCCTCCGGCTCGCCGATGATCGCAACGCCGTCGAAAGCGAGCAGCATCACGTCAGGAGTCGGGATAACGAGCTCGCCGTCGCGTTCGATGAGCGCCAAGATGCACGACTCGGGCAGCTCGAGTTCGCCGACGGTCCGACCGAGCTGATCGACGAGGAACGGCATGGTCTCGACGGGGCCGTGGTAGAAGTGATCGTCGCGCATCAGGATTGCGTTGAGGACCTTCTCGTCGGTGGCCCGGAGCCACCGTTCGGTGAAGTGATCGCTCTGCACAACCTCGGCGAGGTGACCCGCAAGGCGTAGATCGAGGCCGACCGGGTTGCTTGGCGACACGAGGAACAACAAGGTGTGTGCGCCGCTGAGGTCGTCGACGACCAGATCGATGTCGATGACCGACAGCTCGCTCTCGGCTCCGAAACGGCACACGACGAGCTCGGGTTGTTCGATGTCGTTGTTGAGCGAGATCGACATGAAGACGCCTTCGCCAACGGGACGGAACGCGAGCGAATCGGTGAACGACGCAGCGAGCGCGTCGCCTTCGTCGAAACGCTCACGAGCGGTCTTTCGAAGAAGAACCCCGAGCGCTGCGTTGTCGTACGACCCGTCCTTCACGTCGACGACAGCCGATCGTGCAATGAGCGCCTCGTAGGTGAGGTTCTCGTCTTCGGTTCGGTCGTGAATGATGGTCATGAGCTCATGTTCGAGCCCTTCGTATTTCTGTTCGCCGAGTCGCTGGTGCACGTGGAAGATGGCGCCGCGGCGTTCGAGGTTGCCATCGGCGTACCAGCGGTACCACGCCACACAGCCGAGGAGCAGCGCCACGGTGAAGGCAATGGCGAGGAAACCAATCTCGCTGATCAGCCACAACGCGATGAGCACACCGGCGATCTGGAGCCACGGATACAACGGCGCCTTGAACCCTGGCTTGTAGGTATCGATTCGGCTTTCTCGCATCACGATGACCGCAACGCAGATCAATGCGAACAGGACGAGCTGGAAGGCCGAAGCAAGCTTGGCGACCGCCTCGACGTCGAACACCAAGAGCACGACGATCATCGCAACGACGGTCATCGCAACGGACTTGGTCGGCGTGCCGAAGCGGCCGAGTTCGGCCAGGTTCGCCGGAATGAGCTTGTCCTTGGCCATCGCGTATGGGTAGCGGGATGCCGAGAGGATGCCGGCGTTGCCCGTCGATGCGAATGCAGCGATGGCGGCGACCACGATCAAGATGACGCCGAGGTCGAGGGGAACCCAATCGAGGAATACCGCGCCAGCATCGGCGATCGGGGTCAGGCTTGCCTCGAGCGTTGGCTGGTCGAGGGCATTGATCAAGATGAGCGTGCCGAGCGTGTAGATGATCGTTGCGGTGGCGAGCGAAAGCGTCATGCCGAGCGGGATATTGCGATCGGGGTTCTCGATCTCCTCTGCGACGCTCGCAACCTTGGTAAGGCCGGCGTAGGAGACGAAGACGAGGCCGATGGTCGAAACAAACCCGGCGAGACCCGAGCGGAAGAACTCTTGCTCGGCCGCATTCGGGGCGAAGGCAGAGCCGCCGTCGACTTCGGACAGTCCGAGGATGATGAACGCGGTGAGGATGATGACCAGCGAGCCGACAAGTCCGCGTTGGAGGAGGTTGGTCTCCTTTGCTCCAGCGATGTTGAGCGCACCGAACGCGATGGTGAGGATGATGGCGAGCAGCGTGAAGGAGATGTCGAGGTAGAGGCCGAGGTACGCGCCCATGCCGACGAGCGCAAAGGCGCTCTTGAAGACGACAGCGACCCACGAACCGAGCCCGCCGATCGTCCCCATCAGTGGGCCCATGGCGCGATCGAGGAAGTAATAGGTGCCGCCGGCTTTGGGCATCGCGGTCGACAATTCGGCCATGCTGTACATCGCTGGCAGGATGAGCAGGCCTGCAACGAAGTAGGCGAGATAGACGCTGTCTCCGGTCAGTCCGGCTGCGAGACCCGGCAGCAAGAACAGTCCAGAGCTGAACATCGCGCCCGTGGACATGGCGTAGACGTCGAATAGAGAGAGGTTCTTTTTTAAGGAATCTGGCATGTCTGCCTTCCAACCGGGTCTATCAGTTTAGCGAAAACGCTACTATTTCGACGGATCGACTGGCGTTCGGCCGAATTTCGCTCGACCGCCTCAACCAAAAACCAACAGTGCTGATGACGCTCTATCGGCGCCAATCGGTGTGGTTTTGAGGCTGAATACATCGGGATCGTTAGGCGACAGCCCGTGGTTTGGCGGCAGCGGTGAGGGCTTCGACGCGAGTCGCAAAGCGCCCGGTGAAGTCCGCATCGGCGCCATAGGCAGCGATGACCTTCGCGGACTCGTCATTGAGGCCACAGGTGTAGAGGTTGATCCCTGCTGACTCGGCGAAGTTTCCAATCGCACCGATCGCCCGAGCGCCGGATGCATCGATGTACGGAAGAGCGGTGAAGTCGAGCACGATCGCCGAGGTTGAATCATCGACGTCTTCGGCCGCACGATGCGACAGATCGGCAGCAGCACCGAAGCTCAGCGGACCGTTGAACTCAAATACGGCAACCCGACCGTCGGCGTCGTCGAGCACCATCTTCTCGTCGGCCGAGTCGATGCGGTCGGTCACGTGAAGGTCGTCGAGCTGACGATCCGCCAGCTGCTTCACGAACGACAGTGCAGCGAGCACGACACCGACGATGACGGCGGTGATGAGGTCGACGAACACGGTGAGGCCAAGCACCAGTGCCATGAGTGCGAGGTCGACCTTTGGGCCCTTGCGAGCCTGTGCGATGAAGGTGAGGTCGAGGATGTCCCAACCGACTTTGACCAGGATTCCGGCGAGAACCGCCTGAGGAATTTGCGAAGCGATCGGACCGAGGATTAGCACGACGGCGAGCAACAGCATCGAGTGCACTGCACCCGAGATGCGGTTGCGGCCACCGCTACGAACGTTGATGACCGTACGCATGGTTGCTCCCGCTCCCGGGATGCCACCGAAGAGACCGGCGACCGAGTTGCCGATGCCTTGGCCGATCAGCTCGCGATTCGAGTTGTGTCGGGTGCGGGTCATGTTGTCGGCGACGAGCGAGGTGAGCAGGCTGTCGATCGCTCCCAGCAGCGCCAAGATGACTGCGCCCTGAAGAACCACACCGAACGTGCTCGATGAGAAGGCCGGGAACACAAAGTCGGGGAAGCCGGTCGGGATATCGCCGAGAAGGGGAGCGCCGGTGATGACCTGGCCGAGGCCCGTTCCAACGATCAACGCAACGAGTGCGCCCGGAACGAACTTGCCGAACTTCGCTGGCCACAAGAAGACGATCGCCAACGTAATGATCGAGAGGATCAGCGCTGCCGAGTTTGTGGCCGCGATCGCATCGGGGATTGCCCGAATTGCATTGATCGTGCCGCCGCCGTCGGGTTCGCCACCGAACAACCTCGATGCTTGCAACAAGATGATGATGACGCCGATGCCGGTCATGAAGCCTGAGATCACCGGGTAGGGAACGAGCTTGATGTACTTGCCAAGCCGAAGAACGCCCATGGCGATCTGGAGCAGGCCGGCGAGTACGACGGAGGCAAAGATGAGCGAGAGGTCACCGTCGAGCGAATCGAAGATGCCCGCAAACACCACGATCATCGGGCCGGTCGGGCCGGAGACCTGTGTTTTTGTGCCGCCGAAGATTGCCGCGAGGAGCCCGAGGATGATCGCGCCCCAAAGGCCTGCGATCGGGCCCGCGCCGGATGCTTCGCCGAAGGCGAGGGCGAGCGGTAGCGCAACGACGCCGGCGGTGATCCCGCCGAAGATGTCGCCGCGGAGGCTGCCTTTGTCTTCGGGTGGTGAGACCGGCTGCGTAGAGGCGGGGCTCTCGCCGTTGTCTTGGCTCGCACGAGTTGGGGTGGGGTCCGCCGTTGCGGTCATTTCGTTTCTTTCAGAATTGGGGGGTGGAAAATCAGAATTTGAGGGAGAGGTTCAGGCGTCTCTGGTGAGCGAGACGAAGGATGAACCGTCGTGGGCACGAACATCGCCTGAGCCAATGTCGTAGACCCATGCGTGGAGCGTGAGTTCGCCGGCGTCGATCTTTTCTTGGACACCGGGGTACGACAAAAGGTGTTCGAGCTGGAGAAGCGTGTTGGCTTCGATGAGCGAGTCGAGATCGTCGGCAGCGTCGGTGTCGAGGAGTGACTCGGAGTGTTCGAGCCAGCGACGAACAGATGGAAGGGCGTCGGCAATGCCGTCGAGGTCTTGGAGGCCGCCCATAGCGCCGCAGCTCGAGTGGCCACAGACAACAACGTGCTGAACGTTGAGCGCCGAGATCGCGTATTCGATCGATCCGGCGTTGCCATCGGCGGAGCTTCCGTCGGCATCGAGGCGCGGAATGATGTTGCCGGCGTTGCGCACAACGAAGATGTCGCCCGGGTTGGTCTGTGTGATCAGCGACGGGTCGATGCGCGAGTCAGCGCACGTGATGAAAAGCGTGGCGGGGGACTGGCCGGTGGCGAGCTCGTCGAAGAGCTCTTGTTGTGCCGGGACCGTGTTCTCCTTGAAGTTTCGGATTCCGTCGATCAGTTCTGCTACCACGTTGTTTTCTTTCGCTACTAGGCAATGTGCGACGTTCGATGAATGCGTCGACACGATACAAAACTTAATTTAGCGCTAAATGGTTCAATACAGAACGAGATTTACCTCCTGTTCACCCCTGTACACCCGCGAAGAATGGCCCTGTTTTGCGCGTGAAAACATGGCGAAATCAGGTGTTGTTCTTTCAAACACCGCGCATAGACTGGTCCGCTGGATCGGAGATGCCTTGGCGTCACCGAACTCAACGCAACCCCGCACTAGAATCTGACTCGACCGGGCGACGATTGCCCGGTCGTGGTGTGTTCACGAACGACTGGCCAAACCGCCCGTCATTGCGAGCCCGTCAGCTTCCGAAACTACCCAATTCTGAGGAACGAGATCATGGCAAAGCGAGTGCCGCTCGAACGAACCCGCAACATCGGCATCATGGCCCACATCGATGCGGGCAAGACCACCACGACCGAACGCATCCTCTACTACACGGGTGTGAACTACAAGATCGGCGAAGTCCACGATGGTGGCGCCACCATGGACTGGATGGAGCAGGAGCAGGAGCGCGGCATCACGATTACCTCCGCTGCGACCGCTTGCATGTGGAACGACCACAAGATCAACATCATCGATACCCCAGGTCACGTCGACTTCACCGTTGAGGTTGAGCGCTCGCTTCGCGTGCTCGACGGTGCAGTTGCAGTGTTCGACGGTGTGGCGGGCGTTGAGCCACAGACCGAGACCGTGTGGCGCCAGGCCAACAAGTACAACGTGCCTCGCATGTGCTTCGTCAACAAGATGGACCGCACCGGCGCCGACTTCTACTTCGTGCTCAAGACCATCAAGGAGCGTCTCACCGAAGACGTTGCCGTGCTTCAGCTCCCAATCGGTAGTGAGAGCAACTACGCAGGCATGATCGACCTCGTGCAGATGAAGGCCCTCGTCTGGCCATCGAACGTCGACGAGAAGGACCTCGGCGCAACGTTCAACGTCGAAGACATCCCAGAGGACATGCTCGCCGAAGCCGAGGAGTACCGCTCCGAGCTCATGGACGTGCTCTCACTCATCGACGAGGACCTCATGGAGCGTTACCTCGGCGACGAAGAGATCAGCGTCGACGAACTCAAGAAGGTCATCCGCAAGGGCACCCTCGCCGGCGAGATCGTTCCGATCCTCAATGGCACCGCCTTCAAGAACAAGGGCGTACAGCCACTGCTCGACGCTGTCATCGATTACATGCCAGCTCCCGTCGACCTTCCACCTGTCGAAGGAACGCACCCACGCAGCGGCGAACCAGAGATCCGCGAAGTTGATGACAAGGCGCCATTCTCCGCTCTTGCCTTCAAGATCATGACCGACCCATTCGTCGGCAAGCTCACCTACTTCCGTGTGTACTCGGGCAGCCTCGAAAAGGGCGGCACGGTACTGAACAACCGCACTGAAAACAAGGAGCGCATTGGTCGTCTCCTCGAGATGCACGCAAACAACCAGCAGGATCGCGACATCGTCCAGACCGGCGACATCGCTGCAGGCATTGGTTTCAAGGGCACCCGCACCGGCGACTCGCTTTCAGATCCAAAGCATCCAATCGTGCTCGAAGAACTCACCTTCCCAGATCCGGTGATCCACGTTGCTGTGGAGCCAAAGGACAAGGAAGCCCAAGACAAGCTCGGCAAGGCGCTCATGGCGCTCGGCGAAGAGGACCCAACCTTCAAGGTTGAGACCGACGAGCAGACCGGTCAGACGATCATCTCCGGAATGGGCGAGCTTCACCTCGAAGTCCTCGTCGATCGTATGAAGCGTGAATTCAAGGTCGACGCAACCGTTGGTAAGCCACAGGTTGCTTACCGCGAGACGATCACCAAGACCCTCGAGAACTACAAGTACACCCACAAGAAGCAGTCGGGTGGTTCGGGTCAGTACGCAGAGATCAACTGCACCCTCGAGCCAAGCGGCCCAGGTGGCGGTTACAGCTTCGATGACAACATCACCGGTGGACGTATTCCAAAGGAATACATCAAGCCAGTCGACGACGGCATCCAGCAGGCGCTGACCAACGGTCCACTCGCAGGCTTCCCCGTGGTCGACGTAAAGGTCACGCTCGAAGATGGAAAGACGCACGACGTCGACTCTTCGGAAATGGCATTCAAGATCGCTGGCAACGCATGGTTCCGTGAGGCATCAAAGACTGCCGGGCCGGTTCTCCTCGAGCCGGTAATGGACGTTGAGGTCGTCACCCCCGACGATTACCTCGGCGATGTGGTCGGCGACGTGAACTCACGTCGCGGCCAGGTGCAGGGCACCGAACAGCGCGGCAACAACCAAGTGATCAACGCTCTGGTTCCATTGTCGGAAATGTTTGGATACAGTACCGACTTGCGTTCACGCACTCAGGGGCGTGCCACGTACACCATGCAATTTCATTCCTACCAGCAGGCGCCTTCGTCTGTTCAGGAAGAAATCGTTGCTCGGGTTCGGGGCGAGTAACACCGCGTTGCAAGACCGTTAACACGATCTACAAAACAAAAAACATCCAAGAGAAGAAAGAAACCTAAAGGAAACCAGTCATGGCCAAAGAGACCTTTGAGCGCACAAAGCCCCACGTAAACGTGGGCACCATGGGACATATCGACCATGGAAAGACCACGCTCACCGCAGCGATCACCAAGGTCCTCGGCGACAACGTCGAAGGCTCTGCAGCAACCGCTTTCGAAGACATCGACAAGGCGCCAGAAGAGCGCGAGCGCGGCATCACGATCAACGTGTCACACGTGGAGTACGAGACGGACTCCCGTCACTACGCACACGTCGACATGCCTGGTCACGCCGATTACATCAAGAACATGATCACCGGTGCCGCACAGGTTGATGGCGCAATCCTCGTGGTTGCAGCAACCGACGGCCCAATGAGCCAGACCCGTGAGCACCTTCTCCTCGCTCGCCAGGTTGGCGTTCCAAAGATCGTTGTTGCGCTCAACAAGGTCGACATGGTTGACGACGATGAGCTCATCGAGCTCGTCGAGATGGAGGTGCGCGAGCTCCTCGACAAGTACGAGTTCCCAGGCGACGACACCCCAGTCGTTCAGGTTTCGGCGCTCAAGGCTCTCGAAGGCGACGCAGACGCAGGCGCCCAGGTCATGGAGCTCATGGCACAGGTTGACGAGTACATCCCACTCCCAGACCGTGACATCGACAAGCCATTCCTCATGCCTATCGAGGATGTCTTCTCGATCACCGGCCGTGGCACCGTTGTAACCGGCGCTATCGAGCAGGGCGTTGTCAAGACCGGCGACGAGATCGAAATCGTTGGCCTCAAGGACACCACCAAGACCACCTGCACCGGTGTTGAGATGTTCCGTAAGCTTCTCGATCGCGGCGAAGCTGGCGAGAACATCGGCGCACTCCTTCGTGGTATCGACAAGGAAGACGTACAGCGTGGACAGGTGCTTGCAGCTCCTGGCTCGATTACTCCTCACACCGACTTCGAAGCAGAGGTTTACGTGCTTTCGAAGGAAGAGGGTGGCCGTCACAAGCCATTCTTCTCGAACTACCGCCCACAGTTCTACTTCCGTACCACCGACGTGACCGGAACGATCACCCTTCCAGAAGGCACCGAGATGTGTCTTCCTGGCGATAACACCAAGATGACCGTTGAGCTCATCGCACCTATCGCTATGGACGAAGGTCTTCGTTTCGCTATCCGTGAGGGTGGCCGTACCGTAGGCGCTGGCGCCGTAACGAAGATCACGAAGTAGTAACACATGGCAGCTGCATCACAGAAGATTCGTATCCGGCTCAAGGCATACGACCACACCCAGATCGATCAGGCAACAAAGCAGATCGTCGAGACCGTGCGTCGCACCCAAGCCGAGGTTCGAGGTCCAATTCCACTTCCCACCGAGAAGCATCGCTACACGGTGGTTCGTGGTCCCTTCAAGGACAAGGACTCTCGCGAACACTTCGAGATGCGCATCCATAAGCGTCTTCTCGACATCGTCGAGCCTTCGCCAAAGACGGTCGATTCGCTTCAGCGTCTCGACTTGGCCGCAGGTGTAGATATCGAGATCAAGATCCAATAAGGCAAACCCTTCGGGTTTGGTCAAGTGTCGGCTTCGCCGAGCTTGCGGATCGATATAGAACAATGGGAAATGCCCGGGGCTTTACGGCCCCGGGCATTTCACGTTTTCGTGCTCCTGGCCGAATTTTGAAGCCTGCTGGTCCTCAGAGCATCAAGACTCTTCAGATTTCGAGCTGTGAATCTCAGCGTCTGTTAAAGGGTGGCTCGTTGAGCGCCGATCCCTGTGGCGTATGGAGTCGAACCAATCACCGTGGGACCAGCAGCCCGTGCATGCACCTTCGCCGCTGCCTTCGACAACGACGTCTGCGTTGCCGCCGCCACCCAATGCAACTCTGCCGCCGTTGCCGCCGCCGACGAACGCGGCACCATCACCTCGCCACCTGCGTTTGATGCCGTGACGGTGGCACCTGCGCCATCGTGGTCCACTGACGCTCCGCAACCACCACAGGTCTCGCAACCACAGTTCTCACATCCACAGTTCTCACATCCACAAGCACAAGCCCCGTTTTCGGGCTCATCAACCGTTGTGCACCCACCTCCGGCAAGCAGCGGTGGAGCTGGAGTTGGGACGGCCGTCCTTGGCTTGATCGGCGGGTTCGTTGCGCTCGTTGTTATCGGCGTCCTCGCGCTCACGTTCCTTGGAGGCACGGCCGAGCCGTCCTTCGAAGAAATTGCACTACCCGAATAACCAGCACAGGCGACTCCGCCGATTGAACCTCTCGAGTCGGCCCCAACGAGCACCGTTCCAGAGGCTGCGGCAACTGTCGATGTCGTTCCCGAGACCGCGACACCTGTTGAAGATACGACGTCCGAATTAGCAGGGCCTGCCGCGTCGGTAACCACCGAGTTCACCTCCGCCACAGGGAACTTCACGCTCGAAGGTGTCGAAACATGGAACGGCCCAGAGGTCGATGTTCACCTAGCTGCGGACAGTCATTTCTCGACCATCGAGACCGACACATATCCAGACAGCGATCCCGTGGCCATCGTTGCGTGGAGCGACGAAAGCGCTGGCCGTGTCCGGACCCATGCATCCATCATTGGTGAGATCGCTGAGCTCGAGGGCCTGACGGTTCGGCAGCTGGGATCAATCACTGATTCTGGCGAGACCGTTGGGGTTGGTCTGATGAGTACACCCGACGGTTCCGACACCCCCTACAGCGGTTACGCCGCAGTGCACCGCACCGACGATGGGTACGCGGTCTTGATCATCTGGGGTTCGACCATCGAGGTCGCCATGTTCGCCGACGTTGCTTACTCGATCCGCTACGTCGGCTAAAGCTCGGGTCTTGAGGCGTCGATCCCTCTGGTTCTATGGACGCCGAATTTCCGCAGCAACTCCCCGCACCACCTCCACCGAGTGGACCTGCCGCCGTGCCGCATCCGTCTGCTGTGCCGGTGGCGTACCCATCGGCTGCGCCAGTATTCACTCCGCCAGTGCACACCAAGGGAGCATCCAAGGCAAAGAACGTCGTCCTTGGGCTTCTTGCCGCGTTCATTCTGTTGCCGATCGTTGCGATCTTTGCCCTGCTTACGCTTGGCACCACGGTCGAAGAGAACTTCACCGAGATCCCGAACGCGTCGGGAGGGGAGACTTCCCAATTCGATTCGGCTGAGGCGCCGGCTCTTGCCTTCGGGGATGTTCCAGTTCCCGCTGACAGCCCGGTCTATGTCGACGCATCTGGGGCGTTCACTATGGCGGTCGACCCATCGTGGCCGAGCGCAGAAGTGCAACCGAATCCCATCACTGGCTTCGATATGACCTTTTGGTCTCTCTGTGAATATTCGTCGTCGAACGCTGTTGCGAACGTCAACGTGTCGTATTCACCAACACCATGGGGTGCAACACTCGACTCGATGGCGCAAGCTGAGATCGATCTCACTCGATCGGTTGTAGACGTCACCGATGTACAGCAATTCGACCGAGTTGTCGATGGAGTTGCGTTCAAGGAAATCGAGATGGTTGCATCCGTTGAGGGAGTCGAACTTGTCTTCTACCTCGTCATGCGACTCGACGATGGGGTTGTTCACGCGGCGACGCTCACCACTCCGATCGAAACAGCGGCCGAAGCACGTTTGGATGTGCTGCCGTACCTCCGCACCCTCCACGTTTCGGGAACTACGAGTTAATCGCGACGCCTGCCGTGAAGTAGGTGCCAACCTTTGGGCGGCCGTACTCGGCGTGAGTCCACTGGATATCGAATCCGGCAGCATCGATGAGTTCGACGATGTGCTTGTTCAGGTGGCAGCCATCGGCGATACGCCGTTGGATTGGCGTGAGTCGATCTTGCCACTGCTTGATCTTGGGATCGGGTGATGCACCGTGTTCGACAAAGTGCAGCGTCCCACCTGGCTTGATGACACGACGGAGCTCTGCGAGCGCGGCGTTATGGTCGGGGATCGTGCACAACGTGAAGGTAAGTAGTCCCGAATCGCAACTGTCGTCATCGAGTGGAATGTTCTGACCGTCGAGCCCAATGAACTCGACCGGAACCGTAGAGGCAGCGATGCGCTCGGCGGCGAGTTTCTCGCCGATTACAGCGGGGTCGATCGCGTACACCTTCGTTACTTCCGGTGGCATGTGCGGTAGGTTGAGCCCACTGCCGAAACCCGGTTCGACCACGACGCCCGAAAGCCCCTCGATGCAGCGTCGCCGCCATTTCGATGCGCGCTCGCCCTTCATAACCGCGTCGATGAGCCGGGGCAGGCCCTGATGGCGCCAGGTGTTCGAAACTGTCGATGCGGCCTTGCCGAACACTTCGGTCATGGCGGTTACTCTTCCTCGACGCCTGAGTCGGTCTCGGTGCTCTCGATGTCGGCGCTTGGTTCGATCGGTTCGAACTCTTCTCGCCGCGGAAGGGTGGCCGAGACGACGGCGTGAGAATGGTCGTCGTCATCTTCGTCCTCATGGGACAAGCGAGTGAGTGGTAGTTCTTCGATGGCATACCGTTCGCCACTGGCGCTAATGATGCCCTGAGCTGTTGCTGCTGCGGGCAGCGCGAGGAGCGCTCCGACGGGGCCGAGCACCGACGCTCCCGCAAGGACCGAACCGAACGAGACGGCCGGGTGGATCTTGAGGGTACGGGAGTCGATGCGGGGGCCGAGCACGTAGTTCTCGATCTGCTGATAGCCGAGCAGAAACGCAAAGGCCCAGAGAGCGTTCGTGGGCGACTCGAGCAAGGTGAGCACGATCGGCAGCGAACCGGCGATATAAACACCGACGACCGGAACGAACTGGCTGACCACTCCGACCCACACACCGAGGGCCAGAGGAAATGGCACGCCGATAACGGTGAACGCGATCCATGTGAAGAGCGAGGACAACATGGCGAGCACGGTGCGCGAGAGGATGTAACCACCGGTCTTCTGAATGGCAAGATCCCATATGGCCAAGACACGACGTTGGCGTTCCGGCTTGAGCCGAGCGCAGATGACGCGGCGAAGCCGAGGGCCATCAGCTGTCAGGTAGAACGTAAATAGCGCAACGGTGAAGACGTCGAAGACGAGGCCGACGAGCGTTGCTCCGACGCTGACGACGTTGTCGGCCATGCTGCTCAGCTGGTCGCCCAGGCCATCGTCGGACAGCAGCTGGTCACGTGCGCCATCGAGGGCGATGGCTTCGTCGACGTTGCGCTGGAGCCACGCTTCGGCCTGATCGATGAAGATCGGTGCATCGTCGACCAAACCGGTGAGCTGTTCAGCGAGAACGCTGCCGACAATCCAGCCGAAGCCTGCGATGAGGATGAGGGCGAGCAGGAACATGATCATCGTGCCGAGACCACGGCTCACGCTGCGACGTTCGAGCAGGTTCACGGCGGGCTCGAGGGCGAACGAGAAGAAGAACGAGATGAGGATGGTGACGAGAAAGCCGCTGAGGCTTTCGAACAGCTGTTGGAGCACCCACAGGACGACGACACCGAACCAAAACAAGGCGATTGCTCGAGGTGCCCACGACGGCATCTTTGTCGCAGAATCCGGCGCAGCCGTTTGGATCGGATCGTCGATGCTCACCCAGCCGACACTACTGTTCGCCGCAGCATCGGCGGACGATACGAGAGGGTCCGCTGCTGCAGTACCGCTACTATCAGCGTCCATGGTTGTTGAACGTTTGGTGGGGTCAGGTTGGGGAGCTCTTGAACTCGAGATGCCTCGCGTCGGGTATGACCTTGGCGCGGCGTTGTCGGGGAAGGTCACCATTCAGGCCAAGCGAGACCTCGGACCTGGCACGCTGACCGCCGAATTGATCTGCATTCGTCACGACTCTCGCACCATTCCGAAGCTCTCCAAGGTGGGCTTTCGCCACGAGCGAAAGGCCAAGACCGTGTGGAGCCATGTCGAGACCATCGGAAATGGGCTGGTCATCGAAGCGGGCCAAGAACTATCCGGGGCGTTCACGCTCACCCTGCCACCAAGCGATGACGAGGAGGAGGCGGCGACCGACCAGAGCATCCCCGAGTGGGCGCTCGGCACGATCGCCATCTGGAACGCGGTGACGTTCAGCCGGAAACAGCTGCAATGGCAGGTGCGCGCTCGCTACCGCCACGAGGCTGGCTTCGACCTTCGACGCAACGAGACGATTCTCGTCAACAGCTTTGGCGGTAGTCCCGACGATGAGACGCCCGGAGATGACGTGACTCAGATGTTGCCCGAAGGCCCTTAAGGCTCGAGGGTTGCGGAGAGCTCCAACGCTTCGACCACTCCATCGTGATCGACATCGGCCACGATGTGTTTTGCGAGCGCTTTGACCTCGTCTTCGGCGTTGCCCATAGCAACGGGATGGCCAACCGCGTTGATCGCCGGCAGATCGTTGAGACCATCGCCGATCATCATGGCCTGGTCGATCGTGAGTCCGAGGATCTCGCAAATGCTTTCGATGCCGGTGGCTTTGGTGATTCCCGGCTTGGTGATCGAAACGAATGCGATGCCTTCCATGATTGGAGAGGTTGCCGATGTGACCGAAAGGTTGAGGGGGGCGACTTGTTTGTGTACCTCGTCGATGTCGGCGACGGGCACGACCATTTGGGCACGGACGATCTCTTGGTGTTCGGCTAGGAAGTCGTCAAAGGACGCTGCTTCGAAGGGTAAGCCCATGAGCGCGGCGTGATCCACTGCCGACTTCGCGTCTGATTCGACGGCGTACGCACCGGCGGCATAGAGCTCGAGGACCCATTCGTCGTTACCTTCGGCGTGTTCAAGCCCGCGGATCACATCGACATCGGTCGGGCTGAGGGCGTGGCCACGCGTCTCGCCGGTGCCGGTGTTCACGATGGCACCACCCGCATGAAAGACATGCCATCCGGCAGGGTCGAGTCGTTGGGCCATTTCCCACGAGGAACCAAACGCTCCACGGGCGGTCGACAGTGCTAGGTGCTGACCGCGTTCGAGCGCGCGGTCGACCGCTTCCCAAACCGCTTCGGTCACGGTACCTGAGGCTCCTACGAGGGTGCCGTCGACGTCGATACAGATGAGAGGAATCACGCTCTGAGGCTAGTGAGTGAGTGGGCGATACAGGTTCGGCGCGAACGTTTTCGTACTCGGCTCAACTTCGTGAGACAATGACTTCCCGTGGCTGCTGAACTTCCCGACATCGATGATCCGGTGTCGTACGTAATTGATGATGGTGAGGCGATAGGGCCAATCACCCTCGCCGACATTGTGCGTAGCATCGCGGCCGGCGAACGTTCTACGGACTGCTATGTCTGGTGGCGTGGCGCGACACAATGGATGTCGTTTAGCGCGAACCCTCGACTCATCGCGTTGCTCGACGACGTAACGCCACCAGAGGTCGCCCAAGCGTTAGATACCGTTTCCGAGGCTGAACCGGACGAAGAAGAGCTGCCGCCGGTCATCATCGAGCTCGCCCCGGAGGATTCGGCCAACCGAACGGCGGAGATGGCGATCGAGGGTGAAGAGATCATCGACTTGGCCGAGCCAGCCCCAGTGAGTGCAGCGGGAGATATCTCGAACGCCACCCCGGTCGAGGAACCTGTCCGCGTGATCGATATGACCGACGCCATCGACATGACAGACACGAT
>CAYVHV010000048.1:0-23312 GCA_964451305.1 uncultured Acidimicrobiales bacterium | reverse complement strand
GCAAAGGCCCGAACCCCTGAGGGTTCGGGCCTTGCAGATGTCCTGAGACATCACAAGAGTGCGCGAGGGGGGACTTGAACCCCCACGTCCATAAGGACACTAGCACCTGAAGCTAGCGCGTCTGCCAATTCCGCCACTCGCGCGAGTTGCGAATCACGAGGTTAGCGGCGAAACGTCAAAGTTGGGCGCGCAGCCAGCATCACAGCGAAGCTCGCTCGTTTGGGGACTTCACCCGCATGGCCCGGATGCGGGGCGTCCCTCAGCTAGCTTCTGGGTATGGGATTGCGCGATCTAGAGCGGGCAATTGAGCGCGGAGTGGACGGTGTGCTCGGTCGCGTCTTTCGTTCCGAGGTCAGCCAACTCGAGATAAGCAAGCGCGTCGAACGAGAGCTCGACGCCGGAACCCGTCGCGGAAACCGCGGCAGCCGGGTCATGCCGAACGACATCGAAGTACGCATTCACCCAAACGATGCTCAGGCGCTACCGATCGGCGTCGACGAGATCGAGAGCTCGCTGCTCACCATGGCTCGTGACCACGCACGCGACACACAGTGCGTCTTCGAAGGTCCACTCACCGTCGCCCTACAGGTCGCCGAGGACGCACAACCCGGCACCATCCAAGTCTTCGCGACCGCCGAGCATTCGATTTCAGGAATCGCACCAGGCACGCTCGTCTATCCCGACGGCTATCGCTACGACCTTCCTGCCGCAGGCGTCGAAGGGGTGTTCCTCGGACGCGACGAAGAATCACACATCGTCATCGACGACCAGAGAGCATCGCGGGCTCACGCACACATCCGACCAAGCCCGCAGGGCTGGGTTCTCGAAGACCTCGGCTCGACCAACGGCACGCGGGTCAACGGCTTTCGAACCAGCGCACAGATCCTTTCCGACGGAGACAGCGTCACCATCGGCGCCACCCAATTCCGGTTCGAGGCAATGTGATTCGTCATGTCTGATGCAGCACTGACCCTCATCAACCTCGGACTGCTCGGCGCGCTCTACCTCTTCTTTGCATGGGTGCTGTGGTCTGGGTTCAACCAGCTCCGTCGCAGCCCCGTCTCGGCCGCGGCGGCACCCGCTGCCCAACCCAAGGTGAGCACATCGCCTCGCAACGCCCGAGGTCAGGTCACGATCAAAGAACCACCCGAGTTGGCTGGCGCAGTCATGTCGATCGGCGACGAATTCAGCATCGGCCGAGCAGCCGCCTGCAGCCTCACCCTCGACGACACATTTGTATCGCAACATCATGCGAGCATTGTGTGGCGAGACCGCCAATACGTCGCCGGCGATGCCGGATCGACCAACGGAACATTCGTCAACGAAGAACGTGTGACCGAAGCCGTTGTGCTTCGACCCGGCGATCACGTCAGAATTGGCAGTACTGTTCTGGAGTTCTCATGACACCACAGCGGGCAATGACACAACCGAAACACGTCGAACCCTCCGCAGAGGTAGCTGCGCCATGAGCCGTACCTTCTTACGCTGGGGCCACGTCACCAACGTCGGCCGTATTCGCAAAGCGAACCAAGACTCGGTCTGGGCGAACGGCTCGCTCTTCGTCGTCGCCGACGGCATGGGTGGTCATCAAGGCGGCGAAGTCGCATCGGGCATCACTGTCGGAAGCATGTCGTCGGTCAACTCGGTCAAGACCGTCGATGAACTTCGAGACGCCGTCATCCACGCCAACACCCTGATTCGCGAAAAGGGCGCAACCGACCCCGCCCTCGGCGGCATGGGAACCACGGTCGTCGCGATGGGTGTTCTCCCCGCCGAAGACTTCGATGGTGCACTGCACGTGTGTGCAGCAAACGTCGGCGACAGCCGGCTCTATCTCTTCGCCGACGGCGAGCTCAAACAAATCTCGGTCGATCACAGCCTCGTCGGCGAGCTTGAACGCGCCGGTCAGATCACCGCCGACGAAGCAGCTCGCCATCCGCAGCGAAACGTCGTGACCCGAGCGCTCGGCGCAGACTCCACCGTCGACGTCGACACGTGGGTGATCCCGGCAATCCAAGGACAGCGCTACCTGCTCTGTTCCGACGGTCTCATCAACGAGGTCAGCGACGAGGAGATCAGCCGAGAGCTCGCCTCGACCGAAGATCCGGTCGTTGCGGCCGAGAACCTTGTGGCGGCCGCGAACAAATCCGGGGGCCGAGACAACATCACCGTCTTGATCCTCGACGTTCTCGCCGAACAGCCGTGAGGCCGGTCCGCTCGTGCGCTCGCGTCGCAACCAAGAACTAATTTTCCTGGCCTTTGCCGGGGCCGTAACCGGAGGCGCCTACGCGCTCGCGAGCCTCGGACGAAACGCCACCATCCCAGCCGACCTCCTCCCGTTCTTCGGTGTGGTCATGGGGCTTCTGGTCGTTGCCCACCTCGTGCTCCGCCGCCTCGCACCACAGGCCGACCCGACCATCCTGCCGGTCGTCGCCCTGCTCAACGGCCTCGGATATGTCTTCATCGTGCGCCTCGCCAACGACATCGACGACGCGGCCGCCCTACCCGGCCAGCAGGCCACCTGGACCGCCGTCGGGATCATCGCCTTCACCTTCGTTCTCATCTTCGTCCCCCGAGTCAAAGTGCTCGACCGCTACCGCTACCTCGCCGCGATCGCGGGCCTTGGCCTGCTCGTCCTGCCGTTAATCCCAGGTATCGGCCGCACGGTCAACGGCGCCAGAATCTGGGTTCGAGCCGGCCCCATCAGTTTCCAACCGGGCGAGTTCGCCAAGATCGCACTCGCGGTATTCCTCGCGAGCTACCTCGCCGAGAAACGAGAACTGCTCCGCCAAGCGAAGTGGAAACTGCTCGGGCTCAACCTTCCCGAACCAAAGCACCTCGCACCCGTGATCGCTGCGTGGGGAGCGTCGCTCATGGTGATGGTCTTCGAACGCGACCTCGGATCATCGCTACTCATCTTCCTTTTGGTCATCGTGATGCTGTGGGTTGCGACCGCGCGATCCAGCTACTTGCTCACCGGTGCGGTGTTGTTCCTCGGCGGCGGCTGGGCGGCATCGACCCAATTCGCTCACGTGCGAGACCGCCTCGACATCTGGCTACGCCCGTTCGACGACCCCGACGGCGTTGGTTTCCAACCGGTCGAAGCCAGCTTCGCTCTCGCCAACGGCGGCCTGATCGGCACCGGCCCTGGACGAGGCGAACCCTTCCGGATCCCCGAGGTCGAGACCGACTTCATCTTCGCTGCCATCGGCGAGGAACTCGGCCTGATCGGCTCGGTCGGCATCCTCATCGCGTTCCTCATCCTCGTCACCTCCGGGTTGCGCATCGCCATCGGCACCCGCGACGACTTCGGCAAGCTCCTCGCCACGTCACTCGCCGCGCTCATCGGCATCCAAGCGTTCATCATCATCGGCGGCGTGATACGCATCGTGCCGCTCACCGGCATCACCCTGCCGTTCGTCAGCTACGGCGGGTCATCGCTAGTTGCGAACTATGTGCTCGTCGCCCTGCTGCTTCGCATTTCGCACGACGGAGCGATCCGCCCCGACTTCGGTGAAGGGGCGGCGCTCAACGAAGAAGCCGAAGCGGTGGCATCGTCGTGAACCAGCAGATCGTGCGCCTCGGCATCGGCCTGATGATCGGCTACGCCATCCTCTTCGCACAACTCAACAACATCCAGTTCTTCGGAGCAGAAGAACTCGAAACCCACCCATCGAACAGTCGACCGCTCGTCGCTGACTTCGGCGCACCTCGAGGCGAAATCCGGGCGGCCGACGGCACGGTATTGGCCGAATCGATCGAGCTCGAGGAAGGCGTCTTCGAACGGCAGCGCTCGTATCCAACCGGCGAGCTGTTCGCTGAGGTCACCGGATTCTTCTCATTCGACTCTGGCTCGGATGGCCTCGAATCGACCTTCGACAGCGAGCTGCGCGGCGAACAGAACCAACTCTCGGACGCCCTCCGAGGGGTTCTCGGCGGAGAGGTCAACACCAGCGACATCGAGACCTCGCTTTCGGTCGCGCTGCAGGAATCTGCCCGCGATGCACTCGGCGATCGGCGAGGTTCGGTCGTCGCCCTCGACCCGAACACGGGCGAAGTGCTCTCGTTGTGGTCCTACCCGAGCTACGACCCCAACCCCCTCGCGTCGGTGGACACCAGTGAAGCTCGTGCCGCACGCGGTGAGTTGCTCGCCGATCCTGACGACCCGCTCCTGCCTCGGACAATCCGCGAAGTGTTCTTCCCCGGCTCCACGTTCAAAGTTGTCACCGCAGCCGCAGCGCTCGAAGGGAACGTCGTCGAGCTCGACACGCCGGTATTCGACACCGTCACCAGTTACACACCGCCACTCACCAACAACGCGCTCAACAACTTCAACGGCTCGTCGTGCGGCGGCCCCCTGATCGAGATGCTCGCTCGATCGTGCAACGCCGGGTTCGCCCAACTGGCCGTCGAGCTCGTCGGCGCCGATGCACTCGTCGATACCGCCGAGGACTTCGGCTTCGGAGACGTGCCGCCAATCGAATTGCCGCGGGTGGTCGCTTCGGTCGTGCCGTCAGACTTTGGCGCTGACCTCGGCACCGACGTCGAGATCTCGCCGAGCCTGCTCGCCCAACTCGACGAACCAACACCAATCGCTCTCACCGACGATGTCCCATCTCTGGCGCAATCTGCCATTGGTCAGTTCGATGTTCGAGCGACCCCGTTACAGATGGCGCTCATCGCTGCCGGTGTCGCAAATGACGGAGAAGTCCCGCACCCTCACATCGTCACCAGGCTCATCGACTCTGAAGGCAACGTGTCAGATGTTGGAAACAGAGACGCGTGGCGACGGGCGGTAGCCCCTGAGACCGCAGCGGAACTACGCGATGCCATGGTCGGTGTTGTCGAAGCCGGAACGGGCCAGAGCCTGCAGACGCCGGGCTTCGTCGTGGGCGCAAAGACCGGCACCGCACAGGTGACCGGCGATCAAGAAGCGACGCACGCATGGGTGATCGCATTCGCTGGTGAGACGATCGACGAGCCTGAAATTGCGATCGCGGTCATCGTCGAAGCCGACCAGGCCGCTGGCGAACAAACCGGTGGTCGAGTCGCTGGCCCGGTCGCCCAACAGCTGCTTCAAACATGGCTTGCCGAGGGGTAGATACCGGCCGTCCGATACGGCTATTCGCGAGCGAAGTTGCCGATACCGCTCCGATCTGCGTTTTTCGGCGTGGGTAGCTAACATCACCACGGTATGTCAGACGCTCCATACGAAGTACTCGCAGGCCGCTACGAGCTGCATCGGCAGCTCGCTACCGGCGGGTCTGCTGATGTTTTCCTAGCGCGCGACCAACTTCTGAACCGCCCCGTTGCTGTCAAGATCCTCAACGCCACACTTTCTGAAGACGAAGCGTTCGTGCAGCGCCTTCGTCAAGAGGCCCAGGTCGTTGCCAGTCTGAACCATCAGAACATCGTTGGGGTCTTCGATCAGGGTGAACAAGACGGCGCTCCGTTCATCGTCATGGAATATGTCGATGGCCAGAGTCTCGCTGAGATTCTGCGCAACGAAGGCCGTATCGAGCCCGATCGTGCCGCATCGATCGCCGTCGACATCGCCGCCGCCCTCGATGCCGCACATCGTCAAGGCATGGTCCACATGGACGTCAAGCCGGGCAACGTGCTCGTCACCAAAGAAGGCCAGGTCAAGCTCGCCGACTTCGGTATTGCGAAAGCGCTGAAGGAAGGCAACGAAACCGATCTTACGATCGAAGACGGCACGGTCATGGGAACCGCCACCTACCTGTCTCCCGAGCAGGCTCAGGGTCAGAAGGTCGGGCCTCGCAGCGACGTCTACTCGCTCGCCGTGGTGCTCTACGAAATGCTCGGCGGCCGCGCCCCATTCGTTGGCGACAGTCCCGGCGAGATCGCCCGACAGCATGTCGAAGTCGCGCCAGCGTCGCTCCGTGCAATGGGTGTCGATCTTGCCCAGTCGCTCGAAGCCATCACGTTCAAGGGGCTCGCAAAGAACACCGATCACCGCTACCCGTCGGTTCGCGACTTCGCTGCCGACCTCAAGCGGTACCTCGGCGGAGCGCACAGCCTGAACAACAAGAGTGCAGCAGCACCTGCAACCCCTACCCGTCCTGTCACCGGACGGTCGACTCCGCCCGAAGATGCAACGACGGTCATTCCCGTAACGACACCGAGCGGATCAGCTGCAGTAGGTGCCGCAGTTGTTGGCGGGGCTGCAACCGCGGCGACTATCGCCAGCTCGGCCACTCCACAAGACGCACCACCGGGTGCAACGGCGGCGCCGAGCGCTCCCGCTGCAGAGCCAGTCGTTAATACGGCGCAGCCAATCGTTGTTCGAAGCGACGACACGTGGAAGCGCAACGTGCTCTTCTTCGTCTTCTTCTGTGTGCTGCTCGTCCTGCTCGCGTTCCTCGCGCAGAGCCTGTTCGCTGTACTCAACGACAGCTCGGGAGACGCCGAGATCACCGACATTCCAGTTACCGCAGAGACGGTGACTGTCGAGAGTTTCATCAACCTCGAGCAGGGCCAAGCTGAGGCACTCATCGAAACCGCAGGGCTGGTGCCGATCATCAGCGCCGAACCCAACAGCGACGTCGCTGAAGGTCGAGTCTTCGCACAGGACCCACGCGCTGGTGCCATCGTCGAAGAAGGCAGCACCATCGAGATCACCATCAGCCAGGCCGAAGGCCAGCTCGAAGTTCCAACGCTGGTCGAACTGACCCGCGAAGAAGCAGAGCGTCAGCTCGCTCGGAGCGGCTTCACACCGAACGTGGTCGAGGTCGACCACAACACGGTTCCAGCAGGCGTCGTTATTCGTCAAGAACCCGCCTCTGGCGTTTCGGCCGAACGTGGTTCGGTCGTGTTCTTCGAAGTGTCGCTCGGCCCGTCCGAACGCACGGTTCCCGATCTTGCTGGCGTCGAGTTCAACACCGCACTCGAACAGCTCTTCGAACTCGACTTCCGAACCGCGGTCGTCGAAGAGGCCAGCGAAGACGTCGAAGAAGGTCTTGTCATCCGCACCGAACCCGAAGCTGGTTCGTTGTTGCGTGGTCGAGAGATCGTCACCATCTTCAGTTCGAGCGGTGTCGCCCTCGTGCCGGTCCCATCGGTGATTGGCCTGCTGCCTGACACGGCGCGCCAGCAATTGGTTGCGAGTGGTTTCGAAGTCGAGATCGACTTTGAGCCAGCAGCGAACCCCAACGACATCAACCGTGTGCTCGCTCAGTCACCGGATGCGAACATCGAGCAACAAGCGGGCGAGCTTGTCCGAATCGTTGTTGGTGCCGAGCCAGAAGAGGAAGAGGCACCGACGCCTCAGCCTCCTGCGGGCGACGGTGGCCCACCTCCTGAGGCTGAACCTCCGCCTGCGGAGACTACGACGACGACTACGACGACCGAAGCGCCGCCTCCTGCCGACGACGGCGCTGCAGCGGACGGCTAGCGCCTAGCTGCTGGCGCGTTGGAGAAAGTTCTTGATCAGGTCATGACCTGATTCGGTGAGGATCGACTCGGGGTGGAACTGCACCCCTTCGATGTCGTGTTCTTTGTGGCGCAATCCCATGACGAGACCATCGCTCGATTCGGCGGTGATTTCTAGAACGTCAGGGATGCTGCTCCGGTCGACGATCAGTGAGTGGTAGCGAGTTGCTTCGAGTGGGCTTGGCAGCCCGGAGAAGACACCGTTGTCGGTATGGGTGATCATCGAGGTCTTGCCGTGCATAACGTCAGGTGCGCGGGTGACGGTTCCGCCGAAGACTTCGCCGATGCATTGATGGCCAAGGCATACGCCAAAGACAGGTCGCTTGCCGGGGGAGTCGAGGATGAGCTCGCGGCTAATGCCCGCGTCATCGGGAGTGCCGGGACCAGGGCTAATGAGGACTCCATCGGGGTTCATCTCATCGATTTCGGCGAGTGTGATCTCGTCATTTCTCTTGACGATCGGGTTCGCGCCGAGCTGACCGAGGTATTGGACCAGGTTGTAGACGAACGAGTCGTAGTTGTCGATTACGAGGATGTCTGTCATTGCTTCTCTACGCTATCGGCGGTGTGGTGTCAGGAGCGTCTACACTGTTGAACATGTCGAGTCCGAAGAAGCGTCGAGTCCAAGGCGGCCGAGTTACCCCTAAGGGAACCCAACCGCGCAACCAAAAGGCATCGATCGAAACTGTTGAACAGGTCGACACGACGCCGAGCCCGCCATGGGTGACATGGCTGCTCTTCGGCCTGCTGGGCCTGGGGATGCTCATCATCTTTGTGAACTACGCGCAGATCATCGGCGACACGAGCAACGCGATCACGCTGCTCGGCCTTGCGTTCATCCTCGGCGGGATCATCACCGCGACGAAGTTGCGATAACTCATACCGAGAGCAGAGTTTTCGAAATCGAGCAGTATCGCGCGCACCGGTGTTGATCACTCCAGCGCGTCTATGACCGAAACGTTCTCGCAGAGGCGGGTCAACCGCGCGCTCGGCGCGGTGAAACTACACGTTTGTAAGTTGTGCCCAAGCTCGTCCACAGCTGTGGGCAACGTGTGTGAACGCGGCTCAGACGTGTAAACCGTTGAAAAACGAGCAACCTATCCACAGTATCCACAGGGTTTCCCACACCGAAGAACGACGCGTCTCTCGTCCTGTGGAGAACTCCACTCCGAGTGAGTGTTACTCGATTGTTGGAGCGACGAGCACCATTTCTTGCATGCAATGACGTGGCGGTTCCGGGTCTTCGTCATTCGACATGGTCATGCGAACCTCAGTTCCACATACGTTGCATTGGAACTGGATCTTGACCTTGCGAAGCTCACCCGGAGGCGGCGGCTCTGGGATGGGTGCTGCCATACCTCGGAGCATGGCGAGACCAGCGCGAATGATCAGGTAGCCAGCCAATATTGCGACGATGAGTCGCACGATGGAGACGCCGAAGATCATGACGACAGCCTACCGGCTGACCCGCGTGGCGTTTGTGCGTTGCTATAGACCGGAGAACCAGTCGTAGCCACGGATTTCCCAGTAGTCGGGTCCACGGGTGTTGCTGAACTCGAGACGAGCAATGCGCTTGATCTGCTTGATCCCGTACTTGAGCGGCGTCGTGAGACGAATAGGAGCGCCCTGAAGCTGGCTCAGCGGCTCTTGGTTGAGCGTCCAGGTGAGCATGGTTTGTGGGTGCAGCATCGACGCCATGTCCATGTTGACCTGGAAGACGCCATCTGGCGTTTCCATGTTCACGAAGTCGGAGTTCTCAACCTCGTCAGCGTAAAGCGCAGCGAAGTTCGTAAAGAGCGTGCCGCCCCACGTGACGATGCCACTCCAACCCTCAACACATTTGTGCTCGATGGTCATCTCTTGATACGGGAACGAGTGGAGGTCGTCCATGTCGTGCTCACCAATGACTTCGCCGTTGCGGCCAATGACCTGCATGACGAACGAGTCGAGGTCGATTTCCTCGCGAACGCCATGACGTCCGTTGACACGGATTGGCTCCTGTTCGGATTGATCGAAGGTCGGAGCCAGAGCGTTGGGGTTGTAGAGCGATTCCCAGACAGCGGCGTTGAAGTTGTGCACCGAGCGCAGCGGTCCAGCAATGCTGTCGTCTTCGCCGGTGTGGTTCGCTAGCTGACGAAGACCCACGCCGCCGAAGCCAGCGAATGCCAGGCCAACAAGGAATGACCGGCGGGACTTCGCTTGGAAATCCTCGGCGCTAATGACCTTGCGATCGGTTTCTGGGTGGCGAGTACCTGGAGTGATCTTTTGTTCGTTAGACATTCTCGAGCTCCTCTTCATCTGTTCCGGTTGCATCGTCTTCGTCATCGTCTTCAGCTGCGTCTTCATCGAGAGCAGCAAACTTCTCTTCGGTTGCCTCTACGCGCTCAGCGAGCGTGGCTGGGCGTAGTTCGTAACCGCTGATCATCGACCAGAAGTTGCCGAAGCCAGATCGGGCGACTTGGACGACGTGCACGAGGAAGAATCCAACGAGCGCCACCGTCATGATCAGGTGAATTGCCCGAGCGCTTTCGTAGCCGCCGAAGATTGCGGTAAGCCATGCCAACTGCGTTGGCTTGAAGATTGCGAACCCGGTCGCCACAACAATGGCGGCCATGATCAAAACCGACGTGTACGCAATCTGTTGGATCACGTTGTACTGGCCGTGCTCAGGAGCCTCGTCACGAAGTCCCATGTCGTGGGCCATCGTGCCGAAGATGTTCTTCAGATCCTTGAACTTTGGAACGATGTGGCGGCCTTCCTTGCTCAGGATCAAGTAGCCCACGTAGAACAGGCCGTTGATAACGAAGAGCCAGCCGAAGCTGAAGTGGAACGACAGACCACGAGCGAGCTTGCGATCCAACTGGAGCGTGTCGTAGAAGTCGTTCGGGATCAGGTTGTTGTCACCAAACTCTCCGACCACACGGGTGAAGTCGAATGACCAGTAGATCCGAAGACCACTCCAGATCATGATCGACAAGATGGGGAAGTTGAACCAGTGCATCCATCGGATCGCACGAGGGTGCGCTTCGACCGCGACCATCTCGATTTGATCGTCGGAGTGTCCTTCCGATTCAGCTACTTCTTCAGATACTTCGTCTGTGCTACCGGGGTTGCTCATGGAGGTGCCCTTTCGTGCTCCAATCACTAAACAGTCATTTTCGGACCGCCGTTCTTTTCATCGGCCGTAGTCAGGAAATGTTCACAAATTTCAGCTTTTTTCGTGAAGCGAGTCACAAAATGGGTCACATCCGTTAGCCTTGACCGTCGCACGGGGCCTTAGCTCAGTTGGTAGAGCGCCTGCTTTGCAAGCAGGATGTCGGGAGTTCGATTCTCCCAGGCTCCACAATAAAGTAAGCAAAATCAACGAACCCAGACCTCCGGGTCTGGGTTTCGTGGTTTCCGGGGGTGAACGTGATTGCCAATCTGCCGACTGTGCCAGAGCGACGACTCGCCGTTCGGATTACCCCTGACGCGCTTCGTCAGATCCGCAGTGGCCACCCCTGGATCTACGACAAGGCAATCGTGTCAAACTCGGACCCAACGGCTCCGACCGGTTCGCTAGCAGTCATTTTCGACGCCGATCGCAAGTTCGCGGCGATCGGCCTGTGGGATCCACAGTCACCGATCCGTATCCGAATCCTTCATGTCGGCAAGCCAAGGACGATCGACGATGACTTCTGGCTCGGCGTCGTCAAGTCCGCTGCGGCGAAGCGGGCATCGTTAGCCGAGTCGGTCACGACGGGTTGGCGTCTTCTCCACGGCGAGAACGATGGGGTCTCGGGAATCGTCGTCGACCGCTTCGACACCACCCTCGTATGCAAGGTGTACTCCGAGGCTTGGCTCCCGCATCTCAACCAGCTGCTCGCGGCCGTGCAACAGGTCATCGACCCATCACGGATCGTGCTGCGCCTCGGCAGGATTGCAGCAGCGTCGGCCTCGGTTCAAGACGCCGGTCTCAGCGATGGCGAAGTCGTCTTCGGCGAACCGGTCGATGGACCGATCCCGTTCCTCGAGAACGGATTGCATTTCAACGCCGATGTTCTGGACGGACAGAAGACCGGACACTTCCTCGACCAACGTGACAATCGCCAACACGTTCGTGAACACGTCGCTGGATTGTCGAAGCCGAGCATCTCGGTCCTCGACGTGTTCTCGTGCACTGGCGGGTTCTCGGTGTACGCAGCAGCGGGGGGAGCGACCTTTGTGCACTCGGTCGATATTGCTCGTCCAGCGATCGACACGGCCAAGGCCAATATGGCGCTGAACCGCGAGGTGGTCTCACGCGCTACCCACAAGACAACCGTTGGCGATGCCTTCGAGGTGATGGCCGAGCTGGGCGCAGCACGTCAGACCTTCGACGTCGTCGTCGTCGACCCACCATCGTTCGCATCGAATGCAAGCGAACGCAACGGCGCTATCAGGGCCTACCGAAAGCTCGCCGACCTCGCGACCGCGCTCGTGGCGCCCGGTGGTCACCTGCTTCAAGCGTCGTGCTCGTCACGAGTCACCGAAGACGACCTCGTGGCAACCGTTCGCGCCGCGGTCCGTACGCACGATCGCACCGCGAGCCGCGAACAGATATTTGGCCACGCGCTCGACCATCCGGTCGAGTTCGCGCAAGGTCGTTACCTCAAGGCGATCGCGCTCGATCTATAACGGCGCAAGACCTTTCGTGGTCGGTTAGACGTTCACTCCGCCATAGGCAATGCCAGCAAGATGAGCCATGTCCCGGTCGAAGGTCGTCAGGTCACGGAGTTCAAACCCAGCGAGGCTGTCATGACCGCACGCTCGAGCCAACACGCTCATCAGCTCGACCGACGCTTCGAACCATCGAGCCAAACGCTGAGCTGCCTCATCGACGATGATCCGCGAGGCGAGGTCCTGCTTCTGCGTAGCGATGCCCACCGGGCAGTTGTCGGTGTTGCACGCCCGCATGCCGATGCAACCAATCGCCTGCATCGGCGCGTTCGATAGCGCTATGGCGTCAGCGCCAAGAGCGAGCGCTTTGACGAAATCGGTGTGCGTCCGGAGCCCGCCGGTTGCCACCAGCGTGACGTTGCTGTCGAGCGAATCGAGGTGTCGGCGAGCACGAGCAAGTGCCGGAATGGTCGGCACCGAGATGTGGTCACGGAAGACCGAAGGAGCAGCACCGGTGCCGCCACCTCGACCGTCGAGGATGATGTAGTCGACACCGATATCGATGGCTGCATCGATATCGGCTTCGATGTGCTGAGCGGAGAGCTTTGCTCCGATCGGAACGCCACCGGAAACCTCTCGAACTTGAGCGGCGAGCTCCCGGTAGTCATCGGGGGTGACGAGATCGGGGAAGGTCGCAGGCGAGATTGCGTCCTGGCCTTCTTCGAGCTCGCGAACAACAGCGATCTTGCCCTTCACCTTCTTACCGGGAAGGTGGCCACCAGTGCCGGTCTTTGCGCCCTGTCCAAACTTGAAATGGAACGCAGAGATGTCGGCGACCTTGTCGAGGTGCCATCCGAAACGACCACTGGCAAGCTCATAGAAATAGCGATTGTTCTCGACCCGCTCTTCGGGCAGGATGCCGCCTTCACCAGAGCAGATCGCAGTACCGGCGAGCTCGGCGCCGCGAGCGAGCGAGACTTTGGCCGGTTCGCTCAGCGAGCCGAAACTCATGTCGCTGACAAAGAGCGGGATCTTGAGTTCGACGGGCTTCGCGGCGTTTGGGCCGATGATCGTCGTGCTGTCGACGGCGGCTTCATCGAGCAACGGGCGACGCGAAAGCTGGGCGGTGAGGATTTGAATGTCGTCCCACTGGGGAAGAAGGTCGCGCGAGACGCCCATCGACGTGACCGGCCCGTGATGGCCCGTCTTCGATAGACCTTCGTTGGCAAGTTTGCGGATCAATCCGACGTATGGTTCGTCGGTCGTGCCGTGGGGATCCTGGTAGCGGCCTTGGTAGGCCGAGTTGTCGTATCCAGCCTGTGGGTTCTCGACCTCCCACGCGGCGATCTCTTCGGCGTCGACGTACAACTGGCCATCTTCGACCCACGAGCTGAACTTGTGGAGCTTCTCTTCGTTGTTATAGCTGCTGATACCGGTCCTGAACCCGTAGTCCCAGCCGTGCACGCCGCAGATGATGTCCTCGCCGGAGATGTGTCCGTCGGACATGAGAACGCCTCGATGTTGGCACCGCCCGTACATGACCGAATGGTTGTCATCGAAGCGAACAATGACGAGTTCGACCCCAGCAACGAATGCTCCGACAGGATCTCGGTCGGGTACGTCTTTCCATTCGGCGATGATTGTGGGTTCCATGACACGCTCCTTATTCACGCGGCGAAATTATCTTCGCCCCAGCGCCAAGCGCAGTTGGCGCACCGCAAACCTAGACGCTCGTTGCTTGTGAGCTTGGTTCGGGCATGAATGGGTCGATAGGTTCTCATGAGTTCGTTACCCGAGCATGCGGAAACGCCACATTCGCTCGCAGACTTTATGAAAATCGCACTATTACCGGGCGTTCTCGCTCTCCTCCTTGTCGGGTTCCTTTTCTCTCAGAACGGCGACGATCGCGACGTATCGACGTCGGACGCGACGCCTGCGACGACGACCATCGTCGAGTCGGCTCCCGCCGTGTCCGAAGTCGAAAGTGGCTCCACCGAGGCAGTGCCACCGGCCGCCTCTGCTTTTGGTTCCGACGGTCCTGAAAGCGACTACCCCTTCGCGTCCGGCCGCTTGATTACCGAAGAAAGCCAAGCGCAAGCCGCGGCGGCGCGAGCCGAAGCTGCGGGGGGAGCGGACGACACCGCTACCCAGGCAGAAAACGGAACCACATCGTCGGCTTCAGCCACCTCGGGTGGTGCAACCGCGAGTGCGCCAGCCTCGGTGTCTCAGCCGATCAGTATCTCGTCGCCGCCGTGCGGCACCTTGAGCGGCTCGTCGACCAGGACCGCACCGTTCACCGGCCAGGCAGCATCGATCCCAGCGAGCCTGCCGGCTGTTGTTGTGAAGGTATCGAACAACAGCTCGACGGCTCGTTCTGCACTGATCGGCCTCGACCAGGCCGACATCGTCTTCGAAGAACGGATCGAAGGTTCGGCGACCCGTTTCTTCTCGGTCTTTCATTCATCGCTCCCCGCAAACGTCGGTCCGGTACGTTCAGGGAGAACGACAGACATTCAGCTCACAGAGAACCTCAACAACCCGGTCTTTGGATATTCCGGAAGTAACCAAGGCGTCGCCCGTCAGTTGCAATTCGCTGCGAGCAACAACCTGCTCACGCTCTTCCCGAACACGGACCGTTCGCCGTTCGCTCGCGACTCGCGTTGGCGTGCCCCGGACAATCTGTTCGTCAGCCCTGCCGGCCTTGGAGCCTGCGGAAGCTCAAACCCGACGGCCATCTTCAGCTACGGCGCAAACAACTCCGGCACGGCCCGCTCGGCGTCGTCTGTTTCGTTTAGCGCCCGGTCGTCGTTCCGTTTTGATTGGAACGGTTCGACGTGGACCCGTTCCCAGAGCGGAAGTCAGCACGTCACCCGTGACGGTCAAGCACTCGACCCCAAGAACGTCGTCGTGCTCTTCGTGCCGTATACGCAAAGCCAGATCGACGCGAATTCTGTCGATGCGGTCACCGTCGGCTCAGGAGAAGCGTGGGTGCTTCGAGACGGCACGATCACCACGGGCGGCTACACGCGTGCTCGAGGTCATGAGCCGTACACACTGACCGACGGCAATGGGTCAGCAATCAACCTCGCGCCAGGCCAGACCTGGGTCGTGCTAGCTCCAGCTGGCACCGCCAGCTGGAACTAACGCACGCTTCGGAGCGAACCGGAATCCCGGTCTCGCTTTGAGGTTCTAGCTCGGGCGGCCGTTGCCACCTTCTGGCGTGCCGAACATGTTTGAGTTCAGGCGAGCCTCCTTGCAGAGCTGCGTGATGACCTCGCCCATTGCGCCCGGGTCATCGGTCTGCGACGCGTGTGGTCCGAGGACCCAGCCTTCAGCGACACCGACGCGATCGCCGACGACATCGAAGACTCGCCCGGTGATGCCCGATGCTTCAGGGGAGGCGAGCCAGGTCGCAACGTTAGCAATCCAGCGCGGGTCCATCGCACCCTTTTGCTCATCGGTGAAGTCGGAGAAACCCGGAAGGTTCTCGGTCATGCGGGTGAACGCAGCGGGCGCAATCGCGTTAGAGGTGACGCCGTAGTTGGCGAGCTCCATGGCGACGATAGTCGTAAAGGATGCAATGCCGGCCTTGGCCGCGCCGTAGTTGGACTGGCCAACGTTGCCGTAGATGCCCGATGGCGACGACGTGTTGATGATGCGAGCGTCGGGCTGGTTGCCGGCTTTGCTCTGCTCTCGCCAGTACTTGGCTGCGTGGGTCGTTGGGTTGAACGTGCCTTTGAGGTGGACACCGATAACGGCGTCCCAGTCGGACTCTTCCATCTTGAAGATCATGCGGTCGCGCAAGATCCCGGCGTTGTTGATGAGGATGTCAAGGCCGCCGAAGGTCTCGATGGCCTGATCGATCATCGCCTTGGCGTCATCGTAGTTTGCGACGTTCGCCCCGTTGACGACGGCTTCTCCGCCGAGTGCGGTGATCTCATCGACAACGGTCTGTGCTGGCGATAGTTCGCCGCCTTCGCCGTTGACATCTCCTCCGAGATCGTTGACGACGACCTTGGCGCCATGGCTGGCGAGCGACAGAGCATGTTCACGGCCGATGCCCCTTCCAGCTCCGGTAATGACGGCGACGCGACCTTCAACAAGTTTGCTCATATGTTTGGATTCTCCTTGGCTCAGACCTGGCTAGACCCTCTCATGTTACCGCCGGGTAGCAAAAGGCGAGAATGTACGAGCTTTGACTATCGGTACAACTGTCCGACCAGGGCATCGATCGATTTGCGACATTTGCCAACCGATTGAGGGGGTGCGTCTCGGTTCGACTTTTCGACACTTGTGAGCAGTGGTGGCAACACGCCAACGGTCGCTTGAGTGAGCGCACGCAGCCGCTGATTGAGCTCGATCTTTCCCAACTCTCGTTCGACGTGTTTGAGCGCAGCGAGCTGGCTTTCGAACACGTTCTCGACCCCTCGGCGAGTCGTCGCTCTGCTCGCATCGATCTCGTCGAGTACGTCCTGGCGCGACCTTCACGAATTGGTCACGAACCATCACCGGCCTCCCAGCCGGCGAATGGCGAGTCACCATCGACGCATTCGACAACACCGACCAACGAGATCGCAGGGGCCGCAACTTCATCGTCGAATAACTTCGGCGAGATCAATATTCGACTTTGCTCGCAGAGCTTCTCGGTCCGAGCAGATACGCGGTCTGGGGCCTGTCAGTCCCTCGTTCGCTTCTTGGCGACCGGTTCGTCGATTCGAGGAGACCCAGGGAGCATTTCACGGACGACGACGCAATAACTTCCCAACTTCGCTTCGTCCTCCCCGACCGGGGCACCATCCACCACGATCCACGCGTGCGCTTCACCTCCGACGCTGAGGTCAACTTGCGCACCGGTCTTGATGACCGGCGACAGATTGGCCCACGACAACAAGATGTAAGCGAACTGGGACCGAGCAATGCAGGATGTTTGCCCGAGCCGGACTCGCTGAGCACTGCCATTCGCGTGGCCAACGACGCGGGTTGGGTAGTTGGGACCAACGATCTTTTCGAGGCGGACCGGCAACGCCGCAACCGATTCAACGACGCGATTTGTCTTGGCGACGCCGACCCGGTTAGCCACATGCAACGCGGGCACGCCCACCAATGAGATGGCCGCCAACGCTACCCGACCAAGCAACGACCCGTTAGGCGACATCGAGGTGGCCCGCGATCGAGCTGGCTATCGTGTCAGCCAGAGGAGCTAATGCCTCCCGCCGACGGTCGAACCGAAGTTCGTAGCCAGGTAACCGCTCCGCAAACGGTAGAACAGCTTGGAGACGGTGCGAAGCACGGTCCGGCGTCGTCGTGACGTTGAAGGCAGACTCAGCGAGCAATGACAACAGCCGGGCCGAGCCAACTGGACTGCACTCCACGGTTGGCGAGGTTCCACCGAGGGCGAAAACTACACGTAGTTCAGCAGGCTCAATTGAAAAGTCGGCATCGCCCGTCAGCCGTCGTTTCGTTCCGTACTCAGCGACGAGCGCTCCGGCTGTTTCGCGTTGCCCGAGCACATCGAGTGCGTCATCGAACAACCGGACACCGTGATAGCTCGGCCACATGACGACTCGTTCTTCGCCGAGTTCAATCCGTACTGCGTCATCACTGAGCAGTCGCCAGCCGTTCGCGGCGAGATATTGGGAGGTCACCGACTTCCCATGTCCGGATGGCCCGACCAGTACCGCTCCCACGCCGTTGCGCTCAAAGCCCGCTCCGTGGATGATCGTGTCTCCTAGTTGCGCCAACCCGATTGGTACCGCGTGATCCAGCACGAGGTGCTCGGTGGCTAGCGACCCGTAGTCTTCGGGCACATCGACGGTGAGTAGGTCGCCTTCCATCCACAGGCGCATACCCGTGTCATGCGGGTAGGGCTCACCGTCTCTAATTCCTAGCTGCACCCTCAGGGCGACGGCGCCATCGGCGCCTTCGGGCAGAGGTAGGCCAGCGAGTTCAGGTAGGTCGACGTTTCGTCCGTACACCTTGACCAGCAACTTCTTAGCCTCGAACCTGTTCGAGAAGTTGTCGCTGCTCAAGATCGCGAATGAGTTCGACGACGTCAGCTTCAACCGTGACCGGATCGACGTCATCAAAGGACGAGGACACGATCTCGACCACCTCTTTGAGTCTGTTCCCGTTGCTGAGCGCAGTAAACATGGCCGCGCCAACAGAATCGAGACTGTAGTACGTCTCGCTTTCGCTGTTCAGAAGAATCAGCTCGGCACCAACGGCCTGAGTTACCACACCGTGAGGCAACCCATACGTTGCAGATCCACCCATCTATATCACCCGCTCTTTAGGGACAGACTATCGCACAGGGGCGTAGCGTTACAATGAGGCGATTAGGCCACGCTTGCTATTTCGGGGAGACACGCGTGAGGTTCACTGCACGCTTCGATGTCAACGACCGACGCGGGTTTTCGAGCGTAGAAGGGCTGACGACATCGGGATTTGGATGGTCGTTCGAGTATGAGCTGGACGTCCATTCCTCCTTGGTGGTAACCGAGAGTCTCTTCGTCGCCGTCGATGGCTGGATCGTGTCGCGCGACGGCCAGTCGGCGGAGCGACTGCTCGAGGCCCATCAGGAGGACTCGCTGTCTAGCTATGAGCATCTCAATGGCGAGTTCGTCGGTGTGGTGATCGATACCAAGCTCAACGAAATTCGGTTTCTGCGTGACCGGGTGGGGGTGCGCCCTCTCTACATGAACTCGACGGGACGCCGCCGAGTCGTTGCCAGCTCAGTGAAACAAATCGTCGATGAGCCTTACGTCTCCCGAGAGATCGATGAAGAGGAGGTAACTTTCCGACTTGCGCGCCTCTCCCCAAACATCTCTTCGACGGTTTACCAACAGGTGAAGGCCATCGCTCCGGGGACACTGTTGACTCTCACAGAGAACAGGCATAGCCAAGAACGGGCGCTCACGTGGGACCACGTCGATCGCACGGCCCTAACGAGAAACGAGGCCGCCGACGTAAGTCGCGCGACCGTCTCGCTGGCTCTCGATGCTTCTATTCCTGACCCGAGCAGAGCCGGCTACGAACTAAGCGGTGGACTGGATTCGTCGAGCCTGGTTGGACTGGCCGCCTCTTCTCATGGCGCCGACAACGTACTCGCAGGCCGGATCCTATTCGAAGATTCGGTGGCCGACGAGCGTCGTTTCTCTCAGGCCGTGATCGACCATTGGGGTCTAGAGAGTATCGATGTTGCTCCGATGATCCCTTCCCAGGAACAGCTAGCGACCTGGGTCAAAGAACTTGCCCATCCCGTCCCTCTTGCAAACGCAACAATGTCGGCGGTATTGCACAGCGGCTTCGCCGAGACTGGGCGCGACGTCGTCGTGACCGGAGTTGGGGGCGACGATGCCTTTGCAGATATGGGCAGCGGCACCCGACTTATCGATGCGCTTCGCACGCGTGATCGAGAGAGCCTTTCGAGGTTCGGTGCAGACATTCGGGCTGATCCTCGCCGTGAATGGGGAAAGAGTATGCGACCGGGCATCGTCGAGTTGCTCGGTCGGCGCAATCGGCGCGACCCGCTTCCATGGATAAGCGATCGTGCCAAGGAACAATACGATGTGAGGAGCGCGTTTAGGGCGAGGCCGAAGCGCGTTAGCCGCTGGCGGGCGATCGATGACCGTTGGGAGAGATTCACCGAGGGCCCGATGGCTCGAATCTTGGAAGACCTTGCGCTACTCGAACAACTCGGATGGTTGCGCTTGACCCATCCATTCATCGCACCCGAGGTGGTCGAGGCAACCTATGGCTTTCACCCGGACCTACCAGTTATCGATGGCGAGGACCGTGCGGTCCAACGGGTGGCGTTCGCTGATGTACTGCCTGCTCTTTTGCAGTCGCGTCGTTCAAAGGCGGAGTTTTCTTCAATGGGCTGGCAGGCATTCCACGCTTCGGGTGGAATTGGTGAGTTGCTCGGGGGACCGCTTTCCGCGTCTGGGCTAGTAGACCTCGACTACCTCAATACGCGAAGGAACGACGCCACGAATCACCTCGGCGCCGTTCTCCCACTACTTCAGTTGGCCAGTATCGATCGGTGGTTGCGATCAATCAGCTAAGACCACGACCTAATTACCCGAGTTCGGCCCGCCATCTTCCTGATCGTCGTTACCGCTACCTCTTTGGTTCATGTTTCCGTTGCCATCGAGCGACGATCCGCCATTACCGTTCGTTAGTTCGAGAATTGACCCGAGTTCTTCTAGCTGTGGCTTGTTGTACTTCATGTGTAGGTTCTCCCGACCGTATTTCACACAGCGTGACCTGATTCCCGCCGCCCTAATTTAGCGTGGCTTTTACCACGCTCTTCATCACGAATAGTATTTGGGCCCAGTGCACAAAGCAAGCATGGGCCATCATCAATCTGAACAAATCGACCCTTAGCGCTCGTGGTATTACTAGAGACATGACGGAATCGGCGGCCAACCGCAGACGGGCGAGGAATCTCGGGCGTCAGGCTGGCGCCGCCTTCGGACTCATTTGGTCGTCGTCACGTCCTATCGCGAGCATTCTCGTGCTCGGGGCAGCTGCCGTTGCCGCCCTCACCGCGCTTGAGGTGCTCCTCTTGCGCAATGTTGTAGCAAACCTCGATGCCGGAGCAACGGCGACGGTGTCACTCGTCCTGTTTGGACTGGCGGCTGCCACTCGCCGGACAACCATGGCGGTATCTCGACAAGGCCAACTCTATGCCGGTCGGATCGTCGAGCAGACGGCTACCTCGGAGCTTCTTGAAACTGCATCACAGGCACCGTTTGAAGAATTTGAGAACCCCGATTATCAAGACCGCCTCGCTCGAGCTCTACAAGGAGCGACCAACCGGATGTGGCAAGTGGTTGTCGGCGTGCTGGCTGTTGTCACTAGCGCGCTATCGGCCGCTTCGTTGGTCTTCGTCATAGCAGCCCTGGCGCCTCAGCTGCTCTTCGTCCTGGGACTTGCTGCGGTCTTCGTCTTTGCCGCAGCAGCGTTTAAGAGCAAGATGAACTACCAGCTGTTCGTCGCCGATACACAACCCGATCGAGAACGCGCGTACCTACGCTCAGCGTTGACCTCCCCCGTTGAAGGGAAAGAACTCCGACTCTTCGGGACCGCGGACGCTCTTCTCAGGCGTCACGATGACAATTTTGCGCTCAGGATTCGAGCACTCGCAGGCCTCATCCGCAAGCGGTTGGCCGTCGACCTAATGTCTAACCTCGTGATGGCTGGAGCATTGGTGGTCGCGCTCATTCTCGTTGCACGAAGCAACGTTGCCTTGGCCAATGTTGCTGCTATCGCAGTCGCGGCCCAACAACTCACCAGCCACTTGTTGTCGCTCTCGAACTCCGCGACCGGGCTCCTCGAATCAAGCCAGGTGCTCGATGACCTTGAACAGTTTCGCAACGACACTCCACAACCGCCTTCGGAGATCCGCGAGGCGACCGCTTTGCGCCTCGACAACGTCACCTATACCTATCCCGGCACGGTCGCACCTGCGGTGAACACCCTGTCGTTCGAGCTTCACTCTGGCGAGATTGTTGCGCTTGTGGGAACGAATGGCTCGGGTAAGAGCACGACCGCAAAGTTGTTATCTGGTTTGTACACACCAACAAGTGGCAGCGTTTGGGCCCAGACTGCGATCGGCTGGCAGCTCGTGGAAGGGCCGCTAGTCGGTGTTGCCGCGGCCTTGTTCCAAGACTTTGCGCGCTATGAACTCACAGTGAAGGAAAATCTCTCGATCAGCAGGCCCTCCACCGACCGTTCCGATGACTCCTCACTACAGGATCAACTAACCAAAGTGGGCCTCGAACCGGACACAAGACACCTTCGCGACGGGCTTGACTCACGGCTGGGCCGCCGATTCACCAGCGGAGTCAACCTGTCTGGCGGCCAGTGGCAACGGCTCGCCCTCGCTCGCGTCCTGCACTCGCCGTCGCCATTCATCATCCTCGACGAACCCTCCGCAGCGGTCGACGCGCAAGGCGAAGCCGAACTCTTCGGCCAGGTGCGAGAACTAGCAGGCGGCCGTGGCGTTCTGCTCATCTCGCATCGTTTCGCAACGGTCCGCAACGCTGACCGAATTCTTGTGCTCGATGAAGGCCACCTCGTCCAAAACGGTTCCCACGACGAACTCATGGCAGCCGACGGACCGTATCGAGCACTGTTCGACACTCAACAACGCATGTTGATGGGTGAGGACAACCACGCCTCCGATCGGCCTTCTGTTGAACCGGTCCGATAAGTAGCTTCGCACAATGCAACTTCGCTCCATGCTCTCGAACCGAATACAGAAGAGACCAGCGCCTTGGGACACTCCCGAAGGCGCCCTCGCATTCATCGACCCTGAGCTTCCAGAAGCATTGGGCATCGACCTCGTCAGAGATCTGCTTCGGGTTGCGACAGGCGAGAACACTACTCGACGACGGTTGAGCGAGAACCAAGTCGCGCTACTCCGCAAACACCGCGTGATGTCTCTTGTACCGGAAGGATGGGGCGCACCAGAACCCCCGCAATCAGAGAAGCGCAAACTGACAATGTGGTCCTTGGCGCTCGAGACAGAGTCGCGGAGAACGATCTCGCTCCTGAAAGAGTCCGGCATCTCACCGATCGTCTTAAAGGGCATGGCCACCCGATACCTCGACTATCCCAGTCCAGCACTTCGCCACTCGGGCGACCTAGACCTGCTCGTGAAGGAAAGTGAACTTGGCCAGGCCGCAGCTCTTCTCGTGCAAAGGAACTTCGAGCCGGTAATACCGGATCGGCTCGACCAAGAGTTTCTCAAGGGTCGGGCGTTCCGTAGTCGAACAGGTGTCGAGGTTGATCTTCATACGCGAATCAATGCCGAGATAGTGTCATCAGGGTTCGGTCTTCGAGCTGTCGGGACAGTAATCCCAGAGTTGAATGCCAGTGTCCTTTCGATAGAACATCGACTGGTCCACGCCGCAGCGCACTGCTTCCTCACCCCACCTGAGTTCAGGCGACTAAGTGGACTCGCTGATATTTCGGCGATTCTCTCCAGCGGCAACGTTGATCGAGTCGAACTGAAACAGCGATCTGTCGAGCTTGGACTAGAGCAAGCGGTCGGCGCTGCGCTGAGAATTGAAGCGGCCATTGTTGGCCGAGCTAGTCACGGCGTAGAAAGTTGGCAATCGCCAACCGGTTGGGCTCGCTTGGCATTCGCTCGTTCCACTCGCTTGCGCTGGGCAGAGAAGGTCTTTGCTCTCTCCGAGTTACCTCAGCTCACGGAC
>CAYVHV010000047.1:0-24027 GCA_964451305.1 uncultured Acidimicrobiales bacterium | reverse complement strand
ATCTCCCCGATCCACGCTGGGTGAACAGCGAGTTAACCACAGGTGTAATCATGACCTCTAATGGGACGCTGTGCTTCGGATCCTCTACCGTGCACCCTGTGGTGGAGGCATCAGGAACACCAGACGATCGATCTTTCGACCTGCGACCGACGCTCGCCGAGTTCATCGGCACCGCGTTTCTCCTTGCTGGCGTGGTCGGCTCAGGCATCATGGCTGAGCGTTTGACCGATGATGTTGGCCTTCAGCTGCTCGCGAACTCAACCGCGACCGTCGGTATTCTCATCGCACTGATCCTGACATTCGCCGACACCTCTGGAGCACACTTCAACCCGGCGGTCACCCTCACCGAACTCGCCCTAGGTGGTATCAGCGCGGGACGAGCGCTCACTCACATCGTTGCCCAGTTCGCAGGTGGCGCGATCGGGGTGATCGCAGCGAACATCATGTTCGAGCTCGACCCCGTGAACCTCTCTACGAAAGACCGAATGGGCGCCCACCTCTTCTTCGCGGAAGGCGTCGCCACCTTCGGTCTCTTGGTCGTCATCTTCGGGATCGTTCGAAAGGGCAATCCGGCAATGGTGTCGTTCGCTGTCGGCGGCTACATCGGTGGCGCGTATTGGTTCACCTCTTCGACAAGCTTCGCGAACCCGGCCGTGACGGTCGCCCGAACACTGTCGGACACCTTTGCCGGTATCGAGCCCGCATCCGCTCCGATGTTCATCGTTTCCCAGCTCATCGCTACCGGTCTAGCCATCATCACGATTCGGCTGCTCTGGCCGACCAATAGACAAGACTCCACCGCCGCCTGACAGGCAATCGAGTCTTTCCGAATAGCCGAGATGACGGGACCGAGGCGCGATGAAGATCAACGATCAGAGCTTTGAACTGTCGTCCGAGGAGAAGAGAGAGTTCGAGATCATCGAGCAGCTCGACGATCACGAGGAGGCATCGGTCGAGGATGCATATGCGTACATTCAATCGCTCCGCCCCGAAACCTTGCCGCCGCACCTTCAACACCTCTGCAACCTCCATCTCTTTGCATTGCACGCTGACAATCCGGAAGAGGAAGTGACGGCCCCCTTTCGTGAGTCGGCGACGTACCAAACCTGGTACCAACGCTTTGGTCCTGAGCCCGTGCTGGAGAACTCCGCGTATGGCTTCGCTGATCTCAAAGCCTTTGCCGAATTGGCGAACGCCCTCGAGATGGTCAAGAGAAGGGATCACTACGCCTATCTGCTGAACCAAGGCGATGACGAGGATTCGCTGTCGGAGTACCTCGCAAAATATGGCGCCTTCATTCGGTTCGACACAGCCACGACCGCAACAGACATCGCGCGATTCGAGCACGAGAACAACGTGGCCCTCCCCGACGAACAAAAGCTCTTCTACGCCGAGCTCGGCCAGTTGATGGTCCAGTTCCCTGTCGCCTCTCAGATGTTTGACGTTTCGTCGCTACAGCAAAGCCTCAACTCACCCGAGCGTTGGAGCCGACTCGACGGGATCGGGATCCTCGACATGCTCAACTTCGTTTGGAGCAATTCCCACGACTGGTTCAGCGAAGAGAGCGGCAACCTCACGGCTGGCCAGATCGACGACCTGAATACGCGCTACAAATCACTCGGCCACATCCGAGTCGATGACAACGTAAACCTCGTCATCTACTACGACGAACACGGCCGGTACGGCGCGGTTTGGTACAACCAAGACGATGGCGACATCTTTACGTTGTTTCTCGAGAAGATGCTCGAGCAAAGCCCGGCTCACCATTCCCTGAGCCAGATTCTTGGTACGAGCCTCGTGTTATTTTCAGCTCCCATGTTGAGCCAAGAGACGGCCCGGCAACTCTTCGAGAAACTCGCCGACCACAAAAACTAGGGCACGACGACAACAGTATTGCGAGGTCAGGTTGCCCTAGACCTCGCGAGGGACGCGTCTGCTGATGGCACAGATCACCTCATAGGGGATCGTGCCAAGCGTTGCGGCAACATCGCTGGCAGAGATCTCCGCATCACCCTGCCGACCGATCAGGACCACTTCGCTGCCGACGGTCACGCTCTCGGCATCAGGACCCGTCCCGACATCGACCATGAGCTGATCCATCGTGACAACGCCGACGATCGGCCGGTGCTTGCCACCGATCAACACCGAACCACCCGAAAGGCCGAGGTCGCGGCGCACACCATCGGCATAACCGATCGGCACGGTCGCAATCGTGGTGTCTGAACTCGCCACCCATCGATGCCCATAGCCCACGGCTTCGCCCATTCTGACGGTCTTCACATACGACACCTCAGAACGGAGCGTGAGCGCCGGCTTCAACTCGACCATGCCGGCGAGCGCACTATCTGGGTCGATCCCGTAGATCGAGATCCCGAACCTGGCCATCATCGGCTCACCGGCTGATGCGGCCTGACCCGTGATCGCCACCGCAGAGTTCGCGACGTGGAGCTGAAGCCCAGGAACCTGCTCGGCAACCGCATCGCCAAAGCGCTGGAGCTGGCGTTCGGTAAAGGGGTTGTCGGGCTCGTCGGCAACAGGACAATGCGTCCACACCGCGGCGAGCTCCAGATGCTCGGCGTCTGCGACCCAACCGGCCACTTCAGAAATCCCATCGAGCTGCGGCCCAACGCGACGCATCCCAGAATCAACACCGAGGTGTACCTCGGCAGTTACCTCGGCAGCACGAGCAGCAGTATCGAGTGCAGCGATCCCGTCGTGCGAGTACACGGTCGGCACGAGCGAATACTCGATTACGTCGGCCATTGCTGAATGGTGTGGCTCCGAGAGAATGAGGATCGGAACCGTAATCCCTGCCTCTCGTAGTTCGACACCTTCCTCGCTCATCGCAACAGCAAGCCAGGTTGCCCCACCGGCGATGGCAGCGTTCGCTGCCGTGACGGCGCCGTGGCCGTAGCCATCGGCCTTGACCACAGCACACACGGGCGTCGGGGCGACGAGCGCACAAAGAGTGCGGACGTTCGTTTCAATAGCGGTCGGGTCGATGATGCAATGGGTAGGCCTCATGTGGAACTCAAGGCTAGAGCGAAGCTCGCCCTCATAGCGCCGATACCCTCGGGTCGTGCAGCTCCTTCTCATACGACACGGCCGGCCCGAACGCGTTGACCACGACCCCGACGGGGCCAACCCGGCCCTCACCGAGCGCGGTCATCGGCAAGCCAGCGGGATGGCTGAGTATTTAGCGGACGAAGATATCTCGGCGATCTATGTCAGCCCTCAGCAGCGCGCGATCGACACCGCCAAGCCGCTGACTGCGGTTACAGGACTCGAAGCCACGATCGTTCCCGGCATCGCCGAATTCGATCTCGGCCACTCTTCATATATTCCGGGTGAGGAGATGGGACCGCTTACCGACGAAGACCTAGCCCGACTCATCGCCGACGCAACCTCCGAAGAATTCGTTACCCGAGTTCGGACAGCTTTGGATGAGATCATCGATTCCCACCCAGGCGAAACCGTCGCAGCGGTATGTCACGGCGGCGTCATCTCGATCGTCTTGAACGACGTGCTCGGAACACCCATCGAGACGTACTACGACGCGAAGTACACCTCGGTGACGAGGATCAGCGCATCACGCAGCGGCCGTCGGTCGATGTCGTCGTTCAACGAATGCCATTGGATTCGAGGGCTGTGATGGGTAGCGATGAGGCAACAACTCCAGTCGTCATCATCGGTGCGGGCCTTTCCGGACTCGTTGCCGCACGCGAGCTTCGATCCTCCGGACGCGATGTGCACATCGTTGACAAGGGCCGCGGCGTCGGTGGCCGACTTGCGACTCGTCGAATTGGCGGCGCCCGCTTGGATCATGGAGCGCAGTTCTTCACCGTTCGCGGCAACGAGTTCCGAAACACCGTCGATGCTGCGATGGCAGCTGGAATCGTCGACGTGTGGTGTCACGGTTTCGACTCCGACGATGGGTACCCGCGCTACTTCTGCCCCGACGGTATGACCGCGCTCGCCAAGTGGATGGCCGAAGATCTTCGCTCCGCTGGGGTCACGATCAGCCTTGGCGAACGGGTCTCACATATTTCAGCGAGCGAGAACGAATGGGTCCTTCCGATCGACTCCGGCAACTCGCTTCGCGCAACCGACCTCATCGTCACTTCACCCGTCCCCCAGACGCTCGACCTGCTCGACGGCGGTGACATCGAACTCGCGGCCGATATACGAGCAGCACTCGATGCAATCACCTACAAACCAACGATCGCTGTCCTCGCAACGCTCGACTCTGCGCCGGCAATTCCAGCCCCAGGCGGAGTCCAACAGACCGAACACGACACGTTCACCTTCATTGCGGACAACCAGCAGAAGGGCATTAGCCAGGAACCCGCGGTCACCTTCCATGCCAACGGCGAACTCTCGACCGACCGTTGGGAAGACGACCCCGACCTCGTCCTTGCTGATCTCTTGGCGGAAGCCGAACCATGGCTCGGGACGGCGACCGTCGTCGAAGCCCAACTAAAGAAATGGCTGTACGCCGGACCGCGAAACCCATATCCCGAGCAATTCCTCGTCGCCGCATCAACTCCTGGCCAACTCGTCTTGGCGGGCGATGCCTTCGGCGGCCCGAAGGTAGAAGGTGCGTTCAATTCCGGCCTGGCAGCAGCACGTCGACTGCGCTCTTGACCACAAGTCGATTCAGGGCCTGTGACGACCCCTCGCGGGACCGCAACGATGCAGCTATCTCCGCGCCTTCTTCTGGGCGTGGATAATGTCTGCGAGGACGTGCTGATCAAAATCGACGACGACTGGAACATGTTCTTCTGCTCGTGCGTTCCGGACCCACACTTCGGCCGACCCAACCTGAACTCGTCGTAGCGCCGGCATCCAGTCTGCGGGGATGAAGCAATAGTCGGTGTGGTGGCTCACGGTGAGTCCCCCCATCTCTGGTTTGAAGCGGGTTGGCTGCTCTCTCGGGTCGCCATGATCAAGACTGCTGAACGAGTGATATGCGCTCACGAATCCGAGCGCCTCGAGTCGAGCGATCAGTTCGAGCATGTCCCAGTTCGGGTCATTGCGATGAAACACCGGATTGTTGTTGAAGTCGCCAGCGATGAGGACCGGGGTCTCGAGCAGCTTCTGGTAGAGCCGGAGCATCTGAATCGGTTGGGAAGACGGTGGATTTGTTTTGAACGTCACCTGCGCCCCCTCGTTCAGCGCCCAGACGGCCATGACGTTGTGCGGAACTGGGCCGCTCACCGCCATCGGAGCAATCCACTCCAACCGCTGGTCCCACTTGCTGCCCTCCAGCTTGACGAAGGTTGAATCGAACGACATCACACCGAGGCCCCGCTGTGGGTGTCGACCGACCCAAGCCATCGCAGTATGGCTCTGGCGGCCCGCCTTCAGCAGCCGGACCTCGTTGCCCGACCGAGCGGTCACGGCCACATCTGCTCCAAGATCGACGATCTCGGAATAGCGCTTGTCGATACCAGCGCCGACGGTCCACACAGCAATCCGGTACTGGCCCGCTGACTTGTCGTCGATATCGGATCCGATAGCCACCAAATGACCCTACCTCGGAAGCGCCGGCTGGATTGTTGCGCGTTGGTGCTTCGCCGGTCGGTAGTGAGCCGTGGGAGACTAAGACATGGCAGCAGAGTTGATGGACCGGTTTCCCGCAATCTCCGACCTCGAAACGAGAGCTCGTCGACGCATCCCGTCCTTTGCATGGACGTACCTCGAATCGGGAACCGGGAGCGACGTGGCACGCGATGAGAACATCGCAGCCTTAGAACGGGTGAAGTTTCGCCCACAGTTCCTCAAAGGTGCCCTGAGCCCGCAGATAGCCACCGAGCTCTTTGGCGTTCCCTACAGCGCACCGATCGGAATCGCTCCTGTCGGGATGACCGGTCTCATCTGGCCCGGCGCCGACGAAGCTCTCGCGCAAACAGCCGCTGAACATCGCATTCCCTACGTGCTCAGCACCGTTGCGACCGCAGCCCCAGAGACCGCTGGTCCAGCAGCAGCTGGCATGGGATGGTTTCAGCTGTATCCCCCTCGCGACCGAGACATACGCCAGAGTCTGCTTCAGCGAGCCCGTGACTCAGGGTTCACGACGCTCGTGGTCACCGCCGATGTTCCAACCGCAAGCCGGCGAGAACGTCAACGCAAAGCACAGCTGCGAGTTCCTCCCGTCATTACTCCACGGCTGGTCGCTGCTGCGGCGACGTGCCCGGCTTGGGTACAGGCGTTGCGCGAACACGGCCAACCCAGCTTCAAGACCCTCGAGGAATACGTCGACAGCGCCACGATGTCGAGCCTGGCCGGTTTTGTTGGCGCAAATCTGGGAGGGACTCTCTCCTGGGAGTACCTGGCCGAGCTTCGCGAAGAATGGTCGGGCCCATTGGTCGTGAAAGGGATTCTCGACCCCACCGACGCCCGACGCTGCGTAGATGTCGGCGCCGACTCGGTATGGGTCTCGAATCATGGAGGCCGCCAACTCGACGGGGCGGTCGGGGCGATCGATGCTCTCGCCCCCATCGTCGACGAGCTCGACGGAGCCGTACCGGTGATCTTTGATTCGGGTATTCGAGACGGCATCGATATTGCCCGAGCACTCGCTCTCGGCGCTGACTTCTGCTTCGCTGGGCGAGCATTCATGTTCGGGCTAGGAGCCCTGGGCGACCGCGGGGCCGCCCACGCGTTTGAGATCTTGCGCGACGGATTAACGAACGTGCTTCACCAGGTCGGACTCGAAGAGATGGCGGAGCTACCCAGCCGGCTCGCTCCTAGGTGAGCTTGCCTCGGTCGGCTGCGCACGAGGCCCGGTAGGCCGCTGGAGTCATCTCAACCTTGCGGTTGAAGAACTTCGAGAAGTTGCTCTGTTCGGTGAAACCGAGTTTGTGCGCAATCCAACTCACGGAAATATCGGTATTTGCGAGGAGCCGACACGCTGCGAACGCCACACGTCGATCGATAACTTCTTTTGGCGTCTGTCCGAGCACAGCGTTCGTCGCCCGAGTGAGTGTCTTCGTCGAACAGCCAACCATGGCGGCATAGTCGACAACCGATCGAGTGCTCAGGTAATGGAACTCAAGCTCTCGACGGAAGTCACCAACGATCTTGTGTTCTGCAACGGTTTCGGTGTTCAGACCCGCACGACCGCTGGCGGCGGCCAACAACTCGAGGAGGACAGACGCCATGCTCAAGCGAAGTCGACGTTGGGCACCTTCGGGAAGAACCTCAGGAGCCGTCAAGGAAGTAATGAGCGCATGGGCCACATCAATCGATGTACCGAGTAACACAAGAGGGTGCGGTGCGGGAATGTCGAACAGACCCGGAGCGCACAAGTGTTGGTCGATGCCGATAGCCCAACCGTCGAACGCCTCTTCGGGAAGCCATCGGTGAGACTGGCCCGCTTCGATGTGCAAAACCGAGCCGGGCTCGATGGTGTAGGTCTTCATCTCAACAACGTGTCGACCAACCCCGCTCTCGGGAACGATGATGACGTGGCGAGTTGCCCGAACGGTAGCGTTCTCTTGCACGAGACCATGGGTACGAAGTGTGCTCAGACGCTCCACGCTGATCGCTGTCGATGGCGCGGCATCACCGGCGATGAGATCAATACCAATTACTTCAGGAAAGGTCTTTTCAGTCACGTCACTCTTTCTCCTGTCCATTATGACTCAAGTCGTCCGATTTGTGCCACAAGTCCGACGAGGGAGTCCCGAGCAATATCTCCATCATCGTTAGTTTCAGCGCTCAACGTGAGTAATTCGTCCACAGTGTCGAGAGGACCGCCAATGGGATGCCAGAGCGGATCGAGTCGACGCATCGACCACCCCGGGAACCGACGCTCATCCATTCCAAGCCTCGCCACGGTCAACACACGGTGCCGTTTGTCGTCCCGGATTCGTCCAAGAAGTCCCAACACTTCATGCTCTGGTCCCTCGATGTACTGCGTAAACCGGGTATTTCGGTAGAGCAGATAACCGGTCACGCCGAGCAATACGTTTGTCGCAGCGGACTGGACCGCGAGTTGTTGCAATGACGGTTCGCTAAACGGAACGTACGCTTCGCTCGCGTAGAGCACCGAAAAGACCTCGCCGTCGGGCCGCTCGTCCCCCACACCCTTTTCCGTCATATAGCCACTGTGCGCAGGGTTATAGAGAAAAGCCCAGCAAAAAGGCAGATTAGGCCGCTTATGACCTAGAGCTGTCCGCAATTGACCTTTCGCAGTTGCCCGATTCACAAGAAACTACGAGTACAGAACTCTTCAGGTTCTGTTCTGAGAATTGCGCCGTGGTTGGTGTCGTTGCGGGTGCCACCCACATTCTGGCAGGTTCGCAGAAACCCCTTTTTGGTCCGATCGTGACCAGCCCTCGATCGGGCCAAAAAGGATGGGCTTTCTTGTGATGCCATCGCGATGGCATCACGAAATTGCAGCGCGTCCAGACTCGAGCAACCGTTTGAGCGCAACCTTCTGCGTCGGTTTAGCCGCAATGCGACCGAGCACCTCTGTTCGCGCAGCGGTGACCCCTCCGGTTTTGAAGTACCGGCGGCGAACCAGGCCAAGAACGATCACTTCATCGTTCGCTCCGATCGCTTGGACCGGTCTGCTCGCATCCTCCCATTGGACCGGGACGACCCGGGTCACCCCGGATTCAACAACCCGAACCTCCCAGTTCGTCACCGTGACCCCCGACGCGAGCGCCCGCTCGATCGGTTCTTCCAACAACGTCCCGCGTATCACTACGACGTTCATTGTGTGTATCCATGATCTGTATCAGCTTCGGGGGAAGCGCTGACCTAGACGGTAGATGCGCAGTGTGACAGCGATCTTCAGCTCAGGTACTCGACCCCTCATACAGGGGTCCGTGCTCCATCTTGGACAACACATGCTCAGCAAAGAGATCGGCCTCGGCAGCATGTGTGTATCCACTCAGAATGAACGCACCTACCCCAACTGCTTGATAGGCCCGCAACTTCGCCAGCACCTGATCGGGGTCACCAACAATGGCGGCACCAGCACCGCTACGGGCGCGCCCAACACCGGTCCAGAGGTTCTCCTCGACGAACCCGTCATCTTCGGCCGCGCTGCGAAGCTCGTTCTGGCGAGCCACACCAGCCGACGCTGTGTCCAACGATTTCTGACGGATCTTCTCACCCTCTTGAGCGTCGAGTTTCGAAAGGAGTCGCGTCGCGGCAGCACGCGACTCCGCTTCGGTCTCTCGCACGATCACGTGCGCTCGCAATCCGTACTTGAGCGTTCGATCGAAGGTCGCAGCTCGGGTCGTCATGTCTTCGATCGTGTCGGCGACTCCTGAGACGGTGTCAGGCCACGTGAGAAACACATCGGCATGTTCGGCCGCGGTGTCCTTGGCCGCTGGACTGAACCCTCCGAAGTAGAACGGTGGGCACTTCCCCGACACGGTTCGAATCCGAGGCGGGTCGACCCGCAAGGTGACGAACTCACCCTGAAAGTCAACCGACTCACCGTTGAGCAACGAACGCAAGACCTGCATCCATTCACGGGTGCGCTGATAGCGCGGTTCGCTCTCCAGCGGAGCGCCGGGAATGTCGCTCGAGATGATGTTGATCGTGAGGCGCCCGTTTGCCATCTGATCGATCGTTGCGAGCTGACGCGCGAGTTGCGGCAGCCACATCTCTCCCATGCGAACCGCTGCCAAGAGCTGGATCTGTTCGGTGTGAATGGCGATCGCGGAGGCGAACGCTGTGGTGTCCATGCCGAGGTCATAGCCCGAAGGCAGAAGCACGTTGTCGAAGCCGAGCCGGTCAGCGGTCTTCACGATGTTCGAACAGTGCGGCCACGAACTCTTGAGGCGATCCTCGGGCACGCCGAGGAACTCATAATCGTCGTCGCATAGGGCTCCGAACCAGGAGATCTCTGGACGGTCGTACGCAATACTCATGGAAGTGGCACTCCTTCACTTGCAGCGACGATGTCGTACACATCGTTACGGTCGAGGTACACATCGAAAGCGGCTACCGCCGACGACAGGCGCTCGGGCGTTTGCGTTCCGAGGAGCGCAACTGGCTTCGATGGACTCGCGAGCACAAAGGCGGTGGCGATAGCCGCCCGGTCGACACCCTCACGCTCGGCCAGCCGGTCGACCACGTCGAGCAACTCACCACGAATATCGACTCCGGTGAAAAGTCGGCCACCAGCCAGCGGACTCCACGCGAGCGGCACAACCCCATCGCGCATTGCACGGTCGAACGTGCCATCTCGCATTGGCGAACACTGCGCCACGGAGAACTCCGGTTGAGTCGACACGATCGTGGCGTTCATGTGCGCGGCGAGTGCGTCGTACTGGTCGACGGTGAAGTTCGAGACACCGACCATACCGATCTTGCCCGCAGCGATGAGCTCGTCGAGGGTGCTTGCGACGTCGGCGGGATGGGTGAACATGTCGGGGCGATGAATCTGCCAAAGGTCGATGTGCTCAACCCCGAGACGGCCGAGCGATGCATCGACCGCCGATCGGAGATACGCAGGACTCGAGTCGTACGGCAACGGAGGCATGATGCCGCCTTTGGTTGCCAACACCATCTGGTCACGAAGCTCCGGACGAGCCGCAAGCACTGCTCCGAGGCGTTCTTCGTTCTGCCCAAAGCCGGTCCCTCCGTGATCGAGTCCGTACACATCGGCGGTATCGATGAGGTTCATTCCGGCCTCGAGCGCTGTCTCGATGAGCTGCTGGTTCGCTGAGGTGTCATCGGCGGTCAACCGCCATGTGCCGTATCCGAGGGCACCGATCTCAGGGCCGTCGACGCCGAGACGCCGGGGCGATGAATTGACCAGATTTGTACTACTGATGTTCGAAGACATGTCGCCAGCGTAGCCCATGACGTCCATCTTTGTGCAAGCGTTTACATTCATTGGAAATTCAAGGATCGAACGGTCTACACTGATCACATGATTAGCGAGCACATCCGATACGGAATCATCGGAACCGGCATGATGGGGATAGAGCACATCGAGAACATCCTTGCTCTCGACAACACCTCGGTCACCGCTATTGCCGATACCGATGCTGGCTCGCGAGAAACAGGCGCCGCGCACGCCGGACCGAACTGCACGGCCTACGACGACTACCGAGATCTCCTCGCCGATGAGACCGTCGATGCCGTCGTTGTCGTGACTCCAAACTTCACCCACATCGACGTCATGAGAGACGTCATCGCGTCAGGCAAGCACGTGCTGTGCGAGAAGCCGCTCTGCACTACCGCATCTGACTGCGAGATCCTGATCGATCTCGCCGAAGGATACGACGGAGTGATCTGGGTGGGCCTCGAGTATCGGTACATGCCGGCAGTAGCCGCCCTGCTCGACCAGCTTCGTCACGGCTTCGTCGGCGATGTCCAAATGGTGGCGATCCGCGAACACCGCTTCCCATTCCTCGTCAAGGTGGGCGATTGGAACCGGTTCAACAAGTACAGCGGTGGCACCCTGGTCGAGAAGACCTGCCACTACTTCGATCTCATGAACCTCATCATCGGGGAACGCCCGACGCAGGTCTTCGCATCGGGCGGGCAGAACGTGAACCACCTCGACGAGGTGTACGACGGTGAGCGGAGCGACATCTTCGACAACGCGTTCGTGATCGTCGACTACCCAAACGGTGTTCGAGCCATGCTCGATCTCTGCATGTTCGCCGAAGCCACGAAAGATCAAGAAGAGCTCTCGGTCGTCGGAAACGCAGGCAAACTCGACGCTCGTATCCCGACCTCAGAACTTCACCTCGGCACTCGAACCGGTGAGGGCGTTGCCGATATCGGTGCGGTCGAAACCCGCCCGATCACCAACGACAAGATTCGCCACACCGGTCTTCACCATGGTGCGAGTTATCTCGAGCACGTCGACTTTGTCGAAGCGGTTCGAGCACATCGAACCGCTCGTGCCGCAGCCATCGAAGCTGGGAAAAGCACCGAAGTCGCCATTTCCGAAGCCGATGCCGCCGTCGATGCCCTCGGCACGCTCGTCAGCCTCGAGGATGGCCGCTGGTCGGTAGCGATTGGCGAAGCCGCCCACCGCTCCATCGCCGAAAACCGCCCCGTCGCCCTAACCGAAGTCCTCTAAAATCACCCCCGGGGTCAGACCCTCCAAATCATCTTTAACCCCCGAACATCACCCCCGGGGTCAGACCCTCCAAATCATCTTTAGCTGCGCACTGTCAGTGCTCCTCGTTAGCGTGCTCTCTCGCAACGCGGAATAGCGTTCGCGTCTTGGCCTCGTGATCAGAGCCCTTCGATCAAACCCGAATGGGCAACCATGGCACGGCAACCACGCATCGATTTTCCCGGTGCATTCCATCACGTAATGAATCGAGGCGCCGATCACCAGGACGTCTTCCGCACAGAAGCAGATCGCGAGATCTTCCTCACGCTCTGGAAGCGGGCAGTGTCAGAGTTCGGCATTGAAATAATCTCCTTCGCTCTGATGAGCAATCACTATCACGCCTTTGTTCGTTCGCCGGACGCTCAACTAAGTGCAACGCTCCAATTCGTCGGGCGGGCGTACACACAAATCTTCAACAGCAGACATGGCCGGGACGGAGCTCTGTTTCGCGGGCGGTTTCACTCCGTCCTTATCGAAAGTGAGACCCACTTGGCACGAGTCGCAAGGTACGTAGAACTCAATCCAGTGTCAGCAGGCATCTGCTCGCTCGACGAGCTCGCTGCCTATAGATGGACGAGTTTTCAGTATTCATCCGGGGCTATCAAGACTCCCGATTGGCTTGCGGGTCGACATATACAAGAACGGTTCAGCTCCCCTCTTGCGTATCGCAAGTTCGTCGAGTCTGCGGTTCCAGATGTTGAGCTCGAGCGTTTCTACGCGAAGCAACCGCGGATCCACGCGGTTTTGGGCTCGGAGTCATTCGTCAAGACGATCGGGAGCAAGTACCCGGACTTCACCGTTCCCAAAACGACAGACCATGTCGCGCCAACACCGCAGCAGATCGAATCACTTATCTCTCGACTCTCGGGAGCGACATCTGCGAACATCTTCAGTTCCTCACGCCCAACCCACCCTGCACGGAGCGCCGCAGTGCTCTTGGCCTCATCGGAAACCGACCTACCTCGATTCGAACTTGCAGAGCGATACGGATTCGCATCCGATCGCTCCTTCCTGCACGCTGTCAACCGAGCACGCTCCGCTTATGACCAAGGCCAGATCGACTGGCTTTGCCGAGCGGTCATGACAGCCCTTGACAGATAAAGATGACCTGGAGGGTCTGACCCCGGGGGTGATGTTTAGCCTTTGACGGAGCCGGCTAGCAGGCCTCGGACGAAGAAACGTTGGAGGCTGAAGAAGACGACAAGCGGCACGAAAGCTTGGATGAACGCACCTGCTGGCAGCAGGTGCTCGAACTCACCGAAGTTACCTGCGAGCTGTGCGATGAGCACCGTGGTAGGAAGATCGGCATTGTTTCCACCGCTCAACATCGTCGATGCGATGAGGAAGTCGTTCCACGTCCAGAGGAACTGGAAGATCGCGAAGGCGGCGAGCGCTGGAACCGAAAGCGGCAGCACCAACCTCCAGAAGATCGTGAAGTGATTCGCACCATCGATGCGGGCGGACTCCATAACTTCCTTTGGAAGCTCCGATATGTAGTTGTGCAGCAAGAAGATAGAAAACGGCATCGCGAAGCCCGTATGCGTCAGCCACACCGCGATGCCACCGCGGGTGTTGAGATCGAGATCCGGCACCAGCGTCACCGTTTTTGCAGTGAACGGAACCGTGAGATGTGCGCCACCGACATAGGTCTGCAGCAATGGGATCAAAGCAACCTGAAGCGGAATTGCGAGCAGCGAAATCGTACCGATGAACAGCCACTCCCGGCCCTTGAAGTCGATCCACGCAAACCCGTATGCAGCGAAGGCCGCAAAGGCGATCGGGATGATCGTCGCCGGCACAGCGATCGCGAGAGAACTCACGACCGAATTCGAGAGGTTGGTCGGACCTTCGGTCAAAAGGACTTCGGTGTAGTTCTCCGTTGTGAACTGGCCCGGGTCGGCAAAGCTTGTCCAGAAGCCTTGGCTCTGCTGATCGTCGCGACTGCGAAATGAGTTGACGAAGAGGCTGAAGCTCGGGATGGCCCAAATCGCAACGAGCACCCATAGCGCCCACATGGGCACATCGGTAAGTCGCCGATAGATGCGTTGGCCGAGTGTTTCGTTCACTTGTTGACCGCCCGTTGTTCTTGCATCCGGCGCACATTGAGGAACATCACGGGCAGAACCGAGATGAGAATGAAGACCGCGATCGCTGAGCCCAAGCCGGTGTTGAAGTTGCTGAAGGAGACAACAAACATGTCGTTAGCGAGCACGTTCGTACCGAAGTTTCCGCCGGTCGTCACGAGCACGATGTCGAACACCTTGGTGACGAGAACGATGAGTGTTGTGGTGACCACACCAACGGTCGGGAGGATCTGAGGAAGCGTGACCCGGAAGAAGGTCTGCGATTCATCAGCACCGTCAACGCGGGCCGCTTCGATGAACTCTTGGGGCACCGCCTTGATGGCGGCGGACAGGATGACCATCGCAAATCCTGTCTGAATCCAGATGAGGATGATCATCATGAACACGTTGTTGAAGGGCGCCTCGTTGAGGAAGCGGACGACTTCTGGTCGGACTTCGCCGTCGACGATTTCGAAACCGCCCAGACTGCGCCTAGCGATCTCGACGAACAAGTACCCGACGGGGATCAACGCTGCGGCTCCTGCTCCAAACTCGCGCTTCACCTGATATCGAGCGAGGACTTTGTACGCAATCGCTGCAAACAGCGTGGCGAGAACCACAAGCGCAATAACCCTTGGAACACCGCTATGACTAAGACGACCGAGCTCGACCCACACCGCATTGAGCACACCGGTCTGAGTGTTGGTCGCTGGGAGTCGAGGCTGGTATTGCAAGCGCCAGACGATCGAGGCACCGACGAACGAGATCGCAAGTGGCATGAAGATCAACGACTTTGCGACCGACTCGACCCGCCCTCGGCCATCGGCGAGGACAGCGATCAGCAGCCCGAGGATCACCGACAAGCTGGTGACCGTAATGACCCACCAGATGTTGTTGAAGAAGGTTCCTCGAACGACCGACAGCACCGCAAAGGAGAATAGAAATAGCCCGGCGACGACGGCGGCGATCGAAAGACCGCTTCGTTCGAAGGTCGCATCTTCGCTATTGAGAGGTCCAGATGCCATTGCGATGCCAAGCCCGACCAGGCCAAAGACCAGCAGCGTTGGCGACAGTGCGGCGAGAGGCGCGAACGCAACCATGATTCCCACGCCCTTTACCGGCGTAAGCAAGGGATAGATCCGCGATAGCACGAAGCCGACGACCGCCAAGATGACGATGGCGATTGGCAACCATGCGCCGTTGTCGAAGAGCGAACCGTTGATCGCCGTGATGATTCCGGTCACGACGCTGATCATTGCGAGCGCAACAAGACCAGCTGGCAGTTCGTTGGTGAAGGTGAATTGCTTGCCGGTTAGGAACAAACTTGCGAGGCCGACGAGAAGAAAGAGTCCCAAGACAAGGGGTAACCAGCTGATGCCATTCCACGCTTCGGTGGTCGCATCGAGCGCCCCGGTCTGTTCATCAGGTTCGTTGGAGAGAAAGATCGAGAAGACCGCCAGCACGGCGAAGACTCCGGCTAGTCCGAGTCCGGTCACACTCGAAACGCCTCCACCGAGAAGCCCGGTGTTGTTGCGCTTGCTGAACGTCACGAAACCTGCGAGTAGACCGACAGCGATCAAGAAAAACGCCAGAGTAAACAGACTTGAACTGAACACACTGCGCCAGTTCTCAAAGTTGAATGAGTCAGCATCGTTCCACAACGTCTGGTAGTTCTCGAAGCCAACAAATTCGCTCGAGTCTCGGCTCTGGAAGGAGAGGCCGATCGTGCGAAGGGCGGGGATGATCAGCGCTGCGGAGAGGAAGAGCATCGCCGGGCCGAGGAAGATCGCGGCGCGAGCACGCGTATCGAAAAGTGAAAGTTTCGCTGTACCGGGCTCGCCCGACCAACCAATGCGCCATGCAAGAAGAACGAGAGCGACCGAAGAGGCGATGATTCCATCGATCAGCGCACCGTTGTTGACGAACTCGTGGAAGTCGGACAAGAACCACGCGCCCACGACCCAGCCGACAAAGGCGCCGGTGACGATCGAAGGAATAGGAAGCCCGTTGGGTCCAATCGCTGAACCCGACGAACGAAACTCGCGAGCCATTGCGCTACCAGCGGTGACCGCGACACCGATGATGACGGCGAGTATGACGGTCGGCCATGCGATCTGTGGGCGTTGCCAGACCTGAAGATTGAAACCGATGGCAAGTCCTGTGCCAATACCGATGACGGCACCGATCGCTAACCGCACGACTAACTGCGGCGCCTTGGCGATAAGAAACAGTCCTACGCCCCAGACGAGTGCGCCAAAGATTGGCCACTCAAGGCGACCTGGCCAGCCAGCGGCCGCGCCGAGCAACCCGTCGTCCTCGGGGAGGATGAGCGATCGCAAGACGAGGTTTCCGCGTGTTGCAGAGAACCCAATCGCTGCGAGCAAGGCTCCAGCGAGGCCGAGGTATCGAGCCCACCCTTTCTCTGCCTGATCGACGAGGAGGTTGAGCACAACCCAGATTCCCCCGACGATCACGATCGCTGCGATAACCGCTATTGCGGTATCGATTACCCGTTCCATGTCCCCCCTCCGTGGTGATTGAAGATGTGGGGGCGGGCGGTCCCGCCCCCACATTTATTCGCTACTAGCGCTCAGCTCTGGAAGTGAGTTGAGCAAACGTGCACCGATTACTCGGTTGGCCACGCAGCATCGATTGCTGCAGCTGCCTCGGTTGCGGTGACGTCACCGTTCACGAGTGCGGTTGCCTGGGTCCAGAACTCGCCTGCACCAACATCAGCTGGCATGAGGTCGGAGCCGTCGAAGCGGACCGTCTCTGCGCCCTGGAGGAACTCGAGGAACTCGCCACCAATGTCAGACCACAGCGTGCGGTCTGCACCCTGGTTTGCGGTGTTGAATCCGGAGATTCCGCCACCGGCAGCTTCACGCTGTGCTTCCTGGCGAAGGTTGGCGTAGGTGCTCGAGCCCATGAACTCCATGAGTGCCATGGTTGCAGGATCGTCGTTGAATGCGCCGGTAAGGGTGCCTGCAACGAGGACTGGCGAGACGCTTGCGTCGTTCGCTGGGAAGTAGAACCAACCAATGTTGTCGGTTCCTTCTGGAAGACGGGTTGCGAAGAACGATGCCTGGCGAACCATTGCGCAGCTACCATTTGCGAGGTCTTCACCTGGCGAGTGGTTCACGCTTGGAACAGCTTCGATGCCACCGTTGACCGCACCATCGATCGACCAGAGGTCGACGATGTTTTGCATGGTCTGCACGATGCGCTCATCGGAGAATGGCACGTCGTTGGTTACCCAATCGTCGTAGACCTCTACGCCGTGGTCACGCATGATGAGTTCTTCGGTCCAGTCGGTGAAGAGCCAACCGGTTGCGCCGCCCGACTCGATACCGACACACCATGGGGTCACGCCGTCGGCGATCATGGTGTTGGTGAGTTCGAGGAGAGCATCCTGGGTCTCAGGAATGTCGTAGCCGCCGGCGTCGAAGACGTCGGTGTCGTACCAGACGATCGACTTGAGGTCGGTCTTGACCGGAACGCCGAACTGAACGCCGTCGACGTTTCCAAAGTCGAGCTGGCCTTGGGCCCACTCTGCGGAGATTGCGGTGTTGACGTCATCGGTCAATGGAACGACCGAGCCACCCTCTGCGAACTCAGCGAGCTTGCCCGGCTGTGGGAAGACTGAAATGTCCGGCGGGTTGCCTGCAGCGATCTGGACGTTGATCTCTTGCTCCCAGTTGACCGAACCGGTGTAGATAGCTTCTGCGCCGGTGTTCTCGTTGAAGTGGTCGAGGGCCGCTTGGATCGAGTTCCAGTCGTTTGGTGCGTTCTCTGGACCGGTGACTTGGATGACTTGGCCTGCGAAGTCGCCGTCGGCCATGGCATCTTCATCTTCCATGGCTTCTTCGTCTTCGTCTTCCATTGCCTCCTCTTCTTCCTCGTCCTCCATCGCCTCTTCTTCTTCGGCTTCTTCTTCAGCCTCTTCGGCGTCAGCCTGAGCGTCGGCTGCTGACGCTCCTTCGGCCTCTGCTGCGGTGCCTGCGGTGTCACTACCGCATGCTGCAGCGACGAGCGCTAGTGCGAATAATGTCGCAAGTAGCTTGATCCACTTACTCTTCATTTTGGGGTCCCCTCCTGATGAATGGCCCGATGCAACATCGGACTGCAAACGTTTGCATTCCGGAAACGTAGTCGACGGTGAAAGGTTTGTCACACCGGCCAAGCGACAGAATTACGATTTATTCACCACGCACACCGTGAGGCATGGCGGTCGAGGCTCGAACAACGAGTTCGATTCCTTCGGTTCGCGCTGCGTTTGCAATGTCATCGGCCTTCGCCCCAGGTTCGAATTCACCGTCGTCATCGATCAGTTGCAAAAGCCGGTCGGCGGCCGCTGCTCCAAGCTCGTGAGGAGCCAGGCGAACAGTGGTCAACCCAACAAGTTCGGCAAGTTCATGATCATCGACACCGACAACCCCGACGCCGTCAGACCACGACATTCCTCGCTCGTTCAACGCGGCCCATGCACCGAATGCCATCTCGTCGGACATGGCAAATACTGCGGTCGGTGGATCTTCGAGGTCGAGCAACCGCTCCATAGCCCGACGTCCACCCTCGGCTTGAAAAAAGCCGGACTGTTCGAGGGACGTATCGATCGAAATGCCGGCAGCTGCGAGCGCACCGGTGTAGCCGGCGAGGCGAAGCCCCGGTACCGAGAACGCGAGCGGGTGATTTGGTTCGCCGGAGATGAGGCCGATCCGACGATGGCCTTGGTCGAGCAGATGCTCGGTCGCCATGTACCCAACTCGATAGTCATCGGTGATCACGGCCGGAAACTTCTGCGTCTTGAATCCTGCCGTGACGACACGAATACCAGCCTCGCTCAACTTCAACGCGGCTTCTTCAGAGATGTTGAGATCGACGATGATCAACCCGTCGACTCGCTTCTCGAGCCGGAGCATGTCGGCGAGAAACACCTCGCGCTGTTCGGGGTTCTCGACCGGATGGGAAATTGCCTCGTACCCGCGGCCGATCAGTAGATCGACGGCTCCGGCGATAAAGCGAGAGAAGTACCAACCATCGACGGTCGGGGTCACGAGCTGTACGAGTTGGGTTCGTCCGGTGGCCAGCCGAGCCGCGCTCGGGTCAGCCCGGTAATTCATCTTCTCCGCAATCTCTTCGATGCGTACACGAGTGCTCTCAGCGACGTTCGGTAGACCGCGAAGGGCGCGAGACACCGTCGCCACAGAGACCCCCGCTTCACGGGCGACATCTTCGATCGACGGACCTCGGTTACGACTCATGACCCAAACACCAATCTGATCTGGGCCTCATCGGGAGCGAGCGTGCCCCGCGATTCGCGGCCGTCATCGTTTGTCGAAAAGAGGAGCTCGCCGTCGACGGGCGACGTTGCAGGGTCTGGCGAGACATTTGCCATGAAGACCACATCGCCGCGGCGGAATGCCACGATGCCCTCCGGGATCCCGTCGATCCACATCATCGGAGCCTCAGCGATCTGAGCGATCGATCGACGGACTTCGATAAGTCGTCGGTAGCGAAACACCATCGAATCTGGGTCGTTGCGTTGGGCGGACACGGTATCCGCGTCGACGCGACCTCCGAACGGAAGCCACGGACTGACGTGCTCTTCGGTGAAGCCCATTCCGGGTCCCGGTCGCCACGGCATTGGCGTTCGGTTGCCGTCGCGTCCACCACCTGGGTCGTCGCCCCCGACGGGGTCGAGCTTTTCTTCAGCGGTAACCTCACCGTCTTCCAGACCGAGCTCTTCGCCCTGGTACAGAAATGGCATGCCGGGAAGGCCACCGAGGAGCACTGCTAGCGCAAGCGCTCGACGTCTCCCGATCGCTCCCCCGCCGAACCGGGTGACCGAACGAGGTTCGTCATGGCTGTTCTGTGCCCAGCCCAAGCCAGCGGAGATCGCGTCGATCGGTTGGGCCAAGGCGGACTTGATCGCCGTCGCATCCCAGTCGACGTGCATTGCGCCGAACCAGAAGCCAACGTGCAACGCATCGCCACTCGAGAGCAGTCGATCGAGCTTGTCGAACTGCACAAGGTCATACGTTTCACCCAAGAGAAGCGCTCCGTACTCGCCAGCGATGCGGTTCCACGCTTGAAAGATCGCGACGGTCTCGGGCTGAAGCGTGTCGTGTTCGTGTTTGAAGGCCGCCCATTGATCCCAACGGAACATCGACTCATCGACCGGCGCGATCTGAGGGTTCGAGCGGAGCTGTTCGTCCTTGACGAGTCCTTGCGCAACATCGATCCGAAAACCGTCGATGCCTCGGTCGAGCCAGAAGCGGAGGATGTTTTCGAACTCGGCCTGGACAGCTGGGTTGCGCCAGTTGAGATCTGGCTGCTCTGGGAGGAAGAGGTGCAGGTAGTACTGCCCGCTCGTTGGTTCGAGCGTCCAGGTCGGCCCGCCGAAGTACCCCACCCAGTTATTCGGCAACGAACCGTCCGCTGGAGGATCGCGCCAGATGTAGTAGTCCCGGTATTCGCTCTCCGGATCGGCGAGTGCCGCCTGAAACCACTGGTGCTGGTCGCTCGTATGGTTTGGGACGATGTCGATGATGACGCGCATGTCGAGGGCATGGGCTTTGGCGATGACCGCGTCGACGTCGGCGAGCGTTCCATACGTCGTGTCGACCGCGGTGTAGTCCGCAACGTCGTATCCCCAGTCACGCAAGGGCGACTCGTAGAACGGGGTGATCCAAAGCACGTCGACACCGAGCCAACTGAGGTACTCGAGCTTGTCGAGCATTCCAATGAAATCGCCGATGCCGTCGCCATTCCCGTCAGCGAACGAGCGGATGTAAATCTCGTAGCCGAGCGCATGCTCCCACCAATTTGTCGACCCGGATTGTTCAGTTGTCATCTGACTTCCTCTCGGTCGACCAGATGAGAATGTAACGGTTTACATTCGCAATGCAAATTGTTGCATTCGAAGGGGCGACGGCCGTCTTGGCCGAAATATCGCCCGCAGGTGACTATCCGCCGAGCGCTCCGAGGATGCCACCACCACCGGCGCTTCCGCCGCCGCCACCGAGGTGAGTTGGGCCCTCAGACGGCTGGACGAGCACGAACCCTTGACCACCGAAGGCCATCTGGAACGTCTCACCGGTACCACCTCGAACCATGGATTTGAGACCACCGGTCGTGTCGGTCTTCAGCTGCATCTGCACGCCACCCGACCACATGACGACCGCCTGGGCGTCGCCGAAGGTCGGTGCGCTTGCGACATCGAGCATGACAGGAGGTCCGTCGGTCGTCACGGCAACGAAGCCGGTTCCGCTCAACTCCATGTTGTAGAGACCACCGGCGAGCGCTCCGGCAGCGCCGCCACTCAACCGTTTGATGTCCCACGAGATCGATTCGTTAAACGCCAAGATGTTCGCGCCGTTGACCGACATCATGTCGTTCTCGAGATACATGATGTGCACGTCTTTGGCGTCGTCGGCAATGAAGAGTTCGCCGCTGCCCGATGCGTGCATCATGTCAGCACCTTCGCCGGTCGCTGCTTTCTTCAGCATCTTGCCAAGACCGCCTGAACCTTTGTTTTCAAACCTCACATCGCCCTGGTATGCAACCATCGATCCGCGCTTGGCATGCACGCCGCCAGCAGCGAGTTCGATCTTCAATAGTTTCGAGTTCTGTCGAGTGAACTGCTCGCCAGTTTCGTTCTCTGCGTACTGATCGAGGTTTGACTTAATTACCATTTGTTGCTCCCGCGTCTTGAATTCGTACCTACCAGATTGGTCGATACGCGCAGGCTGTGCTCGACAAACCGAAACTAATGTCAGAGGCGTGGTTGCTCCTCCGACTGACGGCTTGAGAGAAACGCGTCCAACCAGCGGTCGTTTTCTTCGGCAGAACCAACGGTGACCCTAAGCCCCAAATCGGGGAAGGGGCGCGTGACGACGCCGAGTTGCTCCATCCGTCGCGCCACCTCAAGCGTTTCCACACCTGTCGGGATGAAAATGAAGTTGGCTTGCGGTTCCGGAATTTCCACGCCAGCTGTCCGCAATGCCTCTGCGCAGCGACCTCGCTCTTCGATCAGCGCGTCGACTCGTTCGAGCGCCTCGGCACGGTGCTCAATCGCTGCGAGCACCGCTGCTTGAGCCAAGTTGTTTACCGAGAATGGAAGACGAACTTTCTCGAGTTCGTCGACGAGCGCTGGGGCGCACAAGCCGTAGCCGGAGCGGAGGCCAGCGAGCCCGAAGGCCTTGCTGAAGGTCCGCGTGATGATGATGTTCTCGTGGCTGGCGAGCAGCGTCGCCGGGTCACCGAACTCGGGGGCGTTGAACTCTCGGTATGCCTCGTCGATCACGACCATGACATCGCTCGGTATGGCGTCGAGCAACTCGCGAATCTGGGCGACTGAGATGGACGTTCCCGTTGGATTGTTGGGTGTGGCGAGGAAGATCAGTTTGGTGCGGTCGGTGACAGCGGCTGCGACAGCATCGAGGTCGATCGTGTAGTCGACGAGCGGAACGGTCACTGGGACCGCGCCGAACTGTTTCGAGAAGATCGGGTAGACCTCGAACGATGGGTATGGAAAGAGCACCTCATCGCCGGCGTCGACGTAGAGCATGAAGAGCTGTTGCAACAACCCACTAGAGCCGCACCCGACGGTGATCGAGTCGGCGTCTATGCCCAGCCACGCCGACAGGGCGAGCCGTACCTCGGTCGCTCGGTTGTCGCCATAACGATTGACGCCCGCGATCGACGTTGCGATCGCGTCTTGAACCGCGGTGACCGGCGGCCACGGGTTCTCGTTCGATGCGAGCTTGATCGCGTCCGCAATCCCGTGCTCGACCTCGACCTGCCCGGCGGCCTTCCCCGGTTTATAGCTGGCCATATTGAGAACTGCCGGACGAATCTTACCAATACCCATGTGCACAGTCTCACAGACTTTGACCGCCCAGACTTCGGCGGCCCAGGTTTCGACGGCGCTGGCTCACAGATGTTCGATAAGGCAACGGCGCACATCGCGTGTAGATTGATACGAGCAACCGGGGGTATGCCAACTCCCAATGTTGCGAGCAGCCTGATGGTTTGCAGTTGAGGTTGAGTGGTTTCGGCGTTCAGCCCCAACTCTGAACTGCACCGTCGAGCTCAACCCCTAGGGATCGCAGTGGTCAGTTCGACCGTGTTGTTCCTGGCCTTGCACCCGCAATCGGGTGTCACCCGAGGAGAAGATCGTTATCGCCACCACCATGAGTGCCGCCGAGTTTGAGTCGTATGCGCAAGCGCACCTCGACGACACGGCCACCAAAGAACAGATCGCGGCGCTCGAAGCCGACAAGGCCGCATGGGCTGAAGCCTTGTGGCGCCTGCTCGACGATGCCGAGGCAACGCTGGCGCACGCCCGTAAGAATGTGCGCGGGCCCGAGCGCGCCAATGTCTTGAACGATCTCGATGAGGAGTGCTTCCGCATCGACGATGCGTTGACCGCTCTCGTAGGGCCACCGAAGGAAGAGGAGCTCGCTCCGCTTCCGCAGGCCAAGCGTCAACAACAGGCAGCGGCAGAAAAGACGGGAACTGCACAGCTGCAGTTGTCGTGGAACGATGGCCAACTTGTCGCATGGGTTGCCGGTCACGATGCTCGCTACGAACAAGCCGACGTCATTAAGGAATACCTCGGCACGACCGGTGGCGCAGGTATTGCGTGGGAGGCCCGTGGATTGCTTCGAATCCCGACAGGGCAGCGCGTTCCTGCCTTGACCACCCCGGTCACTGCGGCCCTCGGCTGGTTGGTCGCCCAAGCCCGCGAGACCCACAACCCGATCGTTTCCCCGAGTGTCCGCTGGATGGGCTTGGCCGCAGCGACCGCCGTGTCGGCGGTTGCTCAGGGCCGGATGGCACCACAACTTCGCCAAGCTC
>CAYVHV010000046.1:0-24859 GCA_964451305.1 uncultured Acidimicrobiales bacterium | reverse complement strand
GCCGCCAGCGTTCGTCCTGAGCCAGGATCAAACTCTCCGTCAAAATCACGAACTGTCACCACCCCAGCCGGGGTATAGGTGACAGTACTGAAATCATGGGTCCCGATAGAGCAAGCTCTACCGAGTCGAGTGTTGTCCCTAGCCGAGACCAGTGTTTGCTGGTCTCTAGTTAGGTTGTCCCTGCCTTCCCTCACACGTTAGAAATGAGTTCGTTCAGGAACGGAATTGTGTTCATTGCGTGGAACTATTACCGAAGTAACAGACCAAGCAAGAACGGTTGCTTCTGTATGAATTACGTACCGATCGACTCGAATCGATCATTGGTACGAATCCGCACTGGCTTTTTCGTCCTCTTCTCCGTTTTCAAGAAGCGCATGACACTCAGGAAGGAGTTGAAACTCCAGCCCGGTGGTGCCCTTCGCCCCGTGCTCTGAGCTGCTCTTGCGAGCTGCACTTGCGAGCGGGGCGAGTCACTAAGTTATGGGTGTGGCGCGTAAACAGCAACCGGAATCCAAAGAAATCAGAGATTTATTTGAAACTCTCTGAAAATCGTTGATTCGGGTGGGGTTTTCTTGCGCACCGCGCGAAGCGGTTTTGGCTGGATTCGCTCACTTTGGTAGCCGCACATTCTCGGCAGTTGTTCGAGAATGATTAGCGAGTACCCATCAGAGCTTCGGCATGAGCGGACCGAACCTTGAGCAATCGACCTTAGGCGGGACTGCTCAAGAGATCGCCACAAGACACTTATTGCGCTTGCCTTTTTGCAAAAGCGCAAGCGTGTCGGGCTGCAAGACAGATGTGTCGGTACCGTCGACCTTCTCCCCGTTCCAGCGCACCGCTCCATCTTTCAGCGCCTGACGGGCATCCCGCTTACTTCCCGCAAGGCCACTCTCGACCAGCAACGTCACGAATGGCTCGGTGGCCTCTGGCGCCGACAGGTCACCTGCCGACGCTTCGACCTCGGGCACAAAGCCTCGAATGCTCTCGAGGTTGGCTCGGGTTGGATCGGCCTTGCCAAACATCACCGCGGCAGCGAGGTTGGACCGCTCGACCGCATCTTTCCCATGGATGAGTTCGGTCACTGCATCGGCGAGGGCGGTCTGCGCGGCCCGTTCGTTCGGTGCCTCACTATGGCGAGCCATAATCGCATTGATCTCGTCGACCGGTAGAAGCGTCAGCTGGAGCAGGAACCGTTCGACATCTCGGTCGTCGGTGTTCTTCCAGTACTGATGAAACTCATAGGGCGATGTGCGATCCGCATCGAGCCAAACAGCGCCGCTCACGCTCTTGCCAAACTTCTGCCCGTCGGCTCGGGTGATAAGCGGCCACGTCAGCCCGTGTGCGTGGCGCGCTTCACGACGCCGGATCAGATCGACGCCTTGAGCAATATTGCCCCACTGGTCACTCCCCCCGATCTGAAGCTCGCAGCCCTTCTCCACGTTGAGGTGATGGAAATCCATCGCTTGGAGGAGCATGTAGGAGAACTCGGTGAAGCTGATGCCGTTTTCGCTATCCATGCGGCTCTTGACCGAATCGCGAGCGACCATCTGGTTGACCGTCACGTGTTTACCTACATCCCGGAGGAAATCGAGCACCCCCATGTCCTTCGTCCAGTCATAGTTGCTCACCATCTCGGCGGTCGACGCGCCCACTGGATCGAGGTCGACCAATCGAGCGAGTTGGGCACGAATGCCAGCGATGTTCTCCGCAAGGGTGTCTTCGTCGAGCAAGTTCCGCTCCTCGGAGCGTCCGCCTGGGTCGCCGACCATGCCGGTCGCTCCCCCGACCAAGACGATGATGTTGTGACCAGCATCTTGGAAACGACGCAGCGCGAGCACTCCCACGTAGTTGCCAATGTGCAGGCTCGACGCACTTGGATCGATGCCGTGATAGAGCGTGATTGGACCGGCGTCGAGTCGCTCCCGGAGGGCCTCCATGTCGGTGGTGTCGTGGATCAAACCACGTGCGAGAAGGTCGTCGAGAATAGATGCGCCTGACATCTGCTGGAATCTAGCCGGAAATTCTTTCACGAAACCGACTCTCGTGACTTAGCTTTTCGCTGTGTATGGGCCAAAATGGCAGCATGCCGTTTATCGGGCCATCTCATGGCCGTCGCCGTCGCGCAATTCTACTGCTCACGGTCCTCTCGCTTATCGCTAGTGCGTGCTCCTGGCAGACACGAGATCTGGTGCCACCAACCCCACAGGTCGCGCAGACCTCGGAGATCCTGGCCCGAGACGGCCGGCTGATCACCGAGCCGCCATCGGACGAGAACCGAACCGTTGTTTCGATCGACGAGATTCCCGAGGTCATGCGCAATGCGGTCATCGCGATCGAAGACGAGCGCTACTACCTCCACGATGGCGTCGACCTCAAGGGCCTCTTCCGCTCCGCGACACGGGGCGTCACGACCGGCGGAATCTCGGGCGGTGGCTCGACCATCACGATGCAGTACGTCGGCAACGTGTTCCTCGATCGCAGTCAGCAGACCGCTAGCCGCAAGCTCGAAGAGATCGTGCTCGCCCGCCAGTTCGAAGATCGATTCTCGAAAGACTTCATCCTCGCCGAGTACCTGAACTGGATCTTCTTCGGGGCACGCTCGTACGGCATCGAGAGCGCATCGCAGCAGTACTTCGGTACCTCGGTAAGCAACCTGAACCTTCCCCAGGCTGCGATGCTCGCCGGTTTGATCCAGCAGCCCAGCCGGTTGAATCCATACAACAACCCAGAGGGTGCAATCGCTCGTCGCGAAGTCGTGTTGAACGCAATGTTGCGAAACGACTTCATCACCCCTGAAGAGCACGCCGCCGCGGTCGACGATCCCATGATCCTCGCCCCAGAGTTCGACGAGGACACGTCACAGTATCCAGCCGGCCACTTCGTCGAAGAGGTTCGAGAGTGGATCCTCAACGGCGAGTTCATCACCGAAGAGTGGGCTCGGGACAACCCGATTCGAGCGACTGAGCTGTCGACCTATCAGGCTCGCGAAGACCTCCTGCTCCGTGGCGGTATTCGTGTTCGCACCACGATCGACCTCGAGCTTCAAGCCGACGCCGAGGCCGCGGTACAGGCGATCATCCCCCAAGGAGAGAACGTCCCCGACGCGTCTGCGGTCGTGATCGAACCGACGACCGGCGAAGTACTCGCCATGGTCGGTGGTCGCGACTTCTTTGGCGACTCGACCTTTGCCAATGTCAACCTCGCTGCAGGCACCGGCCGCCAAGCTGGCTCGTCGATGAAGCCGATCCTCCTCGCCGGAGCGATCGAACAAGGCATCTCGGTCACTCAAACCTGGGACGCTCCACAAACCCTGACGCTGCAACCACCCGACCTCGAAGAACCATGGAATATCCGTGGCGGTTCGTCGACTGGAACTTCCGATCTGATCGAAGGAACGGTGTGGTCACGCAACACCGTCTACGCCCAGCTCGCCGTTCAGCTCGGCGCAGGAGCGACCGGTTCGTGGGCCGAGCGCCTCGGCATGCAGTCCGAGATTGCTCCCGTGTATGCGTCGGTTCTCGGCACCGAAAACGTCACGACCCTCGATCTCGCCGCAGCGTATGCAACCTTTGCCAACCGTGGAGTCCAGCACGACCCGGTCTTCGTGAGCGAGATCATCAACCCCGACGGCACAACGCTCTGGCGTCACGAGCCAACGGGCGAACGGGTCCTCTCGACGACGACGACCGATCAACTCTCGTTCATTCTCGGCGAGGTCATCGAGCGTGGCACCGGCCGAGACGCCGACTTTGGTCGTCCTGCAGCGGGCAAGACCGGCACTGCGCAGAACTTCGCCGATGCGACCTTCGCTGGATACACCCCCGACCTCGCTGCTGCGGTCTGGGTCGGCTTCCCCCAAGGGCAGATTTCGATGGTGCCCTGTAGCCGCAAGACCTGCACCGAGGACGACCCGGGCACCGACATCCAGGTGGCCGGCGGAACGTACCCGGCCCAGATCTGGCGAGAGATCATGACCGCTGCGCACGCGAGCATCCCGGTCACCGAGTTCCCAGCACCACCGGTGAGCGCTCCCACCAACACCATCGTGGAACTTCCAGATTCGGTCGAAACGCCGGACTTGTTCGGCCTAACCGTCGAGCAGGCGAACGCACAGCTGAACGGCACGTCGCTCACCCTCTCCCCTGTTCGTATCGAAGATCAGAACTTCCCGGCGAACACCATCATCAACCAGTCACCTCCGCCCGGCACGGCCGTGCCCGGTGGCGCCTCGGTCATCGTTGAGATCGCGATCGATCCGGTACCGCTGACCGTTCCCGACGTCATCGGAGTCGACCTCGGTAGCGCACGGTTCCGCATCCGAAGCGAGGGCTTTACGAGCACGCGCGTATTCGTCGACGGCAACGGAGAGTTCGTGCGGGCAACCGACGGCGCCAACGCTGTCGTCGTCCGTCAGGATCCGGCACCGGGGACTGTTGGAGAGGCAGGCACAACCGTGAATATCGTCCTCCAGCTCGTCGAGTGAGGCGTTCAGAGCGAGACCGGGACGACGACCCGGACCAAAAGCGCGCCGAAGACATCCTCGAGCCTCTCCCCGAAGGGATGGGGAGGATCACGCGCATCTTTGCGGTCGTGTTCATTCTCGGCGCTATCGCCTTTTGGATCTTTGCGTTTAGCCCGTGGGCTCGGCAGATCTTCCAAGCGCCAGACCAGATCGCCGACGAGGTGTACGTCGCCGACATCGAAGCGACGTGTGCCGCAACGGTCGCCGAACTCGATGCGTTGCCTACACCGCGTTCGGCCGACGGCCCAGAGAGCCGGGCGAACATCGTCGAGAACAGCAACGTAGCACTCGTCCGGATGCGCACCGCCCTCGCTGAACTCGAAGGCGGAACCGCGGCCGATCGAAACCTCGTCATGCGCTGGCTTTTGGACTGGGACATCTTGATCGGCGATCGAATGACCCACGTACAACGTCTCCGCACCGAAGGCGACGTCCGCTTTCTCAATACCGAACGCGACGGAATCTTCATCGCCGAACGGATGAGCGGATTCGCACGCGTCAACGAGTTCCGAAGCTGTCTGCCTCCAGGCGACCTCTAGCGCTCAAGTCCAAGACCGCCCTACCGATTGGGGGGCATGTCTCTCCAACAGACACAGGCCGACTGGTCTCAGCTCGATGCCGCTCGCTGCGCAGTAGCAGATATTTTTTCGCTGCAACACGATCGCGGACTCGACGCTTCGGAGATCGACTGGGATCAACTTTTGACGATCAGCTACCGCCACTATGTGCGCCGCGGCGGGGTCATCGTCCATGTCGGTGAGCACACGGGGGCCAATCGTCGTGCCCGCCAGCGTTTCCTCCAACCCGAGCAACTCATCGAGGTTGCTGCGGACCAACTCGACGAACGGAAGCTCCCCGAAGGCATCTCGTTCATTCGGATCGTTGCGACAAACGGCGTTCTCGATGTCCTCCAGAGTGCTCGCCATCGCATCTTGAACGACCGCCCCGTCGTTAGCATCACGTTCGATCCAACGCACTCGGCACCGCACGGCCCCGAGATCGATGCGTTGCTCGACGTCCTCGACGAGATGGATTTGTCCATCCTCGACCTCTTGGGCAACGAACTAGCGAGGGCCGAATTCTCCGAGGTCGCTGGCACCTACTACCGCGACTATCTGCTGGTTCCTCGAGAGCGCCTCAAACCAATGGCGACGGCGAGAAGCGCGGTCCGAGGAAAAGCGTTCCGAGCAATCGATACACACAATCCAACGATCGCCCGTTGGAAGAAGCGTTTCGGGCTCTGATCTAGGCCCTATGCCGTCTCGCTGATCAGCTGATCAGCGACGATCTTGCCCGCAGCGATCATTCGATGGTGACCTTCGTCGAGTTCGTAGGAATCCACGTCGTCGAGCCCGACCCAGCGAATGTCCTGAGACTCATGGTTGCTGACCGGAACCGCACCCTCTGGAGCGAACGCGACGAAACGCACGTCGTAGTGCCAGACCGGCTCAGCACCCTCGGGCGCCACGTTGTGAATGTCGAGGTCGACGGCCGGGTCGACGATCTCGAGGTCGGAAATGCCACTTTCTTCGATCGCTTCTTTCAATGCGACCCGTGCGAGATTCGCTTCGCCATCGGCGTGCCCTCCCGGTTGAAGCCACCGTTGGAGCTTCGTGTGGAACAAGAGCAACGTTTCGGTCGCGTCGTAGTTGAACACAACGGCAGAGCCGGTGAGGTGCGATGGAGCGGTCGCTCGGTCGAGAGCGCCCGGGTCGAGCGCGGTCAGTTCAAAGAACTTCCGTTTCACGTCTTCGAGGCCCTCGACATGTACCGGCGCAACGTGATGCCACGCCGCGCGAGGTTCTGAACTTCCGACCATCGCCGGGTCATTCCAACCGAATCGCTTGTACTCACGCATGGTGCAAACGGTACCACTCGACTAGGTCGTCGTACTCCACCGCACCGCAACATCGGGACGTTTCACCCCGATAGTGCGGATGGCCCTTACATGGGGAATCTCCGAGAGCCAGCCTTGAGACATGAACGTTAAGAAGCACCACCTCGGAACCGCCGTCGCAGCGGCGTTCGCCCTCCTCGCTACGACCGCACCTCTCGCAGGCGCACAAACTGCGACCGTGCTGTGCAGCGGCGTGGAAGCAACGATCGTCGGCACACCGGGCGATGATGCCATCTTCGGTACAGACGGTGACGACGTCATCGCTGTCCTCCAAGGCAACGACTTTGTCTTCGGTGGTGGCGGCGACGACATCATCTGTGGCGGCTTCGGAAACGACTCACTCTTTGGTGGCGATGGCTTCGACACCATCTTCGGGGCACAGGGCGATGACGTCATCGGCGGCAACTGGGATGCCAACAACGTGGTCGTTCCACAAGACTTGCTCGACGACACCCGAGGCCTCCGCGCCTTCGGCGGCGCTGGCGACGACACCATCATTGGCACGAACCGCTGGGACCGCATGCAAGGCGGACTCGGAGACGACACCCTCCTCGGCTACGAGGGGCGCGACCGCCTGCGCGGCGGTGGCGGCAACGACATCCTCGTCGGCCACGAAGGCATCGACGACCTCGGCGCTGGCAGCGGCAACGACACCGTCGCTGCCGATCGACTCGACACCAACGTGCGCGGCGCTGGCGGCTTCGACACCTGCCCAAGCATCTCGGTGAACGCTCGAGCAACGAACTGGCTCGGATGTGAAGATAGCTACCAAACCGCACCGCTGAACCCACTTCTTCCGGTCGAGAGCTTTCCTTCCCAGCTCGCTGGGGGAACAGCCAACACCTACGTCTTTGAAGCCGTCTTTGGCGAAGGCAACCGTGCCGACGGCATCGCATTCCTCGTCGACGGCCCACAGCTAATGGTCGCTGGCCCAGACTTCGAACTCGAGCCACTCGCATCGTCGGACATTCGACTTCTTGCGGCAGTACATCTCTCGCCGGTCACACCTGGCGAGGCCGAAGCGATCGCGGAGGCGTTCATCGTGCGTCGTGAATTCGACTGGGAGCATGTCCTCAACCCGAACAGCGCCTTCTACGACGAAGCCGTTGCATGGGGCCATCGCTGGGGAACCCTCAACACCGCTGGCTAACAGGTCAACGTTTCGACACCCACGGGTTGTTGGCGACGTAGAACCGCCACGGTTTCTCGACGGCCTTCGAAATACCAATCCGTGTTGTGGCGACAATGTCGCTCTCATCGACTGGTTCACCGCGGTCTAGACGCACCACCGAATGCTGGTGCTGTAGGTCTAGACCGTCGTGAGACAGGTCGATGCCGAGTGCCTGGCAGAGCTTGCCCGGACCGTTCGAAATGTCGACATCTCGTCTCGCTTTCGGACGAGCGGCCGCCATCGGTGGAGTAATCTCCACCGGTTCGACCGCTCGGATCAGAACGGCGTGTCCTTCGTCTTGCGCTCCAGTCACAACGTTTGCACAGCTATGAATGCCATAGCTCAGGTACACGTACAGAAAGCCTGTGGGGCCAAACACCGTCTTGGTTCGCTCAGTGACACCCTTATGGCCATGGCTAGCAGGGTCATCGGCACCTCCGTAGGCCTCGACCTCGACGATCCGCCCAGACCCATTGGGTCCATGCAAAATCGACCCGAGCAGTCTCGGCGCCACGATGGACGCGTGTTCCCCAAGCCAATCGATGCCGGACTCGTGCGGCGAATCCACTGAGCTCATGCGAACTAGCTGATAGCGCTGCGGAAACGTTCGAGCTGGGCCGCTACCGCTTCGGGGCTGCCGCCACCGTGCGTTGTGCGACGGGTGACCGATACTCCTGGTTCGAGGATCGCAGCTGCCTCCGCACCCAGACGTTCGTCGGCGGAGACGAGGTCGACGAGCGTGCCCTTGCCTTCGAGCGCATGACGAACGTGTTCGCCCACCACGGCGTGGGCGTCTCTGAACGCCATTCCATTGGACACGAGGTACTCAGCGAGGTCGGTCGCTGCCGCGTAGGGCGAGTTTGCCTGTTCTGCCATTCGGTCGGTGTTGAACGTCGTCGTCGAAACCATGCCGTCGAGTGCCAACAATGTGAGTCGCACAGTATCGACGGCGTCGAACAGCGGCTCTTTATCTTCCTGCATGTCTTTGTTGTACGTCAGTGGCAAGCCCTTGACGCTCGCGAGAAAGCCGGTGAGGTTACCGATGAGACGGCCGCCCTTGCCCCGAGCCAACTCCGCAATATCGGGATTCTTCTTTTGCGGCATCATCGATGAACCGGTGCTGAAGGCATCATCGAGTGTGATGAAGCCGAACTCGGTACTCGCCCAAATGATGAGCTCCTCGCCAATGCGGCTGAGGTGCACGCCGATCATGGTGAGTGCATAGAGGGTGTCAGCGACGAAATCGCGGTCGGCCACGCCATCGAGGCTGTTGTCGAAGAGCCCGGTGAAACCAAGCTCCTTCTGTGAAATAGACGGATCGAGCGGTAGCGATGAACCAGCGAGCGCTCCAGCGCCCAGCACCGACACATCGGTGCGACGTCGTGCATCGGCCAGACGATCGATGTCTCTGTTCAGCATCCAACCATGCGCCAGGAGGTGGTGCGCGAGCGCCACCGGTTGTGCTTGCTGAAGGTGTGTGTATCCGGGTAGGTACGCATCGCCTGCTGCCTCGGCTTGGCTCAACAGCGTCCGTTGTAGCGCACGCACGAGGTCGGTGATCTCGTCGATCGCTTGGAGCGTCCAGAGGCGGACGTCGGTGGCAACTTGATCGTTTCGGCTTCGACCGGTGTGCATCTTTGCCCCGGCCGGCTCAAGCTCGGTCGTTCGACGTTCGACCGCAGTATGGATGTCCTCATCACTGGCGGCCCATTCGAAATCGCCCGAGACAATCTCGCCTTCGACGGTGTCGAGCGCCGACAGGATGCCGTTCCACTCAGCCGTGGTAAGAATTCCGACCGATTTGAGCATCGTGACATGCGCCCGCGAACCCGCGATGTCCTCGCGGAACATTCGCTGATCGAACGGCAAACTGTCGTTCAGCTGCTGCAAGGCCTCGGAAGGGCCACCCTCAAACCTTCCGTGCCATAACTGTTTTCTGTCGACACTTCCGGTCGACGACCCCACGCCATCGACATGTTCGCTCCGCTCCGCGCCGCTCTCCTCGGGCACCACTCTTAGGCCCTCTTGCTAGCGAGGGTCCGCAGGCGGAGGGCGTTGAGCTTGATAAAGCCCTCGGCGTCCGACTGGTCATAGGCACCGTCGTCTTCTTCAAACGTGGCGATCTTCTCATCGAACAACGAGTTGTCGCTCTTGCGACCAACGACGGTGACATTGCCCTTGTAAAGCTTGAGCCGGACGACGCCACTGACAGCGACTTGGCTGTGATCGATGGCGGTCTGAAGCATCTCTCGCTCAGGGCTGAACCAGAAGCCGTTATAGATGAGCTTCGCGTAGCGGGGCATGAGTTCGTCCTTGAGGTGAGCAACTTCCCGATCGAGGGTCAGCGATTCGATCGCGCGGTGCGCTCGAAGCATGATCGTGCCACCTGGGGTTTCATACGCACCGCGGCTCTTCATGCCAACGAAACGGTTTTCGACGATGTCGAGGCGGCCAATGCCGTTAGCTCCGCCGAGCCGGTTGAGCTCGGTCAGTACCGTTGCTGGCGACATCGCTTCGCCGTCGATGGCAACGATGTCGCCCGATTCGTAGGTGAGCTCGACATAGGTCGGAGTATCTGGAGCTGACTCAGGGCTCACCGACCAGCGCCACATCTCTTCTGGCGGTTCGGTCCACGGATTCTCGAGCGGACCGCCTTCGAAGCTGATGTGTAGCAGGTTGGCGTCCATGGAGAACGGGGACTCCTTGCCACGCTTCATCTCGATCGGGATCTGATGATCAGCTGCGTAGGCCATCAGCGACTCGCGCGAGCCCAGATCCCAGTCACGCCATGGTGCGATGACCTTGATGTCGGGCTTGAGCGCGTATGCACCCAGCTCAAAGCGAACCTGGTCGTTGCCCTTTCCGGTCGCGCCGTGGCTGATCGCATCGGCGTTCTGCTCGACGGCGATCTCGACGAGGCGTTTCGCGATCAACGGACGAGCAATGGACGTACCGAGAAGGTATTCGCCTTCGTAGATCGAGTTCGCACGAAACATCGGGAAGACGAAATCTCGAACGAACTCTTCGCGGAGGTCATCGATATAGATCTGGCCTTCGGGCACACCCATCTCGAGTGCCTTCGCCCGCGCCGGCTCGACTTCTTCGCCCTGGCCGAGGTCGGCGGTAAAGGTGACCACCTCGCACTCGTAGGTCTCCTGGAGCCATTTGAGAATGATCGATGTATCGAGACCTCCCGAATAGGCGAGGACGACCTTGTCGACGGTCTGGTTTTCGGCGTTTGCTGCCATGTGTAGGTGAGCTCCTAGATTCCTGCGAGATCTGCAATGTGTGCGGCAAGGTCTTTGCCACTGGTTTCTTCTGAGGCGACGATCATGATGGAGTCGTCGCCAGCAACGGTGCCGAGCACGCCCTGTAGGCCTGAACGGTCGAGCGCTGAAGCAACGACATGAGCGGACCCGGGAGGGGTCCGGACGACCACGATATTGTGCGAATGGGCAACGTCGGCAACCCAGTCGCTAAGGACCCTCCGCAGGTGGTCGGGAGGGGCCATTTGTTCGTTCGTGTGCTCGGGCAGCGCATAGACGAGTTCGCCGCCGGGGACCCGCACTTTGATAGCGCCGATGTCCTCCAAATCACGAGAGACCGTGGCCTGGGTGGCTTCGATGTTTTCGGACTCGAGGAGTTCGACCAACTGTGTTTGCGACGTCACCGGGACGTCACCCAAGAGCTGGATAATGCGATGCTGCCGTGAAGTTTTAGACACAGTGGCGCTCACTTTCCGGGAGTGAGGAGGGACGACGAACAGCTCGCGGCCTTCGGCGGTCCGCAGAGTCCACCGAGCGAAGCGAATGGGCGATTGTCGGGAGCGAAGCGGGAAAATGATCGAGCGACATTACGCACCGTCCCCGAGCGCGAACGCGAGATAACCGCGGGCCGCGTGCATGCGGTTCTCCGCGAGCTTCCAGACACGGCTTGCCGCGCTATCGACGACGTCGCTCGTGACCTCTTCACCGCGGTGGGCTGGTAAGCAATGCAGGAACACCGCATTGTTGGCGGCGGACATGAGCGGGGCGTTGATCTGGTAGTCGGCGAATGCTTCGAGCCTGATCGCTGTCTCCGCTTCTTGACCCATCGACGTAAACACGTCGCTATAGACCACGTCGCAACCGTCGACGGCTTCATACGGGTCGGTCATCGTCTCGACCACTCCGCCGGTCGAGCGAAGCAGTGCGAGATCGTCTTCGCCGAAGCTGTAGTTCGTCGGAGATGCGATGCGGAACACGCCGCCGAGCATCCCGACGGCCAACCCGAGCGACCGAGTCACGTTGTTGCTGTCGCCGATATAGGCAACGGTGCGGCCCTCGACCGAACCGAACTCTTCGATGATGGTCAGCACGTCGGCGAGCGCCTGCATGGGGTGCGCGGCATCGCTGAGCAAGTTCACGATCGGAACCCGATCGACCTCGGCCATACGCTCGACCTTGGAGTGTTCAAAGACACGGGCACCGATCGCCGCATGGAACCCGGCGAGCGTGTTCGTGACGTCTTCGACCGACTCTCTGGTGTCGAGACCGATTTCGTCACCCTGGATGTACAGCGGGTGACCTCCGAGTTGGAAGACGGCCATCTCCATGCTGTTGCGGGTGCGCAAGCTCGGCTTCTCGAACACGAGAGCCACTCCCTTGCCGGAGAGAACCTGTGGAGGCGCATCGCTCTGCGCAAGCGCGAGCACGTGCTTCAGCTCGTCTACGGTCAGGTCGTTTACCTCGAGTAGATGTCTCATACTTGGGCCCCCTTCAAGGCGGCGTCGATCTTTCGAATGCCCTCTTCGATTTCGCCCGACGACACGGTGAGCGGTGGAGCGAATCGGATTGCGGTCTTGGTAACGCCGTTTGTGAGAACGCCGTTGGCGCTGATCGCAGCTGATACCTCAGGACCGGTGCGGCCCCGGAGGCCGTCTTCGTTGAGTTCGGCAGCGAGCAGCATGCCTTTTCCTCGAACACTCTCGACCCCTTCGAGTGCGAGCAACGCGTCGGTAAACTCAGCGCCGCGTTCGGTCGCGACTTTCGGTGCATCCATCTGTTCCATGACGGCCAGCGTGGCCCGTGCAGCAGCCGCGGCGAGCGGACCTCCTGCGAAGGTCGAGCCGTGATCTCCTGGTTTAAGGAACTCCGCATATTCGCGTTTTGCCCACACGGCCCCGACCGGCATTCCGTTGCCGAGGCCCTTGGCCATGGTCACGATGTCGGGCATGACGTCCTCGTGTTGAAACGCGAACCACTCGCCGGTGCGAGCAAGGCCGGTCTGAATTTCATCGAGGATCAACAGGAGCTGTCGATCGTCGCACAACGCTCGAAGGTCTCGGAGGTAGCCGGCGTCGGAGGTGTTCACGCCACCCTCGCCTTGGATGGCCTCGACCAAGATGGCACCGACCGTGGGGTCGAGCGCTGCTTCCATGGCATCGACGTCGTTGTACGCGGCGTGGCGGAACCCCTCAGGCAATGGAGCGAACGCTTCGTGCTTCTCGGGTTGACCCGTGGCGTGCAACGTGGCGAGCGTCCGGCCGTGAAAGCTCCGCAACGCGGATAGGACGACGTGACGGCCACGGCCGTTGACCTTGCGAGCGAGCTTGATCGCTGCCTCGTTGGCCTCCGCCCCAGAGTTTTGAAACAACACCTGACCCAACTGCGCTGAAGGCGCCGGTTGAGCACTCGCTGTTTGGATCAAACGATCAAGAGTAAGCGCTACCTCGGGGCCTGGGAGGGTGTTGTAGAGGTTGCTCACGTGCATGAGCGTCCCCGCCTGCTCACAGATCGCTTCGGTGACCACCGGGTGGCTGTGGCCGAGGCTCGTCACCGCAAGGCCACCAAGAAAGTCGAGGTAGCGGCGACCCATGTCATCCCACACCTCGGTGCCAACGCCTTTGACCAAGGTGAGCGATGGCGCGCCGTAGTTGGACATCATTGGGCAGAAGCTGAGCGCCGGTCCGGCGTTCACTGCCTCTTTGTGGACTTCGAAACTCATGGGTTCTCTCCGAGTGTGATCTTTGTTCCGATTCCGGCGTCGGTGAACAGTTCGAGCAGCAGGACATGTGGGACTCGGCCGTCGAGCATGTGTGCCGCGTTCGCTCCCGATTCGACCGCGTGGATGCACGCGCCGACCTTTGGGATCATGCCGCCGGCGATCGTGCCGTCGGCGATGAGTGCGTTGAGCTCGGGCACAGTGGATTGAGCGATGAGACTCGCTGGGTCGTCGACGTCCGCCAGCAACCCGGGGACATCGGTGAGGTACACGGCTTTCTCGGCCTTGAGCGCGCCTGCGAGTGCTCCCGCCACGGTGTCTGCATTGATGTTGTAGGCCTGACCGGATGCATCGGAGCCAATTGTCGAGATGACTGGAATCATCTCTTCGCCGAGGAGGCGCTCGACGATGTTCGGGTTGACGGACTCGATGTCGCCAACGAACCCGAGCTCGGGATCGCGAACCGCAGCGCGGATGAGGCCACCGTCCTCGCCGCTGAGCCCAACGGCGTAGGCACCATGAACGTTGATCGCTCCAACGATGTCGCGCCCGACCTTGCCAACGAGCACCATTCGGGCCACGTCGAGTGTCTCGGCGTCGGTAACCCGCAGCCCGTCGCGAAATTCGGATTCCTTGCCGAGCTTGTCGAGCATCTGGCCGATCTGAGGGCCACCGCCGTGGACGACGACGGGCTTCAGACCGACCGAACGGAGCAACACGATGTCTTCGGCGAAGGTCCGGCTGAGGTCGGGTTCGACCATGGCGTTGCCGCCGAACTTCACGACGACGATCGCTCCTCGGAACTGCTCGATGTACGGCAGTGCCTCGATGAGGGATTGTGCGCGCCGGGACGGTTCGAAGCCCCGATCTGCAATGTCTTCGGCGGTAGGGATGTCTTGTGCGGTTGTTTGGTTCATTGCAGTTCTACGATCTGTATCCGGCATTGATTTCGATGTATCCGTGGGTGAGGTCACAGGTCCACACCGACGCGGTGCCGTCGGCGATGCCCACGTCGACGCGGATGCTGACGTCGCTGTTCTTCAGGTGTTCGGTGGCTCGGTCTTCGGAGTAGCCGGGAACCTGAACACCGTGTTCGGCTACCAGTTCGTCGCCTATCCAGATCTTTAGCCCGTCACGATCGGCACGCTGGCCTGCCTTGCCGACGGCCATCACGAGGCGACCCCAGTTTGCGTCTTCAGCGGCGAGAGCGGTCTTGACGAGCGGCGAGTTCGCGATCGACAGCGCAATAATCGACGCGGCGTCGTTACTCTCCGCTCCAGAAACGGTGATCTCAACAAACTTTGTTGCCCCTTCACCATCGCGCACGATCTGATGGGCAAGGTCGAGGTTCACTGCATCCACGGCGGCCGCGAGCGTTGCGTAGCGAGGGTCGTCGACCGAGGTGATCGGCGCGGCCTCAGAGGCTCCTGTTGCGAACAGCCATACCGAATCGCTGGTCGACGTATCGGAATCGACGGTAATGCGGTTGTATGAGGCGGCGGTCGCGTTCGTGAGCATGGCTTGGAGCACGTCTGGGGAAACAGCTGCGTCGGTAAAGACGAAGCCGAGCATTGTGGCCATGTCGGGGGCGATCATCCCGCTCCCCTTCGCGATACCTGCAACGGTGATCGTCGTCCCGTCCACACCGATCTGCGCTGACGATCCTTTGGCGAACGTGTCGGTTGTTCGAATGGCATTGGCTGCTGCTTCCCAACCGGCTGATGAACTCGGAGCGAGGTGTTCGGCCAGGTTCGAAAGGCCGTCGACCAGCCGGTCATCGGGAAGGGTTTCGCCGATGACACCGGTCGATGCAAGATGCACATCGGTGGCCTCGATATCGAAGGCGCTGGCGATCGTTTCTGCCGTGAGCTCAGCCGACGTCGCTCCAGCGATTCCAGTGAAGGCATTTGCATTGCCGCTATTGCAGACAACGGCGCGAGCGTGCCCGCTACCGAGGATCGAACGGCTCCAATCGACCGGGGCCGACGGGCACAGCGACTTGGTGAAAACCCCAGCGACGGTCGTACCTTCGTCGAGGAATGCGAGCATGAGATCGGCGCGATTCTGATAGCGAAGGCCGGCTTCGAAGGTTGCGAGCTGCACGCCAGCAACGGGCGGCATTTCGGGAAAGCTCGCAGGAGCGAGCGGTGACACGGTGCTCATGGGTAGACGCCGATCGATGAGAGACCCATTGTTTCGTCGAGACCGAGCGCAAGGTTGGCGTTCTGTACCGCCATGCCCGACGCCCCCTTCATGAGGTTGTCGAGCACGGAGATGACCATCACGTACCCGGTGCGCTGATCGACCCGCGCGGTGAGGTGCACACTGTTCGAGCCGGTCACGGCCTTTGTCGATGGGCTGCGCTCGTCGACGACCATGAACGGCTCGTCGGCATAGAAGTCGGCGAGTATTTGGAGTGCATCATCGCTGGTGAGGCCGTTCGTTGCTGGGCGGCCGTAGCAGGTGGAGATGATGCCTCTGTTCATCGGCGCGAGGTGTGGCGTAAACAGAACCTGCGCATCGACGCCGGTCCGTTCGGTGAGCGCTTGTTCGATCTCGGGGGTGTGGCGATGGGTGAGCAACGCGTACGCACTGACATTTTCATCGACCGTGCAGAACGTGGTGTTCTCCTTCGGCGGTCGACCGGCACCGCTGACGCCGGTGATGAGGTCGATGATGATCCCTTCGCCTTCGATCACTCCCGCTTCGAGAAGTGGGGCGAGGGCAAAGATGGACGCACCAGCGTTGCAGCCGGTGGCAGCGATCAGCTCGGCGCCGCGAAGCTTGTCCCGGAACAGCTCTGGCAGGCCGTAGACGAACTCATCGAGGAGTTCTGGGGCGGTGTGTTCGGCCTTATACCACTCGGGGTACAGCGCCTTGTCGTGCAGGCGGAAGTCGCTGCCGAGGTCGACGATGTGGCCGACCTTGCCTCGCATCTCGGGAACCACCGACATCGAGACTCCATGCGGCAGGCCTACAAACACGAGATCGAGCCCGTCGACGAGTTCCGGGCTAAATGGCTCGTACATGCGGTCGCCATAGGCCGCTGCGAGACTCGGATAGAGGTCAGCAATGCGAGTGCCTGCCTTCGAGTCACCGGTTGCCGCCGCCAACTCGAGTCCGGGGTGGCCATGGATCAGGCGAAGTAGCTCGGTACCGGTGTAGCCTGACGCTCCCACCACTCCGACGCGTTTCGGTGCTGGCGAGCCGTTCGATTGAGAAGACATTCGGACGAGCGTAGCGGGTTATTCATTGCTTTGCATATTCATGCAGCAGTATGCTGGATCGCCGTCATCGGGCTGACACGAGACGTCTGAAGTTGTCCGGCCTATGTTGGGTTTTATGGGACCCGCCGCAAGCCACATCAGGTCGATCGACAGACTCGTCGGTGGTACCTCGGTCGATGCGGATCAACTCCAAATCATGAACTCCCCCGGTTTCGCTTCAGCGTTTCACCTCGACGAGGCCGCGCTCGCGACAGCCGGGTACGCGAATCTTGTCTTCGGCACGCCCACACTCGACGGTGAAGCAGTCTCGACGTTCTTTGCGACTCCGGTCGACATCGACGGCCAACCGGTCCCGAAGTGGGCGACGCTGTCTGGCTACTACGACACGAGCACCGGCAGACCCCTACAGCTGCATTGCAACTTTGCGCACCATCACGCTGGCGTGGTCGAACTTCTTGGTTGCGCCGACTCTCGTGAAGCGGTGCAAGAAGCGATTCTCGATTGGGACCCCGTCGAGCTCGAGACAGCGCTGACGACGAACGGAATGATCGCCGCCTACCTGCGAACGCTCGACGAATGGACTGTCCACCCGCACGCCATCGCCACAGCAGACCTTCCGCTCGTGACCGTCGAGCGTATTGGTGATGGAGATCCTCGCAGCGCTGCCGGGCCAACCCGCGTTCTCGATTGCAGCCGAGTTCTTGCAGGGCCGGTCGCCGGCCAGATGTTTGCCGCACACGGTGCTGACGTCTTGCGCGTCGATAGCCCGCACCTTCCCACCGTGCCGATCTGCGTGATCGCGACCGGTGCTGGAAAGCGAAACGCATTCCTCGACCTTCGAACAACAGACGGCGCTCAAACGATGCGACAACTTCTCGCCGACGCGGATGTGTGGATCGACGCCTATCGACCCGGAGCCCTCGCCAGCCATGGCTTCGACCTCGACCGGGCGCCGGAAGGGTCGGTCGTCGTGCAGCTCAGCGCCTTCGACTGGAGAGGTCCGTGGGCGGGGCGACGAGGTTTCGACTCGATCATTCAATCCACCACCGGCATCGTCGACGCTGGCACGACCGCGGCAGGCGCTGAGGCTCCTACCCCGCTGCCCGTGCAGGCGTTGGACTACATGACCGGCCTGCTGGCCGCAGCAGCCGGCGAGAAGGTCCGACAGCGTCAACGCGTCGAAGGCGGAACCTGGTTGGTTCGCGTCTCGCTGTTGAGAACCCGCAACTGGCTGCTCTCGTTGGGCGGCCCTGACCCGTTCACGCCCGCTACGGCAGCAGTCCATGAGCGGCACCGTACGACGATGGACTCCGACTTCGGAACGCTGAGCATCCCGACACCGTTGAGCGGCAGCTTCGAGTCACCGCCGGCCAACCCGGGCACAAGCCCACCGAGGTGGAAGAACGCCTGATCAGCGTCCGCAGGGTGGACTAGCGGAGCGTGCCCTTGTTCTGTTTCGCGACCGCCGCGATGACCGCCTCGCGAGCCGAGGTGATCTCGTCGTCGGTGAGCGTGCGGTCGCCCGCTTGGAAGCGCAGGCGGAACGCGAGCGACCGGCTTCCCTCGTCGACGCCAGCGCCGCGGTACGTGTCGACGAGCGACAGGTCGACGAGAAGATGGCCACCGGCTTTGTTGATCGTGTTACGAACCCGATCGGCACCGGTGTCGTCAGGAACGACGAAGGCCAAGTCCATATCGCTCGACGGGAACTTGCTCACCCGACGGTACGAACGCTTCCCGTGCGGCCCGTTGAGAACCTCGGTCAGGTCGAGCTGAAGCCAAGCCACCCGTCCGTCGACATCGAAGTTACGAAGCACCGATGGCGCAATCTCCCCAACAGTGCCCCGGGAGCGGCCCGCGATGACGACCTCGGCCGAACGGGTTGGGTGCATGCCCGGAAGCGAGTCGGAGCTCCGAACTTGCACGTTCGGCAACGCGAGGGCCTCGGCGAGCAGGTTGAGCACCGCAACAGCAGCTGGCGCTTCCTCGCCAGCGAGCGCAACAGCGAGGTACTCGTGCTCATCGGGGAGCATCTCGCCCCGGTCGTTCTCCTGTGGTTCGAGGAACACCGTCCCCGCTTCGAAGAAGCGAGGAGGAGTAGTCCGGTGTGACTGGTTGTAGGCAATCGACTTCAACTGCCCTGGCATCAACGACGTCCGGAGCACGCTCTCCGATGCATCGAGCGGGTTGGCGAGACTGATCGCTTCCTCGGGCAGACCCACGTTTGCAAGGTCTCCTGGCGCGAGGAATGGCATGGGTTGGGTCTCGTCGCATCCAGCACCGATCAGAACGCTACGAACGAGGCGACGATCCTGTTGGTATTGGCTGAGATGGCCGGCTTGCTCTCCCTTGGGAACCGTCTTGTCGATCTTCTCGAAGCCGTACATGCGGCCGACTTCCTCGGCGATGTTGGCTTCGAACTCTGCGGCATGGGAGCTCACAACATCCCAGCGGAATGTCGGAACTTCGATAGACAGCGCCTCTCCCGAAACCGACGCGCCGAATCCAATCGAGGTGAGGTGTGCGACCATCTCGTCAGCGGTGAGCTCGGTACCGAGCAAGCTGTTGATCTTTGTGACGCGAGCCGTCTGAGCAGACACGTCGGGGACATCGCCGGAGACGTCGATCTGGCCTGGAGCGATCGTTGCTCCAGTCTCGGCGATGAGCTCGCAGAAGCGATCCATTGCACGGTCGATGTTGTCGCCCCAATCCGCTCCGCGACGGAAGCGAGTCGACGCTTCACTCGGCAGGTTTAGGCGCTTGACCGTGCGCGAGATGGACGGCGGATCCCACCATGCCATCTCGAGCAACACGTTCGTCGTTCCTTCGGTGACTTCGGTGGCGAGGCCGCCCATCACACCGGCAAGGCTGACCGCCTCGTCGGCGGCATTTGAGATGACTCCATCGCCGACGACGAGTGAACGCTCCGCATCGTCGAGCGTGACGAGGGTTTCGCCCTCGTGTGCGCGGCGCACGTTCAGCACACCCTCGGGAAGCGTGTCGAGGTCGAAGACGTGGTTGGGTTGACCAAGTTCAAGCATCACGTAGTTGCTGATGTCGACGACCGAGTTGATCGGCCGCATGCCGAGCGCGGTCAGTCGATTCTGTATCCAGCGAGGGCTTTCACCCACGGTCACGTTGCGCAGAATGCGTGCAGCGAACCGTCCGCACAGGAATGGGTCGTGGATCGTCACCGACGCAGCGCTCTCGGCGCTCTCACCGCTACGCTCCACGGTTCGTTCAGGGAAGCTGAACGGCACGCCGAGTGCCGCAGCGAGGTCGCGTGCCACGCCGGCGACCGACATTGCGTCGGGACGGTTGGCGTTGACCTCGAGGTCGTACAGCACATCGGTTTCCATCCCGAGCGCAGTCGTGATCGGCTCGCCGATCAACGACTCGTCCGCGGTGTCGGTGAGCAACATGATGCCGTCTGAGTCATCGCCGAGGCCGATCTCTTCGGCCGAGCAGCACATGCCGTTGCTCTCTTGGCCACGCATCTTGCGGACGCCGATCTCCATACCGTTGGGCATGGTCGTCCCGACCGTGGCGAATGGGATGAGGTCGCCGACGGCCATGTTGAACGCACCACAGCACACCTGCAAGGGCTGACCATCACCTGAATCGACCTGAACGACCTGAATCTTGTCCGCGTCCGGGTGTGGCGAAAGGTCGAGGACCTTGGCCAACACGATCCCATCGAGGCCTTGACCGGTGATCGTCATCTCTTCGACCGCAAGACCGAGCGCGCTCAGCGTCTCACCAAGCTCCGTTGGATCTCCGTCGATTCCTGGGGCGAACTCCTGCAGCCAGGAGAGCAATACCTTCACGTGTTTCTCTTTCGCTTAGAACTGGCTGAGGAAGCGGACGTCGTTGTTGACGAGCTCGCGAATGTCGTCGAGCTGGTAGCGCATGACGGCGAGGCGGTCGATGCCAAAGCCGAACGCGAAGCCCTGCCATTCTTCGGGATCGATTCCGGCATTCTCGAGGACCTTGGGCTGAACAACGCCACATCCACCAAGTTCGAGCCAGTCCCCCGATGGCGTGCTGATATCGAACTCGGCCGACGGTTCGGTGAACGGGAAGTAGCTGGGGCGAAGGCGTGTCGTGACCTCGTGACCGAAGAACGCGCCGACGAAGCTCTCGATCGTGCCTGCGAGATCGCCGAGGCCGATGCCCTTGTCGATGACGAGGCCTTCGATCTGGTTGAACGCCGGGAGGTGTGTCGCATCCGCGGTGTCGGTTCGAAAGGTTCGTCCGGGTGCAACGATGTAGATCGGTGGCTTCTGGTTCTCCATCGTTCGCACCTGCACCGGTGAGGTGTGGCTGCGCAACATGGTGGTTTCCGGTTCGCCAAGGTCGACGAAGATCGTGTCGAAACTACCTCGTGCAGGATGCCATTCGGGGATGTTGAGCGCTTCGAAGTTGTACCAAGCGGATTCAACCTCGGGACCTTCAGCAACGGTGAAGCCCATGCCAACAAAGACATCTTCGAGGCGATCGCGGGCTTGGGTAACCAAGTGCAGGTGCCCGCGCCTGACCTCGTCCATGACCTCGGTGAGGTCGAGGCGCTCGGATGCGAGCTGCTTCGCCTCGGCCGCTGCGGCCAGGACCGTGCGGCGTTCGTTGACGACGCCAGCGACGCTCGACATCGCCTCGTTCAGAGCCTGACCAGCCGCTTTGCGCTCGTCGGGTTCGAGCTGGCCGAGGGTCTTCTTCAGTCCGACGAGCTCGCCCTTCTTGCCAACAAAGGCCCGTTCGACCTCGGCGAGAGCGTCAAGGTCGGATGCGGCGGCGATTTCGGTCGTTGCGCGTTCGACCAGTGCGTCCAATTCCATCCGCCCAGTCTGCCCGATCGGTTGCGGTTCTCGGCGGTTTCGGCGTGAATCTCGCGTCGGATCATCAAACAAGGTTCTTCACGCTCGACTTTCGAAATTGTTAATTTTCAATACACACTACAAAGGCGGGAAAATGTTCGAAGCGAAGCAGGCGCGTCTACACGCTGCCCTACAGCGGTCGAAGGCTCGGGCTAGCGATCAAGCAAGGCTCGAGATTCTGGTGGAGGCAAAGTCCACCCAGACCCAGCAGGTGGCCGAACTGACAGAGGCCCTCAAAGCCGAAGAACGCGACGTTCGCAAACTCGAGAAGAAGGGCTGGGGCCCCATGAAGGCGAAGGTGAGCGGCGACATCGATGAGACGATCGCTCGTGAACAGCTCGAAGCGCAGAATGCCGCAGAGGCATTGGCCGCAGCGCAATCCAGCCTCGCTCAGGTCGAGGTGGTCGCGGAGGCGCTCGCGGCCTTTGACAGCGAGCTCTGCGATGACGAACTCGTTGGAGCCTTCACGCAGTTGAACCTTGGGCTCGACCAGGGCTTCCTAAAGGACGCGGTGTTTGACTCCATACTGCCCATGAGCCCCAGGATTCGTCGAAACGCGACCGATATTGCAGTCCACGAGAACATCGAGGAAGCGCAACAACAAGCGATCAACGCGCACCACAAACTCCGTGCAACCGTCGAAGAACTGCGAAGCGGACGAAAAGCCATCGAGGAACTGATCGAGCAGAGAGGACAAGAGCGGCTTGCACTCCTCGCCGGCGTCGCTCCCGCCTCCTAGGAGACGAAGCTCTCTGTCCGGAGAAGGTCTACAGTAGACCGCCACTGGTGCGTGACTTGCTGCGTTTTTCGAGCGACGTTCCCGGAATTCAGTCAGCTGTTGCGGGCGATAGCGTGTTCCCAATGGCGCTGTTCATCTCCGACATCGACGGAACGCTTCTGAACCCGGAACGGACCATCTCCCCCGTAACTGAGGAAGCCATCCGAGCGATCATCTCCAATGGCCACTCGTTCGTCCTCGCGTCGAGCCGACCACCCCGATCGATGCGGATACTCGAAGCGATATATGGCGGCACCGGGGTACCGCTCGTTGCCTACAACGGCGGGCTCGTGATCAATGGCGAGGGCAAGACCGTTCTCAACGTCCCGGTCGACACCGAGACATCGCTCCTGATCTACGAGGCGTGCTGGGAAATCGACCTGCACTGCAGCTTCTACTCAGGAGATGACTGGTACGCGTGGGGGGACGATCACTGGTCGCAGCGCGAAACGAACAACACCGGCATTTCGCCAAACACGCTGCCAGCACGCCGCTATGCCGAAACCGACCGGATCGACGATGCCCCACCGCACAAGATCATGTGCATGGGCGAACCAGAACTCGTCGACTCGATCGAACGCTTGCTCTCCAACAACGACGCCGTCGTTACCTACCGAGCGAAAGACACGTACCTCGAGATCGCCAACAGTGCGGTCTCCAAGGGCGATGGTGTCACGATGGCGGCAGCCGAACTCGGTATCGACGTCCACGATGTCTACTTCTTCGGCGACAACTACAACGACCTTCCCGCCTTTGCGGTTGCTGGCACGTCGATCGCTGTAGCCAACGGTCGACCCGAAGTGCGCGAAGCGGCAGACGTCGTCACCGACACTCACCACGAGAACGGCGTTGCCAACTACCTGAACCAATGGACCGCTGAGCATCACTAGATATGAATATGTTTGACACACAGAACACGACAGACTCCGGGGTTGCGTACTACAGCCGCGGAGAATCCGAGAACGTCGCACTCCTCGTGCACGGGTCTTTCGGCACCGCTGCGATGTGGGCCACGTATGTGGAACCCCTCGTCGCCGCTGGATACCGCGTCGTCGCCCTGGATCTCGCTGGCCATGGGAACTCCGAGGGTGATCTCACGACGCTCGACATGGACTCGTACGCGGGAAACGTCAGAGATGTGATCTACGCCGAGCAGACCACGCCGGCGGTGTTGATTGGACACAGCATGTCCGGGCTCGTGGTGCTGATGAATGCAATCGACGGGTTGGCGTCGCGAGTCGTCGCGATCGACCCCAGTCCGTCCATGGAGATTCAAGGCGAGCAGTCGACCGAAGGAATCCCCGACCGGTACGACTCGTTCGACGCCGGCATGCCGAGCGATCCAGCTGCGGCAATGGAAACCCTGCCGGACATCGCACCGGACATGATGATGTCGCTTATGGGAATGCTCGGAGACGACTCCGGCGCAGCACGACGACAGCGCAAAGCGGGGATCTCGATTCCCAAAGGCGTCCTCGATGACATCCCCGTCTTGTTCATCGCGGCCGGCCAAGGAGCAACACTGCCCTTTGGGGTCAAGCCCGATCTCACCCGGCAAATGGCAGCGTTCTACGAAAAGCCACTTCACGTCGTGGAACAGGCCACCCATCCCGGCGTGCTGATGGGCGCCTACGCTCCTGAAGCGGTCGACGCGATCGTCGACTTTCTTCCCTAGGTCGAACGTTCGAACAGGCCGAACGCCAAGACAGCGCCGGCGGTTGCCACATTGAGAGATTCGACCTGGCCGTGCATCGGTATCGAAACGATGAGGTCAGCTGCACTGATGAGCGCTGGATCGAGGCCGTGAGCCTCATTGCCGAGCAGGAGGCCAACACCGGACGCCGAGTCGAACTCGGCCTCGCTGTAGCGAGGAGCGTCCATGGCCGTTGCCACGCTCAGGACGTTTAGCGTTCGCAACGTGTCGAGAACTTCGTCTGCCTCCACCTCGCCGATCGGCACCCGCAGCATGGACCCCGACGATGAACGGACAACCTTTGGTGAAAGCACATCGGCGGTCTGGGCAGTGACGATGACGCCAGCGCAGCCGGATGCTTCAGCGGTGCGGATGAGGGTGCCGACGTTGCCCGGATCAGCTACATCGACGAGCACGAGATAGTTGCCTCCGCTCGGAAACCGGTCATCCACGTCGAGTACCGGTGCTTCGACAACGGCCAACGCAGCCTGTGGGGTTCGTGCATCGGAGAGCTTGGCAAATGCGTCGGGCTCCAACCCGAATATCCGCACGCGGTCAGCCTCGCACCGCTCAGCAATGTCGGGATCGGGATGCTGATCACCGGGAACGATGACGTGATCGACGGTTAGGCCACTCTCGAGGGCTTCGAGAACGAGCTTCGGCGTTTCCACGACAAAACGAGACGACCGACGCCGCTGCGCCTTTTGGCGCAGCA
>CAYVHV010000045.1:17367-26642 GCA_964451305.1 uncultured Acidimicrobiales bacterium | reverse complement strand
TCGAGCTCGGTTCGATTGCTGGTTCGGTTGAGGTTGATGATGGGACGCCGATTGCTGGTGTGACGATCACGTTGACTGACGACACTGGTGCGGTTGTTGCGACGACAACGACCGATTCAAATGGTGATTACATCTTTGAGGATCTTCTTGAAGGTGAGTACACGGTTACTGAGACTCAGCCTGTCGGGTTTGATGATGAGACCGATGTGGTTGGTTCCGAGGGTGGAACGCTTGGCAATGATGTGATCTCCGAAATTCTGCTTGGTGTAGGCGTGGACGCGGTGGATTACGACTTCATCGAGTCCATTCCTGTCGAGCTCGGTTCGATTGCTGGTTCGGTTGAGGTTGACGACGGGACACCGATCCCAGGCGTGGTAATTGAGATATACGACACGTTTGGAGCGCTCGTCGCGACGACAACGACCGATGCGAATGGTGACTATGCCTTTGCTGATCTACCACTTGGTGACTACGTCGTTGTTGAGCTGCAGCCTGATGGTTACGGCAACGGGACACCAAATGTCACCGCTCCGATTACGGTTCCTGAAGCGGGTGTTACCGATGTCGATTTCATCGAGACGCTCGGATCTATTGCTGGAACGGTTGTGACCGATACGGGAACTCCAATTCCTGGAACCACCGTGACACTCACCGGCACCGATATCGACGGAAACCCTGTCACCGCAACGGTTACCACCGATGCGAACGGTGAGTACCTCTTCCCTGATCTTCTCGAAGGTGAATACACGATTACCGAGACACAGCCAACTGGCTTCGACGATGCGAACGACAGTGTTGGTTCCGCTGGCGGCACGGTGAGCAACGATGAGTTCTCCGAAATTCCGCTGGGCGCTGGTGTCGACGCTGTTGACTATGACTTCATTGAGACACTTCCCGCAGAGCCAGAGCCAGAGCCAGAGCCAGAGCCAGAGCCAGAGCCAGAGCTGGATCCTGATCCTGAACTCGGCGCTGTTGAAGGCTTGGTGTTCCGAGACGCCGATACCGACGGACAACTCGTCAGTGGCGATGCACTCGTGGCCGGCGTACGGGTAAACCTCCTTCGACCTGACGGAACCGTCTTCGCAACGACGCTCACAAACGCCGACGGCGCGTATCGGTTCACCGATATTCCCGCTGGCGAGTACATCGTGGAGATCGTTCTGCCCGTCGGCGAGGAACTCACGGCACCGAACGTCGGAGACGACGCGACCGACTCCGAGTTCAATGCGAACAACCGGGTCGCAATCACCGTCCTATCAGGTGAAGTTACCGCTGGTATCGACGCCGGTTTGATCGACGAAACACCGACTGTGGAATCAAACCCACAGCCATCGTCACCTCCACCGCTCGCTCTCACCGGATCGAGCCCGTGGATCTTGATCGCCGCTGCGTTCATTCTGATGGCGGTAGGTGCAGCTCAACTTCGGGCCCGCACGCTGCTGTCGTCCGGTCGTCGCAACTAAGCCTGCTTCGCTCGAGGTGCACCACGCTCAACCGGGCGTGGTGCACCTCGTTGTGTTCAAGGCAAGAAACCAAGAACCAGGGGTAGCGCCGGTAAGTTATCTACGTGCTCCAACGACTAGAAGCTCTCGAACGTGAATTCGCTGATGTGGAGGCCCGACTTGGCGATCCGCAACTGATCGCCGACCAGAAACGCTTCCAACAAGAGGCCAGGCGACACAAAGAACTCGATGCGATTGTGAGCATTGGACGGAGCCTCCGAGGAGCGACCGAGGACCTCGACGATGCCCGCGAGATGTTCAATGAGTCCGAGGGCGATGAGCGCGAGATCTGGCGTGACGAGGTCACGACCCTGGAGACCCAGGTCGAAGAAGGAACCGCGGCGTTTCGCCTCGCGTTGCTTCCAAAAGATCCGAACGACGACCGGAATGCCATCATCGAGATTCGAGGTGCAGAAGGAGGTGAAGAAGCCAACCTGTTTGCCCGCGACCTCTTCGACATGTTCAAGACTTTTGCTTCGCGAATGGGGTGGAAGTTCGAGATGATGGAAGGTACCGAGTCCGACATGGGCGGATTCACCAGCGTGACCTTCAGCTTGTCGGGTGAAGGAGTGTGGAGCCGAATGAAGTTTGAGGCTGGGGTCCATCGCGTGCAACGTGTGCCAAAGACCGAGACCCAAGGCCGAATCCACACCTCATCGGCGACCGTGTCGGTTCTCCCCGAAGCAGAAGAGGTGGACGTTGAGATCAACGAGAACGATCTCCAGATCGACGTGTATCGGGCATCTGGACCGGGTGGCCAGTCGGTGAACACGACGGACTCTGCCGTGCGAATCACCCACAAACCAACGGGTGTCGTCGTGTCGATGCAGGACGAGAAGAGCCAGCTCCAGAACAAGGCCAAGGCACTTCGAGTCTTGAGGAGCCGAATCCTTCAAGCGGAGCAGGACCGCCAGGCTGCTGAAGCCAGTGAACAGCGAAAGAGCCAAATGGGCGGAGGTGGCAGGTCTGAGAAGATTCGGACCTACAACTTCAAAGAGAACCGCGTGTCCGATCACCGAATTGGTTTGACCGTGCATAACCTCGACAAGGTTCTCGCCGGCGAACTGGACGCAGTTTCGGACGCCCTATTGCACGACGATCAGCAGCGCCGTCTGGCTGGCGATGTCTGATGAAGCCGATGGTTCCGACCTCGACGGGACCATCACCTGGAGAGCGCTACTCGCCGAAACGAAGTCTCGTTTAGAGCAGTCGGGAGCCTCCGACAACCCCACCCGTGAAGCGCGATGGATCGTCGAAGAAGTCACCGGAGCAGAGGGGGAGGAGTTCACCGAAGTGCTCGACAGCCTCGCAACGACGAGGGGTGTCGCGAAACTTGATGCGCTCGTTGGCCGTCGAAGTTCCGGAGAGCCGATTCAATACGTGTTGGGCCATTGGCCGTTCCGAACTGTCGATTTGCTGGTCGATCAACGCGTGCTGATCCCGCGCCCTGAAACCGAAGTTGTTGCTGGGCTCGCGCTCGATGAGTTCGATCGTGTTTGCCCGTCAGGTGCTGGCATCGCTGTCGATATGGGCACCGGGTCGGGCGCACTCGGCCTCTCCATTGCCGTTGAACGGCCACATGCTCAGGTCGTGCTTACCGACTCAAGCGCTGACGCAATCGCAGTCGCTCGCGCAAACCTTGCTGGTCTCGGCCGAGCTGCTCGCACCGTAGAGATTGCCGAGGGCTCCTGGTTTGACGCACTGCCCGACAGATATCGAGGCGTGTGTGATGTCATTGTGTCGAACCCTCCGTATATCGGCGCGGATGAACACCTACCGGACTCGGTTGCGAATTGGGAGCCACGTTCGGCGCTGCTCGCAGGTGATGATGGTCTTGCCGATCTGCTTCATATCGTCGAGCAGGTTTCTGCATGGTTGAAGCCAACAGGTTCAGTCGTGCTCGAGATGGCTTCACCACAGACCGCCATCGTTGCATCGCATGGCGAGCGTCACGGGTTTTCGACGAGCATCCATAGCGATCTCGCTGGCCTCAGCCGGGTGGTGGTGATGCGCCGTGGAGAATAGGAACGAGTTGGTACCGACGGTGGTCGCGGCCCTAGAACGCGGTGACGTCGTGATTATCCCGACCGATACGGTCTACGGGCTTGCCGCCGATCCGAGGTCGGCGACGGCCATGGCGCGCCTGTTCGAACTAAAGCAACGCCCAGAAGGTGTTCCCGTTGCCGTACTCAACGCGTCGGCAGAAGACGCTCGCCGTCTTGTGGCTGCGTCCGATTCTTTCGATCGCCTCGCTGAAGCGCATTGGCCAGGAGCACTCACGATCGTTGCGGAGAGCGCTATGACGGGTCAGCTGCACATTGGCGATACGGCCAATGCTGCCGGCGTTGCGACGATCGGGGTGCGGGTTCCCGACCATCAACTGATCCGTGATTGCGCAAAATTGTTCGGGCCGATCGCTGCCACGAGTGCGAACATTCACGGCTCACCCACCATCACTCGCCCAGCCGAACTTTGGGGGACGTTCGGCAGTGACGTCGACGTGATCATCGATGGGGGAGAGCTCGCCGGTCTTGCTTCGACGGTGGTCGATATAAGTGGCGGGGTCGCGAACGTTCTTCGTCAGGGTGTGGTCCAGGTCGACTAGTTCAACTGAGTCGAACGTATCGGAGCCAAACCCGCCCGTTCATGGAACCATAGGGGTGAGGTCACTCCGAACCAGTGACGAGGAGAACAGATGACAATCGATCCGTCAGACATTCCTGTGGTAATTCTTGCCGGCGGCAAAGGAACCAGGATCCGCGAAGCGTCAGAATCGCTTCCGAAACCAATGATTGACGTCGGCGGCAAGCCGATCATGTGGCACATCATGAAGACGTATGCGAGCTATGGGCATACCCGTTTTGTGATTCTTCTTGGCTATAAGTCGTGGACCATCAAGGAGTACTTCCTCGCGTACCGGGAGAAGACGAGCGACTTCACGGTGAACTTGAACAACGCCGAAACTGAATTTCACGGCGATTACGGGAGCGAGAATTTCGAAGTGACGATGGCCTACACTGGCCTGGACACACTGACCGGCGGGCGCCTTTGCCGAGCCAAGCCCTACCTCGAAGACGCACCTGCGTTCATGCTTACGTACGGCGATGGCCTCGCCGACATCGACATCGAAGCGCTCCGGAACTTCCACTACGAGCACGGAAAGATCGGCACCGTGACCGCCGTGCATCCAACATCACGATTTGGTGAACTTCAGACAGACGGTTCGGTGGTCACAGACTTCTCCGAAAAGCCAGACCTCAACACCGGCGTCGTGAACGGCGGCTACTTCATGTTCGATCGCAAGTTCCTCGACTACGTTCCCGACGAGAACGGTGACATGCTCGAGTCCGACGCGCTTCAGCGACTGACCAACGACGGTCACCTCAACTACTACCTACACAAGGGCTTCTGGCGCGGCATGGACACCTATCGCGAGTACGTGGAGCTCAACAAGCTGTGGGACACGGGCGAAGCTCCTTGGCGTGTGTGGTAATCCGTTAGGCAGCGTGGTCCACTCGGACTGACGCCGAACGCCACAGCACTTCTGCGACCTCGTCCACTTCGGTCGGGCGGTAGAAGAAAAAGCCTTGTGCTTGATCGCAACCTAGTGCCGCGAGCGCGTTCAGCTCGCTCACGTTTTCGATCCCTTCGGCGGCTGTCACCGCTCCAAGTGAATGCGAAAGGCCGATGATCGCCTCGGCAATGTGGCGCTCACGTTGATTGGTCGGGTCTGCGAGCGGGGTCACGAAGTCGCGGTCGATCTTCAAGATGTCGAACTCGTATCGTCGGAGATAGTTGAGCGACGAGTAGCCGGTCCCAAAGTCATCGATAGCAAGATTTACTCCAAGGTTACGAATCTCACAGATTCGCTCGCTGATGACCTCGTCGTCATCGATGAGGATCGACTCAGTGATCTCGATCGTCAGCCGTTTCGGAGCGATACCAGCATGCTCGATAGCGTCCGCAATCATCTTTGTGATGTCTGAGCACCGGAGCTGTTCGCCAGAGAGGTTCACGCTCACGGAGAAGTCGGTGAGCCCGGCCGTCTCCCATTTGGCGATCTGTTTGCAGACCGAACGAATTGCCCATGCGCCGAACTCGACGATGAGGCCAGTGCGTTCGGCCACGGGGATAAAGACTGACGGTTCGACGACGCCGAGCTCATCGTCGGTCCAACGCGCGAGCGCCTCAAGCGATGCAATACGGCCGGTCCGAATATCGATGAGCGGCTGGTAGACCAACCGAAGTTCTTCGTTCTCGATGGCCCGACGTAGGCGATTACGTATCTCGACGCGTCTCGAGACTTCGGTGCCCATCTTTTCGTCAAAGACCATGACGTTGCCTCGTTGCCGCTCCTTTGCGGTGTCCACTGCTGTGTCCGCATTCCTCATCAGCTCGATGCCAGTAGAGGAACCATCGAGATCCAGCGCAAGGCCTGCTGTGGCGTGAATGGTGATCTCATGCCCATTGATCAGTATTGGCTCCGCAATCCCCGCCAAAATGCGGTCGATTGGCTCGGTTACCTGGTCAGGATCGTGCTCGACGGTCATGAGGACCCCGAACTCATCGCCGTTGAGGCGCGCCACGATGTCTCCCACTCGAAGATGGCGTCGAATACGGGCAGCGGTTTCGACCAACACGTGATCTCCAACTTCGGTACCCAAGCCTTCGTTGAGGACACGGAAGTCGTCGATATTGATAACGGCGACGGCGATCTCGGTCTGTGTGAAGGTGTTCTCCCGGATGGCGCTCGTAACCGCATCGATGAAGGTGTTCCGGTTGAACAACAGCGTCAATGGATCGAAGAGTTCGGCGCTTCGAAGGTTCGATTCCAGCAGACGTTGGGCCGTGATATCGGTGATGTTCACAACGACACCTTCGACATGTTCGACATGTGTCATGTCGGTGAAGACGCATGAGAGAAGTAGCGGTTCAGCATCCTCGGTCATCGCTCGAAGTTCGATGTGATGGGTCTTGGACGTCTTCAGCACGTTGATGAAGGTCGCAACAGTCTGATCCCGGTCGTTCTCGTGTACACACCACTCGAGATGCTGCCCAAGGAAATGCTCTGGCTTCCAGCCGACCATTCCCTCGACCGAAGGCGAGACGAAAGAGACATGACCGCGTTCGTCGAGCACGAAGACACCGTCAGAGGCATTCTGCGCCAGTGCTTGGTACTTCTGTTCGCTTTGTGCAGCGCCTCGCTGCAATTCAAGCTCGCGCATTTCGTGCTCACGACGCGCGGTTGCTGCTGCGGTTCCAGCGAGAAGGTTGGCCTCGCGGATCAGGGTCTCCGCAACTCGCTTGACCTCAGGGCTGCTTTGGTTGCTGTCCGTGAGCGAGAATGAAACCTGCGGCAGAGCGAGATCGTCTTTCCCGACCGTTGGGTGGTTTTCGTCGACGGTAGAGGTGACTTTGCCCGGTCCAACCACTCGGTCGATTGCGGCGGGAACCGCTTTCTGGATCTGATACGGGTCGGTGATCAGGCCAAGGCTGGCAATTTCGAGAGCGAGCCTTCGGTCCATATCCGCAGATCTTTGGTGCCGTTGCAGGAGTCGTAGAATCCGAACGTTCAGCACGAGTGCCAAACAGATTGCTAACCCCGCTGCGACAAGCTGAACTGCGATGGCGTCAGCGGTGAAGAGGAGAAACAGCGGGCCGAATGCCGCAGTTCCGACGATCAGAACACGCCACGCAGAAACCCGTTGTTCCGATTCTTTGTGCGGCGCAGCAAGAGCGTGTGCTGTTGGATCATTCAACCCCGCTGTTACGAGTCCCACCGCGAGCGGTGCGAGCGAAATAGAAGCGACAAGCGAGCCGCCCAATGCGAGAGAAACAGACGTCGCCATGTCGGCCACAAACCCGATGAAGTAACCAACTCCAAGAAGGTAATACGCGCGAGGTCGCTGGCCGGGGGTGGCGGCGATTCTCAAGACGATCGTGAGGGCGGTCACGACAATGGCAATATAAAATCCGTTGAGGAGGCTTGCACCCGCGCCGAGCTCACCACCGACGAGGAACATGCCTAGTGTCGTCGTCCACAGAACCAACATGATCGCCAGGGCGAGGGCGGTCCCGTCTAGCCACGCATCAGGGTCTCGACGGGTAATGCGTGACCGGTAGAGGAACCAGGCCATACAGATAAGCCCAAGGTAGCCGGGAACGTGAAAGATGTCGGCCGGGGATACGAGCGGTGGATCAGCTCCAATGAGGACGCCATGAATGCCGCGTACGGTCGTTCCCAGCGTTACGAGTCCGATAGATATGCCGGCAATTTGAGAAAGACGACGACCTGTCGCGTTGAGATCTGCGGATGGCCGCAAGAGAGAGGCAGCGCAACCAAGGCCCCAAAATGCGATTAGTGGTCCGGCAATATCGATCGGTCCAAGGAATGCGAATAGCGCAATCACCGCGCTGATTACCACAGCACGGGGGGCTTGGAAGTTTTTCCTCACGTTCACCTAGTCGGCCAAAATTGGTTGAATTTGAGCCTGTGACGTCGGTGAGTCGTTCGCTACGGCCCGAAGGTAGCTTCCCTAAAACCCGAACGCAGAATCCTTTGATTTATCGTGCGCGTAGCTCTCCAGGGCCGTTTCGGGGATCGGGCGACGCGGGATAGATGCCCGTCGACTCCGCAGATTGCGTCGGAAGCCCTCAATGTCGAGGTACGACGGCTGACTGGGGAACGCATCTCCGGGTACGTAGTGAACGGCATTTGTATTGCCGAGGTTCACCCATGTGCCGGCACACAGACGCTGAAGGGCCTTTAGAAGGTCGACCGTGATGAAGGTGACGGCATGCTCCACCTCAAATTTAGTTGCGAGACGCAAGAACCCAGCGATCAGAAGAGGTGTCCACACCACCCCTGCTTCTTTCGCAGGGATACCTGGTTGTCGAGCGAGAGATGCTACGTCGAAGATCAGCGCGCCGAGCGGGATGTGATGGAATTGTTCGAGTTGATTCCGGCTAATTCTGAGATGAGGGCCCTCGCAGTGTGTGAACGTGCCGCCGGTCGCTACTCGTTCACGGCGTTTAGACGCAGCTTCATCCGTTAGGTCGATCTCTTGTTGTGCGTACCCAACATGTAGTACTGCATCTCGGACGGACTTGGTCGGCGGGCCGATTCCGGAGTTCCCCGAAATGAGGCGGAGCGTCGCGCGAGCCTCCCTTTTTTCAAGGTCAATACCGATAAGGAAGAGGCTTCGATCTTCGTATGGTCCGTACTCTTCGCTCATGACTTCCGGCGGGAGATTGTTGGCCAACGTTTCAAAAGCGCGCTGCTCAATGTCTCGTCCGAGGTTCGAGAGGGGATCGATACCATCGATCGCTACACACAGCGATGAATGGCCAGCCGCGACCGCTCGCTCTATCAACGGATCGAATCTGTTGAGAAGCTGCGACGTGAGCTCAACAACATCGTGAGGTCCTAGGCGGTATTGCGTATTTGCTGCCTCGGTCAGTGTGATCCCAGCCATGCTGCTCCCGAAATCTGGTAAGAGTGGTCCGCCTCGGTCTGACAATCCGCCGGGATGCCCATCGAAAATAGCAAGCAAGTTACGGCGATCCTCTGGGGCATCGAATGTAACTTTAGTCACATTCGCCCAGTGTTGACCATGCGGGCGAGCGTGCTTCTAGGCGGCGTTTTTGCCTTGGTGAGCGCGAACGCTCAACAGCGTTTCTTCTGCGTCAGCGGCTTCGAGGGGATGCCAGAACAGGTATCCCTGGGCCCGGTCGCAGCCGAGTTTTTGGAGCGCGTGCAGTTCGCTGTCGTTC
>CAYVHV010000045.1:0-17267 GCA_964451305.1 uncultured Acidimicrobiales bacterium | reverse complement strand
TCCCTGGGCCCGGTCGCAGCCGAGTTTTTGGAGCGCGTGCAGTTCGCTGTCGTTCTCGATCCCTTCCGCCACGGTTATCGCCACGAGGTCCTGGGCGAGAGTGATCATGCCTTTGACGATCGAACGATCGCGCCTGCCGATCTGGTTACCCAACGGGGCGGTGATCTGGAGAATGTGCGTGCTGATGTCGGCGTCGAACGCACGGCACTCGACACTGATGGACCCTCCCGGGTCGGTTTCTAACATCTCGTTCACGCGTGAGGTCGCGATAGGCCAGTCGGTCGCGTGGGTGGTCCATTCGAGCGTGTGTCCGAGAAAGGACTCGACGGGGTGGCCCAGCATGTGCTTCATGGCGTCGGAGACGAAGACAACCTCTGCGCGTTCGTCGAGGAGGATTACTCCTGTTGACGCGTTCTGTACCAGGCCGCGCCAACGCCTCTTACTACTTGCGATGCGCCGATTTATCTCCGCAGCGCTCTCTCGTGCGGCTCGCTCACGCCGGCCCATGGCGAGAATGGGCAACCCGATGGTGACCCCACTTGCCAGTGCGTAGCGCACATTCATCTTCATATGAGACTATCGACATACGACCTGACGTATTTAGCGTGATGTGTCTAGAGGACGAGGTCTGGCCATGCCGCATCTTTATCGCTTAGGTGCTCGACTGGACGGGGCCACTCGACGCCAATTGCTGGATCGTCCCAACGGATGCCGCGCTCTCCGCCGGGGGAGTATGGCCGGCTGACGTTGTAGAGCAAGACCGTGTCGTCCGACGTGACGAGGAAGCCATTCGCAAACTGCTCCGGGATGTACAGCATCTTGGCGTTCTCAGCAGTCAGTTCGACCCCGAACCACTGCGAATATGTTTGGGAGTCCGGGCGCATATCGATGATGCAATTGAACACCGAGCCGGCGATGCAACGCACCGTCTTGGCCTCGCCGAGCGGGGGGTCTTGCCAATGAAAACCGCGAAACGTTCCGGCGTTGAGCGTCTTGCTCATATTGGTCTGGGCGATCTCGGGATTCAGGCCGTGGGCAGCAAACTCCTCCAAAGCCCAAGCGCGAGCGAAGAAGCCTCGCTCGTCTTCGATCCGCTCAATGTCGATCTCGAAGGCGCCCTCTAGAGGTGTTTCGGAGAAGATCACTCCACAACCCTACGTCGCCGCTCTCGGCCGGAGAGACACCATTGGTTCAGAGGGAGAGCCCGTGCATCGATCGCCATTCCCGAACGACGGTCTTTGTCTCGTCGAGGCGAACAGCGCTCAGCGGAACTGGTTGATCTTGTGCAACCGGGGCAGTCATGGTTGCGTACTCGACCAAACCAACAGGCAAGAACCCGCGAGCGTTCTCCGCAATGTCGATGTGGCCGTACGCGCTGAAGCCACCGATGCAGTCGAGGGCCTCGTCAGTCGCAAGGTCCTTCTTTGCGATCGCTACAACTTCAGCAAGGTGAGGCTGGTCGATCGTGATGAGTGGCTCGTTGTCGACCATGAGCTCAGCGATCGTCAGCGGGATCTCAAGATGCACGAGGTGATAGGGGCGGAAGAAGAAGTACTCCGGTCCTGGACCCATTTTGTAAAAGCCCATGGCCTGTTGATGTAGATCATGGTTGGGATGCACTCCAATAATGCCGACACCGGCGCCAAAGTCACCACCGAGTGTGAAGTCGACTCGACCTGGGTTCGTCAAGACGGAGGGAATGTCGACCGAAGCGGTTGCGACGGTCGACTCGATGCCATGCATTCCTCGAATATCGGGAACGGTGTCGGTGGCATTTGCGACCACGGCTTGTTCGACCTGCATCTTTGTTCCGTCACCAAAAGCGGTGGTCATGTGCGCTGATGTCGTGTCTCTCGCTGCGTACCCGGCCCCAGTTTCTGGGTTCTGGTGAATGTTCAGGTGGCGTTTGCAATTGAGGTAGGCCGTTGGTTGAAAGCCCATTGCCTCGACCTCTTGTTTGAGACGGAAGAGCACGCCCGGCTGGTCGCCGTCAGCAATGGTGTAGATCACCCCATTCGCCCGCGCCCGTTCGTGGAAGTGCCATCCTAAAAGCGCGTCACTTTCGGCATTAAACGACACGACGTGCTTGCCGGCGTCGAGCATCGACAGAATCGTCTCGGTCCCGTAGTCGAGTGCGCCCGTGACCTCGACGACGATCTCGATCGGAAGGTCGGTCAGTAGGGATGCGTCTGTGGTCACCGCCGGTGAACCAGCGCGAATTGCGTCGGCCAGCGTCGATGCGTCTTCGGAAATCACGATCGAAGAGGCGTCGACGCCCATCTTGGTGAAGGCCGAAACAGCTCGGTCGGTGTGCCGGTTCACGACGACCGCGGGCGTCATACCTGGAGATTGCGCGATCGCGTGGATTACGCCTGTACCGACGTAACCCGCACCAACGACCGCAATTGGGGTGGTGCCCTTCTCCTCAGCGTGGCGGCTGAGTCGATTCCAAATACCCACTGTTACTCCTCGTCACTTTCGGGACCTACGTCGCTCTGCCAGTCGTAGTCGAACTCATCGAGTTCCTTGCCGTCTGCCTCGTCTGGCCGATGCACGATGTCGGCCAAGTTGAGAACCAACCCTCCGTCGCGTCCGCCCATGAATCCAAACCACGTTCCCGGTTCGATGGTAAGGCGTCCGTAGTCATGGTCAGGGCCGAGATCGAACGCCTCGAATACGCCGTCATTCTCGACGACAAAACGAACGTGCCCAACAGGTACGACGACGTTGACCGTCATCTGGTTATGGCGCTTCCAGCCGCGGACGGAATTGGCGTTTACCCGTGAGAAGTACGCCTCTCCCAATCCTTTGAAGTCGGCCTCGTCGGCGTGAAGGGCCTTCATCACCTCGCCGCCGGAGGTCTCGATACGGCGGAGTTCGGTGAAATGGGCTGGCATCAGGCCTGGGCCCAGTTGAGTCCGCGACTCGTTGCTAGCCCGGTGTAGTAGTCGAGTTGGCCGTCGGTGATCGCCCGGATGCCCTCGGCACCGTCCTGATAGAAACTGCGGAACCACTCGGCCGAGATTCGCATCGTCTCATCAAAGTCGAGAACCGGAGTCCATTGGAGATAGCTGAGAGCTTTGTCGCAGGTGAGCTTGAGAAGGCCCGCTTCATGGAAGTGCGCTTGGCTCTCGTCGATAGTCAAGTCCAGCCCGGGCAGGTGTTCTTTCAGCGCGGTGACGACGTCGCGTACCGGGTTGACCGCTTCGGCGGGCGGGCCGAAGTTGAAGGCCTCGTTGTGCAGCTCCGGGCGCTTTGCGAGCTCTGCACCGAGCTGGAGATACCCACTGATCGGCTCGAGAACGTGTTGCCACGGGCGGGTTGCTTGAGGGCGACGGATGGTGACGTTCTCACCGACCGACCACGCGCGGGCCACATCGGGGACGAGTCGGTCGGCCGCCCAGTCGCCTCCACCGACGACATTGCCAGCGCGAGTAACACCAATGCGTACGTTGCGCTCGTCATCGGGTTGGCCAAAGAAGGATCGGGTATGGCTGGAGATGATGATCTCCGCTGCGGCCTTCGACGCGGAGTATGGATCGGCGCCGCCAAGGCGGTCGTCTTCCCGGTAGCCGTAGTACGTCTCAACGTTCTCGTAGCACTTGTCCGACGTGATCATGATTGCGGTGCAGGTGTTGTCGAGCAGTCGAAGGCCTTCGAGGACGTTGGCCGAGCCGGTCATGTTGGTCGTGTATGTACCCACGGGGTCGTCGTAGCTGGCCTTGACCAAAGCTTGGGCGGCCATGTGAAAAACAAAGTCGGGCGCTTCCTCGGCAATAGCAGCAGGCACAGCGCGTTCATCGCGAATATCGAGCCAATGGGTCTTCATCGTGTCTTCGAGCCCCGCAGCCGAGAAGTGTGCTGGATCGGTCGGGATCTTGTCGGAGATCCCGACAACCTCGGCGCCCATCTGCTGAAGCCAGATGGTCATCCATGTGCCCTTAAAGCCGGTGTGTCCGGTAACGAGGACCTTCTTGCCATCAAATGCGTTGTTGAACATGGTTGCCTTTGTGTCGTTGCTCGCTGGTGAATGCGGCCAGATCAGCGGGACTATCTTCGCATTCTCTTCGGTCGAACGAGGCGCAACGTTGAGCCTGTTTTGGGCACACGTGGCGAATTCCATCGGGCTGTCGAGAAAAGCCACTTCGCTCACCACTCTTGGTCGCTGTATCAGGAGGATTCTCGCCATCGGACACGTTCTGATTTTCACGTTTCGCGAGTACGGTTCGCCTTTCGATTCGTCACTCCTTGGAGGCACACATGCCTTGGCCCGGTTCCCGCGATACAGAGATCTTCGATTTGATCGAAGGAGAACGCGAACGTCTGAACACGGGGCTTCAGCTCATTGCGTCGGAGAACTTCACTTCACCCGCCGTTATGGAAGCGACCGGCTCGGTTCTCACCAACAAGTACTCCGAGGGCTACCCCGGCAAGCGGTACTACGGCGGGAACCAAGTCGTCGATAGCGTCGAGCAGATCGCGATCGATCGGATCAAGGAGCTTTTCGGAGCCGATCACGCAAACGTCCAACCGCATGCCGGCGCGAACGCGAACATGGCTGTCTTTCTCACCATGCTCAATCCTGGCGACACGGTCATGGGCATGAGCCTCGATCACGGAGGCCACTTGACACATGGTTCGCCGGTCAACGCGAGCGGCAAGCTCTATAACTTCGTGAGCTATGAAGTGACCGATTCAGACGAACGTATCGATTTGGAACAGCTCCGTGAACGCGCTCACGAGCACAAGCCAAAGATGATCATCGCTGGCGCAACGGCATATCCGCGGATCATCGACCCCGCTCCGTTCCGTGAGATCGCTGACGAGGTGGGGGCGCTGCTCATGTTCGATGCTGCGCACATCGCCGGGTTGATCGCTGGTGGTGCACATCCGAACCCGATGCCATACGTCGATGTGATGACGTTCACGACGCACAAGACACTCCGCGGCCCCCGCGGTGGCTGCATTCTCACGACCGAAGAACACGCGAAGGCAATCGATAAGTCGATCTTTCCGGGCCTTCAGGGTGGTCCGCTCGAGAACCACATCGGTGCGAAGGCGGTCGCCTTCCGCGAGGCAATGATGCCCGAGTTTAAGGACTACGCGGCGCAGGTGGTCGCAAACGCGGCGGCACTGGCCGAAGCGTTGGCAACCCGTGGCTTCCGCCTCGTTTCGGGTGGCACCGACAACCATCTTCTGTTGGTCGACCTTCGACCGTTCGACGAAGAACTCACTGGAAAGGAAGCCCAGATCGTTCTCGACGAGGCTGGCATCACGCTCAACCGCAACACCATCCCGAACGACCCTCGGTCACCGTTCGTGACCAGTGGGGTGCGCATCGGTACTCCCGCTGTCACGACCCAAGGAATGGGCGAAGCCGAGATGGACATCATCGCCGACCTGATTAGTCGCACACTCGAAAAGCGTAATAATGCAGCGGCGATTGCCGATATTCGAAATGAAGTTAAGGATTTGTGTTCGGGGTTCACCCCCTACCCAAATGCCTGACCCAGCGCTCTAGAGTGATGTGCGGCGGGGCGAAGGTCTCGCCCGAATTCTCATCTCACGTCACAGAACGTGGAAGACTCGGAACTAGCTATGGCATCAATGGTTGACTTTCTCATCGTCGGCGGAGTCGCCGCGATCGTCACCCTCTTGTTGACCCCACTCAGCCGTGTCATTGCATTCCGTGTAAAGGCGATCGCTACCCCCGATGAACGCAAAGTTCATGAAGGGGAGACCCCGAGCCTCGGCGGGCTTGCAATGTTGGTCGGTATCGCCGCTGGCCTTCTCACCGCGTGGCTGATGGGATCGTTCGATCCGGTCTTCCGGTCGCTGACCGACATCATTGGAATCATCGTGGCAGCGGTGATCATCTTTCTCGTCGGTGCCACCGACGATGTTCGAGACGTCTCCGCTCCCGCCAAAGTTGCCGGGATCGTGCTTGCAGGAGTCGTCTTGGCGCTCGCCGGTGTTTCCGTGCTCTGGCTTCGAATCCCGTTCACCGGTTTCATTCAACTCTCTCCGGACCTCTCCGTCGTGGTGACGGTTGTCTGGCTCCTCGTTATGTCGAACGCGGTCAACTTGATCGATGGGCTCGATGGTCTCGCCGGCGGAATTGTGGCGATCGCGTCCGGTTCGTTCTTCGTTTACGCGTTCCATCTGGGCCAAGACGGCGTGCTCTTCGATGGCAACCCCGGAGCGTTGCTCGCAATCATTACCGCCGGTGTATGCGTTGGATTCCTCCCGCACAACATGAACCCAGCGAAGACCTTCATGGGCGACGGTGGAGCGTTGCTGCTTGGGCTCATGCTCGCAGCGTCGACAGCGACCGTCGGTGGACGTCTCGATCAGGTGGTGTCTGGTCAAGTCTTCTTCTTCTTTGCGCCGCTGGTGATTCCACTCCTTCTCCTCGGTGTTCCGCTCGCCGATCTCATTCTCGCCGTTATCCGTCGCGCCAGCCGCAAGGGCGTGGGTCTCGCCACAGCCGACAAAGATCACCTGCACCATCGACTTCTTCGCCTCGGCCATGGCCATCGACGGACCGTGTTCATCCTTTGGCTCTGGACCGCACTGCTCTGCGGAATGGTGCTCTACTCGACACTCACCGGTTCAGGCGCAGCCGCGCTGCCATTTGCCGGCGGTGCGCTAGCGCTCGCGCTCTACACCGTGTTCCACCCCGGCATTGGCCAAGATCGAGCGGGCGAACAACAGCCGGTCTCATAGGGGTGTGTGGCAGCGCTGACCTAACGGCGCTCCACGGTCATGTCGCTCGGTGACCCTCCTGGTGTGTTCTCACATTCGAAGTGGCCCGGTGTTTGTGCAACGGTGAGCGCAAGGCAGTGCCCGAGCGCAACCTGACCGAGCGCGTTGGGATGGACGGATTCACCGGCGTTCCCTTGGGTGATACCGGTGCTGACGAAGCGGATCCACTCCGCGGTGTCTCCAGCTCCTTGGGTAGCACCGACGGCGCAGGCTTCGCGTCCGGCGAGCGCGTTGGTGAGGTCGAGGAACTCCACGTTATTTTCTGCGGCCACTTCAGCGAGAGCGGTGTTTAGCGTCGGAATTAGCCAATCGTTCGACCAGTCCGCATCCGAGTCCCAGAACGGACATCCTCGGGTGAGGCGATCGAAGCCTGTCTCGCGATAGCGAAAGTCATCGCCGTGTGGCAGCGGCGCAGGGTAGCTCTGGAGGATTAACCGGTAGTCGGAGTTGCCTGTTCGTTCGAGCGTGTCGTGAATGTCGTTGATCGCGGTGGCGACGCCATCGAGTGCTGCTGGTAGCGCATCGGTGATGTTGCGCTGCTGGTTCTCTGCGCAGGTGTTCGGAAAGAACCGGGTACTCGTCGAGTATCGAAGGACACAATCGATGATGACCTCGGAGAAGCCCAGATCGTTGCCGCCGAGGGACAGTGCAACGACGTCGACGTTGTGGGTGGATGCAATTCGGGCGAGCTGGTCGACCTGAGGATCCTCACCGCGGAACGGTTGTCCTCCTGACGATGTCGAGATGACGTTCTGCGTGCTCGCTCCTGAGCACGCGATGTTGAATATCTCGTGCACATCGAGTTCGGCGCTTTGGAGGGGAGCGACGTCAGAACGTCTGCATCCGTTCTCGAACGACGTGCCGTAAATGGCTCTCGGGTTGTAGAAGGTAAACCATCGGGTTTGTATCGCGGCGCGGTCGGTGCCGGCTCGATCCCCAAAGCTCGAGGTCGAGTTTCCTTCCCATCGACCGGCCTCGCCAGCGATGTACGAATCGCCGAGGGATACCGCGGCGGTCGGCCGCTCGTCGGTGGTGGTTTCGGCAGCTTGGGCGATCGTTGTGATCGCAAGGGATGGAACGACGAGCAGGGTGATGAAAAGGGCGAAGGGCAGCACTCGACGTGGCATCTTTGCACAGTAGTGGCCGATGTCGGTCAGGTCATGACGCCTCGATCGGCACTCGTGATCTCGTTTTCGTGAAGGTGTGCCGGAAAACATTTCGATCAGGCGCGCAGAGATGTGACAATCGCTATAGATTCCCTTGCGGCGCGGGTTGGCGTTTTCCGACTGCTCGCAACATACTTTGGGAAATGATTCACAAGCTCTTCATGAGTTTCGAGTTTTTGGGTACGACGTGCAGACCGAAATGACCGCCAGCGGGGATGAAAACGAGGTCGGATTAACCGACGCGTTTTCCCACGGCGAGCACGACGAACAATCGTCGGACGATCCGTCCTCTGCCGAGTCCGGCAGAAAGTCAGCGGCAGGTCATGTCATGCATGAAGCCGTGTGGCGCGGGAACGGCGGTCTTGAGGTTGTCCTCATGCCGGTGCTCACCGGCTTCTTCGGTTGGGTTCTCGATGACAGCATCGGAACACGCCCACTGTTTCTCATCATCTTTGCGGTGGTTGGATTCATCGGCTCGGTCGCAAGCCAGTACTACCGGTACACCGCGCAGATGGCCGCACTCCACCAAGCGCGAGTCGCAAAGCGCGAGGCTGAGCACGACTCCTCAACCCCGAGGTTCGGAATGGTCGAGCCCATGGAGCTTGCGTCCTATGTCGTCCCCGTCGACGCTCCAGAATCATCAGATGATCTGATCTCGGAGGCCACGACGTGAACGAGCAGCCCTACAACCCGCTAATGGAACGCATCGAAGGTCCAGCGCCGGTAATGGAAGTCATGCGCGACATCTTGAAGCGCTCGGCGCTCGTTGCCCCCGTCTTCATCATCATCGGGGCGGTCTTCTGGCAGACCGAAGGCGCAGCTTCGGTCGCCTACGGCCTTGCGATCGTCGTCGTCAATTTTGTTCTCGCTGCAATGATGCTTGCCTACGCTGGACGGATTTCGCTCGCCATGATGGGCGGCGCTGCGCTCTTTGGCTTCCTGATGCGCCTTGCACTGATTTTCCTTGCGGTCATCGTCGTGCAGGACGCCAGCTGGGTAGAGTTCCTGCCGCTTGGCCTCACCTTGATCATTGCGCATCTCGGAATCCTCTTCTGGGAGATGCGATACATCTCGGGCACGATGGCCTATCCGGGCATCAAGCCAGCAAAGAATCTTTCCATTCACGAACCGGCGCCATCATCGGATGCGCCTTCAACTGATACCGAACACACTGGAGCAGCCTGATGTTCATCTTCGCCGCAGAAGCTGAGGAGGGTGGACTTGAATTCCCCTCACTTTCGAATCTCATCGAGTGGGCACCCATCGTTGAAAGTATTGGCCTCGACAAGATCGGTCTCACCCATGTCATCGGTCTCGTGGCTCCAACGGTTCTGTTCCTGATTGCGCGAGGCCAAGACAGCCTTGTCCCATCCGGCGTTCGCAACTTCTGCGAAGGGATGATCGAGTTCATCGAAAAGCAGATCATCACTCCGGCGATCGGTCCTGACGGGATGTCGTTCCTGCCGTTGCTGCTCTCGTTCTTCGTCTTCGTGTTCTTCGGCAACATCACCGAGGTCATCCCGGGCTTCCAGATGCCAGCGAACGGCCGAATGGGTGGCCCCCTCGTCGTGGCGCTCATCTCATGGGCGGTGTTCAACTTCGTTGGATTCAAAGCGCAGGGCTTCGCATACTTGAAGGACATTGCATGGCCGAGCAGCGTGCCGGTCGCAATTCGCCCATTGGTCGGGCTGATCGAGATTCTCTCGGTCTTCCTCCTCCGCCCGTTCAGCCACGCTGTTCGTCTCTTTGCGAACATGCTCGCCGGTCACATTCTGCTCGTGACCTTCTCGGTTCTGACCCTCACGGTCTTCGGTGCGAGCCTCACGCTCGCTGTATGGCCATTCGCATTCGGCGGTCTCATTGCCTTCACCGCATTTGAGATCTTCGTGTCCTTCATTCAGGCGTTCGTGTTCACGATCCTCGCAGCCGTGTACATCGGCGGATCTCTACACCCAGCCCACTAACCACCATTCGCACAGCTGATCGCTCGATCGGCACACAAACACCAATCGATAAACATTTCGACGGGACCGAAGTCCCACCGAACCAAAGAAAAATAATTAGGAGCAACAAATGAGCATCGCAGCACAGATTCTTGCGCAGGTTGACCGCGATACCGCGGCTGCCGAGGGCGCTGGTTTCGCATATGGCCTCGCCGCAATCGGTCCGGGTATCGGCATTGGTTACCTCGTTGGCCAAGCACTCCAAGCAATGGCACGTCAGCCTGAAGCAGCACCACAGCTTCAGACCACGATGTTCCTCGGCGTGGCCTTCACCGAGGCAATCGCCCTCATTGGCTTCGTTGTCTTCATTCTCTTGAAGTTCGCCTGATTCGCTTCCCGTAAGGGATTTCAGAATCGACGATGAACCAGAGAGGAGAAGACGTGAACATCCAGATCAGTATCGAAGGCCAACACCTGTTCTTTGCCGAAGAAGGCGAAGCGGAGGAAGGCGAAGCTGAAGAAGTACCGAATCCGGTTATCCCCGAGCTCAACCATATGGCTTGGGCACTGGGCAGCTTCCTGATTCTGTGGGCACTGATGCACTTCGTATTGCTGCCGCCACTGTTGAAAAAGCGCGACGACCGAGAGAACCAGCTCAAAGCCGGACGCGATTCGGCAGACAAGGCAAAGGTTGCTCTCAGCCAAGCGCAAGCAGAGTACGACGCCACTATTGCAGAGGCACGTGCCGAGGCCGATGCGATCATCGACGCAGCACGCGCCGAAGCTGGCGAGTACCGCAGCACCGTCATGGCAGAAGCAACAGCTGCTGCCGCAGCGGTGCGCAGCGAAGCCGCTGACGGCCTTAGTGCCCAGCGCGATGCGACCGTTGCATCGATGCGAGGCGACGTTGGCGATATCGCGGTTGCCGCAGCGTCAGCTGTACTCGAAAAGGACCTCGACCGTTCCGCTCAACAAGGTGCGATCGACGCCGCATTCTCCGGGGGAGACTCATGAACCTGATATTTGCCGCAGAAGGGCCCAACGGCGCCTGGCTGCCAGCCGACATCCTTGAGTTCTGGTGGTCTGCTGGTGCATTCTTCATCGTGTTTGCGCTCTTGCTATGGAAGGTACTTCCAACGGCCAAGGCCGGACTTGCCGCTCGCTCCGACGGCATTCGCGAAGACCTTGTCGAAGCAGATCGCGCACGAGTTGGTGCCGAAGCCGAGCTGACCGAGCTCAAGTCAAAGCTGGGCGACGCCGAAGCAGAGTCCGCACGTATCAAGGCCGAAGCGCACGAGACAGCAGCCAGCCTCAAAGCGGAGATGATCGCTCGTGCCGACGCCGATGCTGCACAAGCTCGGGAACGAGCCGAACAAGAGGTTGGATCATCGACAGCACAAGCTGCAGGTGACGTCCAGATCGCTGTCGCCGAACAAGCCGTCGCGGCAGCAGAGTCCGTCATCAACGCCAACCTCGATGACAAGACCCACACCGATCTCATCGATCGCTACATCCAGCAGGTGAACGCCTCATGAGTCGAGCAGACCAATACGCAAACGCCTTGATTTCCCTCGGCAACGCTGAAGGAAATGGCGCTGCACTCGAAGCTGATATTCACGCATTCGCCGAAGCCGTCGACAGTTCTCCTGAGCTGGCCGACACCCTGTCGGACTCCTCGATTCCAGCAGCGAATCGCCAGCAGGTCGTCGAAGACCTCCTCGCTGGCAAAGCTGGCAAGGCCTCGACTGCGGTCATCTCGATGATCATCGGCGCTGGTCGCGTTGGTGATCTCCCAGAGATTGCTCGGACGTTGAGTTCGAAGCTCGCTGGTAGCCGTGGCTCTGCTCATGCCGAGGTCCGCTCTGCCGTGCCGCTTAGCGATGAACAAAAGCAACGCCTCGAGAAGGCCTTGTCCGAGAAGATGGGACGTCCAGTTACTGCACGAGTCACCGTCGACCCAACCGTCGTTGGTGGTCTGGTAACCCAGATCGACGACACCGTTATTGATGGCAGCGTCCGCAGCCGTCTCAACCAGATGCGCGAGAGCCTGGCCTAACGGCCACGCCCCAACAACAAAGAAGAACCCATGTCTGATCTCACCATCAACACCGAAGACATCACCGCAGCCCTCAAGAAGAACATCGAGAACCTCTCGTCTGACATTGAAACGACCCAAGTCGGTCGAGTTCTCGAAGTCGGCGACGGTATCGCTCGCGTTTCCGGCCTCCCAGACGCCGCTGTGAACGAGATGCTCGAGTTCGACAACGGTGCTGTCGGTCTTGCGCTCAACCTCGACGAAGAGTCGATCGGTGCTGTGCTCCTCGGCTCGACGAACGGTATTGAGGAAGGCCAGCCAGTAAAGGCAACGGGCAACATCTTGTCCGTTCCCGTCGGCAACGGCGTCCTTGGACGCGTCGTGGATGCTCTTGGTGAGCCAGTCGACGGTAAGGGCCCACTGACCGGTACCGAGTCACGTCGTATGGAGGTCCAGGCGCCGGGCATCATTGGCCGTCAGCCTGTCGACACTCCAATGCAGACCGGTATTAAGGCGATCGATTCATTGATCCCGATCGGTCGTGGACAGCGAGAGCTGATCATTGGTGACCGCAAGACGGGCAAGACCACCATTGGCATCGACACGATCTTGAACCAGAAGGGACTGGGTGTGAAGTGCATCTATGTCGCTGTTGGTCAGAAGGCCTCAACGGTTGCCCAGATCGTCGCCGAGCTCGAAGACGCTGGCGCGATGGACTACACGGTCGTCGTTGTTGCGCCCGCATCCGACCCAGCACCCTTCAAGTACATCGCCCCATACGCAGGTAGCGCAATGGGTCAGCACTGGATGGACAATGGCGAGCACGCCCTCATCGTGTACGACGACTTGTCAAAGCAGGCCGAGGCGTACCGTCAGATGTCGCTGTTGCTCCGTCGTCCACCGGGCCGCGAGGCGTACCCCGGAGACGTGTTCTACCTCCACAGCCGTCTGCTCGAACGCGCTGCATACCTGTCCGAGGACATGGGTGGCGGGTCATTGACCGCTCTTCCCGTCATTGAAACAAAGGCCGGCGACGTCTCGGCGTACATTCCAACCAACGTGATTTCGATTACCGACGGTCAGATCTTCCTTCAGGACGATCTGTTCAAGTCCGGTACGCGTCCTGCGGTCGATGTGGGTATCTCGGTTTCCCGAGTCGGCTCAGCCGCACAGATCAAGGCGATGAAAACCGCCGTCGGTACGCTGAAGTCTGACCTTCAGCAGTTCCGTGAGCTCGAAGCATTCGCATCGTTTGGTTCGGATCTTGATGCGGTGTCCCAGGCACAGCTCGACCGTGGTTACCGACTCACCGAACTGCTCAAGCAGGGCATCAGCTCGCCAATGCCAGTTCAGGAACAAGTGGTCGTGCTCCTTGCAGGTACGCGTGGTTACCTCGACAACATCCCGGTTACCGATGTCCTTCGTTTCGAGTCAGAGCTTCTCGAACACTTCCGGGCCCGCCATCAGGGCACCCTCGATGACATCGTGGCGTCGGGCAAGATTGCCGACGAAGAAGCCTTCGAGCGGATGATCAAGGAATTCGCTGACGGATTCCAGACCACCGACGGCTCTGGTCCAACGCCAGACGCTGGTGACCCAGGCGATGCAAGCTCGGCGATTGTCGATGCAGAAACAACCCTTCCAGAGGAAGAAATCACGGCCGACGAGGCCTGATCGGATCAGGTAGATGCCAGGAGCAAAAGAACGCGAACTGCGCCGCCGGATCGGCAGTGTGCAGTCGACGAAGAAGATTACGAGAGCGATGGAGCTCATCGCCGCGACCCGCGTCGTGAAGGCAATGAACCGTGCAAACGAGGCAAAGCCCTACGCAACGCAGATCACCAGTGTGATTGAGAATCTCACCGCCGGTGGAGCTGAAGTAAGTCATCCATTGCTTCGCCAATCCGAACAGGTCGACCGTGTAGCGGTTATCGCCATTACCTCTGACCGCGGGTTGGCAGGTTCGTACAACGCTGCGGTCATCAAGGCTGCAGAGCGCCAGATCGATGCTGCTCGCACACAAGGTGCCGATTACTCGCTGATCCTTATCGGCAAGAAGGCAATCGACTACTTCACGTTCCGGAACTACAAGATCGATGCGCAGTACACCGGGATGTCCGACACCCCGACGTATGAGGATGCACGTGAGGTGGCCAACAAGGTCGTCGACTTGTTCTCTGCAGGCGAAGTCGATCGCGTCGAACTTGCGTACACCGAGTTCGTCACGATGGGAACGCAAAAGGTCACCGTGCGACGGTACCTTCCGTTGGTCTCCATGGCGACTGTCGGCGCCGAAGGCTCCGGTTCAAGCCAGGCGGTCGCCGCATTCGAATTTGAGCCATCCCCAGGCGGAGTGCTCGAGTCATTGCTTCCTCGATACATGGAATCCCGCCTTTACTCGGCACTGCTCGAGGCAGCAGCGTCAGAACACGCCAACCGTCAGCGTGCCATGAAGGCGGCGACGGACAACGCAGAAGAACTCATCATCAAGCTGTCACGCGAGATGAACCAGGCCCGCCAGGCATCGATCACCACCGAGATCATGGAGATCGTCGGCGGTGCCGAAGCCCTCGGGGGCGAAGATCAAGCCATCATGCAAACAACTCTCGAAAACACGGAAGGTACAACGGTATGACCGTCACCGAACCAGAACTGAAGTCAGGCCGAGTCGTCGGTATTGCCGGCCCAGTCGTCGACGTGGAGTTTCCTCCGGGGAACCTTCCAGAAATCAATATGCAGCTTCAGCTGACGATTGAACTCGACGGCGAGTCTGTCACGGTGCCGCTCGAAGTCGCGCAGCAGATCGGCGAGAGTCGAGTACGCGCGATCTCGATGAAGCCAACCGACGGCCTTACCCGTGGTGCCGAGGTCCGCAACACCGGCCATGGCATGCAGATGCCGGTCGGTGACGCAACACTCGGTCACGTGTGGAACGTCATGGGCGAGCCGCTCGACGTGCCAGCCTCCGAGATCACTATCGATACGTATTGGGACATTCATCGTCCGTCGCCAGACTTCGACAAGCTCGAGCCATCGACCAAGATGTTCGAGACCGGCATCAAGGTCATCGACCTTCTCACCCCGTACAAGGAGGGTGGCAAGATCGGCCTCTTCGGTGGTGCTGGTGTGGGCAAGACCGTTCTCATTCAGGAAATGATCACCCGTGTGGCATCGAACCACGGTGGTGTGTCGGTGTTTGCTGGTGTGGGAGAACGTACCCGCGAAGGAACCGACCTCTTTATCGAGATGGGCGAAGCCAAGATGGGCGCCGGCGAAGATGCGGACACCGTGCTCTCGAAGGCCGCTCTCGTGTTCGGTCAGATGGATGAGCCGCCAGGCGTTCGACTTCGTGTTGCGCTCGGTGGTGTAACCATGGCCGAGTACTTCCGTGACGTACAGAACCAGGACGTTCTGCTCTTCATCGACAACATCTTCCGCTTCGTTCAGGCAGGTTCAGAGGTATCGACGCTCCTCGGCCGTATGCCATCGGCTGTGGGTTACCAGCCAACGCTCGCCGACGAGATGGGAACGCTCCAGGAGCGCATCACATCGACGCAAGGTAAGTCGATTACCTCGCTGCAGGCCGTGTACGTGCCCGCCGACGATTACACCGACCCGGCGCCGTTCACGTCGTTCACCCACTTCGATGGAACGACCGAGCTTTCCCGTGACATTGCGGCACTTGGTATTTACCCTGCGGTCGATCCGCTGTCGTCGACCTCGACGATTCTCCAGCCTGAGGTTGTTGGCGATCGCCACTACAACATTGCTCGTCAAGTCCAGGAAGTGCTCCAGCGCTACAAGGAGCTCCAGGACATCATTGCGATTCTTGGTCTCGATGAGCTCACCGAGGAAGACCGCATTACGGTCGATCGTGCTCGTAAGGTCCAGAAGTTCCTCTCTCAGCCAATGTTCGTGGCCGAGGTCTTCACCGGCCAACAGGGTGTCTTCACGTCGCTTGAAGAAACGATTGACTCGTTCGAGGCATTGCTTACTGGTGAGCTCGATCACCTTCCAGAGCAGGCCTTCTACATGGTCGGTGGCGCCGAGGAAGCGATCCGCAAGGCTGCTGAGCTCGAGGCCGACGCCTAATGCAGGTCGAGCTGGTCTCGCCGGAGCGGATCACCTTTTCAGGTGAAGCCGACAAGGTGCGCGTGCGTACTGTCGGCGGTGGAGAAATCGAGTTCTTGCCCGGCCATATGGCCTTCATCGGTGTGCTCGCAGTGAGCGCGGCCAAGGTCACCAGCGGCGAGAACAGCCAAGTCTTTGCGATTCATCAAGGTTTCGTTCAGGTAAGCCACGACAAGGTGACCATCTTGTCCGACATGTCTGAGCGCAAAGAAGACATCGACGTTCCTCGTGCGGAGGCTGCGAAGGCAAAAGCTGCAGCAGCGCACGAAGCTGATCACACCGATGCTGAAGCTGCCGGGGCCCTACGGCGCGCCGAGGTGCGTCTCGGCGTAGCGTCGGGCGAACTACCAGCGTAACTTCGGTTCTGAGGCCACTCGGGATTACGACCCGAGGGCCTCGATGACTTCGACCGCTGCGTCGGTCTTGTCTACCGGGACGAGGATGTGGTCATGGTAGAAGCCAGCGATCACGTTGCAGGGAATTCCTGCGCGTCCAAGCTGGCGTGAGAACGCAGCGGTAAGTCCCACCGCTTCGAGCGCGCTGTGTACATCGAGCGTCAGCCATGACGCATCAAAGTCGTGGTCCCAGCCCTCGTGGGCGGCTCGGCTGAGCGTGGCGATGACCGTAATGCCTTCGTCTTCGGTAATGACGGCACCGACGTCCGCTCCGACCGTCGGTGGCTGGGCGTTTTTGGGGAGTGAGACGACGACGTACGTGTCTGGCCGCACGGTGACCCGTATCGACTGCAGCATGGCGGACAGATCGGTCTCACCGTGCGTTGACGTCTCTCCCGATTCGGTGACTTCCGCTGATTCATCAACCATGGAAATAGACGCTATCTGACCATGCCATTCTGCGTCTCATAGGTCTTCTGACAGGGGGAACTCAGCCTCGATGTGACGGGCGTCCCGCCCGTTCTGAACATGGTCGAAATAGGCGGCGCTTCCATGGCAGATGCGCTCGCCGTCGCGATTCCATGTACCCCAGACACACCACCGCTTTCCCCGGCGGTGCCCGAAAGGAACCCCCCAAAATGAAGAAGCAAAGCTCCCGCAAGCGCATGGCCGCGCTGCTCGCATCGACCGCAGTGGTCGCCGCAGCATGTGGCGCTGACACGGTCACCGACGTCGCAGCCGACGCTGCCGATGACGCGACCGAGGTCGTCGAAGAGGCTATGGAAGACGAAGAAGAAGCCATGGAAGACGAAGAAGAAGCCATGGAAGACGA
>CAYVHV010000044.1:0-26833 GCA_964451305.1 uncultured Acidimicrobiales bacterium | reverse complement strand
GGTCAGGCAAGTCGGTCATTGCGACAAATCTCGCTGTTGTCCTCGCTGAACAGTCCGAGGGGCCGGTGTGCCTCGTCGACGCCGACCTTCAGTTCGGTGATGTGGCCGTGATGATGAAGCTCGCACCCGTTCACACCGTGGTCGATGCCGTCTCCAACATCGATCACCTCGACACCCAGCTGCTCGAGAGCCTCCTCGCAACGCATGAACCTTCGGGACTTCGCATTCTGCCCGCACCGCTCGAGCCAGCATTTGCTGACCAGATCGGCGCAAACGACATGATCACGATGATCCACATCTTGCGTCGCTTCTGCTCGCACGTGGTCATCGATACGCCGGCGTATCTCAACGATGTCGTCCTCGGCCTCGTCGAAGAGTCCGACGACGTTCTCCTCGTCGCAGGGATGGATATCCCGAACATCAAGAACGTGAAGATCGGTCTCCAGACACTGCGTCTGCTCAACACTCCAATGGAGAAGCTTCGCCTCGTCCTCAACCGGGCGAACTCAAAGGTGAAGCTCGACATCGGAGGCGTAGAGCGCACGCTTCAGGTGAGTGCCGAAGCGCTGATTCCGAGCGACGTTGTCGTTCCACAATCGGTGAACAAGGGCGTTCCCTTCGTTCTCTCCCACCCCAAGAGCGGAGTCGCAAAGTCGATTCGTGCCCTTGCCGAAAGTCTTGTCGGGGACGACGCCGAAGCACGTCGTTTCCACGGTTAACCACCGAGTTAGTACTACAAACCAAACGAATTACACGTCGCTAGATCACGTGTTCCAGGAGATCTGAAATGTCGCTTTACGAACGCCTAAATGAAGTACAGGGTGGGGGCGCTGGTGGTGACGCCGGTGCGCCGAGCCAAGGCGCTGTCCCTCAGGCAGCTGCCGCACCTCAGGTGAACAGCATTCAAGAGCTGCGACTTCGAGTTCACGGACGTCTCATCGATGACCTCGGCTCGACCCTCTATGACAGCGACATGCCAGAGGCCGAGCTCAAGAAGCTCGTCTTTAGCAAGCTCGAACAAGCTGTCGCCGACGAGCGGGTTCCGCTCTCCGCAGCGGACAAGCAGCGACTGATCGAGTCGATTGCGAACGACGTTCTCGGCTACGGCCCGATCGATCCGCTCCTCCATGACGAGTCGGTTACTGAGATCATGGTCAACGGTCCGAACAGCGTGTACGTGGAGCGAAGCGGTAAGGCCGGCGTGGCCCCCGTGACCTTCCTCGACGCCGATCACCTTCGTCGAGTCATCGAGAAGATCGTTGCACAGGTTGGACGTCGAATCGATGAGTCATCTCCTCTGTGTGATGCTCGTCTTCCCGACGGCTCTCGTGTTAACGCTGTGATCCCTCCGCTCGCAATCGGTGGACCATTCCTCACCATTCGTAAGTTCTCGAAGGATCCCCTCGGCATCGAAGACCTCATCGGCTTCGGCACGCTGACCCCAGCTGCGGCTCGCTTCTTGCAGGCATGCATCATCGGCAAGCTCAACGTGATCATCTCCGGTGGTACCGGTTCTGGTAAGACCACCACCCTCAACGTCATGTCTTCGTTCATCCCAGAGGGTGAACGAGTCATCACCATTGAGGATGCAAAGGAACTTCAGCTTCGTCAGGACCACGTCCTGTGTATGGAGTCTCGTCCCGCAAACGTCGAAGGCAAGGGTGAGGTTTCCATTCGCGACCTCGTCAAGAACTCGCTACGTATGCGTCCCGACCGAATCGTTGTTGGTGAGTGTCGTGGCGGAGAAGCGCTCGACATGCTCCAGGCCATGAACACCGGCCACGACGGCTCGCTTACGACGGTCCACGCAAACACGCCTCGCGACGCAATGACTCGTATTGAGACCTTGACGATGATGGCTGGCTACGACCTTCCGGTGAAGGCAATTCGCGAGCAGATGTCCTCTGCTGTCGACCTCGTCATCCAGATCGGCCGTCAGCGTGACGGCTCTCGTAAAATCTCGCACATCACCGAGGTGCAGGGCATGGAGGGCGATGTGATCATCCTTCAAGACATCTTCCTGTTCGACTTCGCCGCTGGCGTTGGTGAGGACGGCAAGTTGGTCGGCACCTTGCAGCCAACCGGTGTTCGTCCGAAGTTCGCGGAGAAGCTCTCGGACTACGGCATCAAGTTGGGTGCAGAGGTATTCACCCCCAACCGGAGGGCCCGATGAAACTGAGTTCTATCGCAGAACGTCGAGATGACAGGGCCGGTCCCTCATCTCGCAAACGGGGGACACTGGCGCTCAGTGCCCTCACCGTTCTCGCACTTTTCCTCGGGCTTCTCGCTGCACCGCTTGCGGCGCAGGGTGGCTCGGACAACCGAATCGATTTCGAGGTCCTGCATCTCGACGTCACCGGTGACCAAGGCACCGTTGCGGTACGGCCCGCAGCCGGCGCCGAGGCAGGTGACCTGACGGTCGAAATTGAAGGTCAAGAGATCACCACGACGGTCTCGCCGATCTTCCGTTCGACGGTCAGCACTCAGACGATCATGGTCATCGACGATTCGGCGAACGCCGACAGCATCGCCGGTTTCGCAGCGATTCGTGAGGCTGCTCTTGCCTATCTCGACGGGGTTAGCGCTGATACCAGCGTCATGCTCGTCCGTGCTGGCGGTAGCCGACTCGATATCCAACCGGTCGTGTCCTTCACCGGCAACCATCAGTCGATTCGCACCGCGATTAACGAACTCACTCCAGGCGGAGGTGCGGTGACGTTCAACGCGATCGCAGATTCAGCCGGCTTCTTTTCAACCCAGGGTGACGGAGTCCGCAACGTTGTTGCTTTCGTTGGTTCGCCAGGCGGCAGCTCCAGCCGGAGCGCCGACGCCACACGGGGAAGCCTCATCGGCGCTAACGCTGGGCTGACCGTCGTCGCGCCTCGCACGAGCAACCTCGATATCTCAGTGTTTGCAGGGATCGCAGACAACGTCCGCGGCGGCGCAGTCTTCCGTGGCGTATCCGCAGAGTCAAACATGACCGTCGCTGCACAAAACGCAGTCTCCACCCACGAGGGCGTCCTCGTCGGAACGTTCCCGACCGATTCGATCCTCGATGTTCGCTCGACCGATGGCCAAGGAAACGATGGCACGAACGAACTGATCGCTCGCTACGACGGCAGCGCCGAACGGGTTCGCCTCGTTCCTGGCAACGTCACGAGCGGTTCGCTCCTCGATGCACCCGCTATCGCCGAGAGCTCTCGCTTTGCGATTGTTCAAGGCAACACCGTGGCGCTCATTGCGATTGCGCTGATCGTTGTCGCCGTCCTGATCTTCGCCTTCACGACGATGTCGATTCTGCTCGGTAGCGACAACACGCTGACCAGCACATTGTCCGTCTACGGGTCCCAGGACGAACGCACCGATGAACAAAAGAGTGCCGACGACGCATTCGCCTCGAACCGTTCTCGAATCATCGAACAGGTCGTCGACCGTGCCGAAGAAGCTGCTGAAGCTCGAGGCAACCTCGACTCCACGACCAACATGCTCGAAAAGGCGGAGATCCCGCTGCGAGTTGGTGAAGCATTCGCCATCCAGATCGGTCTGGTCGTCGTCGCCTTTGGACTCGGCTTCTTGTTCTCCAACATCTTCGGTGGACTGATACTCGCCATTCCAGCTGCGCTCATTCCGACCGCAATTGTGAAACAAAAGGTGAAAAAGCGTTCGAAGAAGATCGAGGCGCAGCTTCCCGACACGCTCAACCTGCTCGCGAGCACGCTCAAGGCTGGTTACAGCTTCCTCCAGGGCATCGATGCTGTAGGTAACGAAGCTGAAGAGCCTCTCGCTGGTGAGTTCCGTCGTACCGTGAACGAAGCCCGCTTGGGCAAGGACATGGACATTGCATTGGATGACCTTGCTGACCGTGTTGGCTCTCAGGACATGCTCTGGGCAATCGTCGCTATCAAGATCCAGCGTGAAGTCGGCGGTAACCTCGCCGAACTGCTCTCGACGGTTGCGGACACGATGCAGTCACGAACCCGCCTTCGCGGTGAGGTCAGTGCCTTGACCGCAGAGGGCCGAATTTCAGCCTACGTCTTGCTCGGTCTTCCGTTCGCTGTCGCGCTCGCTATGTACTTCATCAACCCGGCATACCTGTCCGAACTCTGGACGACGACGCCCGGGTTGGTCGCGGTTGTCGCAGCGCTGATCAGTATGACCGCAGGGTTTTTCTGGATGCGCAAGATCATCGACATCGAGTTGTGATTTAGGAGAACTTGAACAATGAATATTCTTTCATCACTCGGACCCCTCGGGATCGTTGGACTCGCTGGCGTCGCTGTTGCGCTCTTCGCGTTCTACATCGGCTCACGTTTCCTCGAGCAGAAGGAAACTCGTGACACCCTCAGCCAGGTCGATGGCTATGACGTTGGCGCAGCTGCTGACGCTGGAATCATCGACGAGCAGGCGCTTCAAGGGTCGCTCCTGGACCGCCTCGGCGGCCAGGTCTTCTCTGGCGCAGGCGACTTCGGTCGTCGGTTCACGCCGGCTGGCTATGTCGAAAAGGTACGCCAGAAGTTCGTCTTGGCTGGCCGCGATTCGACCGCTGAGGTCGACCGCTTCCTCGCGAGCCGTGTCTTCGCTATCGCATCGGTTCCCCTTCTGCTCGCCTTCATGTTCTTGTGGAACCCGATCGGTTTCGAAGGTATTACCCGCCTCGGTATCACCGCTGCGATCATCGCTGCATTGGTACTTGGCCCTGACGCGTCGCTTACGAGGGCGGTCGATGCCCGTCAGACCGCGATTCGTAGCGATCTTCCCGACGTGCTCGACCTCTTGACGATCAGTGTTGAAGCCGGCCTCGGTTTCGAACAGGCACTCGACAAGACCATCGAGACCGTGCCCGGACCACTATCGACAGAGTTTGCTCGAATGCTCGGTGAGACCCGAGCTGGAGCGAGTCGAGCCGATGCGATGCGTTCATTGGACGCTCGTATCGATATCAGCGAGGTTCGTTCGTTCGTGCTCGCAATTCTCCAGGCAGACACCTTTGGTGTGTCGATCGGTCGAGTGCTTCGCTCGCAGTCCGACGACATGCGTATTCGCCGCCGCCAGCTCGCCCAGGAACAGGCCCAGAAGGCGCCGGTCAAGATGCTCATTCCGATGGTCTTGTGCATCTTCCCGTCCCTCTTTGTGGTGGTCCTCGTTCCGGCGATGATCCAGATTCTCCGGGAGCTTGGCTAAGAGCTTCGAGCGATGGGTCGTTAGACCCTCAACTCGTTGGCTTCTAGGCCGATGGATACCCGTCGGAGTGGGTAACGCCATCTCCATCAATTACTTAACGCACACAGGAACGAAGAACCATGACGATCCGCTTGATGCTCGCAGATGATCACCGAATGCTCCGTGAGGGCCTAAGCCGCTCGATGCGCGACGAAGGCTTTGATGTCGTCGCCGAAGCACGAAACGGTGCTGAAGCCGTCCAGCTCGCCACCCAGGTCAAGCCTGAGGTGATCTTGATGGACGTGACGATGCCAGAGCTCGACGGTGTCGAGGCGTGCCGCCAGATCCGTGAGGCATACCCCGATGCTCGCATCGTGATGCTCACCATGCACGCTGACCAAGATGTCCTGGCGAACGCTATTCGCGCTGGAGCATCCGGATACCTCGTCAAGGATTGCTCCACCAACGAGATCGCCGATGCGGTTCGTATGGCAGCAGCGGGCGACACCGCATTGTCACCGCAACTCGCCGCAACGATGCTCAACGAAGTTCGTCGTATGGACCAGCCGGTCGCCGAACAAGAACGTGTCGTTACCAAGCGTGAAGAAGAAGTGCTTCAGTTGATCGCCGATGGGTGTTCGACTCCCGAGGTTGCTGAGCAGCTGTTCATCTCGCAGAAGACCGTAAAGAACCATCTCGCATCGATCTATCAGAAGCTCGATGCCCGTGACCGTACCCAAGCTGTCCTGTCTGCGGTTCGTATGGGAATTGTGCACCTCGACTAACACGGTCGATGCGAGCCCGGCATGATCGGGCCACAAACGTTCGTAGAGAAGAGCTCCTCAACCGGGGAGCTCTTCTGCGTTTTGGCTGTGTGGTTGCTCGAGTGCGGTGCTCATTCGACTGGAACAGGCACAGAGAGTGGTTAATTTCTAGCGCGCCAATTCCGCCCGAAAGACTGAAAAATCAGCGGTTTGTGGCTCGCGTTGTCGCAGAAGGTGAGATTTGGGGGCCTTGTGGACCCGTTCAACGGTCCAATGGGCCTATACGGATATCGCGAAAGCGCGTCGAAGTTCTTAGTACAACACGGGCCCACCCCGGGCTCACAACAAGGAGACAATTTCTCATGAAGACCCAGTACAACTTCCTCGCAACCTACCTCCGTGCACAGGCAAAGACCGAGCGTGGCGCAGCCATGGTCGAGTACGCACTGCTTCTCGCACTCATCGCAATCGTTGCTATCGGCGCAATCCGCCTTCTCGGCACCACGGTTGAAGGACAGTTCGAGGACATCGAAGCTGGCCTCGACAACGCTCCAGCAGCTCCAGCAGCAGGCTAAGTAAGTCCTTTCGTCTTAGACGAAACGCCATAACGCTGAGTGGCGGTGAGCGAAAGCTCACCGCCACGGCGCGTTCCAATATGAAGGCAATTCCCCTCACCGAGGGATCCGAGTGAAGAGGCACCGTGACATGGCAGAAAACACGACACCACGTGAGCATGAGCACACCGACGAGATGACCCTCGATGTTGTGAGCGCTCCAAAGAAGTCAGCGAAAGAACGTGGCGCTGCCATGGTCGAGTACGCACTTCTGTTGGCGTTGATCGCCATCGTGGCCGTAGGTGCCATTCGAGGCTTCGGCGGCGGCGTCGGCGCCGAGTACAACGATATCAACGCCGATATCGACGCTGCGATCAATGGAACGCCACCAGCGGCTGGATAAGTCGCAGAGGCATCCCGCAAACCGGATTCCAACGTGAGGCCCCGAACGGGGCCTCATTTCCCTTTTTGGTGGTGTTCGTCGTTTCGGTTCATTTTCGAGCTCCTCACGCTTCTGCGGTTTCAACGGATTTTCTTCGACTTTCTCGCAATGCCTGCTGGAAACGGGGTCGTCGCTGCCGATAGGCCAGACGAACTATGAAATCGAACGACTTCACGAGTGAAATGACCGCAGGTGACGCCGAGCGTCTTCGGCGATCTCGCGTGGGACGTACGTCGACGCGTTTACCGGGCCTCTTCGCCGGGAATGACGGACAGGGCCGGCACCGGTTCCCGCTCCTCGATGATGAGCGGCTCGAAACCCAAGATCAGGCTCGCGTCTATCAGAAGATGATCATGATCATCCGCTGGGGTGCGCTCGGCTTGATGGTGATCGCTGCCGCGCCGGGGCTTGTCGAAACTCCGAGCAACGCAACGACGGCGTTGCTGTTGGGCTTCGTTGTGCTCACGGTGGTCCGTCAGCTGCGGCCGATTCGTTTCGACCGAGCGATCCATCGCGACGCGTCGATTCTGCTCGAGCTCGCAATGGCGGTCAGCGCGGTTGCGCTCACCGGGTTGTGGCGATCGCCGCTCGCGGTTTCGCTGACCGTGCCGATCATCGTCGCCGGATTTGCCCGCGGGTACGTGCACGCCATTCGGGTTGCGCTCCTCGCTGCAGCGGTGCCGACAGCGTTTCACCTCGCGGACTCTGGTTTTGGGATCGAGAGTTTGCAGCCCGTTCTGGAGTGGACGCTCGTTCTAATCGTGGTCGGACTTATCGCTGGTCAAACCAGGCGTGTCACCGGCGAGGCTGGACGTCAGCGCAGTCTCGCAATGAATCGAATGGAACGCCTCACGGATGCAAACTCGCTGCTGCACTCGCTGCACCGTGTCGCCCAAACGCTTCCAGCATCGCTCGATCTGAACGATGTTCTCGACACGACGATGGGTCGTCTTCGGAGCTTGTTCGACTACAACTCGATGGCATTGCTCGTCTTTGATGAGACCGATGCGAGCTGGCAGGTTATGCGTTCCGAAGGGGCGTCGATGCCGCTTCGTCTCGGGCCGACCGAACTTCCGAGCCCGCTAAAGACGGCGATTGCGCAGAATCGTCTCGTCGACATTTCCGATATTCGATCGGCGGGGACCGTCGGCCTGACCGAACGGAGCGGAAGTGGCCTCTACACGACCCTGACCGCTCGTGGCCAGATCATTGGCCTCCTCGCAATCGAGAGCACCGAAGTCGGCCGCTACGACGAGCGAATGGTCCAAATGCTCAACGGTTTTGTCGATCCGGTAGCGCTCGCGGTCGACAATGCACGCTGGTTTGGTCGTTTGCGGACGATGGGTGCTGACGAAGAGCGCGGTCGTATCGCTCGTGACCTTCACGACCGGATCGGCCAGTCGATGGCGTTCCTCGCGTTCGAAGTCGATCGAATCATCCGGTACAACAGCGAGGGTAAGGACATCGATGAGTCCCTCGACCAGCTGCAGTTCAATGTGCGTGAGGTCATCCGGGAAATTCGTGACACGTTGTCGGACCTTCGCACCGACGTGAGTGACGGCAAGGGTCTCGAGGACACGATCAGCGATTTCGCGGCGCGGGTCGCCGAACGTAGTGGGTTGACGATCGATGTTGAGATCGATGCGCCGGATCGTCTGCCGATCATGCAGGAGCGCGAATTGTGGCGGATTGCCCAGGAAGCGATCGTGAACGTCGAGCGACATGCGGACGCGACGAACGCCAAGGTTCGTTGGGTCTCCGACGGTGAGAACGGTGTGCTTGAGGTGTCCGATGATGGCCGTGGCTTCACGATTGGTGAGAGTGGTCGAGTCGATAGTTATGGACTGGTCGGCATGCGCGAACGTGCGTCGAGTATCGGCGCCTCGATGGAGGTAGCAACGTCGGCTGGTGGGGGAACGCTCATCCGGTGCTTGCTTACCCATGAACCGACGGAGATGGCCGCGTAGGTCGAAGATCGGCCGTTCTCGGGTGCCCATCGAGGGTGCGGCGAGACTCGTGGCATCTCAAAAGTTGGTCTTCTGCCGTTAGCCTCGCATTTGTGCGAGAGTTTGGGCTTACCGGTGGAATCGGGTCGGGGAAATCGACCGTTTCGTCTCTTCTCGCGGGCATGGGAGCGACGATTATTGATGCTGATGCGATTGTTCGTCGACTTCAGCGCCCTGGGGAACTAGTGTTCGATGCGATGGTTGATCGCTGGGGTTCGGACGTTGTTGCTGATGATGGTTCGCTCGATCGCGCGGCGGTTGGGAAGATCGTCTTTGCCGATGCCGCGGAGCTCGATGCGTTGAACGCAATCGTGCATCCGGTGGTCGCTGAGGAGACCGAACGGCTTGTTGAAACAGCGAAGCTGCGCAGTACAGCGAAGCTGCGCGAAACAGCGAAGCTGCGCGAAACAGCGAAGCTGCGCGAAACAGCGGAGCTGCGCAGTGCAGCGGTGGTGGTCCACGACATTCCATTGTTGGTGTTGCCAGGTGGGGAGTTGATGACGAGTCGAGACCATGAACAGTGGGTTGGGATCATCGTGGTCGATACGCCCGAAGAGTTGGCGATCGAACGGGTTATGGCGTCGCGGGGGATGGGGCGTGATGCGATCGTGGCTCGCATGGATGCCCAAGCGAGCCGGGATGACCGGCGTGGGGTGGCGGACTTCATCGTCGATAACTCTGGCGATCTCGAGCAGCTATCGGCAGAGGTCGATCGGTTGTGGGCGTGGATCCAGGGTGCGGGGAGCGAAGCGGAAGGGGTCTGTTCATGAAGCCGATCACTCCTGACGGACGGTCATCTCGCCCGTTCGAGATGGTTACCGAGTTTGAACCTGCGGGACATCAACCGGAGGCGATCGCTGCGCTCGCGGAGGGCATCGATCGTGGCGACAAGTTCCAGACCTTGCTCGGAATTACCGGGTCGGGCAAGAGCGCGACGATGGCGTGGGTGATCGAGCAGGTACAACGTCCAACGCTGGTTATCGCTCCGAATAAGTCGCTCGCCGCCCAGCTCGCCAACGAGCTTCGCGAGTTCTTTCCGCACAATCGCGTCGAGTACTTCGTCAGCTACTACGACTACTACCAGCCCGAGGCATATATGGCGTCGAGCGATACCTACATCGAAAAGGATTCGTCGGTCAACGATGAGATCGATCGTCTCCGTCATGCGGCAACGTCGGCCTTGTTGACCCGCCGTGACACGATCGTCGTGGCATCGGTTTCGTGCATTTATGGTCTCGGTGCTCCCGAGGAGTACGAGGCGCAGTTGCTCACGCTTCGCGCTGGTCAAGACATCGATCAGCGAGACATTCTTCGTCGCCTGGTCGATATGCAATACGAACGCAACGACATGAACTTGGTTCGTGCGAAGTTTCGGGTGCGTGGCGACACGATCGAGGTGCACCCTGCCTATGACGAGACCGTGGTGCGGATCGAGATGTTCGGTGACGAGATCGAGTCGATCACCCGAGTCGACCCGTTGACCGGGGAGCGGGTGGCGACCCTCGATGAGGTGTCGATCTTTGCGGCGACGCACTACGTGGCGAGCGAAGAGCGGTTGCGTTCTGCGATCACCGGTATTGAGGTGGAGCTGCAAGAACAGCTTGCGCTCTTTGAAGATGAGGGCAAGCTGCTGGAGGCGCAGCGGCTGCGGATGCGAACTCAGTACGACCTGGAGATGATGGCCGAGGTCGGCTTTTGTAATGGCATCGAGAATTACTCGATGCATCTCGATGGCCGTCAACCGGGTGAGCGTCCCTTTACGCTGCTCGACTATTTCCCCGATGACTACCTGATCGTTCTCGATGAGTCGCATGTCGCGGTGCCGCAGATCCATGGCCAGCATGCCGGTGATCGCAGCCGCAAGGATGTGCTCGTCGAGCACGGGTTCCGGCTTCCGTCGGCGATCGATAACCGGCCGCTTCGTTTCGATGAGTGGCTCGAGGTCACGAATCAGGTGTTGTTCTTGTCGGCGACGCCGGGACCCTACGAGCTCGATGTTTCCGACAGCGTCGTCGAACAGATCGTTCGCCCGACCGGTCTTGTCGATCCTGAAGTTATCGTCCGCCCGACCAAGGGCCAGATCGACGATCTGGTCGAGATGATCAATGGACGGGTCGAGAACGATCAGCGTGTTCTTGTGACGACGTTGACGAAGAAGATGTCCGAAGACCTCACCGATTACCTGCTCGAGCTGGGCCTGCGGGTTCGGTATTTGCACTCCGAGGTCGACACGCTCGAACGTATTGAGATCTTGCGTGATCTTCGACTCGGCCAGTTCGATGTCCTCGTCGGCATCAACCTGCTCCGTGAGGGACTCGACCTTCCCGAGGTGTCGCTGGTCGCGATTCTCGATGCGGACAAAGAGGGCTTCTTGCGGAGCGAGACATCGCTTATTCAGATGATTGGACGTGCGGCTCGTAACGTCGACGGTCAAGTGGTGATGTATGCCGACAAGGTGACCGACTCGATGCAACGAGCGATCAGTGAGACGATGCGTCGTCGTGGTTTGCAGCTCGCCTACAACGAGGAACATGGCATCAACCCTCAGACGGTCCGCAAGGCAGTGACCGACATCCTTGAGATGTTGCGTCCAGCGGCCGAGACTGCGCCGCACCCGGGCAAGGGGAAGCGGCGGTCGAGCCACGACCAGAACCGTCGTGTGGTCGACGTCGACAACATGGGCAAGACCGATCTAGAGAAGCTGATCCGCACGCTCGAAGAGGAAATGCTCGAAGCGTCAGGTGAGCTCAAATTCGAATACGCTGCCCGTCTCCGTGACGAAGTGAAAGACCTCAAGCGCGAACTGCGCGAGATGGTTTAAGAGATCCTGAGGAAGTAACTATGGCTGACCGTCTGGTCGTTCAAGGCGCCCGCGAACACAACCTACGCAACGTCGATATCGACTTGCCGCGCGACAAACTCATCGTGTTCACCGGCCTTTCTGGTTCGGGCAAGTCATCGCTCGCGTTCGACACGATCTATGCCGAGGGTCAGCGTCGTTACGTCGAGTCGTTGAGCGCCTATGCGCGTCAGTTTCTCGGGCAGATGGACAAGCCCGATGTCGATTTCATCGAAGGCTTGTCGCCGGCGATTTCGATCGATCAGAAGAGCGCGTCCCGCAACCCACGGTCCACGGTCGGAACCGTCACCGAGGTCTATGACTACCTGCGTCTGCTGTTTGCTCGCATCGGCGTCGCCCACGATCCAGAGACGGGGGAGCGGCTTGAACGCCAGACGCCTCAGCAGATCGTCGATCGCGTGCTGACGCTCGAGGAGGGAACCCGTTTCCAGGTGCTCGCGCCGGTCGTTCGTGGTCGTAAAGGAACCTACGAGACACTTCTCGAAGACTTGGCGGGCCAAGGGTTTGCTCGCGCCATCGTCGATGGTGAGCCGATCGAACTCGATCAGTTGGCCGATGTCGAGCTCGAGCTCGAGCGCTACGAGACCCACACGATTCAGGTCGTTGTCGACCGACTCGTGCTGCGTGAGGGGATCGATCGACGGCTCACCGAGTCGATGGAGGCGGCACTTGCTCTGGCCGATGGCATTGCTGAGATCCAGATCATGCCGGCCAAAGACAGCGACGATGAACCGGAAACGGTCGTCTTCAGCCAGCACTTGTCGCGGCCGTCCGATGGCAAGTCCTTCGACGAGCTCGCGCCACGGAACTTCTCGTTCAACTCGCCCTATGGCGCGTGCACGCATTGCGATGGTCTCGGCACGGTGTTCGAGGTCGATGAACGCCTCGTCGTTCCGAATCAAGAAGCGACGATCGAAGAGGGCGCGATCGCTCCGTGGGCTGGAAATCGCAGTCGTTACTTTGGTCGTTTAGTCGAAGCGGTATGTGAAGAGAAAGACATCGACCGACACACGCCATGGGAAGATCTGCCAAAGGCGCAACGCAACCTGTTGATGCGCGGTGGGTTGAAATCCCGAATCACGGTGCAGTACAAGAACCGGTTCGGTCGGCTCCGTACCTATGACGCAAAGTTTGAAGGTGCGGTCCCGTATCTGCAGCGTCGCCATGAAGAGTCTGAATCCGACAGTCAGCGCGAGCAGATCGAGGGCTACATGCGCACGGTCGACTGCGCGCATTGTGGCGGGGCGCGTCTCAATCCGCTGTCGCTTGCCGTCACCATCGATGGGATGACGATCCACGACGTGTGTTCGATGTCGATCGGTGAAGCCGCCAAGGCGCTCAACACCTTGGATCTCAGCGACCGCGACATGATCATTGCCGAACAGGTCGTCAAAGAGGTCAACGCTCGGATGGGTTTCCTCCTCGATGTCGGGCTCGACTATCTGTCGTTGTCGCGAAACGCGGCGACGCTCGCCGGCGGCGAAGCGCAGCGCATTCGACTCGCGAGCCAAATCGGTAGCGGCCTCGTCGGTGTGCTCTACGTGCTCGACGAACCATCGATCGGGCTGCATCAACGCGACAACCAACGTCTGATCGAAACGTTGCTTCGACTACGCAACATCGGAAACACGGTTATCGTGGTCGAACACGACGAAGAGACGATCGCCGTTGCCGATCACGTCGTCGATATCGGCCCGGGCGCTGGTGAGCACGGCGGGGAGATCGTCCACTCGGGCACCGTCAAGGGTTTGCTTCGCAACCGAAAGTCGATGACGGGTCAATACCTGTCCGGCCGCAAGAGCATCGCGATCCCCGAAAAGCGGCGGACGCCCAAGGACGAGTCGATCTGGATTCGTGGAGCCCAAGAGAACAACCTGAAGAATGTCGATGTCGAGATTCCACTCGGGGTCTTCGTAGGAATCACCGGTGTGTCCGGCAGTGGCAAGTCATCGCTGATCAACCAGATTCTGCTGCCGAGCTTGATGCAGAAGATCTACAGCTCGAAGATGCCGCCCGGGCTGCATCGCAAGGTCGAAGGCACCGAGTCGATCGACAAGGTCATCGCGATCGATCAATCACCGATCGGCCGGACCCCTCGCTCGAACCCGGCGACCTACACCGGCGTGTTCGACCACGTGCGAAAGCTCTTCGCCCAAACCACCGAGGCAAAGGTTCGTGGTTATCTGCCGGGACGGTTCAGCTTCAACGTCAAGGGCGGACGCTGCGAGGCGTGTTCTGGTGACGGCACGATCAAGATCGAGATGCACTTTCTTCCCGACGTGTATGTCCCCTGCGAGGTGTGCAAGGGCAAGCGGTACAACCGAGACACGCTCGACATCATGTTCAAGGGCAAGAACATCGCTGAAGTATTGAACATGCCGATCGAAGAGGCGCTCGGGTTTTTCGAGAACCAGCCGCCGATCGCCCGTCATCTTCAGACGTTGGTCGACGTAGGTCTTGGCTATGTCCGCCTCGGGCAGCCCGCACCGACCCTTTCCGGTGGTGAAGCCCAGCGTGTCAAGCTCGCCTCGGAGCTCGCGAAGCGGTCGACGGGCCACACGATGTACATCCTCGATGAGCCGACGACGGGTCTTCACTTTGAAGACATTCGCCGATTGCTCACGGTGTTGAGCCGCCTCGTCGACCAGGGCAACTCCGTGCTGGTGATCGAGCACAACCTCGACGTCATCAAGACCGTCGATCATCTGATCGACATGGGTCCTGAAGGCGGAACCGGCGGTGGCAAGGTGCTCGCAGAAGGAACGCCTGAGTATCTTGCGACGGTGCCCGAAAGCCACACCGGTAGGTTCTTGGCGAAAATGCTCACCGGCGACTGAGCGTCGCCACTGCTCGCTGGCTCAGGTCTCGCGGTACGGCCGGATGCGGCTGCCGTCGATCGTCAGGGCGAGCACTTGGTCGTCTGCGAGTAGTCGTTCGTCGACGAGTTGGAGAATCTGATCGGCGAGTGATTCGTCGAGGTTCTCCACGAAGTTCGCGGCGAGCGTGCCCCAACCGTTCTGTACCGAAACGGTGATGGCACCGATGAGCCCGGGTGCAACCCAAACGCCCCACGAGCGTCGACTCGGATCGCCGACGGGTAGCGGGTCGGGGAGCGTTCCGATCGAATCGCCGAGGGCGTGAACCGACGCTGCCACGTTCTCGCGTGCGACGCGCAAGCGGATCGGAGGATCGTTCGCGGCGAGCGGACTGTGCGTGATGAGCGTGTCCCAGCGAGCGGTGAGGTCGTCTCCGGACGCTGCGATGAGGGCAGACATCGCACGTTGGGAGACGTCGTCGTGTACTCGCCAATCGTGGTCTTCAAAGTCGCCGGTCGCGAGAGCGGCGTGAAGGGTGTAGTTCGCTGGGCGGCGCTTGACGAAGGTCGTGACTCCGGCCCGTTCGTCGGCTTCGGTCGCTTGTTCGGCAGCATCGAGCAGCGCGTCGGAGCGGATGACCTCGACCTCGAGTCCTGTCGGGTGGGTGCGAAGGAGGCTGTTCGAGGTGTAGTCGGCGCCCGAATCGAGATGGGCTTGGACGACCTCGGAGACGAGGTGATGATCGATCAACGGTGAGTCTGCGGTGACCCGAACGAGGTGCTCGGCCGGATAGTCGGCAATGACCTCGACGAATCGGGCCAGCATGTCGTCCGATGGGCCCCGAACTGCGCTGGCACCGTTCGCTCGGGCGAGCTCTTCGATCTCGTGGTCGCCGGGCAAGTCGGAGATGGCAACGACGAGAGGCCCTTCGCTAAATGGGGCCAGGCGGGAGAGGGCCGTGGACAGCACAGTTCCGTTTCCGAATGGGAGCAGCTGGTTCCGCCGACGATCGGTACCGTCTTGGCCTGCTTCTACAACGAGCAGAATGCTCATCTCAATCCTCCTGTGCACTGACTCGATACGATCGAGACAGTAGCCGGTTATCTTTGTCTTGTGGTTGAACGTCCAGAGCCAGGTTCTATACCCGACGCTCCCGGGTCATATCAGTTCCGGGACGGCGATGGCCGCGTGATCTATGTAGGGAAGGCCAAGAGCCTCCGTTCTCGGCTGAGTAGCTACTTCCAAAAGAACCTGCCGATGCGCACGGCAACGATGGTTCGGTCGGCCGAATCGGTCGAGTGGATTCAGGTCGATAATGAGCTCGAAGCGCTCATGCTCGAGTACTCGCTGATCAAGGAGCATCGCCCGCGATTCAACATCCGCCTCGTCGATGACAAGAGCTATCCGTTTCTCGCGGTGACCGAATCCGATGAGTATCCGCGAGCGATGGTCGTGCGGGGAAAGCGAAAGAAGGGCACCCGGTATTACGGTCCATTCGGGCATGCGTATGCGATTCGTGAGACGCTCGATCTTCTGTTGCGGACGTTCCCGATCCGGACCTGTTCGGACAACAAGTTGGAGCGGCACGCGAAGCTCGGCCGTCCGTGTCTGCTCTACCACATCGAAAAGTGTTCAGGCCCGTGCGTCGGTGAGATCTCGCCCCCCGATTATGACCAGCTGGTCACAGACCTCATTGCGTTTCTCGATGGTGAGACCGATGGGGTCGTGGGGGACCTCGAAGAGCGAATGTTGGCCGCGGCGGACTCCTATGAGTTCGAGCTCGCGGCGAGGCTTCGGGACCAGTTGAGCTCTGTGCACAAGGCCATCGAGAAACAACAGATGGTCGGCAACCGAAACGATGACTTCGATGTCATTGGTATTCACGGCGACGAACTTGAGACGGCGGTGCAGATCTTCTTGGTGCGACGCGGCCGAGTGGTTGGTCGCCGCGGGTTCATCATCGACCGGGTCGAGGATCTCGACGAGGGCGAGCTGATCGACCGAATCCTCGAAGGCGTGTACTCCGAGGAACCAGCAATGGGGTACCCCAAGCAGGTCTTCGTTCCGTCGCCGTCGAGCGACCCCGAGCTGTATTCGGCGTGGTTGGGCGAGCTCCGTGGATCGGCGGTGAGCGTGAGGGTGCCCCAGCGCGGCGACAAACGAGCGATGCTCGAGACCGTCACGCGAAACGCGGCTGAGTCGTTTCAACGGCATCGACTGAAGCGAGCGTCGGATCACAACAGTCGAGCAAAGGCGTTGAACGAACTTCAGGAGCATCTGGGGCTGCCCGAGTCGCCGTTGCGGATCGAGTGCTACGACATGAGCCATATCTCGGGGACCGATTATGTCGGGTCCATGGTGGTCGTCGAAGACGGGCTTGCGAAGAAGTCCGATTATCGACGTTTCAAAATCAAGACCGTCGATGGCAACAACGACTTCGCGGCGATGGCCGAGGTGCTCGAGCGCCGGCTCACCAACTACTTGTCGGATCGGGAAAAGCCGATCGAAGAACGCGGTCGCTTTGCGTACCCGCCAAACCTGATCGTGGTCGATGGCGGCAAGGGTCAGCTGTCCGCGTCCTATGAAGTACTCGAGTCGCTCGGACTTGAAGAAGAGATCCCGATCGTTGCGCTCGCCAAGCAATTTGAAGAGGTATTCGTTCCGGGCCAGTCCGAGTCGATTCGGATACCTCGCCAGTCCGAGGCGTTGTATCTGCTTCAGCGACTCCGGGATGAATCGCACCGTTTCGCCATCACGTATCACCGACAGCTGCGAAACAAGCGCATGACCAAGTCGGCGCTCGATGACATTCCGGGCCTCGGACCGGTTCGCAAGGCTCGGTTATTGAAGGAATTGGGAAGCGTCAAAGCGGTAAAAGCCGCAACCGAAGACGACCTGCTCGCCCTTCCGTGGCTTCCAGACGAGGTCGGTCGCAAAGTTTGGGGTCACTTGCATTCGGCCTAATGCGCGAGTGGCGCTAGTCTCGAGGCCGATGAGCGAGCACTGGGTAGGACCTGGCTGGTGGTATGCCAGCGATGGTATGTGGTACCCACCCCACGACGGCGATAATACGCCACCCCAAAGCGACGTTTCATCGACCGATGTTGGAGGCGTGGCCGACGTGGAATTTGACCCCCTGGATAGTGAGAAATCGAACGATAGACCTTCTCCCGTTTTCGCGGGGGCTGGGTGGGTTGATTCGAGTTCAGAAGATCACACGGCTCAAGAGCCGGTGACCGACGATGTCGTGATCGATCTCACAACGCTCAACGAAATCAACGAAATCAACGAAGTCACCGAAGTAGCCGATTCGGCAGGGCCCGCCGACGCCACGGTCGCTGCGGCGGTCGTGCCGCAACGATTCTCGATCGCTCGCCCCGAGGATCTGGAGGCGATCGACCTCACGACTCCGAAGCGCTTCGAGAACACGACGACGGGACTGGATCCCCGGCTCGATAGCGCTCCCGTTTCGGAGATGGCGGCACAGGAGACCCAAGATGTCGTGGGAGCGGTCGCAGCTCCGGTGGCGAACAGCAAAGACATCGACATCGACCTCGACGCCGTCACCGATGCTGGCGGTCCTGTCGTGTCCGGGGCCTCGTCGAGCAGTGCGAAGGTCACCGAGTTCATGCAACGGGCAGAAGCCGGCCGTCCCGCTAGCGTTACCCGACGCACGGTTGGCCCGTCGGCCGAGGCAACGAGTTTTGGCGAGTCGAAGGATCCACGAGTTGGTACGCCGGGACGGGTCGAGCAGTCGACCGCCGAAGCAGCCGACCTTCGCCCCTCACCGTCATCATCGGCCGACTCAGGAACGGGGTCCGGTGACGCCGGCGCTATCGGTGGACCAAACGTCCTCAACGACAGCGCGTTTTGGGATGAAGACACCGGCCGTCGAGTTGGACGTCGGGAACGCCCATTGTTCGTGGCCGCTGTTGGACTTGCGGTCCTGTCGGGAGTGCTCGGTGCGTTGTGGTTGCGGGAGCGGTCGGTTGCGATGGATCTGCGAACCGAAGTAGAGAACGCCCAGCAAGTCGACGACTCGGTAACCATCGAGGAGCTGGAAGGCGACATCAACACGCTCACGTTGCAGAACGAGCAGCTCGAGCAGCAGCTCACCGATATGAGCGCTCTGGTGCTGGAGCTACCCGAAGGCCGCGTCACCGAGATCGACGTTCCTCTCAACCCGGTGTTTGCCGACGAAGAGAACGGTCGGCTGATCGCAATGGACGCGGCCGGCGAGTACGTCGTGTTCGGTGATGGGGTCGAACGTCCGATCACCGATTCGGGCAGCGTCGGCGCAGCGCCCACCGGTTTGTTCGCAGCGACGGCCAAGGCGTGGGTCAGTACCGATGCTGGCCAGATCCAGATCTTGCCGTTGACCCTCGAGGCGCAAGCACAAGAAACCGTCGACTTTGGCCCCGTTATGTTCCTCGCCGCTGATGAACGCGGCTACTGGACCTTTGATCAGCGTCAGGGGCAGGTCGTCCGGCTTCGCAAGAGCGACGGTGGTCTGACCGACAGCGTCGATGTGCCTGTGGGCGTTTCGGATCTTGCGATCGGCGCCGGATCGGTGTGGGCACTTGGCGAAGACGGCATCGTCTACCGAATCAACACCGCAGACCTGACCGTCCAGCCGATCGATGCCGGCGAAGATCTCATCAGCCTCACCGCCGGGCCAGATGCGTTGTGGACGCTTTCGGCCGCTGACGGTTCGCTCCGCCGAATCGACCCGGTGACCGGCGCCGTGTTGGTGACCGTTCCGGTCGGTCGTGATCCAATCGATGCGACCTTCGCGGGATCGTCGGTGTGGGTAGCGCTTCGGTCCGGGTCGTCGTTGATCGAGGTCGATACGCGAACGAGTGCTGTGGTGAGCCGCACGGTTCTGCCGAGCCAGCCAGCTGCGCTTCACCAGGGAGACTCGGGCGTGTTCGTCACGACCGAGGGCGAGGGAGCGCCGTTGTTGCGGATCGACTCGCTCATCGAGACTCCCGACGCAGCCCAGCAGGCCGCCGATGTAGCAGAAGCAGACGAGTGATGGCCCCCGGCCATCCTGATGAATTCGGTCTGGCCGAAGAAGATGCGGGCGAGTTGTGGGAGACCCATTCGGATTGGTGGCAGTCGGAGTTCACCGACGGCGCTGACCCCGAATACACCGAGCAGATTCTTCCATTAGCCCAGCAGTTGATGCGGGGCTACGACACGGTCCTCGACCTCGGGTGTGGTGAGGGGCAGATCGCTCGATTGATCGCCAGCGACCGGCAGACCGTCGTCGGCGTGGACCCGACACGCTCGCAGATCGCCGTTGCGAAGGAACGTGGCGGGGGAGTGGAGTACGGCGTGGCTGGAGCGTCTGCTCTGCCGCATCGCGACGCATCGTTTGACGCGGTTCTTGCCTGCCTCGTGTTCGAGCACATCGACCCGCTCGAACCGGCGGTGGCCGAAGTGGCGCGGGTACTTCGGCCCGGCGGCCGCTTTGCGTTCTTTCTGAACCACCCGTTGCTGCAAACCCCGGGCAGCGGTTGGATCGACGACCATATGGTCGACCCGCCCGACCAGTACTGGCGGGTCGGGCCCTACCTCGTCGAGTCGTCGAGCGTCGAAGAGGTGCAAAAGGATGTCTTCATCCCGTTCGTACATCGTCCGCTCAGCCGGTACATCAACACGCTCGCAGCCCATGGTTTGGTGATCCAAGAAATGCACGAGCCGTCACCACCCGAGGGTTTCCGGGACAAGTCGGCGTTCTTCGCAGCTGCGGCGCACATCCCGCGCCTGGCTGTTCTCGTTTGTGAGAGAGTGCAAGAGACCTGAGTCAACGAGCGGATAGGTTTACAGCGTGAGTGAGTTTCTCGTCATCACAGGCAATTCCGGGGCTGGGCGTTCCCACGCGGCCAATGTTCTCGAAGACCTCGGCTGGTTCGTGATCGACAACCTCCCGCCGGAGTTGATCTCCAAAGTCGGCGAGTTGGCCGATGCTCCCGGGTCATCGATTTCAAACGTGGCGCTCGCGGTTCCCGCAGGGCCGAACGTCGCCGAGCTTCTCGAGTCGATCTCTGCGCTTCGAGCCTCGGGTTCACGAGTTCGGATTCTGTTTCTCGAAGCCTCGACCGCTCGACTCGTTCAACGTTATGAGTCCACGCGTCGCCCGCATCCATTCGGTGACATGGGGTTGACCGAAGCGATCGAGGGTGAGCGTTCCGAGCTCGAAGCGGTCAAGGCCGAGTGCGACGTTTCCATCGATACGTCGGACTTGAACGTGCACGAACTCCGGGCGCGTCTCGTCGAATTGTTCGGGACCGAGTCGCCCGGTGGCGAGATGCAGACCAAGTTGGTCTCCTTTGGGTACAAGCACGGTCTTCCGCTCGACGTCGACATCGTGTTCGACTGTCGGTTCTTGTCGAACCCGCATTGGGTTGAGGAACTCCGCCCGCTGACCGGTGTCGACCCAGCGGTTCGTGACTATGTGGTCGGCCAGCCGATCAGCGAGACGTTCCTGAAGGAGATCTCGCGCATGCTGGGGCTCGTCATCCCGGCCTATGTCAAAGAGGGCAAGAGCTATTTGACGATCGCGTTTGGCTGCACGGGCGGACAACATCGTTCGGTCGCAATGGCCGAAGAGGTCAAGGACGTGCTCGGACGTTTGGGCTATTCGCCAACGGTCCAGCATCGCGACGTCGAGCGAGCATCGACATCTGGCTGACGCCATTGCTTCTGCGAACGCGGTGCATCGCGCTCGCAGCTTCGGAACCAGATCGACGTATCTGTTTCAGTGATAGGCCGTTCGCGTGGCCAGCGGGATTCGCATAACAGAAACCTGCAAGGAAGTCAGTATCGGGCGAGTTGTCACGCTAGAACAGAGGATGAGAGATCTCTGTGAAAGGACTCCCTATCCCATGACAGTTCGCGTAGCAATCAACGGCTTCGGCCGAATCGGACGAAACTACTTCCGTGCCGCAAAGGCCACAGGCGCCGACATCGAGTTCGTCGCGATCAACGACCTTGGTGACATCGACACCATGGCGATGCTCCTTCGCAACGACAGCGTCCACGGACGCTTCCCTGAGAAGATCTCCGCAGGCAAGAAGGAACTCAAGGTTGGCTCCGACCGCTTGAAGGTCTACTCCGAGCGCAACCCAGCGGACCTCCCATGGGGCGAGCTCAACATCGACGTCGTCATCGAGTCGACCGGTGTCTTCAACTCGAAGGAAGCTGCGAGCGCGCACCTCGACGCCGGCGCCAAGCGAGTACTCATCTCCGCACCAGCGACGTGTGATGCAACGTTCGTCCTCGGCGTGAACGACGACACCTACGATCCCGACAAGCACACCGTGATCTCGAACGCATCCTGCACGACCAACTGCTTTGCGGTCATGGTCAAGGTGCTCGACGACAAGTTCGGCATTGTCGAAGGTCTCATGACCACCGCTCATGGTTACACCGGTGACCAGGCGCTCGTCGACAGCCCGCACCGTGATCCACGCCGTGCTCGCGCTGCTGCGATCAACATCGTTCCAACCACGACCGGCGCTGCTCGTGCGACCGGTCTTGTCTTGAAGAAGATGGCTGGCAAGCTCGACGGCATGGCACTTCGCGTGCCTATCCCTGACGGATCGCTCACCGACTTCACCGCTGTGCTGAAGAAGCCAGCAACCGTTGAGCAGATCAACGCAGCGTTCAAGGAAGCAGCCGCAAAGGGTCAGCTCAAGAACGTCCTCACCTACTCAGAGGAGCCACTCGTTTCCTCCGACATCGTCGGCGACCCTGCATCGTGTGTCTTTGACTCCGGTCTGACCATGTCGATGGGCACCCTCGTCAAGATCGCCGGTTGGTACGACAACGAGATGGGTTACTCCACTCGCCTCGTCGAGCTCACCGAGCTCGTCGCGACCCGCAAGGCAAAGAAGAAGCCTGCAGCGAAGAAGAAGCCTGCTGCCAAGAAGGTCAGCGCAAAGTCGGCTCCAGCGAAGAAGGCAACCTCGAAGGTCGCAGCCAAGAAGAAGCCTGCAGCCAAGAAGAAGGCAGCAGCAAAGAAGTGAGCGTCCCTCAATTGGAGGACCTCGGCGATGTCGCCGGTAAGAAGGTTCTCGTCCGTACCGATTTCAACGTGCCGCTTGCGGACGGGGAGATCACCGACGACCTTCGAATCCGTGCAGCATTGCCAACCCTTCAGTGGCTTCAAGAACGTGGCGCTGATGTCACGGCGATGAGCCACCTCGGTCGCCCCAAGGGCGAACCGAACCCGAAATATAGTGTGGAACCCGTCCGGAAGCGGCTCGATGAGCTGCTTCCGGGGGTTACCCTGCTCGACAATCTCCGGTTTGATCCGGGTGAGACGAGCAACGATCCGGCGTTCGTTGCGAAGTTGATCGAGGGCCAAGACCTCTACGTCAACGACGCGTTCGGTGCATCGCATCGCGAGCATGCCTCGATCGTGGGACCACCACAGCATCTTCCGTCGGCTGCTGGTCGACTGCTCGCCAAAGAGGTCGAGATCCTCTTGGGCGTTCGTAACGAGGCCCGCCGGCCGTTCGTGGCGATCATGGGTGGTTCGAAGGTGAGCGACAAGGTGTCGGTTATCGAAGCGCTGCTCGAGCGCGTCGACACGTTGCTCGTCGGCGGCGGTATGTCGTACACGTTCTTTGCAGCGATGGGGAACCCGGTAGGGAACTCGTTGCTCGAAGAATCGATGATCGAGTACTGCAAGGGCTTGCTCGAAAGCACCGACAAGATCAAGTTGCCGAGCGACACGACCGCACTTGGCCCCGGTGGCGAATTGTTCAACCCAGACGCTGGGGGAGATGTGCGCCAAGTAGGGCAGAGCATCCCCGACGGTTGGGAGGGTGTCGACATCGGCCCCGGAACCGCAGCTGAGTACAGCGACATCATTGCCGAAGCGCAGACGGTGTTGTGGAACGGCCCCGTCGGCGTCTTTGAAGATCCGCGTTTCTCTGCTGGAACCAAGCACATTGCGAACGCGATGGCCGAGGCGAGCGCCTTTACCGTTATCGGTGGCGGCGACAGTGCAGCAGCGGCCAAAGAATTTGGCGTGGATGACAAGATCGATCACGTATCAACCGGTGGTGGCGCATCGCTCGAATTGCTCGAGAACGGTGACCTGCCAGGGCTTATCGCCCTGCGCTAGTACGCATTCGCGTACGCCCGCCAACGCCCTAAGGAGAACAACATGGAACGCAAGCCGCTCATGAGTGGTAACTGGAAGATGAACCTCAACCATTTTGAGGCCATCCAACTCGTGCAGAAGTTGACCTATGCCCTGACCAAGGACGACATCACCGCGGTCGACGTGTCGATCCACCCGCCGTTCACCGATCTTCGTTCCGTGCAGACGGTGCTCGAAGCGGACAAGGTTCCTGTTTCGCTCGGTGCGCAGAATTGTCACTGGGAAGAAAAGGGTGCGTTCACCGGCGAGATTGCGCCGTCGATGCTCCAAAAGCTCAACGTGTCCTATGTGATCTGTGGTCATAGCGAACGTCGTCAGATGTTCGGTGAGACCAGCGAACAGGTGAACATGAAGGTCAAGGCGATTCTCAAGAACGAGATGACGCCGATCATGGCTATTGGCGAGACGCTCGAACAGCGTGAAGCTGGCGAGATGGAAGACCACATCGTTACGCAGGTAACCGATGGTCTCGTCGGTGTGAAGGCCGATCAGGTCGCGTCGATGGTGCTTGCCTACGAGCCGATCTGGGCGATTGGCACCGGCATGACCGCAACTGCTGAGGATGCTCAGGACGTGTGTGCGCTTGTGCGTCGTACGGTTGCTGATCTCTATAACCAGGGGACCGCCGACAAGGTCCGTATTCAGTACGGCGGTTCGGTGAAGCCAATGTCGGCTGGCGAATTGATGGCCCAGCCAGATATCGATGGTGCGCTGATCGGTGGCGCGGCGTTGTCCGCTGAGGACTTCGCTGGCTGCATTCAATACCGGTTGGGGTAATCGTTGGGCGAGTCGCCCCGATAGCGGGACGTAAGTAACTCGCAAAAGAGTCCCGGCGGTGCTGCTCGCACCGTTTGGGTCTCAGGTACAGTAATAACTCTTGTGGAGTCCCGTATCCGGGGCTCACGATCTCTCGAAAACACTAGGTAGATCCGATGTTCTGGATAGTTCTCGTCATTCATGTCATCTTGAGCTTTGCGCTTATCAGCCTCATCCTGTTGCACAGCGGCAAGGGTGGCGGCCTCTCTGACATGTTCGGTGGTGGCTTGGGCGCGGCATCTGCTGGTTCGACCGTCGTCGAGCAGAACCTCAACCGGATCACGATCCTTGTGGCAACGGCGTTCAGCTTCACGACCGTGTCGCTTGCGTTGCTCTTCGATTTCGGCTGAGGCTGGTTCTCGCTCGTTTGAGCATGCCCGCCGTTGTGTGGTCGGGCACGGTTTCTAAATCCCTCGGTCGCTTCGCCGATAGGCGATCGTGTCTCAGATTCTCCGCGCTCTCCCGCGCAAGTTCGTTTCGATCTCGTGGCCCGTTGGGCTATTGGTTCTGCTCGCTGTTGTCGTGGCCTCGTGCTCGGGTAGTGACGAGCAGGCTCAACTTATCGATCCAGATGCTGGGGGCGATGAGGGCGGGGTAACGAGCGACTTTCTCGCACCGGAAACCTTGGCGTTTGCTCAAGAGCCGATCACGTTGCGTGTGAGTGTTCCGAACCTTCCGGTGGCGACGCCCTATGACCTGGTCGAAACCGATTCGGTGCAGGTGCTGATAGCGGATCTGCTTACCGATGGGCTTACCCGTTTGAACCCGGCCGATGGTTCGGTCGAGGGTGCGATTGCAGAGTCGTGGACGACGAGTCCGGATGGCTTGACGTGGAGGTTTGAGCTTGCCGACACCTCGTTTAGCGATGGTTCGCCGGTTCTTGCTGATGATGTTGTTACGAGCCTGACGCGGGTTGCGTTGCGGGGTATCGAGTCGGTTAGTGCGCCGAACTTATGGCCGATCGTTGGGTGGACGGATGCCGGCGAGTTCGCCGACGAGGCTGCCGAGTCTGGGGAGGCGGCCGAATCTGGTCAAGCTGCGCAGGTCGATGTGCCTGGCATTCAGGCGATTGGTGATGACCAGGTCGAGATCACGTTGTCGGAGCCGTTTGCGCCGCTTGCCGAGGTCTTGGCGGGAGTGAGCTTTGGTGTGCTTCCGGCCGATGCCGAAGATACGACGAGCGTTGGTTCTGGTGTGGACTTTGTTCTTGAGGAGCAGTGGGCGGATGGGATGCGTTTCGTTGGCGAGCAGGTGATCGGTGAGGTGTCGACGATCGAGATCTTCCTCGATCCGGAGTTCACGATGCTGCAGGCGGGCGAGACCGACCTCGGAGTCGAGGTTGATGGTGCAGAAGCTGCTGATGATCTTTCCGGCGACCTGACGGTCGTCGATGTGCAGCGGTCGGCAACGTCGTACTTTGCGTTGAACGCGTCGATTGCGCCGTTTAACGATCCGTTGATTCGTCAGGCGATTGTGCATGCGGTCGATAGCGAGGCGCTGCGTGAGTTGCAGTTCGCTGATGCGGCGCTGTTGCGTTCGTTCATTCCTGAGCGGGTTGCTGGCGGCACCGATGATGCGTGTGGAGCGAATTGTGATCTCGATGTCGATCAGGCCATCACGTTGGTGGAGGCATCACCGAACAGCGATGTTGCGTTCACGGTCGATTTCATCGATGTGCCTGCCGAACAGCCAGTTGGCGCTGGTGAAGCTGAAACCTCGACGGACGGCGAGGTTGCCGTGGTGAGCGCTGAAGAGCAGATGGCGCTTGCGATTGTTGAGGATCTTCAGGCGGTCGGGCTTGCTGCGACGGCCGTTGGTCATGCGCCCGAGGATTATGCTGCGGCTGCGGCTGCTGGCGAGCTTGGGATCTTCCGATTTGGTTCGGTGTCGACGGTGTTGTCTGCCGAGGCGAGCATTGGCTTGCAGTTCCATAGCGAGGGTGGCGACAACATCACGGCCACCTCGATCGATCGTGTCGATGAGCTCATCGATGAGGCTCGCCTCACCGAAGATGCTGACGTTCGAGGGGAGTTGTATAGCGATGCCGAGCGTGTGCTGTTTGCGGAGGCTGTTGTCGTGCCGCTCGTCGAGTTTCGCCATTGGTTGGCGTTCGGTGAGCGTCTGGATTCGGTCGGTCTCGAGCCCGATGGTTCGCTCGACCTCACCCAGATCGAGTTCGGCACGCTCGAATCACCCTTGACCGAAGACGAGTAGTCACCGGTCGTTTCACCGACGGA
>CAYVHV010000043.1:20664-27038 GCA_964451305.1 uncultured Acidimicrobiales bacterium | reverse complement strand
ACCAGAGCCTGAACCCGAACCCGAACCCGAACCCACTCCAGAACCAGAGCACAAGCCAGTTCCATCGATCGACACTCCGACCGATACCGACGCTCCACCGGCCGACACACCAACGGACACCTCCGCGCCGCCCCCACCGACGCTTGCCTTCACCGGCAACAGCTCGATGCAGTTCGTCCTCGCCGGGTTAGCGCTCATCATCCTCGGGTCGATTCAGTTCTTTGCTGTGACCATGTGGCTGGAACGAGCCGAACAGAAAGCCGCCGACTAGAAGACGAACTCGGGCAAATGGTGATCGCCAACGAGAAGTGAGTCACGACGCAACGCGGCTCCGCGCTCGTGAATCTCCTCGATGCTCTGCACACCAACGAGGCGCATGGCACGGTCGAACTCGGCCTGCAGGATCTCAAAGGCGCGGGTAAGTCCACTGTGTCCACCCGCACCGAGTCCGGCGGCGGTGACGCGACCCAGCCCAACGGCTTTCACGCCGTGGCTTAGGGCGACCAGCACGTCGGTTCCGCATCGGATGCCGCCGTCCATGTAGAAGTCCATCTCACTGTTGCCCACGAGCGGCATTTCTTGTTCGACCATGTGCAGCGCCGGCGGCACTCGGTCTTGTTGCCGGCCTCCGTGGTTCGACCACACCACCGCGCTCGCTCCGAGCTCCTCGGCTCGCCGTGCGTCTTGCGCACAATGCACGCCCTTAACGATGAGCGGCTTATCGCCCCACGCTTCTCTAATCCACGAGATGTCGTCCCATGTCACTGCGGACTCACCGAGCTGAGTGCCGATGTCGGTGTAGGGCATTGGATTACCGTCTTCGTCGATGACGTTCACGAACTCCATCATCCCGCCGCTGGCGTAGTACTGGCGAAGGAAATCGAGCCTGGTCACAAACTGTGGACCGACCTTGAGACGACGCGCGGCCAACGTGGCCTTACCTGACAACGACTTGCCTGAGAACGATTCGGTCACCTCCATCGGCTTCATTCGGGCGTGGACGGCGCGGCTACCGGATACGCCGGTGTCGATGGTCAGCATCAGCGCACCGAATCCCGCGGCTTTCGCCCGAGCGATCGTGCGCAGCGCCGTCTCCCGGCCGCCGACGAGATACAGCTGAAACCAGTTGTCGCCGCTCGATGCGGCGGTGACCTCTTCCATTGGGGTGCCCGACAGTGTCGACAGCGCCATGACCGTGCCGAACTCTCCCGCAACCTGTGATGCAACGGCTTCACCCGATGGGCTGAGCGTGGACAGACTCCCCACCGGTGAGATGTACCACGGCACATCCATCTCAAATCCGAGCGTCGTTACCGATGTGTCGATCGAATCAAACTTGAGCGCACCAAACGCCGTCGTCATCGTCTGCTGGAACGCAATGACGTTGCCCCGCGATGTCGACTCTGTATCGGCCGCTCCTCGGAAATACTCAAACGCGATCGGTGGGATGCGTTCACTCGCCAACTGCCAAAGATCCGACGTCGTTAGCGCGTCTGCGATCTTGCGTTCTCTACGCTGACCCATGTTCCCCCCGACTTTTCGTGGCATCGTGGAAACACGGTAGTGGCTCGCGCCGGACGCAGCGAACGCGCGCCGTCCACTCGATTGTTTTGGGCCACAGACCCAAACGGATTGGATATACAATTCTCTCGTGATTCAGCGCCTTACGAAACCAACATCACGAGTACTCACACTGCTTCTCGAATCTTCCGACGGCAGGGCGTATGGGTTCGAGCTGATCAACGGTGCAAAGGTCGGCCCCGGCACCTTGTATCCAATGCTGACTCGTCTTGAGAACATCGGCTGGTTAGACAGCGCCTGGGAGGACATCGACCCATCGAAAGAGGGTCGGCCAGCTCGCCGCTACTACACGCTCACTTCAGAGGGCCGAGTCGAAGCGGTCTCCCTACTCGACCGCGGCAAAGCACCCAAACACGAAGGCCTCGCCGAGGCCTAAGGGCGTTACACCTCGACTGGGACGACGTCGTCGAAGACCTGCGGTCGACCAACGATTGAATAGCACGCCCACGCAAGAACACTGGCCGGCAACACGTAGATGAGCAGAACAAGGCGGTGCGCTCCCGAAACGGCGGCCGCATTGATGACGGCTGCAACGACTCCTAAGGCAGCACCCGGGCCGATGATCGCGACCGCAACCAGTTGTATTCGCCTTCGCAGACGGCTCGAATAGTTCGACGCCGCCAAGAGGACAAGGCCGAATAGCACCACCATGTTTGGGAATGCGGAGTTCACCTGCTCGTCGACTCGAGGACCCAGCTCGGTGAGACGGATAATCGCTGTCCCGGCCGCGCTGGCAAGAAGGAACACGACGAGCCCAATGCGGGCCCGTCCCGAGTCCAGCAAACGTCCATCGTGATGCCAGAACCCCGAAGCCACAAGGATCGCTCCGACTGCGACGAATAGTTGGGCGACCAGCATGATCCACACCTGGAAGATGACTGCAAGCACCCCTAGGATGATCGCCGGAATGACCGCCAACAATGACGCGACGCTCAATTCGACGTATGCGCTGGGACTGTTCGAGCGCATCTCCATCATCATCCTCGGCGCCGCTCCGACCAGCTTGACCGCATAACCCGTCGCAGCTTTTCGGCCGATTTCATTCTCGATGACCAGTAGTTCGGAGCGCCACTCCGAATGAAATCGAGCTTGCGAGCGTTGTGGTAGCAAGAACACCGCGAGGTATAGAAACAGTGCTTGCATTGCCCACCAACTTTCGAAATAGAAATGATTGAAGGGGCAGGACCGCCTACCTACCCCATCAATCCCATCTGTTATTCGCAGATAGCTCGTGTGCGTCCACCAGCGCACACGAGCACTCGTAGTACACCAAATTCGGATTTCCGGAACGTTTCCGCACGAAGAGACCGGAATAGGCTTCAAAATCACCTGTTGTGCGACGATCGCAGCTCGTCATATGCCCATCGTGATCGTTGTTGCAACCGTCGGTGAACCTCACGGGCCCGTTCTCGATGAGACGATTCGAGCTCTGTTTTGCCGAGGGCGTTCGCAAGCGTCGCACACGCCTCGTGCATTGGGCCGAAGGTACAAAGACCGCTGTAACTCATCCTGTCCTGGAACGGTGAAATCAGATCGTAGAGTTCGACCACCACGGCGGGATCGCAGAATTCGGCCACGGGTTCAGCGAGCAAGAACATTGCCGATGTCCACGTTGGGTCGGGCACGAGTGCCGCAAAGTTGTCCGCGGTGATGCCGGCGAGCTCTGACTCCACTCGTTCGATGTTCCCCGCAGCGTGATTAACGATGATGATCGCAACCCGCCACGCTGGAACAAGAGGTGCTGATGTTTCGACGACCTCGACGAGCTCGGCGAGACGCCCTTGTCCGTGCCGGATGGCGAGGAGCAACAGCCCGTACGACGCCGTGACCCATCCTTCGCCAAAGCCATCATCGCGTATTGCGAGCTGGCTCAGTCCGACGTGGAGCGCCTGTTCTGCACACTGTTCCGCGAGGTCGAAGTCACCGTGGATCAACGCCATCGTGGCTTCGGCCCAGGAACGCTGCATATCCATGTCAAAGCTCTTTCCGAGCACGACGAAGGTATGGCGTCGCTCAGCTTTGTTGCTCGGGTTTCGGATATCGCGAAGCGCCCAACCCAATCGGTCACCATCGCCATCGATGAGTGCATCCCGGAATCCAAACCATCGAGCGAGCCAACGAAGTTCCGGGTTTCGGTCCGCTGCCTGGTTCAGGAGCATGGTGGCTCGTTGCGCGAGCGCAAAGTCGTTTGGGTTCGAGAGGCCAGCTTCGCTGTTTCGAAGAATCAGTTCCTGAACGCGGGGCTCACATGTTTCAAAGGACTGGAATGACTCTCGGTACAGGTGTTGTCCAAATGCACCATGACGTGAGTACACGAAGGCCCGCGCTGCTGCTGCGTGCAGTTCATCGAGGCGTCCTTCTTCTCGCGCCAACGGCAAGGCGTCGTCGACGAGCTCTCGCACAACCTCGATGTCGAGACCGGTGAGCGCGAGCGATCCACTGCTGCACACTTCGATCACCGCCTCAACAAGAGCTGCGGGGTCCTCTGCTGTTCGAGCCAAGCGCGCGGCGTCGACGAGGCGGAGGTGACTATTTGCAATTCCAAGCGCGAGCTCACCCCTCGCCTTCGCGATAGCGAATCGGTGCTCATCGCTCGGATTCCCCTCACCCAAACCCCATGACGCGACCCGGATCGCACCTTCCCAGTCATAGGCGTCAAGGTGCTGTTGTGCCGCCGCAACCGCTAACTCACTCGCTCGCCACCCGTCGAGGGAGACCGCTGCCTGGCAATGAGGAAATACCAAGATCGCGCCCGCTCCCTCCGCCTCGATAAGCCTCCCGATCTGATCGTGGAGTGCAATTCGGTCGCCTTCGCCGAGCAGCTGATACGCAGCGTCTGCGACGAGCGCATGACGGAAAACGCTTACTCCGGTCTCGGGGAATCGGTCGATGAGGCCAGCAGCTTCGGCCTCGGTGAAACCATCGACCGCTGCTGGTTCGATGGCTGAGACGGTCCGCTCGTCGAACGTCGTGCCAAGCACCGACGCCATCTGCAACACGCGACGACTCATCGTGCTCAACGCAGCCATGCGCCGTTGCACGGCCGCGAGAACCACCGGCGGCAGCGTGCCATCAACATCGATCTCGTTCTCGAGAAGGTCCAACAACATATTGAGAAATAAGGGGTTGCCTCCGCTCCGCCGATACAGGTCTGACGTCCGGTCGCGCCCGAGTCCAGGAACCGCGTCACCAACGACCTCGGCGGCTTGATCGGGCGTTAATGGCCCGAGTGTGCGTCGCAGAACCCGCTGTTCGAGATCGGCGAGGACTCGGGCACTATTGCCCGGACGGGCGAGCATCACCAACCGGCAGCGAGAGCTCTCGATTAGGGCGTGGAGGGTCAGCAGCGACGCGATGTCTAGCCACTGCACATCGTCGACAGCGAGCACGACCCGCGACGTCTCGACGGCGTCGAGGATAAAGCCGGTCGCACCCAAGATGAGGGCTTCGCGGCTCGCCGGGAGCGGAGCATCCGAGACGATCTCCGGAGAGAGCATCGCCAACGCCGAACGGTGCTCTTCGGCCACCTCAACCCCATCGAGCACCAACAGCTGCTCCACAAGAGCAGTAACTGCGCTCATCGGCGCCGCTGCCGAAGCGCTCGCTCGGGCGATCGCCACCGGGATCCCGTCGGCGAGACATCGGTCGGCGTAGACGCCAAGCAATGAGCTCTTCCCAACTCCAGCTTCACCGTCGATGTACAGCACACCGCCCGGTCCGAGGGTGTTCAGTTCCTCCAGCTCGTCGGTTCGCCCAACGAAGTTGACCGGGCGATCGGCATCGTGCATCGTCGGCGTCGGAGCGAAGTCCGAGGCATTTCGAAGGATCTCGCCTTCGACGGCCAAGAGCTCGTCGGAGGGCAGGAGCCCGCGGGCTGCCAACTCTGTGCGCGTTCGCTGAAGCAACTCAATGCCTCGAGCCTTGCGCCCGAGTCGCGCCAGTGCTTGAGCTCCCAAACACGCGATCGACTCGTCGGTGGGCGACGTCTCCAGAATGGCCAAGGCACGTTGAACGGCAGACTCATCGTTTCCCTCTGCGACGTCGAGCCGCACATGTTGGCGACACAGCTGCTCACGAGCCTGCTCAAACCGTGATCGACGTCCATCGACCAACATCGAGTCCACGACGCCCACAAACGGCGACCCGTCGACTCGATCCAAGACGGCCTCAAGGAGAGCAGAATCTTGTTCTTCATCGCGGATGGGGAGTAATTCGAACATCTCCCGCCAGTCCGATTGACAGTTCAACGAGAGCGCATCGCTGTTGAGCACGAGGTGGTCACTCAGCGGGCCGAGAACCGAGCGGGTTCGCGAAATGATGGTTCGCAGTGCTGCGACCGGATTGTCGGGAATCGACTTAGGCCACAACGCATCTTCAAGTTCAAGGACGCTGATCGGGCTGGGCGCACTCGCGAGAAGGGCCAGCACTGTCCGAACTTGGGGACGCGAAACGAGGACCTCGTCACCGTCGAGAAGGAGTCGAAACTCTCCAACAATCTCAACGCGAAGACTGGACTCTTTTCGTACCTTCACTAACCGCCCCCGCAGACCTAACAAATCTGACCATAGTTGACTAGTGACGGATCGGTCTGATCCGACGATTTCCGCGTCGAAAGGGGCATCAACCGAACGGGTCGATTGCGCTCGACCAAAACAGCGACGATGGGGTGCCCGCATTGCGGACACCCCATCTATTCACACACGCACGTGATGCTCACTCGACACGATGAACGTACCGATGAGGCAGTGTCGTTAGTGAGGCAGTGTCGTTAGTTGCGACCTGCGGTGACGCCG
>CAYVHV010000043.1:3451-20564 GCA_964451305.1 uncultured Acidimicrobiales bacterium | reverse complement strand
TGAGGCAGTGTCGTTAGTGAGGCAGTGTCGTTAGTTGCGACCTGCGGTGACGCCGCCGTCGACCGGCATGGTCACACCGGTAATCCATGACGCGTCATCGGAAGCCAAGAACAGCATGGCGTTGACAACGTCGGCTGGCTTGCCGTTGCGACCAAGTGGGTGCATCGCTGCAAATCCTGGAAGTGCTGCTTCGATCTGCTCCTGGGTGAGGAAGGTCGAGTACACCGGGGTTTCCACGACAGCTGGAGCAACGGTGTTGACACGGATGTTGTCACCAGCGAGCTCGATCGCGAGGTTGTTGGTGAGCTGATGGACGCCACCGTTGGCTGCGGAGTATGCAGACGATGGCGTTGCGCCGATGGCTTGAATTGCCCACATCGAACCGGTCTGGATAATGGCACCTCCGCCGCGCTGCTTCATTGCAGCTGCTGCTGCCTGAGCTGCGAAGAACTTGCCCTTCAAGATGGTGTCGACAAAGCCGTCGTACTCTTCCTCGGTCAGTTCAAGGAATGGCTTCGGAGCGAAGATGCCGGCGTTGTTGACAAGAATGTCGAGCCCACCGAAGCGGCTCACGGCGGTGTCGACGAGCTGCTTGGCAACCGCTGGCTGACCAATATCGCCTGCCACGTAGGCAATGTTCTGTCCCGATGCGTCGATCTCGGCTGCGGCGGCGGCGAGCTTCGCCTCGTCACGGCCACCAATAACGACCTGGGCGCCCTCGGCGACGAGTTGGGTTGCTGCTTCCTTGCCAATACCTGAGCTGCCGCCGGTGATGACGGCGACCTTGCTGTTAAAGCGCTTGTTCTCCATGGTTTCTGTGTCCTCTGTGTTGTGGGTGGTGTTGGTGTTGTCTTGCTTGTTTTTGTCTTTATTCCAGAAGCCCATTACTTGCTTCCTTCCCGTCACGACCAGGCCTTGCCCGGCTACCTATCTAGTAGTAGATAGACAACCATAGGATGCGCAGAAACGAATACCAACCCCGATCTCAAAAGACGGTCCTTACGGCTCATTTTGTTGAAAACAGTGGACTGTGATGTACCTATCTAGTAGTTAGTAGAGTAAAATGAGTGTCCACCTCCTCAACGATCTGAAGGGCAGCGCAACATGCCAACGAAGACCACCCAAGGCGAGGGTTCCAAGGCAGACGAGATCCTCGAAGTCGGACAAGAATTGATTCAAACCGTCGGCTACGACGGATTTAGTTATCGCGACATTGCCGACCGTGTCGGCATCAAGAGCGCGAGCATTCACTACTACTACCCAGCCAAGACTGACCTCGCCTGCGCTGCTGCCCGCAAATACCGCGTGGACTTCTCCGCTGGCGTTACCGAGATGGCAGCAGGCCGTCCCACCCCGCTCGAACAGCTCGCGGGTTTTGCGGAGATCTTCCAGAACACGCTCGAGAAGCTCAACCGGGTGTGCCTCTGTGGAATGTTGGCGAGCGAAGCCAGCTCAATTCCAGAGATCGTTACCGCGGAGACCGATGCGTTCTTCACCGAGCAACAAGCGTGGCTGCGAGAGACCATCACTTCGGGCATTGAGAACGGAAGCATCGACGGAAACGTCGACGCCGACGCCTTTGCTCAGACATTCTTGTCGGCGCTCGAAGGCGCAATGATCATGGCTCGATGCATGGACCGACCCGAGCACCTCGCCCAGGTTGCCAACCAGCTGATCTCGCTCCTTCAGCCCGCAGACGCTCGCGGGTAACGTCCTACAGGTTCGGTGATGAGATGGCTTGAACCGGACACGCGTCGATAACGATCAGCGCCCGGTCGACTGGCAATAGTCCATCACCGAGCACGTCGGCTACGACGGTTTCGTCGTTCACGCGAAATACCTCTGCTTCGACCATCTCGCATTGGCCTGCGCCGATACAGAGATCAGCGTCGACGAGCATCTTCACGGATTCGGTTGCGCTGTTCGACACGTGGCTGGGCTCCATCTGTTGCTCAATAGCTCTTCGGTAGCTCGAGACACTTCTGGCCAACGAAGGCGAGAATCAGATTATTGCTGATCGGCGCTACTTGGTAGAGCCTGGTCTCGCGCAGCTTGCGTTCGATATCGAATTCGGTCGCGAACCCGAAACCACCGTGGGTATCCATGGCAGCGTTGCCTGCGGCCCACGATGCTTCGCTCGCTAAGAGCTTGGCCATATTGGCCTCGACCCCATGTGGTTCACCCATGTCGTACAAGTCGGCAGCTTTCCAGCGCATCAGGTTCGCTGCCTCGATCTGGATATACGCCTTCGCGAGTGGGAATTGCACGCCTTGGTTCTGACCGATCGGCCGGTCGAACACAACGCGTTCGCGCGCATAGGTAGATGCGCGGTCTATGAAGAACCGGCCATCACCAATGCACTCGGCTGCGATCAAGATGCGTTCGGCGTTCATCCCATCGAGGATGTGGCGAAAGCCGTGTCCTTCGGTTCCGATCAGCGAGCTCGCTGGAATCTCAACATCATCGAAGAACACCTCGGTCGTGCTGTGATTCATCATTGTCTCGATGGGGGTGATCGTGAGCCCATCGACCAGAGAACCATCTTCTTTTCGCATCTCGATGAGGAAGACCGAGAGCCCGTCGAGACGATTCTCCACGTCGTCGATTGGCGTTGTTCGAGCGAGCAACACCATGAGGTCTGAATGCTCTGCTCGGCTCGTCCAGATCTTTTGACCGGTCACTCGATAGACGTCGCCGTCACGCTCGGCACGCGTGTGGATCGCCGTGGTGTTCGAGCCTGCGGCCGGTTCGGTTACCCCAAAGGCTTGAAGTCGCTTTTCGCCGGTGGCCACCATTGGAAGGAAGCGCTTTTTCTGCTCGTCACTGCCGTGGCGAAGCACGGTACCCATCACATACATCTGTGCATGGCACGCGCTCGGGTTGCCGCCACTGGCCGATATCTCTTCGAGGATCACCGACGCGCCACCGAGGCTGAGCCCTCCCCCACCGAACTCCTCAGGGATTAGTGCGCTGAGCCAGCCTTGGGTTGTGAGTTCTTGGACGAATGCTTCGGGATAGGTCGACGGCTCGAGGCTGCGCCAATACTCGTTGCCGTACGAGTCACACAAGCGACGGACTTCAGTGCGAATGACCTCGTGCTGTTCTTCGGTTCGGTCGATCACTCGCGCCTCATTCCCATCGCTGTCCCAAATCGCATCGTGTTCTTGGGCGATACCCCTACTTTGTACATTAGAAATGTACGTGCGATCTCACTGCGGTTAGATCGAGCGCATCCCTCCATCAACCATCTGGAAGTCCCAACGTTGAACACCTCACTAGATCCCGCCCGCTTCCGTTATGTGATGGGCCACGTCCCCACCTGTGTCACTGTCGTGACCGGGATGGTCGATGATGAACCTCAGGCCATGGTCATCGGAAGTTTCGTGAGCGTCTCGCTCGATCCGCCGCTCGCCGGGTTCTTCTGCACGAGTACCTCGTACTCCTGGGGACAGCTTCGGAAGGCCGAGTCCTTTGGGGTGAACGTGCTCAGCAGCGAACAAGAGGACATCTCGAACGCGTTTATGCGCGAACCCGACGAGCGCTTTTCAGGCATCGACTGGCAGGACGACTCGGGGGCGCCGCGCATTGCGGACACCGCTGCGTGGCTACGACTTACACCAAACGCGATTATCGACGCCGGCGATCACGACTTCGTGCTCTGCAATGTCGTCGACCTCGAAGCACCCGATGACACTGCAGAACCGCTCGTCTTCCACACCGGCAAATACCGAACTCTCGCCGAATAGGCAGCTGCCTCGACGTTCAACACCATGCCACACATTCACGAGATATTTGAGAAGCTGCCGCCCAAGACCCTGGGATTAGGGACTGCTGCCCTTGGGCGCCCTGCCTACATCACGACGGCTCACGGTACCGATCTGTCCGGCCGCTCGGATCGATCGGCGATGGAAACCAACGCGATGCACGTTTTCGACTTCGCCTACGAGAGCGGCGTCCGCTACTTCGATGCGGCGCGTTCATATGGACTCGCCGAACAGTTCTTGGCCCGGTGGCTCGACTCGTCCAAGCCAGACGACGTGGTCGTCGGCTCAAAGTGGGGCTATCGGTACGTTGCCGACTGGCAGATCGACGCCGAGGTTCAGGAGGTTAAGGATCACAGCGTCGAAGCGTTCCGTCGTCAACTCGGTGAAACTCAAGAATTGCTCGGCTCACATCTCGCGCTGTACCAGATTCACTCCGTCACCCCCGAAAGCCCGGCGCTCGCCGACGACCAGCTCTTGTCCGAGCTCGCCGCCCTTCGCGACAGTGGGGTCGCCATCGGCCTGTCGACGAGCGGGGCGAGCCAAGCCCAGGTTCTCCATGCCGTCCCAGGGATTGCCGTGGATGATCGCCCGCTCTTCAGCGCCGTGCAGACGACCTGGAACCTTCTCGAAACGTCGACGACCGATGTGATCGAACAACTGACCGAGAACGGTGTCGCCGTCATCATCAAAGAAGCGCTCGCCAATGGACGACTCACCTCCGCGGGAGATCACCCAGCGGCAGCCGTCGGGATCGAAGCTGCGCCCGATGCGATCGCACTGGCCGCGGCGAAACAGTTCATCCCGGCACGCATCGTGTTGAGCGGAGCACTCACCATCGACCAACTCCGCTCAAATCTGACAGCCCAAGATCTTGAGCTTCCGGGCCCTGCTGACGTGACGCCGGGAGCGGTCGACCCCGACCTGTATTGGGGCCAGCGGTCAGAGCTCTCCTGGACCTAAATCAGCTCTCCCTCAGTCGAGCCGGAGCTCGTGGGCGTTGACGAGGTTTCCGAATCTATGCAGCGTCACCGAGATCGCTTGCTCACGAGTGAGGTGAGCAAATTCGAGCCTGCCCGATGGCGTCACCGGCGCGACAGCGAGGTGAACGCCTGCCGTCGCCGCAGCTGCGTACTCGTCGATCGTTGGTTCGATCCCGATGTATCGAATGGTCTCGACACCGTCGGCGGCAAGCCGCCGCATCCAGGTCAGCCTCTTGTCGATGTCGGCAACGACGACCTGTGCGGCGTTGTGCAGCTCGACTCCGGCAATATCAGCGGTGTCCTGCACTCGCTGGCGATCGTTATCTGTTGCCTTCGACCCGAAGACAGCACCGATGGCCTTCACCGGCCGATAGCGGAAGATGTTCGCCTCGCAGAACAATCCGGTCTCGTCATGAGCAACGGCAAACTCTGTGTTCCATTGTTCGCGGTAGTCGTCTGCGTCGCTCGTTGGCGCCCACGTACCGAGTTGATGCAGGTAGTTGGGACCGCCGGCTTTTGCACCTGGACCGACGGTGCTTCGCTTCCATCCGCCGAAGGGCTGCCGTTGCACAATCGCCCCGGTGATCGCCCGGTTGACATATCCGTTGCCGACCTCGATCCGGTCCGCCCAGGTGTGGATCTCCGCGGGATCGAGCGAGTGGATGCCGCCGGTGAGTCCAAAGGCTGAGCTGTTTGCGATCTCGATCGCTTCGTCGAGCGACGACGCCGACATCAGCCCGAGAATCGGACCAAAACACTCGGTCTGATGGAACCACGACCCGGAACGGACCCCTTGTCGAACACCGGGGGTCACGTGCCCGTCGCTGGTTCGTGTCGGGGTGACGAGCCACGACTCGCCCCGGTCGAGCTGGTCTATCGCCCGGTCGAGGCGTTCGTTTCCACCATCGACGAGAGGTGCAATGTCAGTTCCCGGTGATTGCGCCTGACCCACCGAGAGGCTCTCGACTGCATCGACGAGCTGGCGCCGGAAGCGATCGGATTCGGCGAGGTCGCCGACGAGGATGGCGAGGCTCGCGGCCGAGCACTTCTGACCGCCATGTCCAAAGGCGGACGAAACCAAGTCTTCTACGGCGAGATCGATGTCTGCACTTGGCGTGATGATCAGGACGTTCTTGCCCGACGTCTCGGCGAACAGGCGAAGGTCCGGCTTCCACGAACGGAACAGGTCGGCGGTCTCCGATGATCCTGTAAGGATCACACCGTCGGCGGTTTCGACGATGGCGCGACCCGCGTCGTTGTCCGGTGTTCGGATGAAGCGCAACACATCCTTGGGCACGCCAGCTGCCCAGCAGGCTTCGGCGACGATCTCGGCCGAGCGCGGTGTTTGAGGAGCGGGCTTGAAGACCACAGCGTTTCCGGCGGCGAGCGAAGCCAACACCCCACCCGCCGGAATGGCGAACGGGAAGTTCCACGGAGGGATCACCGCAATGACACCGAGCGGTTCGAAGGTGGCGCCATGAACCTTGTCGAGTTCGGTCGTGTGGTTCGCGTACCAACGAGCGAAGTCGATGCCTTCGGATACTTCGACATCGCCTTGGGCGATCGTCTTGTTTGCTTCGTGCATCATCGTAGAGATGATCTCGCCGCGACGGCGAGCGATCTCATCTGCGACCCGAAACAGAATGTCTCGGCGCTCGGTAGCCGGACGGGCGGCCCACTCTCGTTGGGCCGCAGCGGCGATCTCGAACTCGGCATGCACCGTTGCGGCGTCTTCGGTCATTGGGGTGACGGCCAGTTCGAATGGGCGTTGCAGCGTCTCCTCGATCCAGGACCGGTTCAACAACGAGCTCGGGTCGGTGTCTGGCTCGTTCACAAACGGCGTTCCCGGAAGGACCGGTGTTGGAGCTATCGAACGGTTCTGCGTTCGACGCGACTCGTGGCTCACCTCGTGGCGTAGCGCCGCACCGTTCCGGAAGACCTCGGCTTGTTCGATGAAGGCCTCTGAACCTGGAGCGAGGTCAAAGACGTGGCGGAGGTAGTTCTCGACCGATGCGTTCTCTTCGAGACGTCGGAACAGGTAGCCAATGGCGACATCAAAGTCGTCTTCGGCAACGGCTGGAGTGTAGAGCAATGTCGGTGCCGCTCCGTCGGGAATGTCGGCATTGACAGCTTTTGCTTGGCCTGGGGCCATGCCTTGGAGCATCTCAAATTGAATGCGATCGGAGACGCCGCGTTGTTCGGCGACGAGCTTGGCCCATGCCACGTCGAACAAGTTGTGGCTCGCCACGCCGACTCGCACGCCGCTCAAATTGGCTGGATCGAGCAGCCAGTCCATCACCGCTCGGTAGCTGGCGTCACTCTCGAGTTTGGACTCGTAGGGGGCTTGCTCCCAGCCATGCATTGCTGCCTCGACCCGCTCAAGTGCGAGGTTCGCCCCCTTGACGACGCGAATCTTGATCGTGCCGCCACCGTTTTGATGGCGTTCGTTGGCCCAGCCGACGAGATCTTGTAGCACTCCAAGGCTCTCCGGCAGGTACGCCTGGATCACGATGCCCGCATCGAGGTGCGTGCGAGCCGGCGAACTCAAGACGGTGGTGAAGGCCTCGACGGTGAGATGGAGATCGTGGTACTCCTCCATGTCGAAGTTCACGAAGGTCGCAGTCGGGCATGCCGCGGCGACATCGACGAGTTCGGCGAGGCGATCGGTGAGCCGCTTCACACTTTCTTCGTGTGCCCAATGGTTGATTTGTGATGCGACCGCGGTGATCTTGACCGACACGTAGTCGATCTCGGGGAGGGTGAGCAGTTCCTTGAGCCGCTCGAGTCGAGCGTTCGCTTCGGTTTCGCCCAGCACGGCTTCGCCGAGAAGGTTCACGTTGGCTTCGTAGCCACCGGCGCGTTGCCCGTCGAGGTGTCGCTCGAGCGCCGACCGGTCAGCAGGCGCCACGAGGTGACCAACGATTTGACGCATGCGTCGAGCAGCCAGGTTCATGACGATTCCTGGTGCGAGCGGTGCAATACGCGCACCGACGCTCAACATGAGCTTGTCTATCGGTCCGAGGAATGATGGCGCGGTGCCGTCGACGACCAGCGCTTTGAGTTGGGCTGCTGCGACCGAAGAATCATCGGGACGCGCCACCCGGTCGACGAACTGCATCACAAAGCGGACACCTTCGTCATCGACGACGAGATCGCCGAGCTGTTTCATCGACGTGCGGTCTTCACGGCTCTCGAGTTCAGTTGCGCGTGTGAGCCATTCCGATACGAGCTCGATAGCCGGCTCGACCAGATCGTCGGATGTCGATGATTCGAAAGTTGATGATTCAGGAGTCGGTGATTCAACGGGCGAGACGTTCATACAAAAACTATGGAGGGCTTCGCTGTTCTCGTCTTGTAGAAACCGGTCCTGTCGCAGGCCAAATTTCTACCCGGCGAGCATCTACGCAATGCCGCCTCATTCAAATTTCGAACATAATGCTCACTATTAACGTGCAATATGCACTTCAAATGGTCGCTTTATGCACGAATATCGCCTTTTCTTTGCAATGCGCCTATCCGTACCGTGTAACCACACGAACAAGAAGGATGGAAACAGATGGTCGCATTCGTCGATGTAGAGAACATTGCCCGCTGGGCTCAAACGGTCGGGTTCGAAGAGATCGCTGCCGGGCTCGTCAGTTATCTCGAGGATGACTTTCGTCGGTGGCCCGAGTTCGACAAGACGCCTCGCGTTGCGAGCCACTCGACCTTCGGTGTGATCGAACTCATGCCGACGAGCGACCACGAGACCTACGGGTTCAAGTACGTCAATGGCCACCCGATCAATACCAAGACCGGACTACAGACGGTGACGGCGTTCGGTGTTCTGGCCGATGTTGCGAGTGGCTACCCGACATTCTTCTCCGAGATGACGTTGCTCACGGCCATGCGCACCGCTGCTACGTCGGCAATGGCGGCGAAGTACCTCGCCCGGCCCGACTCGGAGACGATGGCGTTTATCGGCACGGGAGCACAATCGGAGTTTCAGTCGCTGGCGTTTCGTTCGGTGCTCGGCATTGACCGGCTTCGTCTTTGGGACACCGACCCTGAGGCAATGGACAAACTCGCAAACAACCTTCGCCCCCTCGGCTTCGACGTCACGATCTGCGCCAGTGCAGAAGATGCTGTCGCTGGTGTCGACATCATCACGACGTGCACGGCCGATAAGCGCAACGCAACGGTGCTCCACGATAATGACGTCGAAGTGGGAGTCCACATCAACGCCATCGGTGGCGACTGCCCGGGAAAGACCGAGCTCGACGCAACGATCCTCGAGCGCTCGACCGTGTTTGTCGAGTACCCAGAGCAGACCTTCATCGAAGGCGAGGTGCAACACTTCGACGACTCGTTCCCCGTGGTCGAGCTGTGGACTGTCGTCAGCGGAAGCCACAAGGGTCGAACATCGACAGATGAGATCACCGTGTTCGACTCGGTCGGCTTCGCAATCGAAGACTTCTCTGCTCTCAAGTATCTGCGTGATCAAACCGCGGGCACCGATTTTTCGGTCGACATCGACCTGATCGCTGAGCCAACAGATCCGAAGAACCTCTACTCGCTGATCGGTGGCACAAAATGAAGGACGTATCTCTACTCGGCGCACCGATGGATCTCGGCGGCGCACGGCGAGGCACCGACATGGGTCCGAACGCGGTTCGCATCGCAGGACTCGAAGCCGCACTGCGCTCACAGGGTCATGACTTCCTCGACCTTGGCAACATCGAGGTCGCGGACATCTCGACGATCTCGGTCGGTGATACCAGCGCACGGTATCTCAACGAGATCGCGACCTCGTGCGAGAAGATCAGAGACTCGGTTTCGCAAACCTTGGGAGCCGGGAGGTTTCCATTGGTCGTCGGCGGTGACCATGCGATCGCGTGCGGAACCGTCGCCGGGGTCAGTGATCACTACGCAGCACAGGGTGAGTCGATCGGGTTGTTGTGGTTCGACGCCCACGGCGACATGAACACACCGGAGTCCTCGCCGTCGGGGAACGTCCACGGCATGCCGCTGGCTGCGTGTGTCGGCCGCGGTCCTGACGCCTTGACCCGGCTCGGTGAGCGGCTTCCGCTCGTCGATGCCGCCAACACTGCGGTCGTCGGCGTTCGAAGTATCGACGATGCCGAACGCAAGGTCGTCGAAGAGCTCGGTGTGCGGGTCTTCACCACACGAGAGATCGATGCTCGCGGCATGTTCGCCGTGATGACCGACGCCATCGAGATCGTCACGAACGGGACCGCTGGGTTCCACGTGTCGTTCGATGTCGATGGCAGCGACCCGACAGCAGCACCTGGTGTGGGCACTCCAGAACCGGGCGGACTCACCTACCGAGAGTCGCACCTGTTCATGGAGATGGCAGCCGAGTCCGAGCGTGCGGTGAGTCTCGAAGTGACCGAGATCAACCCGATCCTCGATCGCGGAAACACGACCGCCGAGTTCGCAGTTGAGATGTGCCTTTCAGCGCTCGGCCAGAGCGTGCTGAGCCGGTGAGGGATTAGCCGGGGAGGTCGCTCCCGGTTTCTCGAAACTGCAGTGGGGTGCGGCCGGTAATTCGGGCGAACCGCTTGGAGAAATCTGACTGGTCATAAAAGCCTGATTCGACGGCGATGTCGCCGATGCTGCGGGTGCTCGATGCGAGGAGTTCCATTGCTCGTTCGACCTTGACTCGAAGGACGTATTGCTTCGGTGTAATGCCGAACACTTTGCGTACGCGGCGGTCGAGTTGGTCGACCGAGCACCCGACAACTTCTGCCAGGTCGCTTGTACGAAGCGGTTCGTGAAGGTTCTGGCGCACGTGTGCGACGAAGGGTTGCAGGCTCTCGACCCCGACGCCATGGTCGGTTGGTGTTTCGAGGTCTCGACTCACGCTGACCAAGCCGACCAACGCTCCCCCGGCGCCGGAAGCGACCGCTCGTTTGGATGTCAAATACCAACCGAGCCCGCCGTTCGGCCGACGAATGAGTTCGAGCTCATCTCGCAGTGCGCCCTCACCGGCGATGACCAAACGGTCCTGCTCTTCGTACAGAGCTGCACGCTCCTCAGCAAAGAGGTTGTGGGCTCGCTGGCCGATCACTTCACGTTTGGATGCACGGCCAGTCCGGCGAACAAACGCTGTGTTGACTTCGACGTAGAACCCATCCGCATCTTTGACGCAGAACATGACGTTGACGAGCGTCTCGAAGAGCGCGAGCAGTTCGTTCGTGAGTGTCGGCGACTCCAGCAAACGTGGTGCACGATCGTCGCGGTCATCGGTGCCCATCGGCGTCTCCCTTCTGGTTCTCGGTTCTAGGTGCGGCCATCGTAACTCCCGGCCGAGCAAGCAATGGTCCCTCAGTCAAGCTCGAAGCGCACGCTCGGGCTACGGTGCGCTCATGGACACCAACGTTAAAATCGGTTGGCTCGCAAGCCACGAATCGAACCAGCCCGAGGAATTGATCGACCAGGCTGTCCGGGCCGAAGAGGTCGGCTTCGATGTCGTCTTTGCATCGGACCACTTCCACCCGTGGGTCGACCAAGACTCCGCCTCAGGTTTCGTATGGAGTTGGTTCGGAGCGGCGGCTGCACTGACCGAACGCGTCGAGTTCGCGACGTCGGTGACCAGCCCGCTGTACCACTACCACCCGGCAATGATCGCTCAAGCCGCCGCCACGGTGGATCGCCTCTCGAACGGCCGGTTCTTCCTCGGCGTGGGTACCGGCGAGAACATCAACTCGGGCCCGATGGGGTTCCCATTCCCTGGATACAAGGAACGCATTGCCCGGATGGGTGAGGCGCTCGAGATCATGCACCGACTGTTCGCCGGCGAGAAGGTCGACTTCGACGGTGAGTTCTACACGACCGACAAGGCCAAGCTCTACAGTCCGCCCGTCTCCGATGTGCCGATCTACTTGGCTGCCGGTGGACCGAAGTCGGCTGCGTTCGCCGGCCGACACGCGGACGGAATCACCACGTCGGTCAAAGACCCAGCCGTCACGATGGAACGGGTCATCATTCCGTTCCAGGAAGCAGCGGCCGAAGCGGGCCGTGGCCCGCTTCCGATCATGTGCACCCGATGGGTCGTGTTGGCAGACAACGACGACGAGGCATGGACGGCGCTCGCCTCAATGCGCGGGTTGCGGGCACCTGGCCGTCTCGAAGCCGTCGACCCAATGGTTCTGCGTGAGCGGGCCGATGCATTGGACCGTGACGAGGTCTTGGGCCAGTTCACCGTGGTGTCGACCATCGATGAGGTCATTGATGCCTACGCACCGATCATCACCGATATCGGTGCCGAGTACCTATCGATCCAGATCGCATCGGTCGACCCGATGGCGACGATCGACATGGTCGGCAAGGACGTCATCCCTGCACTGCGAAAGCTGAAGAGAGCTGAGTACTAGGAGTCCTCAGCATTTGAGTCGTTGGCTTGGCTTAGCCCGGAGATTTCTGCGGTAAGGCGGCGGACCTCTTCCCGTAGCAGGTGCACATCGTGCTCGGTATTGGCCGCGACCTGATACGTGGCACGGTCTCGTTGTCGGTCGCGCTGAACCGAACGACGTTGGGTCAGCAAGATCAATGGGCCCTGCAAGGCAGTAGCGGTCGTGACCGTCGCGGCAAGGGTTGCGATCATGAAGATCGGATGCGGTTCAAAAGGTCGGAAGATGATGTTGAACGCGAGCCAGAGGACGATGAGAAACAGCATCCCGGCGAGAAACCGCCAGTTCGTAATGACCTTGATGGCTTCTCTCGCCCAGAGTTCGTCGGTGTCGGGCGGTTCCTCCATGTGCATCGATAATTGGTGACCGCAGCTCGGACAGTTCGTCAGCAGGGTGTCCACGTCGTCGATAGAATCGCTCATCTCGTCTTCTCTTCAGGTCGATCACTCACGCACGCAAACTGTAGACGCCATTCTTTTCGCGAACACGCCGGGCTGCTCTACCAGGATGCGGCGATGTACTGCGTCTCGAGGAACTCATAAATCCCTTCGCTCGCTCCTTCTCGCCCGAGGCCTGATTGTTTCATCCCACCGAATGGTGCTGCCGGATCGGACATGGCGCCGCGGTTGAGGCCCACCATGCCCGCTTCGATACGTTCAGCGGTTGCCAAGCCTTTGGAAAGGTCCTCGGTGAACACATAGGCGGCGAGGCCCATCTCGGTGTTGTTGGCGTGGGAGATCATCTCGTCGTGGTCAGTGAATGTGATCACCGGGGCGACCGGACCGAAGACCTCTTCGCTCGTAATGGCTGCGGTGGGTGCCACGTTCGCGAGCACGGTTGGAGCAAAGAAGTAGCCGTCGCCACCGACCGGAGCCCCGCCGGTTGCGACGGTCGCACCTTCAGCCACTGCGTCGTCGACGAGTCCCGAGATCGTTTCGATTGCGCCAGCGTTGATCATTGGCCCTAATCCAACGCCCGCATCGAATCCGTTGCCCGTCTTTGTCGCTGCCATCACTTCGGCGAGCGCCTCGGTGTATTCGGCGGCGATCCCCGCTTCGACGAAGATGCGGTTGGCCGCCGTGCAGGTTTCGGCGGAGTGGCGCATTTTGGCCGTCATCGTTCCAGCGACAGCCTTTTCGATGTCGGCATCGTTAAAGACGATGAGCGGTGCGTTACCGCCGAGCTCCATCGCCACCTTCAGCACCCGGTCCGCACAACGCCGAAGCAGGATTCGGCCGACCTCGGTCGAACCGGTGAACGAAACCATCCGTGTTGCCTTGTGATCGACCGCAGCGTCGAACCAGGCACCGGCGGTCGACGTCGGAACAACGTTGATGAGCCCGCCTGGAACACCGGCCTCTTCCAAGAGTTCGGCGACCCGCAGCGCCGTCAGCGGCGTCTCTTTCGCGGGCTTGATGACCGCCGCGTTCCCGGCGCCAAGACATGGTGCGAGCTTGCGGGTGATCATGGCCGCGGGAAAATTCCACGGGGTGACCATCGTGACGACCCCAACCGGTGGGTGACGGACGATGATCTTGTTGTTGCCGGAGGGAGCGACGCTCATCGAGCCGTGGATGCGTACGGTCTCTTCGGAGTTCCAGCGGAAGAATTCGGCGGCGTATCCAATCTCACCTTTCGCATCGGCCAATGGCTTGCCATGTTCGAGGGTGATCAGTTCGGCGAGTTCGTCGGAATTGTCGAGGAGAATTTGCCAACACGAGCGAAGAATCTCCGCCCGAGTGCGCGGCGCAACTTTCGCCCATTCGAGTTGGGCAAGCGAGGCCGCCTCAACCGCTCTGGTGGCGTCGGCCGGAGTGCCGTCGGCGATCGAAGTAATCACCTCACCGTTCGCTGGGTTTGTGACGTCGAGCCTGGCTCCCTGGGAGCCATCGACCCATTCGCCGCCAATAAGCAGCTGGTCTCGCATTCCTGAACTCCTCTTCATTGAACAGTCGGTGTCACGATAGTGTGACCGGCCACCGGGTCTGTCGACCAAGTCGGATAGACCACATGGCAATGACCGACATCGCCGCTTCGATGGCGACGTCACGCTTGAAAGGCAGACATGGCCGCTGACACACAAAACTTGTCGAACGTCTGGTTCAAGGTCACCGACCTTGAGATCGCCACGGGGGAAGGGTCCTGGGTCACCACTACGGACGGAGACCGCTTCCTCGACTTCGCCGCAGGTATTGCGGTGAATTCGACGGGCCACTCACACCCACAGGTGGTCGAGGCCATCGCTACCCAAGCGGCCCGCGGAATCCACCTCCAGGCGAACATCTTCACCCACGACTTGATGCAGCCCCTTGCTGCGAAGCTGGCCGAGATCACGCCGGCGGGCATCGACACGTTCTTCTATGCGAACTCGGGTGCCGAGATCACCGAAGCGGCCGTCAAGCTCGCCAAGCAAGCCACCGGCCGTCCACACACGATCGTCTTTGAAGGCAGTTTCCACGGGCGCACCCACATGGCAATGGCGATGACCACCTCCAAGGCCATCTATCGAGCGGGCTACGCTCCCCTCCCCGGCGGCGTGTTTACCGCTCCGTTCCCCGACTCGCGCGCCGATGACCTGGAGTCCGAGATTGACGAGTGCCTTGCGGGTTTCGATCGGCTACTCACCGGGTCGACCGCTCCGAACGAAACGGCGTGCGTGATCATCGAGCCGGAGTTAGGTGAGGGTGGATATCACCTCGCGCCGAAGCGCTTCCTTGAAGCGATCGCGCAACGCTGCGCGGACCACGGGATCTTGTTCATCGCCGATGAGGTGCAGAGCGGCTTCGGCCGAACCGGTTCGATGTTCGCAATCGAGCACTTCGATATCGAGCCGGACATCATCTGCATGGCGAAAGGAATCGCGTCAGGCTTCCCGTTCGCTGCCGTCGGAACACGCCGCGATCTGGACGACAAATGGCCGACCGGATCTCACGGCGGTACGTACGGGGGCAACGCCATCGGCTGCGCTGCGGCGCTCGCAACGATTGAAATTCTCACCGAAGACGGTTTCCTCGATCACGTCAACGCACGCGGAGCGCAACTGCGCGATGGCCTGGAGGCGCTTATGGCCAATAGCCCCGTCATCGAACACGTCCGCGGCCCCGGCATCATGATTGCGTGTGACCTTCGGAGAGCGGAGGAGACCAAGGCCGTTGTCCAGCATTGCCTAAACGAGGGGAAGCTGATTCTCATGACCGCTGGAGCCGCAGGCACCACCATCCGGTTTATGCCACCGCTCACGGTAGACGAGCAAGAGATCCAAGTGGCGCTCGATGCCCTCGGCGCAGCCATTGCTTCGCTCTCCTAGGCGTGCCTTCGGCGACGACCTCGTCATCAGGTTCGCCTGAAGTTGGCGGCGGAGCACTGTGCTAGTGAATAGTTCCCGCCATCCCTAACACCAGTGCTCCGCCCCGCCGCGCCGACAAATATCCCATATTGGATAAGAAGACAAACCCTCTATCGGATACCATCACATACCCTCTATCGGGTAAGCCGGGACAGACTTTAGGACTTGCAGGTAATTACCGGGCGGAATACCCAGATTTGGGCGAAAAGCAACGACATTGCCCCCTATATCGGCTTTGGGTCGTGACATTAGTTACACTCGCCATATGGTCCAACGCCTAACGCAACCAACGGTTCGGGTCCTGCGCCGCCTCCTCGATGCTAACGATGGCCGCGCCTACGGTTTTGAGCTGATCAACGATGCCAAGGTCGGAGCGGGAACGCTCTACCCAATGCTGACCCGTCTCGAGGGTATTGGCTGGCTCGAGAGCAGCTGGGAGGACATCGACCCCTCCGCCGAAGGCCGCCCAACCCGTCGCTACTACTCGCTGACCGCAACCGGTCGAATCGCTGCTGTCGAACGACTCGCAGGTCGTACGGAAACCGGACGAAATGGACTGTCAGAAGCGTAGGGCTCCGAATAGCTCGACCAACGAGCAGGCGCTACAGCTCGAGATTTACAACTCGAGAACCGCTGGGCCTTCAAACACCTGTCGACGGCCCACTATCGAGTAGCACGCCCATGCGAGGGCGGCCGACGGAATCGTATACATCAGCACCGCAAAGCGATCAAAGCCGCTGAGTGCGAAGCCGTTGACGATGGTCGCCACCACGTTGATCGCGGCTCCGGGAGCGAGCAGGCCCACTCCGAGCAGCTGCATGCGGGAGCGAAAGCGTCCTGCATAGCTCGACCCGACCAAGAAGAACAGCCCCGCCATCATGACCGCATGGGCAATGTTTGCATTGACCACGACGTTGATCGGTGGCCCAAACCCGGTGAGGTGACGTATCGCTATCTCGGCCACGCCGCCGGCGACTGCGAGCGAAACACCAAATCGAGAGCGCCTCGAATCCAGTAGTCGGTCCTCGAAGCTCCAGAATCCGGATGCGGCGAGAACACCGCCGACGATGATGGCGAGTTGGGCAACCACCATGATCCACACGCGCGTGTGCACAGCGAGCCCCACCAACACCGCTGACGGAAACAAGGAGATGAGCACGCCGATGCTCAGTTCGGCGTAAGCGGATTCGCTGTCGGACCGAATCTCCAAGGTCATCCGAGGTGCTGCTACCACCAGTTGCGCGGCATACCGAATCCCATCGAGCGCATTCGACTCGCTATGAATCGCAGCAATCTCCGCGCGCCATTCGTCCAAAAAGCGTGCCTGCTGGGTCGCCGGAAGCAGCGCGACGGCGAGTCGCAAAAGCATCGTCGCTACAAGTGTCATGAGTCCCGGCCTAACCTTTTCCAGCTTCTCAAATATCTTAGTTGCCGCCACCGCGGCAGAAGTTGATGGCGCCCAGTGCACGCATTCGACCTGTCGGCCCTCGCAATCGACCCAACTGCGGTCTGGCTCTCTTTCGGCGACCCCGGTCCCTTCATCGACGCGATTCACCAATCCGGAGCTCTCGCCGTTTGCCAAGTAGGCCTCGTCGATGAAGCGATCGAAGC
>CAYVHV010000043.1:0-3351 GCA_964451305.1 uncultured Acidimicrobiales bacterium | reverse complement strand
TCGAAGCAAGCGGTGACGACACAATCCATAGCCGGGTGTACGACCATGTCCGAGGGCCACTATGGCCAACCGGCTACACCGGTCGCACAATCCGCACCGACCTGACCGACGAATGGGCCCACCGAGAAGAAGAACTCGCCGCCCAGATCGAACCGATCCGTTCGAGCTACCAACAAGCCGTTGAGAATTCGGATATGTCGAAACGAGCGGTCTTCGCTGGCGGAGCACTCGACAAGATCGATGCAATCGAACCCGCGGGCGACATCATTCGCCGTTTCCCAAAACCTGGAGCAAACACATGAGCGCACGAGACCAACTGATCAAAACAACTCGCGATCTCCTCTCCACCCAGGGTTACGAAGCAACCAGCCCTGGCCAGATTCAGAGCGAGAGCGGGGTAGGCCAGGGCAGCTTCTATCACCACTTCGGCTCCAAGGCAGACCTTGCCGCGCATGCGCTCGGCAGCCTTTCGCAAGACATGCGCGAAGAGTTCTATGCGGCCAGTCCAAGTGAGATCGACGGCTACCTGAACGCTGACCGCGACCCCCTCGCTGGATGCCGCATTGGCCGTATCACGATGGAGGCCTCGATCAGCGACGAACGGATCCGCGAGCCGATTGGCGACTATTTCACGCATCTACGTCAGCGCCTGACCGTCGCATTCGAGGAGCTTGAGCTCGGCGATGAAATCCCTGCCCATGCTCTCGCCGATCTAGCGATCGCGGCAGTACAGGGTGGTTTCGTTGTCTCCAGAGCAACGGCTGATCCGACCGCCCAAGAAAACGCAATCGCAGCAATATCCGCGCTCATCAATCACTGCCAAGGAGCCCGCCAATGACCGACCAAAGGATCTCGATCTGGTCCACACATGTGAGACATCGCCCGTGCAACTGGCCTCAAGCTTGACCGACTCCCGAAACCTCGCCCTGCAGATACAAGAGCTCGACGAGCTCAACATCAACATCGTGATGGACAACGAGACCGACACGCTCTCGTCTCCGGGAGCGCACGAGCAGACACCGGAGAGCGCAGGCCACCTCGACCGACGCTCCCCTTCTCACATCACCAAAGGTGTTTCACATATCTCTGTGTTCGACCATTTGTGTTGTGCATGCCACGGGCTTTCCGCGCTGCTCACGGCTACGAAGGATGGGACCTCTCACACGGTGCTCTTTGATGTTGGCCCGTACCCAGACATCTGGGTCGCGAACGCTGCTCGACTGGGCGTCGATCTGGCCCAGATCGAATTGATCTTCTTGTCGCACTGGCACTGGGATCACAGCGGCGGACTCGTCGATGTCATCGCGGCGATCGCTCAGGCTCGTTCGGAAGCAGGCTTGTTTCCCGTAGCCGTCGACGTTCACCCTGATAGGCCCGACCAGCGAGGAGTACAGGTGTCCAGCGACCGAGTTGCACTTCTACCGAAGGACCCGACCATCGACGAACTCACCAAGGCCGGAGCGATCGTCACTACGAATGCTCAAGACCATGCGATCGCTAACGGTTTCTTCCTAGGTAGTGGCGAGATCGAACGGCGCACGAGCTTTGAAACCGGCCTCGCTGGCCACGTCACGCTCAAGGGCGACGCCTTCGAACCAGACCCGCTCATCATCGATGAACGCTATCTCGCAGCTCATGTGAGAGGCCGAGGAGTTACGGTCCTGTCCGCGTGTTCTCATGCGGGAATCATCAATGCCACCACGGCTGCGATGAGCAGAGTAAACGCTCCAGTCGACCTCGTACTCGGTGGCTACCACCTCGCCGGTGCCGAGATGGAGCAACGAATCGAACCAACCATTGCGGCACTACGCGACCTAGATCCCAATCTCGTCGCGCCCGGACACTGCACCGGCTGGCGCGCTAAAGGTCAACTGGCAGCCGCCTTCGAGGACACCAACCGCTACACCCCCAGCGTCGTCGGAAGTACCTACCACCTCCGAGCGACGTAGCGCGCGTTCCAACCTTTCCTGCCACACGTGCAGGGCTGGATGCACGGAAGGCTCTCCTACGGTGTTCGCAGGATCTTCTCCATTGCCTTGCCCTTCGCGAGCTCGTCGATGAGCTTGTCGAGGTATCGCACTTCTTGGGTCGTTGGATCGTCGATGTCCTCAACCCGCACACCGCAGACGACTCCGGTGATCAGCTTGCGATCGGGGTTTTGCTTTGGCCCGGTGGTGACGAAGTCTTCGAGGGTGGTTCCGTCATCGAGCGCGGTGTGGAGTTGTTTCTCGTCGTAGCCGAGAAGCCACTCGATGATCTCGTCGACCTCAGCCTGGGTTCGGCCTTTTCTCTCCGCCTTGGCGACGTACAACGGATAGATCCGGTTGAATTCCCACTCAAAGACTGAGTCCTTCTTGGTCTCCACGTTTTTTGCCATCCCGAGAACGTACCAACCAAGCGAGTGAAGCGCCTCGCAAGAGCGATTGGCGGCACGCTTGCCCAGAGAGGGATGGATCTCTAACGCAGCGGTAGTCAACGTCGATCTGCCGGGGAAACGTTGACATTCTTACTCCCTGAGACGAGCGCTGATTCAGGTGTCGGTATGAATGCCCGCAGCCTCGACCTCGAAGCGAAACACGACGAACACCACGATCTGCACGAGAATCACGAGCGCCATGGAACGCACGAACGGTGGCCAGCCGGCATGGTCAGATCGCCGATGAGCCCAGAATTGGGTAGCTCCAACGACCACGGCGCTCCCGTAGGTCACGAATGCACCGAGAAACAGCACGAGGTGGTCGGGTGGAAGGTCGTACATCCGGCCCTGAAACTCGCCAGTCCACACGGCATTGGATAATTCCGCACCCCAGCCGCCCGTCGAACCTGTCGGCCCAAACATAGGGGGCGAACCAACACCGCTGTCTCCTACTGTCGCCCGAATGTCGGCGATCAGTGACCGCATCTGTAGGAGGTTCCGGACGAAGACGACCGTCCAAATACTGGTGATGGCGACCCAAAGCACCGCAAAGGGGCTGCGGAGCGCGGAGGACAGAACGCTTTCATCGTGTTCGACTGTGACGACATCCATGCGATCACGGTGCCACATCTCGTCGCATCGAACAATGGCCGTCGCCTTAGACGTCGGGCCAGAGCTCGGTGCTGGGGTAGAACTGGGACCACGCGAACCAGAACGCCTGGTGGCCGACGATCTCGTTGCCGTCTTCGTCGATCGCCGCAATACCATCGCCAGCTCTGATCACGCGAATGCCGTCGACGAGGACGACCTCGCCGCGGTCGAGGGCAGCGGTTGCCGAGTTCACGTGGATTGCGAGCGCGGTGTCGTTCTCTTGGATGATTCCGAAGATGTCCTCTTGGATGGCGAGGCGAGGGTCGACGCTGCCGACCGGGAAG
>CAYVHV010000042.1:11009-27546 GCA_964451305.1 uncultured Acidimicrobiales bacterium | reverse complement strand
CTCTGGTTCTGGAGTGGGTTCTCGCTCTGGTTCGGGTTCTGGTTCAGGCTCTGGTTCAGGTTCGGGCTCGGGTGCTTGGAAGGGCACCGGAGTCGGTTCGGAAACTGGCTCAGGTTCTGGTTCGGGCGTTGGTTCAGGTTCTGGAACGGGCTCAGGTTCTGGTTCTGGCGTTGGCTCAGGTTCTGGAACGGGCTCAGGTTCTGGTTCTGGCGTTGGCTCTGGTTCTGGAGCGGGCAATGGGAAGGGCGCTGGTTCAGGTTCAGGTGCTGGCTCAGGTTCTGGAGTGGGCTCGGGCTCGGGCTCGGGCTCTGGCTCTGGAACCTGGAGAGGGACGGGGGTAGTCGCTCCGAGGATGTTGATGTCGGCCTCTCCGTCGTTGTCGACTCGGAAGCCGTGGATTGGACTCGTGCTGGTATCGACGCCGAAGTTGTCGATCTCCATGGCGGCGATCCAGACGTCTTGATGGGCTACCTCGGTTGGCGCATAGTTCGTGTTCCATCCGTACGGGTCATCGACTACGACAACTTCGGCACCGGCAATTGGTTCACCGTCGGCGCTGAGTGGGGTCATCTCGAATTGGGAGTTACCTGCCCGCTCGGAAACGACGAGGTAGTCGCCGTTGCGTAGCGGTTTGCTAAAGACGATGTCGAAATCACCATCGATCTCCGATCCGTGCACCGAGAGGCTGTCGTACGCGAGGTAGTCGCGAAGGTCGGTGCTTGTAAGGACGCGCTCGACGGCACCCTCGAAGCCGGGATCATTCGAGTCGGTTGGGGATCCATTGTCATATGCCCGCACGCCAGCCATGCCGTCGGGAAATCCGACATTCGATACTGCCGCGCTGCCGAGGAAAAAGTCTGTGAGTAGCACGGGAGTTCCGTCGTGGTCGAGCGTGATCTGGGCGAGTTCGAGTGGAGTGGACCCGATCGATCGCTGTGAGCTCCCCGACGAATCCTGTGTCACGAGTGTGCCGTTGTCGTTCAGCACAACCTGGAGAATGTCGACATCATTGGCTGCCGTAATGGTCTTTGCACCCAGGAGGGGCGCAAAAATAGTACTCGCTAGCGCGCTTGCAACTATGGCTGCGCTCACGAATCGAGGCCACGGTTGCCCGCGCTCGATCGGTTCGTCACGACCTGATTTCATTGGACTGTCTTCCCGCCAGCCCCTATTTCGGTGTTGTACTAACCCAACTGCAACTAGTATCGGAACGCGATTCGTAACATTGACAGTCAAAATGACGAAAATAGGTTATCTGTCAGACTTTGATCGTCTGAAATGTTGATAATTCAGTCCAAAAAGCCGCAGCGAAGCGTCGATAGTTTTTGATTCTCGAAGGGGTTTGAGTCCGATTTATTAGGCGGAATAGCTTCCGGAGATCGCCGAACCGCCGGTCTCAGCCCAGTCGCGGTGGAACCATTCGCCGCGTGGCTTGTCGACGCGTTCGAAGGTGTGCGCACCGAAGTAGTCGCGCTGTGCCTGGATGATGTTCGCTGAACCGCGGCCCTGACGGAAGCCGTCGAAAAAGGCGAGAGCGGAGGAAAGCGCCGGAGTCGCTATGCCGGCTTGGGCGGACGCGACCACGGCGTTGCGAAGGCCAACTTGCGCGGTTGCGATCGCGTCGGCGAAGAACGAATCGAACAAGAGGTTCTCGAGGTCGGGGTTGTCGGCGTAGGCGCGCGAGATGTCGTCGAGGAAGACGGCTCGGATAATGCAACCACCGCGCCACAGGCGGGCGATCGCTCCGAGATCGAGCGACCAGCCGTTCTCTCGGGAAGCGTCGGCGAGGAGCATGAAGCCTTGGGCGTAGGAGACGAGCTTCGCTGCGTAGACCGCAGCCTCCACATCGTCGCTGCTGAGATCGCCAACCGAGGGGTTTGCCGGCCCAGACAAGATGTCTTCTGCCCGACGGCGAGTCTCGACAAACGATGAAACAATCCGAGCGCCAACCGCTTCGCTGACCAACATCAATGGCTGACCGAGTTCCATCGCAGAGATGACCGTCCACTTGCCGGTGCCCTTTTGGCCGGCAGCATCGAGGATGACATCGATCATCGGCGTGCCGTCGTCGTCCTTTGCTGCGAGGATTTCCGAAGTGATCTCGACGAGGTACGACTGAAGGCGACCCCGGTTCCAATCGGTGAATGTTGCAGCCATATCGTCTGGCGACTGTCCGAGCTCCCGGAGCAGTAGATGGGCTTCGGCCAGCACCTGCATGTCGCCGTACTCGATGCCGTTGTGCACCATCTTTACGTAATGACCTGACCCACCCGGACCGATCCATGACGTCGCAGGTTCATCGCCGCCCGGTCCTGCCTTGGCGGCGATGGCTTCGAAGATGTCTTGCAGTTCTGGCCATGCAGTCGCATCGCCCCCGGGCATGATCGACGGACCGTTGCGTGCACCCTCTTCTCCGCCGGAGACTCCCGAGCCGACAAACCGGACGCCGGTCGATTCGAGCTCGGCGGCACGGCGTTCGGTGTCGGTGAACAAGGAGTTGCCGAGGTCGACGATGATGTCGTTTTCTTCGAGGTGAGGCAGTAGTTGCTCGATGACCTTGTCGACGACGACACCGGCCTTCACGAGCAACAGGATGCGCCGTGGACGATCGAGTGCAGCGACGAACTCTTCGATCGTCTCGGTCGCTCGAACGTCTTGGGTATCGTCGGTGGCTTCTGCGAACGTCGTCGTGGTCTCGGTCGTGCGGTTGTACACCGCGATCGAATAGCCGTTGTCGGCAATGTTGAGCGCAAGGTTCTGGCCCATGACGGCGAGGCCGATCAGTCCAACGTGAGCGAGGTTCTCTTCGGAAGCCATGATCTTCTTTCGTCTGGTTGTTGCCTGAGCATATATCGAGTGCGAGCAGCTTCTCCGAGAGGTTGGAGCACCTCTACTATTGCGACGTGAAGAACGACACCAGCACGGTCTCAATGCACGCAGCGGTCGCAACGGGCCCAGATCTTCCTTTTGTGACGACTGAACTTGAGCTCCGGCTTCCAGGTCCCGAAGAGATCCTCGTCAAGGTCGCGGCGACGGGTATCTGCCACACCGATGTCATGAGCAAGGTGAAAGACCTCTGCGCCTTTCCGATCGTGCTCGGCCACGAAGGCGTGGGCGTCGTCGAACACGTAGGCGAGTCGGTAACCGAGTTCGCACCGGGTGATCACGTCATCATGACCTATGACTACTGCGGTACCTGTGCGCAGTGCAGTGCCGGAAAGCCCTCCTACTGTGACGACCATGGCTCGCTGAACTTTGCCGGTACCCGTCCCGACGGCGATCGAACCCATCGGACCCTCAACAGCTCCGTTCCCGACGTCAACGGTTCATTCTTTCAGCAGTCATCGTTCGCCACCTACGCCCTCAGCCATGTCACGAACACGATCAAGGTCGATACGGATCTGCCGCTTGCCACGTTGGCTCCACTCGGTTGCGGCGTGCAGACGGGTGCCGGAACGGTAATGAATACCCTCGACGTCAACGCTGGTAGCAGTGTCGCCATCTTCGGATGCGGTTGCGTTGGGCTGTCGGCGCTCATGGCGGCGTCGATCGTCGGAGCGACCACCATCGTCGCCGTCGATGTGAACCCGAGCAGACTTGAGATGGCTACCGAACTCGGTGCGACCCACACGTTCAATCCCGCTGGCTTTGACGACGGCGCAGGGCTGCTCGCGGCGATCGGCAACGTCGTGCCCGGTGGCGTGAACTACTCGATCGATACCACCGGTAATCCCGCGGTGCTTCGACAGGCATTCGACAGCTGCGGACCGTTGGGCGTCACCGCGATGATCGCCCCCGGCGTTCCCGGAACCGAGGTCACCATCGAGATGATGGGTCTCCTTCCTGGAAAGTCGCTCCGCGGCGTCATCCAAGGAGATGCAGAATCAAAGACGTTCATCCCGAAACTCATCGACTTGTGGAAACAGGGTGTGTTTCCCTTTGACAAACTCATCACCATGTTCGATTCCATCGACGCGGTTGAAGATGCGGTCGGTGCAATGACATCGGGAGACGTGATCAAACCGGTCGTCGTCATCGACGGATCGATAGGAGCGAACCAATGAGCCTGATCGAGACGGCTACGAGCGCATGGGTGAACGGCAAAGCGGTCGAGTCAACATCGACGTTCCCGGTTTTCAACCCATCGACCGGGCAAATGGTGGCCGAGGCCACCGATAGCGACGCAGCATCGATCAACGGTGCGGTCACGATCGCGAGCGATGCCTTTCGCTCATGGTCGCGAACGTCGCCAACCGATCGCGCCAGCCTCCTGCGAGTGTGGGCAGACATCATCGACGAACACGCCGAAGAGATCGCCGAGATCGCTACGGCTGAGAGCGGCAAGTTGTTTCGTGAAGCGCGCGGCGAGGTCGGGGCTGGCACGGCAGCGATTCGCTGGAGCGCTCAGATGGCCGTCGATGGTGGTCGAGAGGAGCTCCCGGCGCCATCGTCAACTCGTTCACACTTCACGTCGAAGCAGCCCGTTGGCGTCGTTGCTGCGATCACCCCGTGGAATTTCCCGATCGCCGCGGTCTTGGTCAAGGTCGGTTCTGCGGTCGCTGCTGGGTGCAGCGTGGTGCTCAAACCATCGGAGGAAACTCCGCTCGTCGCATCGGCGCTCGCCCAGCTCGCCACCACCGCAGGGATCCCGGACGGGGTCATCAACGTCGTGACAACCTCGACGCCGGCGGACTTTGGTACCGCTATTGCCGAACGAAAGGAAATCCGGGCGGTGTCCTTCACGGGCTCGACCAACGTCGGGAAAGCGCTGTATGGCCAGTGCGCCGGAACGATGAAGCGCCTTTCGCTCGAGCTTGGTGGTAACGCACCGTTCGTCGTTTTCGCCGATGCCGATCTCGACAGAGCGGTCGACGATGCCGTCAACGCTCGGTATTACAACAACGGTCAAATCTGTGTGGGGGCCAATCGGTTCTTCATCCACGATGACGTCTATGACGAGTTTGCAGAGAGACTCGCCGAACGAGTTTCGGCGCTCCAGGTCGGAGACGGAATGGATGAGACCTCAGATCTCGGGCCCCTCATCAATCGTCGGGCAAAGGACCACTTCGTTTCGCTGCTCGACGACGCGATGCGAAAGGGTGCCAACCAGCTGACCGACGGCCCAGGCCATGACGCTGACAGCTTGTTCGTCGAGCCCACGGTGCTCACGAACGTCACGAACGAGATGGACATCTATACCAAGGAGATCTTCGGGCCGATGGCCTGCCTCTATCGCTTTACGAACGACGACGATGTCGTGGCGTGGGCAAATGACACCGATGCTGGCCTCGCTGCCTACGCCTATAGCGACGACCTCGATCATCTCGCAAGTGTCGGCGCCGAGCTCGAAGCGGGCGTTGTCGGGCTCAACACCACACAGATATTCGACAGCGCCTTGCCATTCGGGGGCGTAAAGGAGTCAGGTATCGGTCGAGAACACGGCGCCGATTGCCTCGATGAGTTTCTCGACATCAAGAGCATCGCTCTCGAGACAGGAGATCACCATGAGTAGCACGACGACGAGAACCGTTCGCGAGGCGTGGGAGCACATGACCGAGATCTCGAAGGACTCGCCGGTACGGAACTTCACCCAAGATCTCGATATGAGCGACTACGTCGTCGAAACCGACCTCTTCCCGGTCGAAGTCCTCGATGCGTACAGCGCCTGGAACCTCGAGCGTGAACTCACCGATGAACAACTGCAACACTTCTCTGCCGAACGCGGGGGAGGGCAGGGCGACTACCGAGAAGGTATGTCGAACAAGATCGAGAACGTGATCGATTGTCTCAACGCGTTCCCGGAATCGAAGCGAGCCGTCATCACGATCTCAAACACACCCGATGCCCGCCACGAGGACGACGATACGGCCAAGTGCATGCGAGAGGTCCACTTCTACATCGACGAGGGGACCGTAAACGCTTCGGTATTCTTCCGAGCCCAAGCGGCCTCGATTTTCCCGAAGAACATTCACTTCATCGGCTCGCTTATGGATGAGGTGGCGCGTGGCCTCGATGCCGAGCTCACCGTTGGTTCATTGCACTATTCGACGACCATCCTCGTCGGTGATCGTTCGTAGCGGAGGCGGTGCTTCGCGCAAAAGAACGGCGTGGGCGGTACGGGTTTGGAGGCCGATTCTCGCTAACTTCTACGGTGGGCCTTTTCGAGATCGGCGTAGTGTCGAGAAGTGAAGTAAATGGCTGGTTGGGCCACGGCAAAAGGAACTGATCATGTTGGAAGATCGAGACTCACACGACGACGCTGCGAGGATCCATCGCGGTCGCGACATTCTGAACGATCCAATGCGAAATAAAGGGACAGCTTTTACGCTCGCTGAGCGCGAGGAGCTGCGAATCGAAGGGCTCATACCGCCCGCCGTTGAGACGATCGAAGAACAGCTTGGGCGAACCCTTCTCGAGTTCGAGCGCGCCGAAGGTTCGCTCGCAAAGCACATCTACCTTCGAGCGCTCCAAGACAGCAATGAAGTCCTCTTCGTTCGTTTCGTGAAGGAGCATTTGGCCGACGCGCTTCCAATCGTTTACACCCCGACCGTTGGAGATGCATCCGAGCAGTTCAGCCGGATCTACCGGCGCCCACGTGGGTTGTTCCTTAGCTACGAGTCGCGGAGCCGAATGCGCTCCCAGCTCGAGTCCATCACCCAAGACATCGATGTCATCGTCGTGACCGACGGGCAGAGGATCCTCGGTCTTGGCGATCAGGGAATCGGAGGCATGGGAATCCCGATCGGAAAGCTGAGCCTGTACTCCGCATTTGGTGGCATCAACCCATCACGCACCTTGCCGATCATGCTCGACGTTGGAACGAACAACGAAGAACGGTTGTCCGACGACTGCTACCTGGGTGTACGAAACGAACGCATTGGCCAGGCCGAATACGACGAGTTCATCGACCAGTTCGTCGAAGAGGTGAAACGTCGGTGGCCAAACGTTCTCCTGCAATGGGAAGACTTCGCGCAACAAAACGCGACCCCGATCCTCCACCGTCATCGCGACAACATCTTGAGCTTCAACGACGACATTCAGGGCACCGCTGCTGTGGCGTTGGCGGTTGTGTCCGCAGCTGTTGCGCAATCCGGTCAGGACTTTGCTGACCAGAGAGTCTGCATTGTTGGCGCTGGGTCCGCTGGTTCGGGTATCGGGTCGATGATCCTCGCGGCGCTCGGTAACGCGGGCGTCGAATCAGCCGGAGCGCAGTTGATGCTCTTCGACGCGGACGGCGTCGTTGACGACGGTCGGGACAACTTGGCTGACTTTCAGGTGCCGCTTGCGTTCCCAGCGTCGATCGTCGATTCGTGGGGCATCGAAGAACAAACGCTCGCGGCCGTTGTCGAGAAGTTTGAACCAACGGTATTGATCGGTGTTTCCGGTGTCGGAGGGCTCTTCACCGAAGACGCGATCCGGGCTATGGCCAAGAGCGCTGACCGGCCGATCATCCTGCCTCTTTCCAATCCAACGAGTCACTCTGAAGCGATACCGCAGAACCTCCTCGAGTGGACCGATGGTGCCGCGATCGTGGCGACCGGATCTCCGTTCGATCCCGTGACGATCAATGGCGTGACCCACACGATCTCGCAGTCGAACAACGTCTATGTATTTCCAGGCATTGGCTTGGGTGCAGTTGCCAGCAACGCGACGAAGATTACCGACGAGATGCTCATGGCTGCGGCCCAAGCTGTTGCAGATCCCGATTCCCAAGGCGTCGAAGGCGCTGGAGTACTTCCGCCGCTCGACGAGGTCACCGCCGTCAGCGAACGGATTGCTCGAGTCGTGGCGCAGGTGGGTGCGCGCCAAGGTGTCGCCGACGACTTGACCGAAGAAGAGATCGCCCAACGCGTGGCGGAGATACGGTGGGAAGCCGAATATGAGGCCGTCCCCGGTGAAGGCGACTAGTTCGGCCTCGCAGCGCAGGCCGGGTGGCCTCTAGTGTGTTGCGGCGGAACTAGACAAGAAGCGGAGCACGCACGTGGAAGACTCTCAAGAGGTTGAATGGCATCGGTTGATTGGAACCGAGGAGCTCGATGAAGGGCGTGTCACGACGGTAGCGATTGGGCGCCGGACCTTCGCTGTAAGCAAGTACGAGGGCAAGTTCGGCTGCATCGACAATGCCTGCCCTCATCAAGGCGGGCCACTCGGGGAAGGCTCGATCGAGAACGGTTGGCTTCGATGCCCATGGCACGGATATGACTACTCACCACTCGATGGGTTGCCACCCTCCGGATTTTCCGATGCTCCAGAGTGTTTCAAAACCGAGATCCGCGAGACCGAGGTGTGGGTTGCGCTCCCACCTGAAGAGGTGTTGGAGCGGACCGTTTCTGACGTGATGGTCGAGACGATGGTCAACTGGGGGTTGACCCATGTCTTTGGGATGGTCGGCCACTCAAACCTCGGGTTTGCCGATGCCCTACGAAAGGCCGAAGATCGCGGCGACCTCACCTATATCGGTATTCGTCACGAAGGGGCTGCGGCGTTCGCAGCCGGGGCCTATGGGAAGCTCACCGGCGTGCCCGCTGGTTGCTTTGGTATTGCTGGGCCAGGCTCGACGAACTTGCTCACCGGCTTGTACGACGCGAAAGAAGACCGCGCTCCGGTGCTCGCGTTGAGCGGGCAGGTTCCGTCGAGCGTCAAAGGACGCGGGGCCTTCCAAGACACTGACCTCGAAGCTGCCTTTGCTGGCGTTTCCGCCTACAGCCAGACCGTCAATGCAGAATCGAATCATGTCGAGCTCGCCACGCTCGCGATGAAGACAGCGATCATCGAACGCAATGTGTCCCACCTCATCTTTCCCGACGAAGTGCAACATCTGGTCGTCGGCGACGACGTCGAGGCGGGCGTCCCTGCCGGGCGCACCGGACGGAATGAAATCTCCCCACCGAAACCCGAGCTCGATCGAGCTGTCGAGATGCTCGCGTCGTCGACGAGGCCGCTCATCATTGTTGGTGATGGTGCTCGCGGGCACATGGATGACATTCGTGCGCTCGCAGATCGGATCGGCTCGCCGATCGCCACCACATTCAAGGCAAAGGGGATTATCGGTGACGATGAATCCGTTGGTTGTGGCGTTCTTGGGCGGTCCGGTACGCCGGTGGCCAGTTGGTTTATGAACGAATCGGATCTGCTGATCGTCTTTGGTGCAAGCTTCTCGAACCACACCGGTATTGCCGAGTACAAACCCATCATCCAGGTCGACACCGATCCAATGGCGCTCGGCCGCTTTCACGCTGTCGATCTTCCTCTCCAAGGTCATGTCGCCGTCACAGCTCGGGAGATGCTCGCCGGGCTTCCGGAGTCGACGAGTTGTATCGACATGCGAGAAGAGCTCGCCGAACGATGGGCGATCTGGCGCGAGGAGAAGGCTCGGCGCGAACAAGACGACAACGGCAACGGGCTCGGGTCGGCCGCTGTTTTGGCTGCGCTTACCGAAACCGTCGACGACGATGCGGTGATCGCTGTCGACGTTGGAAACAACACCTATGCCTTTGGTCGGTACTTTGAATCCAAAGCCGGGCAAGACGTTTTGATGTCTGGATACTTGGGTTCCATTGGCTTTGCACTCCCGGCGGGAATGGGAGCATGGGCCGCGGTCGGTGGCGAGCGGCAAGTCGTGAGCTTGAGCGGCGACGGTGGGCTCGGGCAATACGCGATGGAGCTCACGACCCTCGCAAAGTACGACATGAATATGACCCACGTCGTCATGAACAACCATGAGCTCGGCAAGATCTCCAAAGAGCAGCGCACCGCTGAATGGGAGGTGTGGCAAACAAGTCTTGTGAATCCGGACTTTGCCGCCATGGCAGAACTCTGCGGGGTCAAGGGATTTCAGGTAACCAAGATCGAGGATCTCAAACCAGCATTCGAGGCAGCGTTTGCATACCGCGGACCCGCCTTGGTCGAAGTCATCACCGATGCGTTTCTGATCTGAGAAAATTGACGGGCCGCAACTTTGGTCAACGTTCTGGAACACCGGACCGATCGACTGGGTTGCGGCCCATAACAATCGTGGCAGTGTCCACCTAGGAGAATCATGACGCCCCTATCCGCAGTTCCTCATACGTTGATCGAGACTCGGCTTGCGCTCCATCGTCTCGCGACGTACGTGATTGCTCCAGCCCGGTATCGCCAGACCGAACGCTTCGGACTCCGGGCCACTGAAGGTGGCTTCGGTACCCCGGTATTTGGCGACCGTCGTATCCGTGTTGCTGGTCGGGAACTCATCGACGAAGTTGGAAGCGAGTCCCGCGTCGCGCCGATCACCACGTTGAACGCCGCATCGGACTTCCTTGGCGAAGCGCTCGATCCAGAGACAGCCGCAGAGCATGATTCGCCTGCGGTCGGTGACGCCAATGCCGATCTCACCATTGACGAGCTCGCGTCGGACTGGCTTGGTTCGTGGTTCAACATGGCCTTCGACGCGCTCAACCTGGTTCGCGAGGATGACGAGTCGGTCGATGCTTCAGAGCCGCAGCTCTGGCCAGGCCATTTCGATCCAGCTATCGAGATCGGCGATGAAGACCATCGCGGGAGTTACGGAGCTTCGCCAGGTGATGATGGCATCCCAGAGCCATACCTCTATCTCGGGATCTGGTGGCCGGACCGGCTCGAGCTGAACGCTGACGACCCGTTCTGGAACGCCCCAACCTTCAACGGGGCAGTGCTGAAGGTCTCTGATTTTCCAACCGACACTGATCCTGTCGAAGTTGCCGCGGGGTTCTGGCGATCGGCTCGCGATCTCCACGCGAAAGGCTGACCTGTGACGGGTCCGGCGCAAAAGAAGAAGGCCGAGCACGAACACTTCTTTCCAGAACAGCAGTTCATCTCACCCGATCTCGTGCTGCTGGAGATGGCGGAGGTAAACGCCGCGCGGGCGAGCAGCATGACGACGCCCAAGGTGCTTGTCTTGTCGATGCTCGCCGGCTCGTTCATTGTGGTCGGCGCGCTCTTTAGTGTCGTCCTCGGTGCTGGCGTCGAGTCGGATGGGCCGAAGCTCTTGTTGGAAGGCTTTGGTTTTTCGGTCGGGTTCTTCCTCGTCGTCATGACCGGTGCGCTCCTCTTTACCGAGATCAACGTGGAGACCCCGGCGACGTTTCTCGGGCTCTACCGGGAGCACGGTGGATTCGCTGGTCTTGTACCGGCGCTGTTCCGTCTGTGGGGCCTTGCCGCCGTCGGCAACATGGTCGGTGCCTTCGTGATCGGTGCGGTGATCAACTACGCGCACGATCTACAACCGGTGCAATCGGAGCTCCTCCTCGACATTGCTGACGGCAAACTTCGATACCGCGAGGTCGGCGGGGTCGAGGGCTTCTTCCAAGCGATCATCTCGGGCATTCTCGGGAACTGGTTGGTCGGCATGGCCGCATTCCTCTCCATCATGGGTCGGACGGTCGTCGGTCGTTTCGTGCCTATCTTTGTCATCGTGACCGCCTTTGTGAGCTTTGGATTTCTGCACAGCCCGGCGAACATGGCGTTCTTTTCGATCTATGGCATGACCGGTGAAGCAGCGCCGTGGGGTGATGCATTTGCCTGGAGCATCCTTCCGGCGGCGATCGGCAACATCGTTGGCGCCTTCCTTTTGGTGGCGCTTCCGTTTTGGTTTGCTGGAACCCGGAAGTCGCCGACTCAGAAGTGACGTCTCCGACGCAGAAGTCGAGTCTCCGACTCAGAAGCAAGGTCCGAAATATTTTGAAACGAGGGTCATGAAGTACTTTCACGAAGGCGAAATCGCGATCCAGAGCGAAGCAGGTGTGGACTCCGATGCCTTCGAAGCAATGGCTCAGCGGTCGATGACACCAGGCCTGCACGTGCGAGAGGCAGAGTTCATCGAAGAACGCACCTTCGGCGTTGCCACCACCGTCGATCGAGCTGGCCGACCATGGTCCTCACCGCTCTTCGGCGCGCAGGACCGCCAGCTCTTTACAGCCCTTGATGCGATCACCCTCTCGGTGCAGCCAGAGCATGTCCCCGGCGATCCACTGATGGCGAACGTTTCGGACACTTCGCATCTTGGTGTGTTGTTCTTTGATCCGTCGTATCGACGGAGGATCAAGTCGATCGGTCAGGCAACCGCGAGTGATGGAACCCTTCACTACCGGCTGACACGAAACTTTGGAATCTGCAACAAGTACATCTACAAGCGAGATCACGCGGTTGTAGACAACGGGTCACATGCGGCAGAACGACCGGGTACATCGTCACCGACGCTCGACGAAGAATCGATTGCGCAGCTCCGAGCGACAGACACCGCATTTCTCGCGAGCTTTCACGAGGTGAACGGCGCTGATCCAACCCATCGTGGAGGCCCCGCTGGCTTCGTGACCGTGTTGGATGCGAGCACGCTTTCGATGCCCGACTACATGGGCAACGGCATGTTCAACACGCTCGGCAACTTACGGATCGATGATCGGATCGGATTCATGACCGTCGACTTCCAGACCGGCCGGACACTACATGTGACGGGCAGAGGCATCGTTCGCCCTTCGCCAGCAGACGATGTGATGTCGGAACGAACGGTGCTCATCGAGGTCGAGGACACGATCGTGACCCACCACTCGCAGGGAACCTGGATCGATGTCGAGGAGTTTCCGATCCGCCCCCGAATGATCAACCCGGCAACGCCATACCTGCAACCGCCGTCTCGGTAATACCCTCGTCTGTTCGACTGCTATCGAAGCTGTGCGCGCGTCAGGGCTCCGAGAGAATCGACGATGATGGCCGCGAGTGTGAGGACGATGATCACGCCGGTCACGGCGGCAAAGTCTCTCGCGACGAGGTGTTCGTTGAGAAGCTGTCCGAGTCCTCCGGCGCCGACTACGCCGACGATGACCGTCTCGCGCACGATGACTTCCCATCGGTAAAGGCTGAGTGCGATGAGGCGAGGGGCGACCGCTGGGATCGAGCCATAGAGGACTGCCGTTACACCGGTCGAACCGGTCGCAAGAAGCTGATCGGTTGCTGCGGTATCGGATTCCTCGATCGCTTCGGCGAAGAGGCGACCGAGCACGCCAAAGTTGTAGATCGCCAACCCGATCGCCCCGGGCCATAACCCGGGGAAAAAGACGAGCACTGCGAGGAACGCCCACATCGGCGCGGGAACACTCCGGGCCAAGAGCAGCAGTAGTCGAGTAACCACGCCAACCGATTCTGACCGCACCGTGTGGGGTGCGAGCGTCTCGGTTCGTCGTCGTGCGATCAACGCAATGAGTAGGCCACCGCCCGCCGAGAGGGCGAGCGCCAACAGAGAAAGCGCTGCAGTGTCGACCGAGGCACGAGCCAACTCTCCCCATCCGCCCGGTCCGAGACGAGGTGACGCCAACTCCGCGAGTAGCTCGGAAGCGAGGGTGCGAGAACGCTCGCTCCAAAGCACCGATGGGTTCAGGCCTGCCCACCATGCAGACGCTGGGACGAGAAGCGCGATCGCAAGGATCGAAAGACGACTCACGGTCTGTTCGGTCGATCGGCGGATGACCGTTGACCAGCGGTCGATGAGCCCGCTCAAGATCATGAGTGCCACGATGAGCGTCCAGATCTCTTGGTAACGGAGTGTCTGAAAGCTGAGATCGAGTTGGAAGCCGAGCCCGCCCACCCCGACCACGCCGAGGACTGCGGCGGAGCGCACCGCGCATTCCATGCGGTAGAAGCCGTACGAGACGAGGTCATGACGCACGGTGGGCAAGACCCCGTAGAAGAGTGCCGAGATGCGGCCGGCACCTGTGGCTCGGAGCGCATCGAACGACGATCGGTCTGCAGTGTCGATGGCGTCTGCGTATACCTTCGCTGTCACCGCCCCGAAGGGGAGCGCGATCGCCACCACCGCGACCATTGGATCGAACCCGAAGACCTGCACGAGGAGGAGTGCCCAAATGACTTCGTGGATTGCCCGCGGCACCACGAGCAGCGCTTCGGCGGTCGTTCGAAGAGCGGTTTTGCCCCAGAGGAGATTCGACGTGGCAAGTGCTCCAGCGGCACCAATACCCAACGAGGCAACGGTGCCGAGAACGGCGAGTGCGAACGTCGAGAGCGCGGCATCGATCGTGAGCCGAACGAACTCGCTGTTGAGCTCTGGACGAAGGCTCGCCGACCAGAACTCGGCGAGGTTTGGAAACCCGCGGGTATTGACGATGTCGGTGCTGATACCGGCACGCCATCCCGCCCATAACAGGCCGAGAGCGAGCAGGGTCGCAGTGCGTTGACGGCCAGCCGATCGGTCATTTGATGTGTGCTGCGGGTTGACTGCGACCACGGGCTCAGGCCCGCTCGTAGAGATCGGCGATATCTGCCTCGGTGACCATATTCGCACCGCGATCAAAGACGATCCGGCCATTGTTCAAGGCGACGATCCGGTCGGCGTGGCGGATTGCGAGCTCGGGGTCATGGACGCTGATGATGCCAGCCCACGGCGCCTCACGATCGCAGAGCAGCGCCATCACTCGGTTGGAGAGTTCTGGGTCGACCGACGAGGTTGGCTCGTCGGCGAGAAGCAGGTCCGGGTTCTGAATAAGCGTGCGGGCGATCGCGACGCGTTGCTGTTCACCTCCGGAGAGGTCGCCGGTTCGAGCGTCGATCCGGTCCTCGAGACCGACGCGTGCGAGGACCCCGCCAACATCGGTCCGACCGCGGGGCCGCACCAGCGAACGAATCGCATTCGCGGTCGACCACGAACCGAGGCGACCACCGTTGACCGAGTGAACCACCCGCAGCGACGGTGCTAGCCCGAGGTCTTGGCTTACGATGCCGACTCGTTTGCGGTGCCGACGAAGCGCGTTGCCCTGTAGCTGCGACAGCGGCGACCCAAGAACCGACACGGTTCCCGATGTTGGTTCGACGAGGCCAGCAATGGTGTTGAGGAGTGAGGACTTGCCCGCACCACTCGGTCCGATCAGCACGACGCGCTCATGAGCCCCGACCGTCACGGAGACATCGTCGAGCGCAACGACGTCTCCGTGTGTGACGGTGAGGTTCGTGATTTCTACGTGGTGATCGACATTCACGAAGATCCGCTTGGTTACTCGCGGATGAGGCCGCTATCTCGACCTACCAGTTCGATTGCTTCGTAGTTGTCGTTTTCGGTGACGATGAACGAGCCAGCGCCGAAGAGTTCGAGGATCTCGGCGTGATCGGGATTCGTTGCATCGAGGTCGATGAATGCCTCTGTGAGATCCTCGGTGAAGCCTTCGCCGAGGCGAAGGTCGAGGTCTGGTTGGGCAACCCAGTGGTAGTCGAAGAACTCCGGCGTGCGGAAGATCTCGATGACCTCGCTGGTGTCGACGACGCCTTCTTCAACGCGTGCGTCCCACACCTGAGAGTTGAGTGCACCGACTTCGAAGCTGCCAGCGGTGACGACCTCGATGGTCGCGTCGTGGCTTCCCGAGAAGCCGGGCTGGCCAGCGAAGTCATTCGCTGGATCGATGCCCGCGTCGTTCAGGAACGCTTGGGGCATCAGTCGCCCCGATGTCGACGACTCGGAGCCAAAGGTAAACGAACGGCCGGCGAGTGCCTGGAGTCCGTCGACGGCGCCGAACGGTTCGATTCCGCTGTCTGCTCGAGCGATGAATACCGAGGTGAAGTCCTCGTCGATGTCTCGCTGGAGGATGGCGTTCGAACCTTCGACTTCGAGTCGCGCCTGAACGCCGGTCAGTCCGCCGAACCACACGGCGTCGAGATCTCCGACGCTAAAGCCGGTGACTGCCGACGAGTACTCGGTTACCGGAACGTATTCGACTGCGAGACCCGGGATCTCTTCTTCGAGGTAATCGGCGAGCAGATCGTAGGTGCGCTGCAAGCGCTCTGGTTCTTGGTCGGGGATAGCGCCGATGCGCAGCGTCTGGGTGACGCCGTCGGTAACTTCTTCAACTTCGGGCTCGACCTCCTCGACAGGTTCGCTGCTTTCGACGTCGGCAGTGAGCTCATCAGCCCCTGCCGCCTCAGCGGTCGTGGTCGAGCTACTGCTACACGCCGCCGCCGTGAGGGCGATTGCGAGGAACGCAGCTACTAGGCGCCAACTGGCGACTCGATTGGAGGACGTCATTGCGTGCCTCCCCGTGAAGTGAAGTTCATGTTTTTCCTACCGGTCTAGATGGGGATTTGTGTCGAGAACGCGTCTCGACGCACTAGATACTCGCAGCGTCGTGGACGAATCCCTCATCGATTTTGAGGAATCTTACGACCACGTAATCCGCAGCCGTGGCTCGCTTTCGAGGGCTTGTGACGGGACCCGGGTTCGTGCGAATAGGTCGTTCGATGGAAAGTACCAAATTTGGTCATTTTTCTTCCGGCGGTTGCCGATGGAGCACCGCAAGTTAATACCAAACAAAGAAATGAGAATCAGCAAATGAAACGCAACAGGACATTGTCCACCGTTGCGGTCATGGCGCTGGTGGTGGGATTCATCACTGCAACGCCGTCGATCGCACTCGCAAATGAGGGGAGTCTCGACCATGAGACCGAATGTGGTGATATCACCCCGATCGACGATGAGCACTACTACGACGATGAGCACTACTACGACGAGGAATATCACTACTACGAC
>CAYVHV010000042.1:5432-10909 GCA_964451305.1 uncultured Acidimicrobiales bacterium | reverse complement strand
CACTACTACGACGAGGAATATCACTACTACGACCTCGTTGCGGGTGAGCAGCGGCTCATCCCCCTCGATGGCGTTCCTGATTCCACGTTCATCCTTCCTCAGGATGATTTTCAACCCGTCCCTATCCAAGTCATCCCGATCGATGACTGCGAATTTGATGGGCCACTGATCGACTGTGACCTTGCACCATCGGAAGAGGCGTACATCGACTGTCTTGAAGGTGTGGGCAACGAGTGCTCGTTCCTTCCCTTGGACGCCAACGCAAGCCAGCTGGGTATCCGGGTTGGGGATGAATACTTCGACTGCGGATTCGGCGAGCCGGTCTTCCCATGTGACTTTGCGCCATCGGAAGAGGCGTACATCGACTGTCTTGAAGGTGTGGACAACGGGTGCTCGTTCAGCCCCATTCGAGTCGAGTCCAATTCGCTTGGTGTCCAGATTGGCGATGTGTACTACGAGTGCGAAATCGTGGACGACTTCGAGTCGTGCGAAGTGCTCAACGAGTACTCACCGGAGGAACTCGAAGAGTATTACGACGATGATGAGATCGAGGAGTACCTCAACGAGTGCTTTATCGTCGACGAGTGCTTGACCGACACCATTGGACTTCCTACCAATGAGTCCATCAATCTTCGTTCCAACGAGTTGGGTATAGCCGTTGGCGACGTCTACTTCGACTGCGGATTCGGCGATCCTATTTCCGAGTGCGAGACCATTCCGGTCTTCGAAGACTTCATTGCGTGTCTCGAAGGCGAAGAGGCCGAGTGCATCTTCGTTCCTGAACTGGACGTCACCGACGACGAGCTTGTCGTCATCCAACCGCTTCCCTTCGATGATGTTGTTTGCGAGATCAGTGACGAAGAACCTGCCGACGACGAGTCCGTGGACGAAGGTGCTGAAGAGGACGTCGTCGAGGAGGAGATCATCGAAGAAGAACCTCTCGAAGACGAGGTCATCGAAGAGGTCCCTGTCGAAGAGGAGATCATCGAAGAGGTCCCTGTCGAGGAAGAGGTCATCGAAGAGGTCCCCGTCGTAGACGAGATTGTTGAAGACGAGACTGTCGTGATCGAGGAAGAGCCTGTGCTCGAACCACAGATCCACACGGTCGCAGCCGGCGACACCCTGGCCGACATCGCGGTCCGTTACGAGGTCACCTTGGCTGCGGTTCTTGCAGTAAACGCGGAGATCACCAATCCTGACCTCATCGTTGTCGGTCAAGAGATCGTCATCCCAACCGCAGACACTGTGGTCGCTGACACAAACGATGCAGTTGGTAGCAACGGAGTTGTCACGGTTGCTCCTGGTCAGACTCTCGGCGGCATCGCAGCTGCCAACGGTGTCACGATCGGCCAGCTTCTCGCTGCCAACCCGCAGATCACCAATCCTGATCTGATCGTTGTCGGTCAGCAGATCGTGATTCCCGAGGCGGGAGCTCCCGAAGAGATTCCTGAGTCTCTTGCATTCGCCGACGGCTACGTCGTGCGTTTGGGTGACACGCTCTCAGCGATTGCGCTGGACAACGGAACCACCGTCGAGGAATTGCTCGAACTGAACCCACAGATCACCAACCCTGATCTGATCATCGCCGGAAGCACCTTGGTGCTCGCTAGCTAGATGATGACAGCCGCACCTGCGGCAAACAACGTGACGGCGTCGGGCGTGCCCGGCGCCGTTTCGCGTTTTCAGTGCTCGGTTTCAGCAACCGGTGTGACAAGAACTGACAACGCTGCCAACGCCGGCAGTGTTGCCATGATTGCGAGTGTGATCGAAAGGGATAGCTCTTGGCTCAAGATGGTCAGGATTGTGCCGCCGATGCCGCCTCCCATGAAGAAGATCACCATAAAGACCGCGAGTGCGGCTCCCTGCTCGTGCGGCGGTGTGGCATTGGTCAGTAGCCCGAGCAGCGCGCCCTGGCCGATGCCGAACGCAACCGCCAACAGCGAGAACGAGATCGCCAAACCGACCGGCGACGACATCAAAAAGGCGGACCCGAACATCGCGATCGACGCGATCGACAATCCAACCGCCGCAACTTGTGCGGCCGACACATGCTTTCGCAGCCGGATAGCGAGCGGGCCGACGAAGATGCCGGTGAGTGCAGCGGGAAACAACAGGGCACCGATCGTGATCCGCCCAAGATCATGCTGTTCGGTCAATACATCTGGGATGACGATGAGCAGCGAGAAGAAGGTCGCTGGGATTGCTGACGCAGCGACCGCTACGCGCCACGTCGCCGCCCGCCGGAGCACCGAGCGTGGAATGAACGGTTCGTTTCGACGACCGCCGATGATGCTGCCGGTAAGACCAACGACCACGAGGACAACGCCGGTAACACCGGTCGTGACATTCGTGGCCAGTTGCAACGTGAGGTTCAGCCCCACAGCGATGAGGGCAACTCCGACGGCGCCGAGTGCATCGACTCCGTTGAGATTGCCCCCGGACACCGGTGCGAAGCCGCGAACCGGGCGAAGGAGAAACAGGCCGAGGGCCGGGAGCGCAAGCGCTGGTCGCCAGCCGAAAAACTCTGCGAGTACAGCGCCGATGAGTAAGCCCGACGCCGACGCCGCAACGATACCCGACATTCGGGTGAGGACCTGCGGTCTGTCCTCTACCGTCGTGTTCGCAGCGATGATGACCGGAGCGAGTACGGGCATCGCTCCCGCTCCTAAGCCGAGGAGCGCGCGGGCTGCAATGAGCGTGCCGATGCTCGGTGCTGCCGCAGAAAGCAAGGCCCCGATTGAGAGGACTGCGAGTCCGATCGTGATGGGTGTTCGTGGGCCGAGGTGGTCTGCGACTCGCCCGTAGATCGGGGCGCTCGCCGCGAGGGCAACAACAAAGGCGGTGATCACCCATGCACCGGTCGCCAGCGAGAGGTCGAAGTCACTTCGGATCGTCGGTACAACGACCGCAGCCGCGGAAGAGGACAGCGCAACGAGGCCGTACGCGATGCCAACGATGTTGCCGATCCGGGTTGGTGAGGCGGAGACAGAGGCGTTCGGTGTGGCCGGAGCGGTTCGGCTTGTGGGATTCACTGAGCGGGAAACCCTAACCTGTTCGGTTCTATTCAGCGCGTGGCCATCGTGAGTTAAGGCATCGCTCAGCTCGCGAGGAATTCGTTGATTCGCTGACGAACGGCGGGGAGCGTCTCTGCTTCGAACCACGGGTTCTTTGTCAGCCAGTACTGGTTTCTCGGTGATGGATGGGGCAGCACGATTTGGCTCGGTAGGTGTTGTGTCCAGTCTTTGACCGTTTCGGTCAGCGTTTGCTTTCGGTTGTCGATATAGCGCTTCTGGGCGTACATGCCGATCACGATCTCAAGCCTGTCGTTGGGCAATCGTTCGAGGAGCCGCTCATGCCACAAGGGAGCACACTCTGGGCGAGGTGGCTTGTCGCCGGACTTCGCTGCGCCCGGAAAACAGAAACCCATGGGAACATGCGCGACGAGCGCCGGGTCGTAGAACTGTTCGTCGGTGAGTCCGAGCCAGGAGCGAAGCCGCTCACCGCTTTGGTCTTGCCACGGGACCCCCGTCTCATGGACCCGTCGACCAGGTGCCTGGCCAAGAAACACGATTCGCGCTGTTGCGCTCGCTTGTACGACAGGTCGTGGTGAGTGCTCGAACTCCGACTCACAGACGGTGCATGCTCGAATCTCTTCGAGCAGGTGGGAGAGGGACGCCCCCACGTTGGCTAGACGCCGGAAGGGCCGACTTGCACCTCGACGGCAAACTCGAGGAGGGTCGCACCCATGCTCACCGGTTGTTGCGGCGCGTCGTCCTCGGGTGTGTCCGTATCGCTCGCCTCGCCGTTCGACGGGCGAGCGTGAGCGTTTCGGGCACCATCGCCGTCACGCCACGCAGCATAGGAATCGTCATCGGCCCAGCGGGTATAGACAAACCAGCGGGTCTCCGCTTCACCTGTTGGACGCAGAAGTTCGAAACCTTCGAATCCGGCCACGTCCGCCAGGCTGTTCATTCGGGCGGTAAATCGTTTGATGATCTCGTCCCCAGCCTGGGGTGGGATCTCGAGTGCGTTGATCTTGACGATTGACATGCCCTGCAAGCTACCTCGTTCCAGTCGCCGCTTCCTCGCGAGGCGACTCCCCGGAAGCAGATGTCGATGAGACAATGGGGCATGCGCGAACTCGATGATCTCGAAACCCTCGACCCTGTCGTCGTAGCCGACCCCCGACAGGTGATGTAGATGGCCGGTATTTCACGGCTTGGTGCGTCCGGCTTTCTCGCGCTGGTGATGGTGCTCGCCGCCTGTACGTCGAGCACCGTCGGTTCTGATCAATCGTCGACGGCAGCGTCAACCGATACGACCACCGCCAACACCGAGAGCCCATCGGCTGGCACGTCGTCGATCGGCGTCGATGCGTGGGCGACCTTCCGCTTCGACGCTGAGCGCACGGGCTCGTCAAATTCCGAAGTCGAACTCAGCTCAGCGGAAGAACTCTGGAGATTCGATACCGGTGGCGTTGTCGAATCGTCGCCCGCGGTCGTCGACGGTGTTGTCTATGCCGGCACCTTCAACAACACGCTGTTCGCGCTCGATGCGAGCACGGGACAAGTTCGCTGGTCATTCCCGGTAGGTGGCCTAGTTCGGGCGTCGCCGTCGGTGGTCGATGGGCGCGTGTTCTTCGGAGCCGATGATGACCTGTTCTATGCCGTCGACGCACAGAGTGGCGAAGAGCTCTGGCGATTCGAACTCGGTGGCGGTGGCGAACAGAGCTCACCAGCAGTCGTCGATGGAGTGGTCTACTTCGGCGGCTTCGACAACGTTGTCTACGCGCTCGACGCCGAGTCGGGCGAAGAGGTCTGGAGGTTCGAGACCGGCGCGGGGATCCTCTCGTCTCCGCTCGTTGCCGATGGTGTTGTTGCGATCGGGTCGATCGACAGCATCTTCTATGGGCTCGACGCCCAAACCGGAGACGAGCTCTGGCGCGTCCAGACAGGCCGCTCGATCTTCAGCTCTGGTGCGTTGATTCCCGCAGACGTCTCACCGAACGGTGCGCCGGCCGTGGTCTTTGGTTCCGATGATGGGTCAATTACCGCGGTCAACCTCGCGAACGGTGAACCGTTGTGGTCGGTGCAGACCCAAGGCCCTGTGTTTGCAACAGCCGCGGTTGCAGATGGCGTGGTGTACATCGGTTCGAGAGACGGTTCGTTCCAAGCCATCGATGCCGGGTCGGGGGAGACAGCGTGGAGCATCGACCTCACCGAAGTGCTCTCGTCGGCAGCGATTTCAGGGAACAGAATTTTCGTTGGGTCGAGTGATGGAAATTTGTACATCCTCGACACAGCGGACGGTTCTGAGGTCGACGCGATCTCGGTTGGTGAGCTCGTTTGGACATCGCCTGCGGTCATCGATGATCACCTCTTCTTTGGTGCGCATGACGGAAATCTCCGGGGTTACGCCCTCGACTAGACATCGATCTCTGTGTTCTGGCTTTGCCGCCGGCCTGGCGGGAGCGCAGG